>NZ_CP133572.1:0-680547 GCF_031198805.1 Pseudoalteromonas sp. HL-AS2 | reverse complement strand
GTTTCAGGTGTGATCACGGGGATTGGAGTTTGTTGGTAAATTGGTGCTTATTAATTTCAATTGTTTTTTGTTTAACGGATTAAACAATTTGAATATGAAGTGAACGATATTGCCGTAACAATAATTAACTGGTACGTTAGTAACCACATTAAAAGAAAGGATTCTAAATAATGAAACTCAACCAAGTTTTATCAGTTGTTAACCAAGTAGAAAAATCAAAATTCATTTCATGCCTCGATCGTCTTTGTTCTGATGCCGCTAAAAACAATAAAAAACTAGCGAAAACAATCGATAATATCGACGGTCAAATTAAAAATGCCTCAGGTAGTGAAATTACTCAACTGTTCAATACTGTTCGTGACTTCTTCAAAATCTCTGTCCAAGAACAAATATTAATGAGTAGCGCTCAACTTAACTTATTGGTGAATATTTTAAGTCGAGACGGGAATGGTGTAGCAAGAATTAGTTGGATAGAGTCGCTTTACGAAAAAGAGTGGGCTGAATTATCAAAGCTTTCAAAAGAGCTTAAAGAGTGTATTCAACAAAACTCAGCAGAGGGTATTTTAGAAAGAAATCGCGCATTAAAAATTTATCATGCTTGTATGAAAGAAGCATATTTCAATGACGAAAAAAACAACCGAGATACTAAAGTTACAGACGATGAGCGCAGTATTCTTAATGTGCTTTCTAATGAGTTAAACCTTACAACAGATGAATGTGCCGCAGTAGAGCACCTAGTTGATATTATCCCTCAAAATGGTGTGTTAGATGCCTTAAATAGCCTAAGAGATATAGGGCTGTTATTTATAAGTAAAAAACGCCAAGAAGTGTTTATTCCAGATGAAATTGTAACTTTACTTAATGAAATTCAAGGCAAGGATTTAGCCGATAAGTATGTACTTAGAATACTTAGAACACTCACAGATGCTGAGCTTTCGAATGCGCTTAAAGCCCATGGGCGTAAAATTAGAGGTGTAAGCCGCACTGATAAAATTCAAACAATTATTCACTCAGGGATTAGCGCCGCTAAATTATTATCGGACGATATTCATAATGTCGAAGATAACCAAAATCAACGTAAAGAACGCCTAAAGCAGTTGATACAAGACCTAGAAATTGATACTGAAAAATTAGGCACTACTTTAGATGAACGTATTGGTTTAATACTGTCATCATTATCAGGTGCTACAGAAAAAGAGTTTGATTCACTTAGCGCCAGTGGTTTTAAACAACTTCTAAAAACACTAGAAGAACACTTCCCAACGATGCAAGCTGTACTAAAGGAAGCATTTGAACTTGAAGCTAATGAATTAATTGACACTGAAAAGCTGCGTGCTTTAAGTATTACGCCACACGACATTTTATATTTACTATCAAATGATGAAGTAAGAGAAGTTCGCGACAGCATGGGGCTTTCTAGGCGTGGCAATGCACGTTTTGCTATTTTAGAAAGCTTTGCAAACGCGACAGATAAGCTAATAGAGAACTATGACGCACTAGCACGTCGTGATATTAACGCATTAAGAGAAGCTGGCGCAGATGTAACAGAAGCTGATATCGGCATTAAATTTGAAGAAGTTACAAAAGCCATTTTTGAACTACTAGAGCTTAATATTGATGAAGATCTCCGTAAAGATTTGAACACCACTAAAGATAAAGCCGATATCGTAATTTCACTCAGTGATAACGACATAATTATTGGTGAAGCAAAAACCTGTAAAAATGGAGATTTCGCTAAATATTCAACAACGTCTCGCCAAGTAAAAGCTTATGTAACCCGTGCTGAAAACCAAGGTAAACGAGTGGCGCAGGTATTAATAATTGCCCCTAGCTTTTCAGATGATTTCATCGAATCAGCCGAAATGGATACCGAAGTTAATATTTCATTGTTAGAAGCACATGGCCTTAAGTTAATACTTGATGCATACAAGTCAAAACGTAACCCAAGTTTTGCGCCTAAGCTATTGACTAAAGGTGGTTTGTTGAAAGCTGAGTTAATAGCGAAGAATTTATAGCTCTTAAAGTTTATGGATATTCAAGGAAAAATATGACTACCACGACAGTACATAATCCAGATCAATATATGTATGACTTTCGCCATTTACTAACGCACAATAAGAAGAAAATAGGAATCCTAATCGGTGCAGGAGCACCTGTTAGTATTAATACTGCCGCCCCAGAAGCCCCAAGAAAGCCTCTTATACCAGATATAGCTGGATTAACAGATCTTGTGTATCAGGGTTTAGATGCTGTTTTAGAAAAAAAAGTATTTAATGCTTTAGAGAAAGATCTCGGTGTTAGAAATATTGAATTAATACTTTCTCGGGTACGCTCCTTAGCTGAAGTAATCGGTTTAACTGAAGTATATGGTCTTAATGCCGAAGGTTATGAAAAGTTATCATTCAAAATATGTAGTATAATTAAAGTCATAGTAAGCAAGGAGTTACCAGATGTTGATAATCCTTATAGCCACTTAATTTCATGGATTAATGGTATAAACCGTGATTTCGCAGTTGAGCTGTTTACAACAAACTATGATTTATTATTAGAAGAGGCAATGGAGAGAGTGAGAACCCCATATTTTGATGGTTTTTCAGGCTCCCGTAATGCATTCTTTGACCCATCTAGTATTTCAAGTAATGATTTACCAGCCAAATGGATTAGGCTATGGAAGTTGCATGGATCAATTAATTGGTCAAAAAATAAAAAGGGTGAGGTAATCCGAGGAAGTAGCAATGATGTAGATACGATGGTTTATCCTTCCCATATAAAATATGACCAAACTCAATCAGCTCCATTTTCAGCTTTATTCGATAGACTTAAAAATTTTCTTCTTGAACCGGATACTCTTCTTTTAACAATCGGATTTTCGTTTGCTGATGCGCATATTACGGCCAAGTTAGATGAATGTTTATCGGAAAATAAATCTTCAGCAATATTTGCATTTCAATATAAAAAATTAGACGAAGAACTTCATGCAACTTGCGCAGCTTTAAGAACACCAAATATAAGTGTTTATTGTTCTGATGGTGCTGTTATTAATGGAATAAAAGCACCTTGGGCAATAGGCCAATCACCGAGTAAGAATTGGGATGTCATTAGAAGTGAATATTGGATGAAAGATTCATTTAAGTTAGGTGACTTTGTTACCTTTGCAAAATTTTTAGCTAGCTCAGGTGGTTCTTCAATCCGTTTACAAGAGCTTTTGTCGGAGGGTAAAAAAGAAGATATGGGGTTTGCTGATGATTAAAGTTCCAACCTTTTTAGGAAATATAACATCGGTCTCTGGTTCTTCTATTTTTGTAGAGTTAACACCACAGGTTGTTTCCGGCTTATTAGTTATTGAAGGAAAAACACATAGGATCGGCCAAGTAGGTAGCTTTGTTAGGATACCACAAGGTTATAACAGTCTTTATGGCGTAATATCAGAGACAGCGGAACACTCATCTGATAAGAATGACCAAACTACCAGTAGAGTAATTAAAGTTGAGCTAGTTGGTGAAGCTATTGGTAGTGATTTTGAGCGTGGAATTAGTCAGTTCCCTTCAATTTCAGAAGAAGTACATTTAGTCACTGAGGCAGACTTAAAAAAAATATATGGTGCTGGAGAGCTAGGACAAATCATAATAGGCAAGCTTTCAAGCTCAGATAGTATTGATGTAAGTATCGATTTAGATAGCTTAGTCAATAAACATAGCGCTGTGCTTGGCTCTACAGGCTCAGGGAAATCGACAAGTGTTGCCAGTTTATTAAGAGCAATTATTACCTCTCATACTCCGAAAATTTTAATGCCATCCGCTAGAGTTGTTCTTTTTGATCTGCATGGCGAGTATTCATCAGCTTTAGGTGATATTGCGAATGTTTTTACCATTGATGGTGAAAAAGGTACTGAAAATTTATTTATACCATACTGGTGTGTCGCTCCTGAAAGCTTGATTGAATTTCTTTGTGGCAATACCCAAGACCTAAAAAATAAATTTTTAGACTTGATAGTGGAAGAGAAAAAAAATTTTCTTAATAACAATCCGAAAATTAACTTAGACCCAAACAAAGTAACAGCGGCAACACCAATTCCATTTAGCTTAAAAAAAATTTGGTATGACTTATATATATTTGATTCAATCACTTGGAATGATAAGGAAATGGAAACACCAGCCTTTATTGATGATGGGAAAGGTGATATCGATAATTTAATACCTCCAAAATTTAGACCTCCTAATACTTCAAATAATGGTTTTACAAAAAAAGGAGGGGATAACAAATGGAAGAAAAACCTTGAGAATATGCGTTCTAAGTTACTTGATAGCCAATATAACTTCTTCTTATCACCTGGAGATTGGACACCGGACACAGGCTACAAATCAAAGAAAGACTTACCAGATTTGATTAGATGTTGGATAGGCGATGATAAACCGATCACGATATTAGACTTATCCGGAATGCCATCTGAGAGGTTGGATCTTTTACTTGGATCAATGCTTGATATTCTCTTTGAGGCAGCAATTTGGAGCAAAAATTTAGATGCAGGTATGCGCTCAAACCCCTTATTACTTGTTATGGAAGAAGCACATCGTTATCTATCGACAGAGAATAGTGGTTTATCTAAATCAATGGTGAGAAGAATTGCAAAAGAAGGTCGAAAATTTGGAGTTGGCTCAATGCTAATAAGTCAAAGGCCTTCTGAGATTGATGAAACTATCCTTTCGCAATGCGGAACTCTATTTTCATTAAGAATAAGCAACTCAGCAGACCGTAGTAGAGTTAAGGCGGCAATGTCAGATAGCCTTTCAGGTATAGTTGATTCTTTGCCTGTTTTAAGGACGGGAGAAGCCATAGTGACGGGGGAGGCAGCAAAGTTACCTATGCGATTTAAGTTTAGAATACCTAAGGATGGTCAATTTCCAAACAGTCACGATCCTCAAGTATCTGAAAGTTGGACTAATGTAAGAAAGGCTCATGATTTTAAAGTTTTGGTGAATGCTTGGCGTTCTCAAAGTACAGAAGTTAAGTGACTAATAGCTAAAGAAGAGTAAATAATATGGAAAGAGAACCAGTAGAATCAAGTAATTTATTATCAGTTGGGTATGACGAAAATAGTTTAACTCTCGAAATTGAGTTTAAAAGCGGCGTTTATCAATATTATGATGTACCACAGTATATTTATGAGGAATTAATTAACTCAAATTCTTTAGGGTCATTTTTTCATAGACTCATCAAGAGTGAGTTTACCTGTAGTAAAGTTTAAAGAGAAAAGTATGTCTGAAAATAATACGCAATTGATTGATGTACAGACGTTAATCAATGACTGGATAACTAGATTACATAATGCTCAAAAAGGGCATTATACTCGTTCTGAAACTTTATACCTTAGAGCTAACTTAACGGGATACGCATTAATCATTAGCTCAACAATAGTTACAGCGATGTTGTTTATGGAAGCAAAAGGTTTGTTGAAGAACATCATGGTTTGTATGAGCATTTTGGCAGCTGTTTTATCTGGTGTGGTTTCTTTTGCTAGGTTTTCAGAGCAAGCGGAACAGCACAGATCTACCGCTGGTTGTTATGGGAAACTAAGGAGACAACTAGAAAAACTAAATATTGAAAAAGATTTAATTGAAAGTGAAAAGCTTGATTATAAGCTTAAAATACTGAGAATTGAGTGGGAATATACTTCACAAAATGCACCGTTAACGCCCTTATCCGCGATTGAAAAAAACAGTTACAAGATACATTTAGAACAAATTACCTGTGTGTTTTTAGGTGGTCTTTTAGTGTTTATTGCTAATTTTTTATATTGCACACTAAGCTAACTCCAAGCCACTCGCCACCGTACATTTCAGTAAATTGCTCTATTGAATTAAAGTCCGTAGAGTAATTTCCTTCAGCGGGGTCATACCAGTTACCACTGCTATTGCAAGCTATGTAATGTGTATTGCCATTATTATAAGAAATTGCATAAATGGTCACGCAGTTAGAGATCGTAGATACAGAATTATTTATATAAATATTAGCTTTTAGATTCTTACAGAGTAATTCTATTTCATTCGGGTAAGTCTTCTTTAAATTTTCAAATTTTGATTTATCTTTAAATAATACTGCTACGTTTAAATTATATTTTTCAAGTGCATAAAACATAGCCGCTAGAGAGTTAAGTCCATTTTTTTCAACATATTGAGATGGCTCATCGATATCCAAGATGCCAGTTATCTGATAAACATAATCTGCAAAATTGTTTAAGCTAATATTAAAGGGAATATTTAATGCTTTTCCATTAAATTGATTGGCTTCAATGTTAAAACGATTTATACGGAGCGATTGCTTGGGGGGAAAAAGGCCAAAGCAAGCTAAAGTTGCTGCGACGCAGTATGCTCCGCATGAGTTACTTTCATTTTTTTGTACTAGTTCAGGAAGTGTCTTAATTTGTAAGAGTGTAGAGTTTTTCATATGTTTTCGCTTAGTATCAATAGTTAAAATGTGAACTGAGTCAGAATTTAACCAAAATTGTAGTCCATCAACCAACAGCCAATTTCCCAGCCCCATGCCACATTTTACTTGGCATGGGGTTTGTTAACTCCCACGTTATATTCATTGGCTGGCTGCCGTTATGGCTTTGGTATTTAACCTCGCCGTAGTTTACAAATCCCATAGTTCTGCCGTTTTCGTCTTTGCCTTGTTCTCGCACAAATAACAGGATGGTTTTGCCAGTTTTTTGGTGCTGAATATAACTAAGGCCACGGCCGTGTTCAGGGCGAGCGCTGTTTTGCGTTTGCCAATGGAATAGGGTGGGGCTGATTGCGTAATCGTGATACAGCGTGGTGGGTGAGTAGGTTTTTTCACACTTATTAAGCGTTACAAATAATAGCTCTAGATTTTGGTTTTTAAACTCTAAAACGCCTTCGCGGGCTGTCGATTTTTTATCAAACGAGTGCGCTCCAAATGCAGAAAGTATTTGCTGGCGCGTGTAGCGGCTGTGCAATTTTATGGCGTGATTAGGTAAACACGCTAAATCGCTTTCTTGTTGGTGAATGCGGTTTAATAAAAGCGTGATTACTTGTGCAAGTTCGTGCTGTAACGCTGGATGAATAAGCGTTTGTAAGCTTTGTTCAAGCGTTTTAAAGCCTAAACTTGTGCCAGTGGAATCCCAAAAGTTGTAATGCGCCATAAGTGCGTACTGTTGGTTTTGTGCTGTTGGCATAAAGCTAAAATCGTTATTACATAAATCACGTAAAAAGCATAAGTAACTGAGCGAGTCGCAGCCGAGTAATTGGGTGTTGATTGCGCGGTAATACGCGGCGTAAATATCGGCTTGCTCTGCAGGTATTTCACCGTCCTTTAACCAATGCCAGCCGCCGATCCTACCGTCTTTTGGTTTGTATATATCCTCAAGCGTGACTTGTGGGTTTATGCGTAAAAAGTTACTTAGCGTTAGCGCGTCATTGGTATGTTGCGAATAGCTATTTATAAGCTGCTGTAAACGGCGTTTAGAGTTTATAGCTTGCTGAATATTTTTTAATATTGTTTGTTGTGTGCGCTTTTGTAACTCTATACGGCAACCTAGCGGTAGATGCGGGAAGTTGTTTTCGATTTCGGTTTTTATTGGCTGGTTACTTTTACCAATGAGTGCGCGGAATTTACTCGCAAAGTCATATTCTGGGCGAGCATTGCCTACAAAGTCGAGTACGGTACAGCACTGCTTTTGGCTGTTATCGGGCAGGCGCAAACCACGGCCTAGTTGCTGCAAAAACAGCGTTAGGCTTTCAGTCGGGCGTAAAAATAACAGAGTATCAACCTCTGGAATATCGACACCTTCGTTAAAAATATCAACTACACAGAGTATTTGTATTTCGCCTTGGCGCAGTGCTTGTTGCTTAGCCGCGCGCTCATTGGTGTTTTTGCTGGTGAGTACATCGGCGTTTATGCCTGCTAAGTTAAATTTAGAGGCCATAAATTCAGCGTGTTTTTGGCTTACGCAAAACGCGAGTGCTTTAATAGCGTGAACATTGGTTACGATATCGGCAAGGCTGGATATAATTTTGTTAGCGCGGTTGTTTTCACCTGTATAAAGGTTACTTAGCTCGCTTATATCGTAACGGCCGCCTCGCCATGTTATTTGGCTTAGGTCGGTGTCGTCATCTAGTCCAAAGTATTGAAATGGGCATAAATGGCGCTGGTTTATTGCCTCTGGTAAGCGAATTTCGGCGGCTATTACGCCACAAAAATCATCGAGTATATTTGCACCATCTTGTCGCTCTGGTGTTGCGGTTAAGCCAAGTAATATTGTGGGCGTAAAGTGGTTTAATATAGCGCGATAACTGGCAGCGCTTACGTGATGTACTTCGTCTATTACTATGTAGTTGTAATAATCGTGAGTTAAATTTAGCGATTCAATTTGGCTGTTCAGCGTTTGGATTGATGCAAATAATTGGTTGTAGCGTTGTGGTTTGTAGTTACCTACCCACAGCTCACCAAAGTCGTTATTTTTAAGCACACCACGGTAAGCGCTTTGCGCTTGTTTTAGTATTTCTTCGCGGTGGGCTACAAACAAAAAGTGTGCGTTTGGGTTTTTGTCGTAAACGGTTTTAAAGTCGAACGCCGATATTATAGTTTTACCTGTGCCGGTTGCGGCAACCACTAAGTTTTTAAAACGCTTATGTACGCTGCGCTCAGCACTTAGCTTTTCTAAAATAGCGAGCTGATGCGTTTTTGGTGTTATATCAAAATAAAATAGGCTGCTTGATTGCCCAACACCGCGTTGCTCGTTAAGTGAATTAATGAGCTTTTCTTTACACTCAACAGCGCCTGTAAATAGCTCGAAGTCTTTTGATTCCCAGTAGGTTTCAAAGGTACTTTTGGTTTTGGCTATTATGTGTGGGATTTCTTGTGCGGTAATTTTTAAGTTCCATTCAAGGCCGCTGGTAAGCGCCGAATGCGATAAGTTAGACGAGCCAATATACCCTGTATGAAAACCCGTATTACGCATAAATAAGTAGGATTTAGCATGTAGGCGTTCTTGCTGATTGTTATAACTTAGCTTTACTTCGGTATTTGGTAGGTTTGCTAAAAACTCAACGGCTTTAGCATCCGTTGCGCCCATGTACGAAGTAGTAATAACTTTGAGTTTATTGCCGCTTTTGGTAAACGCTTCCAGCTCATTTTTAAATATGCGCAGCCCTGTCCATTTTATAAATGAGACCAACCAATAAATAGTGTCGGACGATTTTATCTCGCGCTTTAGCTCGGTTTCGAGCGATATACCTGCATTAGCACCGCTAAATAATTCGCTTTGTGTAAGGCCTGTGAGTGGGAATATATCGCTTGAGTAATCTTTAAGGTTGGCCGCAATAGGGTTTTGGGTATTAAATAGCGCGGTAAGTATTCGGCCTTGGCTGTCGATAAGATTTTCGTTGATTAGTTCGTCATCACGAATGTGATCTTTAAGCCAAAGTACAAGGTTGTTGGCAAGGTCAATTTGTTCTTCTAAGCGCTTTTTTGAATTAGGGATTGCATCAATCGCATGTTCAACAAGCTTACCTAAAAAGCGTGAAAGCCATGTTGCGGCTTCGGCCGTTTCAAGCTGGCGCTCACCTACATAAAATTGATCACGATTTAAGTTTTGCTTAATTACTTGCGTAATTAACTGCTCGTAAATACCAATTTGCTGCATTAAAACCACTCCCTGTTTGCGAACATTCAGTTTACTAAAAAATGCAATGTAAACAAGCATTAACTCATTGTTGAACTAAAGGCTGGTGCTAAGACAACACCCCGTGATCACACCAGAAATTGAATTAATGATGAGTAATAGCTGCGCATGGATGCGCGATAAAGCGTAGCTTGGCCATGGATGGCCTATCTACGCTGATTACGTTCATATCATTAATTACAATTGAAGAAACAGTGTGATCCTCGGGGCGCTGTGAGATTCCAAAGAGAGGCCAGCGTTTGCCTTTCTTTGGTTGCCGTCGCCAACGCGACATATAACTAATATTTGCAATTAAAAAATCGTATCATGATTTAAATTTTGTTCAATTACTTGCGTAATTAACTGCTCGTAAATACCAATCTGCTGCATTAAAGCCACTCCCTGTTTGCGAACATTCAGTTTACTAAAAAATGCAATGTAAACAAGCATTAACTCATTGTTGAACTAAAGGCTGGTGCTAAGACAACACCCCGTGATCACACCAGAAATTGAATTAATGATGAGTAATAGCTGCGCATGGATGCGCGATAAAGCGTAGCTTGGCCATGGATGGCCTATCTACGCTGATTACGTTCATATCATTAATTACAATTGAAGAAACAGTGTGATCCTCGGGGCGCTGTGAGATTCCAAAGAGAGACCAGCGTTTGCCTTTCTTTGGGTGCCGTCGCCAACGCGATATGTATAAATAATTTGCAATTTAAAAGCCCAAGTGCGAGGTAAACTCCCGCCTACAATTCAAAAGTTGCGCTTTTGGTGTCAGCAAACTTAACGCCTACAAAATTACTTTTACTTTTACTATTGCGCTAAAGCACGACTTACCAATTCCCCTAAACTATCTGTTTCTATTTTATATCCAATCCCTTATATTCACTCTAGGAGCATAAAGGAAGAAAGTACTCAATTTAAGGATAAATAATGATTAAATGGATTTTATTGATACTACTTGGTCTATTTACTTCTTTCCCGCAAGCATACGAACCTTACTCGCAAGGGCATTGCGATAGTATTGAAAAAGAACGTGAAACAATACGTTCACGGTTGCGTCAAGGCTATAGAGTGAAAGAAGGTGAGCGATTAAAAGCACGATTCAAATCTTTATTTGAAGAACTTGCAAAGCATTGTGATAACCCCAAACAAACCAATCGAACATATCAACGGTCTTCCGTTTATAGCACTAGTAATAACGCGTTATTACACACAAAAATGCCGAATATGCAATTTTATAGTGATAGCTATAACGACCCAGGTAAGCTTAAAGCTTGGTCTGAGTTTTATACTTTACCTAAACGTTGCCGAGCTAAGGGAATGGAGTCATCCGATTTTGTATGGTGCAGTGAGTACCGCGGTGAGCAAAAACGATTATTTGAAGAGCAGTGGAGTAAGCGGCCATAAATATGTTAAACACACAATGGCGAGTGCTATTTGTATTTATTGTGCTGTTAATTGCATCGGCACTTATTGCTAATCATTTGACAGGACGGGTATTTAATTATCATGATCCTATTGGCAGTGTTAGGGCTATTTACGAAGATATAAAAACTAAAATCGAAATGGCTGAAGAGTCTGAACTAACCGCTATTAAAACGATTGCCGCTCCGTCACTTTCTGCTAAAACTGCAATGCAAAAACATTTACCACAAGCCGACACTACGCGCTGTGTAGATGTGTCATTAGGTAAGGTTAAATATAAGCGTAATGGCAATATTTACACTTGGACAGATAGTAATGGCGTGCCACATTTTAGTGATGAAAAGCCTGACTTTGAGGCCGCAACACTCGACACAGACTTTGTTGAGCCGCTCGATTACTTTGAATTAACGCTACATGCAGCTAACTTACCGCCCTCGTTTACTGAAGAGTTACGTATAAAATTGAATACTGTTTTTAAGGTGTATGGTCAAATTATAGGTGTTGATGCATTAAAAAAAGTAAGGTTAAATTTAACTGTATTTGCAACACGAAGAAGCTATGAGCAAGCAATTAAACTGCGCGGGGCCGATCCAACAAACACCGATGGTATGTATTTTCATTCTACCAACTCAGCTTTAATAAATTATAGAAATGAGCAAAGTGCTATGCGCACAGCGGTACACGAAGCGGTGCATGCGGTTAACAAAGCAATATTAGGCTCTACTCCTCGCTGGCTCAATGAGGGGTTAGCTGAGTATTTTGAATATACCAAAAACAGCATGCAACTAGTTAGTGTTGAGCCACATCCTGGCTGGGTAAATAATAAGCGCGTAGCGCAAAGTGTTTTTACTATTAATTGGTTGATAGGTTTAGATGACACGTGGCAAACAGGCGATGACACTAAACTTTATGCGAGCAGTTGGGCTGCTATATATTTTATGATGGATTCTAATAAAGGCAAACAGTTTTTAAAAAGCATCATGCTAGCCGAGCAAAAATCGCCATGCAGTAAACTCACTGCAGCAGAGTTAAAAAATATGCTGTATCAGCATTTTCCGCAATTGGATAAAGACTATAGACAATGGTTGAAAACCCCATTTAGAAAACAGAGTTTTTAAGGAGTTATGCAAAGCACTACGCGAATTAAACTCGGATCTAAAAACAAAGCGCGAGGTAAACTCCCGCCTACAATTTGAAGGCTGACGCTGAGATATTTCCCCGTGATCACACCCGAAATTGAATTAATGATGAGTAATAGCTGCGCATGGCGGAATTTTGTTCCCGACAAATTCCAAGTACCTAAATCCCTTTAGGCAATGCGCGATAAAGCGTAGCTTGGCCACGGATGGCCTATCTACGCTGATTACGTTCATATCATTAATTACAATTGAGGAGATAGTGTGATCCTCGGGGCGCCGTGGGGTTCCAAGGGGCGGTCGGCGCTTTAACTTGGTAAAGAGCGCCCCTTGGTTGCCGTCGCCAACGCGACTTTTTCTTTAGTTATTTAGATTGTTTATTAATTTCTTCAACAGTTCTAATTACAGCTTTTTTTAAAGCGCTGCGCATAACTTCGTTAGTTAATTGATCTAATAATGTTTTATGGAGAACTCCCATACCTTCATTATTGGCCATAGTTGCATCAAATAATTCACGTGTAATTAATTCTTCCCCTAGCTTATTTACTAATGAAAGTGAAAAAGAAACATTTCTATTGCAGTCTAAAGTCCATGCACCATGACAATTAACATCAAAACTCATAAGGTCTGCAGAAATTAACATTTCTACTTGATTATTTATTGCGATATTACTTAATAGCTTCGCATCACTAGATGCAGGTATTATGTCAATCTTTTTTGCATTTACACCTAAAGATTGAAGCTCATTAATAAAGGCATTTCTTATAAAGTCAGCAACTCTTACAAATTCCTGTCCATCACTTGTCATGCCGATTGTTGCAGGGCCCATCCGCATAACTGCTTTTTCTGCTAATTCATCTTTAACAGTGGCAAGGTTTCTTTTATCTCTCCATTGGGTTACACCAATAGAGTCGATATTTTTAACCTCAACATTTTCAATTGTTTTTTTATGGTATTCCACAGGGAATGAGTTTTGTATAGTACAACCAGATAAAATGGATAAGAAAGCGGCAGTTATAGTGAGTTTCTTTAACATATATTTATTTCCATATAAGGGTAAATATCGCACTTTTACCAAGTGCAAACCTAAAAGCTTTGATTAAGCGCCATGATACACAAATTTTTATGAAAATAAGATCAATACTTTCAAATGGCTAAGTTATATTATAAATTTTATAACTAAAACCGAATTGGCACAGTCTCGTCACAATTCCCGCACACTAATGAGTAACTATCCTTACGCTTACTTGCTTTAGTATGGGCGTTAGAACATTGCGGGCAAGGAGCTTTCATTGGTGTATTAGCTTCGCAAATGCCACAGGTAACAAAGTAACCATAGCGACCAGAACGTGGTTGTAAACTGGCTGAGCTATTACACTGTTTACACGTTAAAACTATCTCTTTGCTTAGTGTTACTTCAGGCTCGGTCTGTGCCTCAATAACAGGTTCAGTATGCGTTACTACTTGTTGATAGGGCGGTTTAAGTTCATTTATTTGTGTCGTGGCATTTGAATGATTTTGTGAACTAAGTGATATGTTTTTCTCTAAAATAAATTGGCAAATTTTGCCCAAACTTTCTTCGTTAAACCATGGTCTAACGTTAGTGGATAAAAAATGTAAAGCATTAGGTGTCGATGCGGGTAGTTTCATCATTTGTAGTAGTTTATCAGCTATGAATTCTGATTTAACTAACCGCTCTTGTGTTGCTTTTGGTGTGTGATCCCTGTTGATAATAGCATTGCTCGATATTGCACAAACACTTTGCCATTCTCGGCCACCAAAGCCTTGTTGTAGTTTACCAAATATTTTTGGCAGTAATAATGGGGCATTGGCTCGTAATAGGCTTTTTAGTACTGCTAGTTGTAGCTCAACTTGCTTTATTGGTGAGGGCATACCTTGCCAGTTACCACGGTAACTTCGGCTCCATTCTTGATGTTCATTAATCGTTACTTCCCCTGTAATGCTTTTAGATTCGATGAGAATAAAGCCGTAGGTATATACAATAAGGTGGTCTATTTGAGCTGTTTCGTCGTTGTGTTTAAATTTGAGGTCGTTAAACACAAAAACTTGAGGGTGATCTTTAAATGCACGGCGTAAATAAAATGCCACGTCGAGCTCTTGTTTTTGGCCTGCTTGTATTTTTGCAGAGTTACTGGTGGTGAGTATTTTATCTTTTAAAATCATGAGGCTTCCATTCAATCATGCGTGTGGATAGGATATCACTGATGTACCTAATAGCAATACGATTAAGGCTTTAATGTTGATTAGGAAGCTTTAAAGTCATCGACAACGCGACATATAACTAATACTTGCAATTAAAAGCCTAAACGCGAGGTAAACTCTTGCCTACAATTTAAAAGCTAGGCTTTTCGCGTCAGCAAATTAAGTGTTGATAGCTACCTTACCCAATCTATTATTAAATGTCGTATGTTTGCGTTGTTAAGGTGTCGTATATTTGCTATATTTAATACAAGAAACGAGGGTATTTATTATGACAATAGCAAGTAAAGTAACAACAAGAATAAACCGCTCAAAGCGTTATGTTTTTGATCGTGCTGATTTTGCAGATATTGCTGGTTACGACCAAGTTGGCCGGGTATTAAAAAAGCTGGTTGATAATGGTCATTTATTGCGTATTGGTTATGGGCTTTACACTAAAGCGAGAGAAAATCGCATTACGGGTAAGTTAATGCCGGCATCTCCTGCGGGAGCTGATGGTGTTATATTAGAAGCGATTGAAAAGCTAGGTGTTGACTACAAATTTGATGAGTTTTCACAACGTAGTATCAATGGTGAAAGCTTGCAAATTCCAGCGTCTCTGAAAATAATTACAAATAATCGCTTTAAACGCAAAATTGTCGTAAATAATAGTGCTATTAATGCTAATTGATAGTGACCTGTTTTTAGATGTTGCCGATGCTCTTGGTATGGGTAACCCTGCTATTGTTGAAAAAGATTATTATGTTGTTGCATTACTAAAACTACTTTCTGAATTGTCTTTTGATACGCACTTATTGGTTTTTTCTGGTGGTACCGCATTAACAAAGTCGGGCATTAAAACTCATCGAATGTCTGAAGACATTGATATTAAAATCATACCTACAGATGTGTTTGCTAATATTTCAAAAACACAAAAAAGAAAGGCTAGGAAAGAGTTACATCTTCAATTACTTAATGCCATTAGTCTGCACAACTCTTTTTCGGTAGAAAACCGCCCTACTATTTATGATGAATATCGTTATCAACAAATTGATATACGTTATCCTCAAGCACATTCAAAAGTTCCATGCCTAAGGCCGTTTATTAAGTTAGAGCTGATAGAGACCTTGCTTTATGATCAAGTAGTGAGTAGAGATATATGTTCTTTAATGAATGAGGTCACTCAAAAGCCTCCTGAAGTTGCGCTAATGGGGTTTTCGAGTATTAAGAGTACACAAGCGGAAAAGCTAGTCTCTATGTTGAGGCGAACAGCAAGTTTTGCGCGCGATAATATAAGAGATGATGATCCTGCATTAATACGCCATATTTATGATACGTATTATATTCAACAAGCTGGGCTTGCGAGTGCTTCTGGCGTAATGTCTTTGGTAAGTAAAGTTATTGCGGAAGACTTAACGCGTTACTCAAACCAACACGCTGAATTTATGAAAAGTCCGATTGCTGAACTGAAGTTTGGCTTAAGCTTACTACAAACCAATACATTATATGAAGAACGCTTTAACAAATATGTAGTACCTATGGTTTATGGGAATAATAGCCTTAATTGGCAGCAAGCATTTGATGTATTTAAGTTATATTGCAATCAAGTGTTAAATAACATAAAGCTTTAACTGCTGTCGCCAACGCGACATATAACTCAAATTTGCAATTTAAAAGCCCAAGCGCGAGGTAAACTCCTGCCTACAATTTAAAAGCTGCGCTTTTCGCGTCAGCAAGCTCAACGCCTACGGTAATCTATACTTTACTTAAGGGTCTAAAACTAATTCAAATGAGTCATAAGTAAACTTTAGGTTACTTATGGTTTCCTGCCTGATTAATTACAACTAAAAGTAAACTTAATTTGACTTTTAATAGCTGTATTCTAATATAAAGCATATAAGTAAACTGTAGTTGACCTTTAATGAGTAACCCCCCTGTAAAAAAAACACTTGGAAGAGTGGTTAAACACACTGAAATGCCTGATTTATCTAAGTCATTTTCGTCAGTGTTACTCGCTGAAGCGATCACTTCAAAGCGAACCGGTATGAAGCTTACGCTAGTTGATGTATCGCAAGCACTAAACATTTCGAAGCCTACGCTGATAAAAATAGAAAAAGGTGATGTTAATGTGCAGTTTTTTAATGTGCTTAAAGTGATGGAGTACTTGGGATTGTCGTTTAGCCTTGTTAGTGATGACGCGTCGCACCACAATAATAAAGAGGTGAACGATGAGCAGTGGTATTAAACAAAATAGGTTAGACGTGTTTATTGGTCATACGCAGAAGATAGGTGCGATAACTCTTGATATAGGCTCTGAAAATGAAATGTTAATTGATAGTGACCTGTTTTTAGATGTTGCCGTAAAAATCAGTAATGAGGCAATTAGCTATACTATTCGCCTCATTGTGTGAGGCGAATAATAATTGTATGTGTGGTACTAAATTGCAAACTGAAAGGTTTGCGTTAGCAATGGCTGTATATTGGCATTTCCCCTACGCTTTGGATCGATGCTAACAAATCCCCAAAATTCTAAAAAGCGATTGATGAATCGAGATTCAATCAGTCTGCCTAATAGCTCACTCGGACTTGAGTATTGAGACGCTGGAGCGTGACTAAGTAACGCAGGGAATGCGGTAATGACTTCGTCAATTAGTTGCTCGACCGAGGCATGTTTTTGTAGTCGCCACAGCATAAATAGCCAAAATGCGCGCAGATCCACGCTATCGGTAAAGCTGTCGAAGTAACGCCAATTGTATTGCATGATGGCGGCTTCGAGCATAGGGAGGTAAAAAGCATTAATCCCCTGGGTTTGATACAGCTTTTGCACCGATTTTTTAATATGAAAATGGCCACTTTTATAGTAAATAATACCGGCAACATCAGCCAAAGTACGCGTGTAGTGTAGGGCGTTAAACTTATCTTCGTTACTGCCTGCAAATTCACTAATACTGATATGGATGGGGTATTTAGAAACAGCAAAGTTAGGTAGTAGCTCAGAGGCTTGTTTGACTAATTTAGCAGGTAAATTGCCTTTAGCCGTTGCTTTAATTGAGCCGCCTTGTTGCATGGCTTCAGTAAAAATTAATGCTAAATAGCTCATCACTGGGCTACTTGATAAATCTGCTGGAGTATTAAAAGTAACTTTTGTTAATTCGTTGAACGGGGCATAGAGCCAATTAGATATTTGCGTTGGGCAAAGCCCGCAAAAATCACTATCGGCTTGGTTGTTTCGCGCAGCTATTGTTTGTTCTGCGACAAGGTTTAGCTCATCTAAACTTAACTCTGGATTCATGGCTAAAGTTTGCGTTATGTCATCAAATATTTGTGCATGCTGTTTAGTAGATACAGTGTTCATACAACAATGTTTGTGCTTTTTGCCACTGCCACATGGGCAGGGATCATTTCGTCCTAGTTTCATTTATTAGCTCGTTCTGCGCAATATGGGTTTAGTGTTACATCATTATATTTGTTAGTAAATAAAAGCTACGAGCTGAGGGCTAACTGGAAACTGACCGTGGATTGTTTTTTCTCTAAAGCGCAGCGCCTCATACCCTCTTTGTGAATTTTTACTGGCTGTTTAGTTACTTTAGAGCTTCGGCATAATTTTGCCGAAGCTCTAAGCCCGATTAATACTGGCGGTCGCGATCGTGCGGTTGCTCAAATTGTGTTTTAGGCCCTAGTGGTACTACGCCGGTGGGGTTAATAGTTTTGTGGCTGGCGTAGTAGTGTATTTTGGTGTATTCCAAGTCAACAGTGTCTTTAATGCCTGGTACTTGGTACAGCTCAGTGACATAGTTATATAGGTTAGGGTATTCACTAATTTTTTGCTGATTACACTTAAAGTGGCCATGATACACAGCGTCAAAGCGCACTAAAGTAGTAAATAAGCGCCAGTCGGCCTCGGTAATTTGCTCACCAACTAAGTAGCGCTGTGTAGCTAGGCGTTGCTCTAACCAGTCTAGGCTTTCGAATAATGCATGGTAAGCGCTGTTATAAGCACTTTGCGTGGTGGCAAAGCCTGCTTTATATACGCCGTTATTTACCGTGTTGTAAATGCGCTCGTTTACGCTGTCGATTTCTGCTTGTAGTGCTTGCGGGTAGTAGTCGTCGGTGTTGCCGGTTAGCTCGTTAAACGCGGTATTTAAAATACGCATGATGTCCGATGATTCGTTATTAACTATGGTATGGGTTTTTTTATCCCATAAAATAGGAATAGTGGCGCGGCCTTCGTAATTGGCATCGGCTTTTAAATACAATTGGTAGGCGTAATCTAGGTTATAAAGCGGATCGCCGTGCTCACCAAATTCCCAGCCATTTTCGAGCATTTCGGGCTTTACTACGCTAAGTGTAATTACGTTTTCGAGTTGCTTTAATTTACGCATTATCATGGTGCGGTGTGCCCATGGGCAAGCTAGCGACACATATAAATGGTAACGTCCCGCTTCGGGTTTAAATTGGCTATCGGCGGCGTTTGAAATTTGTTGGGTAAAGCGGCTTGCTTGGCGCTCAAACCTACCACCCGATTTTTTTGTGTCGTACCATTGGTCAACCCATTTTCCGTCTACGATTAATCCCATTATTAACTCCTTAATGTGCTGTAAATGCATAAACACACACCGCATAGCTATGCGGTGTGTGTTTTAAATAACTAATATTACGCTTTGTTTAAGTTACGGTTAATTACGTTATCAAGTGAGAATTTACCGCCACCTTGGATAACTAAAGCCAGTGTGATTGCTAATAGCGCTAGGCCAAATTCGTAACCGTTGTTGCTCATAAATAAGCCGTTATCAATGTGAGTGGTAAATATAGCCACAACCATAGTAATAGCCAGTACAAAGCTAGCAGGTCTTGTTAGTAGGCCAACAATTAAAAATAAGCCACCAAAAAATTCTGCACTACCTGCCATTAAGGCCATTAAAAACCCTGGTGCTAGGCCAATTGATTCCATCCATTGTCCTGTGCCTTCTAAGCCATAACCACCAAACCATGCAAATAATTTTTGCGCCCCGTGAGCGGCAAAAATAATACCTGCAATAACGCGCAGTGGTACTGTAGCCAGTGATTGTTCAGTTTTAGTGATAACGTTAGCAATATTTTTAATAGTCATAATTTTTACCCTTGTTGATGTTAAGTAAGTATGTTTAATTGAGTATGTAGCCATTGTAGTTGTTGTTTTGTAATTAAATAATGCCTATTATTTGCTTGATATGTTCAAATAATTTGAATAGTTGTTATTTGGATGAAAAAAACCATGAGTACACCTCCTATTAGTATTGAAGCGTTACTGGTGCTTGACGCTATTGAGCATCGTGGCAGTTATGCGGCAGCCGCAGAGCAATTAAATAAAGTACCTTCGGCGCTGTCCTACATAGTACAAAAACTAGAAGAGCAATTAAACGTGACTTTGTTTCAGCGTCAGGGACGTCGTGCTGTGCTAACTCCTGCGGGCAAACATTTACTGACCGAGGGGTGCAAGTTGCTTTTGGCGATTAATTCATTGTCGGAGCAAACACAAACAATTGCGAATGGCTGGGAGCCAAAAATTCGTATTGCTTTTGACTCGATTATTGATATAAAACCGATATTTACCAGTATAGAGCAGTTTTTAGCAGAGCATGAAAATATTGAAATAGATGTACAAGAACAGGTAATGAACGGCAGCTGGGAAGTACTGATTGAAGACAAAGTTGATTTAGTTATTGGCGCACCGTCGCCAGTGCCGAACCAAAAAGGCATTCGCGCGGTTAAAATAGATGAGTATCAAAGTGTACTTGTGGTAAATAGCACGCACCCGTTAGCAACGCAGCAGCAACCACTCGATATGAGTAGCCTTGCTCAGTACCGCAGTGTGATAGTACACGACTCTGCAGAGCAAGAAATTCCATGGTCGGCAAATATAATAGAGGGCACCCAGCGCTTTTTTGTTAGCTCTGTTGCGCAAAAAATTGCGGCTATTATTGCCGGTATAGGTATTGGTTATTTACCCAAGCGTTTAATTGAGCAGTATATAGGGTCGGGGCAGTTAGTGGAGGTAAAGCTAACCGAGCAACGACCTTGCCAAGATCTATTTATTGCCTGGAAAATAACTAATAAAGGTAAAGGGTTGCAACGACTTACCTCACTGTTACTACAACCTTAACGTTGCGCTTTTAAAGCTAACAGCCGTGTAAGGCTGTTAGCTAATAGCTGTATTAAATGTAATTTACTACTTAAAAGCCATGGTAAGCTCTTTATTCTTCTAGGCTTTCATCTAGGGTAATTATAATACCAACAGTAATAATACGGTCGCCAACCATTTCACAAATAGTGAGTTTTACGTCATCAAGTTCAATAAAGTCATCTACCTTAGGTAAGCTGTTTAGCGAGGTTTTTAGTACTTGCTCTAGCGTATCGTTTGGTTCAGCAGCAATATGAATATCGTAAGAATAGGCTATGCTGGCTACACTGGTATTGCCTTTAACTCTTAGCTCTTTAGCCGAAAGCTCGGTAATATCTTGATCAATCGTGCTTGAAAAAACACAGTCAACAAACTCGCGGGTATGCGGTTTTAGTACCATAAATAGCTGATCGTCTGCCTGTAATAGTGTAGAGCCGCGCGGGGCAATAATATTATTATTACGGCTGATCATTGCCATTACTGTGCTATCGGGTAGTGCTAATTGCGATAAACGACGGCCAACAGCGCGTGACATTTTGCCTATGGTGTATTCAACAATATCGGCGTCAACATCACCTAAAGCAGTGATCTCTAGCGTGGCTGCGGGAGTCACTGGCGGTGGTAAAGTTAGCTTGAGTTTGCGGGCCATTAAAGCAAGCGTTGAGCCTTGTAGTGTGGCTGAAATTAACACCACAAAAAATACCACGTTAAATATGAGTTCGGCGCCAGGCAGGCCAAACATAAGAGGAAATATTGCTAAAATAATAGGGACTGAGCCGCGCAGGCCAACCCAAGACACTAAGGTGATTTCACGCGCTTTAAAACCAAATAGCGCTAACACCGGAATAACCGCCAAAGGGCGAGCAATAAATATAAGCACTAATGCAATGATCAGTCCCTCAAACCACACATCTAATAACGAGGTTGGGTTTATTAATAAGCCCAACACCACGAACATGGTAATTTGGCCTAACCAAGCTAATCCGTCGTGGAATAAAAACGTACTGCGCTGAAACACAAAGCGGCTATTACCAATAACCACACCGGTAATAAATACTGCTAAAAACCCGCTACCACCAATGTTTGCGGTAATACCAAATGAGAGTAAACCACACGCTGCAACCAATACCGGATACAACCCCGTAGCAACTAATTGAATTTTATTGATTAATTTAACTGATATCCAACCCACGGCTAAGCCGACTAATGCGCCTAAGCCCATTTGTGATACAAACATGAGTAACAGGCCTGTGCCTAGCTCCATGTCGTTTACTAACACTTCGAGTAAGCCTACAGTTAAAAATATTGCCATGGGGTCGTTTGAGGCACTTTCTATTTCGAGGGTGGCTTTTAGTTTGGTGTTTAAATGAATACCGGCATTACGTAGCAGCGCAAATACCGCCGCGGCATCGGTTGAGCCTACAATAGCGCCAAACAATAAGCCTTGTAGTAAAGGAATATCAAGCATGTAAGCGGCAGCAACCCCAGTCACTGCGCTAGTAATAAGTACCCCAAGGGTGGCCAATACGGAGGCGGGTTTCCAGACTTTTTTTATCGCTTTTAAGGGCGTTTGTAAACCGCCATCAAATAATATCATTGCTAATGCGAGCGTACCTAAAGAGTGCGCCGCTGCTGCATTGTCAAAAAATATGCCTCCGGGGCCATCTTCACCAGCGAGCATACCGACCATTAAAAACATTACCAGTACGGGCAAACCGAGACGAGCTGATAATTTACTGGATACAATACCCAGTAAAATTAATACCGCGGCTAACAATATTATTTGATCAATCAAAAACATATATTATTCTCATTTATAGCTAAGGGCTGGGTTAGGTCGTTATTGTAAATTATGCACTAGAGCATGGGATAGTAGTTACTCTGCTGCTAAGTATGAACTGGTTTTCATTTTTTAATAGGTAAAATAATAAGCGATAATAAACATGGGTTTGTTTACACAAAAATGTTTTTAGCTTGTGATATTGTAGCATTATTCTCATTAAATAGGGAGGGCCAGCGTTATAAATAGCAGGTATTAGTGATCTGCTAAAAACTTGCCAAGCTCGGTGTTAAAGGGCCATTTTTAGATGTCATTTTAGCTCGCGCTTTAGGTTTAATATTTACAGTGAGAGTTTTGGTTCAACTTAGCCGCTTTAGTTTTTAACCTTTTAGATTGCTTTTTAAATTTGCACTTCGCCTTTGGCACTATTACCACTTAGTAAAAGTCATTTACACAATGAGGGGATTATTTATTAATGCATAAGAAATATAATGCTCTACTTATTTTTACTAGCACAGTAATCGTATGCCTAGGTTAAGGCGCGAAAGCAGCACAAGTAAAAAGGATCAGGGAAACTTCCTGATTAACTGAATTATTACAGAGGTTTTTATGACGTTATCCCTAACTCCACGCCTAACACAGTTAGCCAATGCTGATTTGATCCAACCATTGGCGCATATTAAAAGGGGTATCGAAAAGGAAGCTTTACGAGTAACTACAGATGGTTTGTTGGCACAAAACCCTCATCCTTATAATTTAGGCTCGGCGCTAACTCATCCTCATATCACTACAGATTACTCAGAGTCGTTATTGGAGTTTATTACCCCAGCAGTTGAAAGTATTGATGACACACTCGACTTTTTACAACAATTGCACCGTTATACTGCCACTGAACTAACCGCGCAAAATATATGGCCAGCAAGTATGCCGTGTGCGCTTCAAGGTAATGATAGTGTGCCTATTGCTCAATATGGTAGCTCGGTGCAAGGACAAATGAAGCACACTTATCGTCGTGGGCTAGATATGCGCTACGGGCGTATTATGCAAAGTATTGCGGGTATTCATTTTAATTTTTCATTACCGGATAGCTTTTGGCAGGGGTATCAAACTCTACAGGGTAACCAAGACTCGCTTGCTGATTTTCGTTCTGCCCAGTATTTTGCGCTGATCCGTAACTTTCGTCGCTATGGTTGGTTATTGCTTTATTTATTTGGTGCATCTCCTGCGTTAAGCCGCTCGTTTGTTGATGGCCGCGCGCATCAGTTAGCCAGTTTGGGCAGCGATACGCTTTATATGCCTTATGCAACTTCGTTGCGAATGAGTGGTTTTGGCTATCAAAACGATGCCCAAGCGAGTTTAAATGTAAGTACCAATAACTTAGCTGAATATAGCCGCGATTTAACACAAGCGCTTCACACGCCACATGCACCTTATACGCGTATAGGGGTTGAGGTAAATGGTGAAAAACGTCAGCTAAACGATAATATTTTACAAATTGAAAACGAATACTACAGCGATATTCGCCCTAAACGTGTTACTCACGCGGGTGAAACACCACTGCAGGCTATGAACGATCGCGGGGTTGAATACATAGAAGTACGTAATCTCGATATTAACCCCATGTTGGCGCTAGGTATTGATGACACTCAAATTCGCTTTTTAGATACATTTTTACTGTTTTGCTTATTACAAGATAGCCCAGAAATTGGCGAGCAAGAACAACAGCGCTTGGCATGCAATCATACCCGTGTGACCGAGCAGGGGCGATGCCCTGATTTACTGCTAGAAACTGCTAATGGTGAGCTTAGTCGCAGTGCTTGGAGCGAACAGCTATTTGCAGAGCTAGATGCTATAGCAGAATTACTTGATCAAGCTGGTAGCGGCTACAGTGAGGCGATACAACACTATAAGCCATTATTACAACAGCCAGAGCTAACTCCGTCGGGGCTTATGTTGACGCAGCTTGTCGCTAATAATCAGGATCACAGTGATTGGGTAGGACAGCGCGCCACTGAGCTCACTGCACAATGGAAAAAAATGCCACTGAGCGCAGCACAAAGCGATTACTTTAAACAGCTTGTAAGTTCATCACACGCAGAGCAGCAAAAGTTAGAAGGTAAGGTTTAGCAAAAGAGCAGCTTTTAGGTGTCGGGCTTTAGCTTTTAGATAGATGATACGACCCCGATAAAGTAAACCGGACTAGGGTCGTATCAAGGTCAATACGCCCTATCAAGCTTGGTACTTGGATTTACTTGTAGGTGCGATTTTATATCGCACTTTTTACAATTAAGCCTCAAACTCTGGCCGAAATTAATAAACCACAACAATAAAAGTAAACCCCAAATGAGCCAATACACTTTTTGAAATTTATATTGGCACTTAACTTACCAATGTATAAAACCTTTAACTCTATTCTTTAGTTTGCATATTTTTAGCACGCTGCTCGGCTTCGATCAGGGCTTGAGATTTAGGTTCACGTTTTTTCTCTGCTATTTTAGGTTTTACCGATGAATTTGGATCCCAGCTATCATCCAGCGATAGGTTAGCAAATGGGTTGCTGTTGTCTATTTGCACATTTTGCTCTTTAGGCTCAGCTACTGGTTCTGGCTGTTGGTTTGTATCTGCTTTTATTACAGGCTTTGCTTTACTGCCTGGTAGCGGTGCATCGGGATCGAAAGTACGTACTTCGGGCTCTTTAAATTCGTGCTCGGTATTAAATGAAGTTGCTTGCTCTGTGGTGCTGTTTACAGGGGGATGTATATTCGTTGTTGGTTGCTGCGCAATAATTGGCTCTGGGCTGATATTGGCGGGCTCAATTGCATTTTGAGCTGGCGTTTGATCATTAATTGCTGCTGGCGCTTGTTGAGTAACCTGTTGCTGGCGCTGCTTTTTAGTAGGCAGTGGTGCATCGGGATCGAACATGCGTACTTCTGGCTCGGCAAAGTCGCTGGCATTTTTTATTCGCTCTAAGGTGTTTTTAGCCGCGGCTTCAAACTCTGCGGTATTGGGCTCTGCTTTTGTTTTTGTTTTGGGTTTTTCATTACTAAATGTTGTATTTGTTGTTTTAGCTACGGTTTCTGGCTCGCTAGTACTTGCTTGTGGTTTTGCCAGCGCGGCATCAATTTGTTGCATTGAAACAGATTCTGCCGCAATTTTTGCTGTTGTCGTATTTTGCGTATTTACGGCGCTAGGGCTTGGCTTAGCTGCCGATTTAACTGCTGGTTTAACTACTGATTTAGGAGCGGGTGTGGTAACAGCTGGGCTCGTTGGCAGTACTGTTGCCACCTCAGAATTACTTTGTTTAGAGCGGCGCATACGTACTAAAACCATTACGCCAATAAGTACTATTAGCAATAATAATAAGCTAGGTAGCAGTAGTGAGGCGGCGCTTTCGGTGTTTGGTTTTGATACTGGCGTAGGTTTTATATTTGCCGGCTTTTGTGCTGCTGCGATGGGCTCTGCGCTTATTTCTGTCGTGTTTGTCTGTGTACTTTTAGCTGCCGGATTTTTTATATCAGTGCTTTTTACATCAGTGCTTTTTACATCAGTACTTTTT
This sequence comes from Pseudoalteromonas sp. HL-AS2, assembly GCF_031198805.1. NCBI lineage: Bacteria > Pseudomonadati > Pseudomonadota > Gammaproteobacteria > Alteromonadales > Pseudoalteromonadaceae > Pseudoalteromonas > Pseudoalteromonas sp. HL-AS2. Next base: position 654,600 of record NZ_CP133572.1, on the reverse strand, counting down.
ACATCAGTACTTTTTATATCTGAGCTTTTTACATTAGCAACGGGTTCATCAGTTGTTACTTGGCTTGTTTGACTAGGGCTTGCTTGTAACTCGGTATTAATACTCGCGGTATTGTCTGTCTCAGAGTGTGTTTTTAAAGGCTCAACAATAGGCGCTTTAACCGGCTCAGTAATAGGCTCGGGCAGTGCCTTCTGCGGCTCTGGATCATTAACAATAGCATGTGGCTTAGGTTTTGGCTGAGTTGGTGTTACTACCGGCTTATTGCAATTTTTATTATAGTCGCGCGCGGCATTGCGGTAGCTGCGGCCCGTTTTGTTATTACTGTGCTGCTGCATTTCTTGTTTTATAAGTATGCACATAGCTTGGTTATAGGCTGCGCTATTAAAGCTATAAAATAGGGCAACACAAAGGGTCAGGCGTGTGAGTATTTTTATCATAAAGTTCAGTAGCGCTTAAGCATCAATAGTTTGATTTTAAGCGCTAATTTAAAATATATCTACTGTGGGCTACTCAATTACCATTAGGCTGCGATATTCGTCGTAGGCAAATTGATCGGTCATGCCGCTTATATAATCTTGAATTAACCGACAGCGGTAATAAAACTCATAGGCGGTAAAGTGATCAGGCTCTTCTTGCATTGCATCTATGGCGTGCTGATAGCTGTTTAAGTGCTTTTTAGAAAGCTTTTTAACCAGTCGCGATTCTATTAATAAGCGTGAATCGCCATTGAGCGCTCGTTTAAAATCGTCACTGCTTAATAATAGCAGTGGTTTGTAACAATCGAGCAGGCCGTTAATAATGCGGTAGCCTTGTAGTTCGAGTTTTTCTACTTCTTTGTTTGAAAATACATATTCAAGCGCCACTTGTTTAAGGGTTATGGTGAGTGCGTGTAAATAGCTGCGATCCTCAAGTAGTGCTTGGTTAAAATCGCCATGATAAATGGGTTCTATGTGTTTAATAAAGCGTTTAGCCGCATGATTAACTAACGGATGCAGCAGCGCTACGCGTAAGTATATAAAAAATTCACTATTAAAATTATAAGGTTGTGCGTTGGCACGCTCAAGTGCGTAGTCTACGGCTTTATTTACAAAGTCTTGATGTTGGCTGTCGTCGATAGTGAGGTTTATAAGTACTTTTGTATAATGACTTTTAAGCTTTTGGCATAATAGTTCGGTGCTTATTATGTCTTTTTCTACGGCGTCTTCTATATCGGCTAGGCAATAGGAAATATCATCGGCGGCTTCCATAATATAACTTGCAGGGTGGCGGCAATACGGCTGAATTTCAAGCGCAGTTTGCAGTGCCTCTACAAAGTTTTTTTCGCTGTAGTAGTAACCGACCTTTTTCATTAAATAGTTTTTGTTTTGTGGTATCTCTTTTTTGTCGAGCCCGGCAGGGCGGGTATATTTTAAAATACCGGCACTTTGGCTGTAGGTTAAATTAAGTAATTGTAATGAGTGAATAATACGTATGCCTTGGGCATTGCCTTCAAAGCTGCAAATGTCGTGTGCTAGGCTTTTAAAAACAACCCCAATACCAGAGTTAGGCTGTTTACAGCGCTCGGGGGTTACACTTGCTAAATTATTATTAAACCAATGGTTTATGGCGGCTTCACCAAAGTGACCAAACGGCGGATTGCCTATATCGTGCATTAGGCAGGCCATTTCAACTAGGCTTTCTAACGGCCGCTCTAGCTCGGTGAGTCCGTAGTCTTGCAGTTGCTGATAACTTAGTGATGCAAAAATACGTTGTACTATAAAGCGCCCTACTTGTTGTACTTCTAACGAGTGAGTAAGGCGAGAACGTACCGCGGCGTTGCGCTCTAGTGGAAACACTTGGGTTTTTTGTTGTAGGCGACGAATAGCGGCGCTGTTTATAATTCGGCCCCGATCGCTCTCTAGTGCCATTTGTAAGTTAGCGGTAGTGCGATACATACGTGCGGGGGTTATTTTTTTACTAAAATCGATCATCATCTTGTCCTTTTTTAAGCTGATGACAGGCATAGTTTCAGCGCATCGTCATATGTTTTTCATTAATTTGCTTTAATCTATCAGTTTGTATCTTAAATTAATATATTGCTTTAAGATCGAATTACAAAGCAGGTTTTTAGATGTCAGGTAAAGGTTAGCCAAGTGCGGTGATTGTAAGTAGGCGGGAGTTTACCTCGCGCTGTTACTTTGTAGGCGCATAGCTTGCTGGCGCGAAAAGCGTAGCTTTTAATTTTTAGCGCTTTGGTAGAGATGAGCCAAACGTGCTCATTTGCACACATATTTTATAAATAAACGTTATGTTAAACAGGGTATTAAAATGAAACAGTGGATTGTAAAGGCGATATCGGTTTGCCTTTTATTAGGGATGAGTAATGCGTTTGCCGCAAAAGAGCAAACGGTAGTACTTATATCAATTGATGGTATGCGCTGGGATTATATAGAAAAACATGGTGCGCCTAATTTAAAAGCAATGGGTGATCGCGGTGTAAGAGCGCAAAAGTTGATTCCGGTTTATCCTACCAAAACGTTTCCTAACCATCTTTCAATTATTACCGGCTTACTCCCTGTTAATCATGGCATTGTTGACAATAGATTTTGTGATAAAGCACGTAATAATGAATGTTATAGCATGGGCAAAGGCTTCACCGATAGTACTTGGGTTAGCGGTACGCCGTTGTGGAACTTGGCTAAAATGCAGGGACTTAAATCGGCAGTTTATTTTTGGCCTGAGTCGGATGCGCGTTTTAACGGCATGACCCCTGACTACTATTTTCATTACTCGCAGCATAGTGACTATCAAGACCGGGTTGATCAAATAGTGCAGTGGTTAAGTTTACCTAAAGCGCAGCGCCCACGTTTTGTTGCAGGTTATTTTTCATTGGTAGATAGCATGGGGCATAAATATGGGCCCGATGCGATGCAAACGCGCGATGCAGTTAAACAACTCGATGAGTTAATGGGGCAATTACAAGCGCGTTTAAGCAAATTAGATCAAGAAGTAAACTTAGTGATAGTGTCGGATCATGGTATGGCGCAGCTTGATCCAGCTAAAAGTATATTAGTTAGTAGTTTACCTAAAGATGACAACTTTTTAGTAAAAAATACCGGCCCGCGGTTACTTATTTATACAAAACCTGAGGCAGTTAATGCCGATATTGAGGGCTATAAAGCGCGTTTACAACAAGCAGCTAAAGGGCGTTATACGGTATTAACGGCTGAGCAGTTAGCGGGCTATCATTATAATAAAGGCACCCGTGTAGGCGATATTGTAGTGCAAACAACGGCACCAGCAATATTTGCTAGTTCAGAAAAAGCAGGCCCTATAGGCACCCACGGTTATGCTTATACCGATGATATGGCAGCAACCTTTTTAGCTGTTGGCCCTGCGTTTAAAAAGGGTATGAGTATTGAGCAAGTTAATAACTTAGATATTTATCCGGTATTGGCAAAAATAATGGGGCTAAAGTTACTTAGTAAAACCGACGGCGACGGTAAAAGCTTAATGCCCGCTGTGCAGCGAAAAATGATAGTGCATTAATCTGTAGTCTAAAAAATAACAGCTTAGGCTGTAAACTACATAATACCTAAGCGGCTAATTAGCCGCTTTTTTATGCCTGTAAACTGACATGACTATTTTTCACTCAAATTAGACCTCTTGCTAATTGCAAAGTATTTAACTGCCACGTATGTTAAAAATATAACAATAATAAATAGAGAAACTTATGGCAGGGATTGATCAGTTAGTTAGCCGTGTAATGGCAGGGTTGGTGGCCGTTATTATTGGCTTTACCAGCTCAGTAGCACTGATTTACCAGGTGGTTATTGTGCTTGGTGGCACGCCTGAGTTAGTAGCCAGCTGGATTTTAATGCTGGGCTTAGTAATGGGCAGCACCTCTATTATTTTATCGTATTATTATAAAGTGCCTATATTAATTGCGTGGTCGACTACAGGGGCTGCACTGCTAATTTCTACCGCCGATGGCTATAACCTAAATGAGGCCGTAGGGGCATTTATGCTCTGTGCACTATTGGTATTTTTATCGGGAGTGACGGGCTGGTTTGAAAAAGTTATGAACCGTATTCCCAGTGAACTTGCCTGTGCCATGCTTGCGGGCGTATTAGTTACTTTTGGCATTGACGTATTTAACTTTATGAACGAATTACCGTTAATGATTGGCTTAATGGTATTAGTTTACTGCATAGGTAAACGTTACTTTGCACGTTTTACTATGTTAAGCGTACTAATAACCGGCGTATTACTGGCGTGGAATATGGGCCATATTGATACCAGCAACTTGCAATGGCAAGCTAGTAGTTTTGCTTATATAGCCCCAAGTTTTAACTTTCAGGCATTTATTAGTATTAGTATTCCTTTATATATAGTAACCATGACCTCACAAAACTTACCCGGTATTGCAGTACTAAAAGCCCATAATTATAAAGCGCCAATTTCGGCGTCACTTAATGTAACGGGTTTTATTAATTTAGTAACAGCGCCATTTGGCACCTATTCAATTAATTTAGCTGCCATAACAGCCGCCATTTGTATGAGTGAAGATGCAGATAAAAACCCCGATAAACGTTATTGGGCGAGCATAGCCGGTGGCGTTTTTTATATTATTATGGCGCTGTGCGCAGCAACATTAGTAGCCGTAGTGGCCAGCTTACCGCAAGCATTAATTTTAGCTTTAGCGGGCATTGCATTATTTGGCACTATTGCTTCAAGCCTGCAGCAAGCACTGCATAGATCACAATATAGCGAAGCCGCCATAATTACATTTTTAGTCACTGCGTCAGATTTAACTCTGTGGTCGGTAGGCTCAGCTTGCTGGGGAATTATAGCCGGCGTATTAACGTTATTTATTATCCGTAAGGGTTAAAAGTAGGTTGTAGGGAAGCGATTAGGCGCTAGGTTTTAGGCGTATAAAAATTAAAAAACTCACCACTGGGTGCTACTCCTTTGTGGTGAGTTTTCACTTTCACCCGTGCACAAGGCACTAAGCAGACAAAAGGTTTTTTACTAAAGGTGCGATTAAGCTACAGCTACAGCTACAGCAAACCGATCTTAGTCAGTTAATACCTAAAGCCTGATACCTAAACCTGCTCTTTTACTGCCTTTAAAGCATTGGTTTTAATATATCAAACATGGCGTCTATGTGATCGTCTCGCTCGTTTAGTGCAGCAATGTAACGGTATTTTTCACCGCCGGCATGTTCAAAAATTTCACGGTTTTCGCCCTCTAACTCCTCGAGGGTTTCTAAGCAGTCAGCACTAAACGCGGGGCTAATTATGGCAATATCTTTAATGCCTTGTGCAGGAAAGCTTTCAAGCGTAGCGTCGGTATAAGGCTTTAACCATTCTGCTTTACCAAAGCGGCTTTGAAAGGTACTTATTACTTGGTCTTTATCAAGGCCAAGCTTTTCGATTACTAAACGTGTGGTTTGTAGGCATAAACAGTGATACGGATCGCCTCGTTCTAAAAATAGTTTAGGCATACCATGGTACGAAAAAACGAGTTTTTGTGGCATACCATTGGCTGCTAAATCTTCGCTAATACTGTTAGCTAACGACTCTATGTAACGCGTATTTTTGTGATAGCCGTTTATAAAATGCAGCTCAGGAACCCAGCGCCATTTACGCAGCACGTTTGATACCGCGTCAAAGGTTGAGCCCGTAGTTGGGCTTGAGTATTGTGGGTATAACGGTAATACAATTATGCGCGTAAGGCCTTTATCGCGAAGTTGTTCCAACCCAGCTTCAATTGAAGGATTGCCGTAACGCATAGCCATAACCACTTCGGTATTGGTATAGCCATGCTCTTTTAATAGCGCATTTAATTTTAGGCTTTGCTGGCGAGTAATATGGGTAAGTGGTGAGCCGTTTTCGGTCCATATACTTTCATAAAGCTTGGCAGAGCGTTTTGGGCGAATACGTAAAATAATACCATGGAGAATAATCATCCATACAAAACGTGGTATTTCTACAATACGTGGATCTGATAAAAACTCACGTAAATAAGTACGCAAAGCACTTGCTGTTGGCGCATCAGGGCTGCCTAAGTTGGTGAGTAATATGCCTGTTTTTTGATTGAAACGCCCATCATGGGGATTATCGGTAACGGCAGAAAATCGCGACACGTTATGCTCCTTCAAGCAAAATATTCAGAAATAACTATTAAGGCATAGTGTAACGAAAAAAAGCACTGTTTAGATCAATCATTTAGTTGTTTTAATTATAATTTTAAAAAATCAGCACGATTAGATACTTTGAGGTTATTACTTTTTATATAAAAACTAAAAAACCTGCCATTTTAGTGCACTGTAAACACCAGGTTACAGACTGTAAAGCTAAGTAACCATGGTTTGGCTGTAAAATGAGCAGTCAGTGAGTTGAAGGCCAGTGTAAATAATACGTTAACTTTTTAATATTTAAAATAAAATGCCGAATTGATGGTATTTTAACCTATTAAAGGTGTTAATTTTCTATTTTAGAAGTTATTTGCATACATAGACTAATTATTTATGCGTTTTAGTATCTTTTTATTTATATATGTTGCTAGGATGTTGGCAGCAAGGTTTGTATGTAACAGCCTTTCATAAATTATAAGAACACACAAAACAGGGTCGTCACTATGTCAACATATCGTTTAAACACACTCGCTGTTGCCGTTGCTTTTGCTTTTAGTGCACCAAGCATTGTTAACGCACAAGAAGCACCGGTTAAAGCTGTAAAAAACATTGAGCAAATATCAGTATTGGGGTCACGCGTATCTAATCGTACTTCTACTGAATCCTCATCTCCTATTGATTTAATTGACGCGGACGATCTAAATAAAGGTGGCTTTACCGAACTTGGGCAAAGCTTACAAGCAACCGCACCTTCATTTAACTTTTCGCGTACGCAAGTATCTGACGGCTCTGATTTATTTAGACCTGCCACTTTACGTGGTTTACAGCCAGATCAAACACTAGTATTAATAAATGGTAAGCGCCGTCATAATCAAGCCATTTTTGGTTTAACAAGTACGGTTGGTGGTGGTTCAGCAGGCACCGATATGAATGCGATTCCGTTAGTTGCTTTAAAAGGTGTTGAAGTACTGCGTGATGGTGCTGCAGCACAGTATGGCTCTGATGCTATTGCAGGGGTTATTAACTTATCGCTTAACAATTCAACTGGCGTTACTACAGGTTATGTACAATATAGCGAAACCGGCGAAGGCGATGGCGAAACAGTATCGGTTGGCTTAAACCGCGGTTTTGATTTAGGCAGCGAAGGTGGATTTATTAACCTATCACTTGAGCACCGTGATGCCGAGGGTACGAACCGTGCAGAGCGCGATATTGGCGGTTCACTCGATGTAGCACCTGGTACGCTTTCTAAAGATGTACGCTGGAGCCAAGGTAATGCAGAGAGCGAATTTACCTCACTATTTTATAATATGGCACTGCCAGTTGGTGGCGATAATGAACTTTACTCATTTGGTGGCTATTCTGAACGTACCGCTTTAGGTAATGGTTTTTACCGAAACTTTAATGAAGCTGGCAAAAACGTAACTCAAGTATACGCAGATGGTTTTTTACCGCAGATTTTTAACGAAGCACAAGATATTTCACTTGCGCTTGGACTTAAAGGCGAAATTAATACCGACTGGGGATACGATGTATCGGCGGTGTATGGTGAAAACCAATACGACTTTACTTCACGTAACAGCATTAATGCCTCGTATGCGGCAGAGTATGTTGCTAATAACCCAAATGCGAGTGACGCTGATATAGCGGCTAATGCGGGCCCAAGTGGTGGGTATTCAGGTGGTTTCCGTTTTGATCAAACTACAGTTAATGCCGACATTAATGGCATTATAGATATTGGTCGTAGTGAGCCTCTTTATTTGTCGTTTGGCGCAGAGTACCGTAAAGAAAATTACGAAATAGTCCCAGGGGAAGAAGCTTCTTATGCGTGTGGTTTAGCTAATATGGATACCTCGTATCCGTCAGTTAACGATCCTAATCAATTTGCAGAGTGTGGTTTTCAAGCTTATAACGGTTTGCGCCCTGAAGCGTCAAATTCACAAAGCCGCGACAGTTATGCATTTTATGTAGATGCTGAAACCATGATCACCGATGCATGGAACGTAAGTGGTGCACTGCGCTACGAAGATTTCTCGGATGCAGGCGATGATTTAATTGGTAAATTAGCAACGCGTTATGAGTTTAATGATGACTTTGCCGTGCGCGCTGCTGCATCAACAGGCTTTAGAGCACCGTCGTTACAACAAAGTGGCTATACAGCGTTTACCACTAACTTAGGCTCAGACGGCACGTTAAGCCAATCGTTTACAGCAACCACAGGTTCGGCATTTCCTTCTGCTTTAGGGGTTAATAGTTTAGAGCTAGAAACATCTAAAAACTTAAGCGCAGGCTTTGTTTATGATGTAACCAGCGAGCTTTCGTTAACGGTTGATTTTTACCACGTAGAAATTAAAGACCGTATAACGCTAGGTAGTTTATTATCAGCAGATGATGTGGCATTTAGTGCAGAGGCAGTTGCTGCATTACAAGCAACCGGTGCAGTGCAAGCAAACTATTTCTCAAATTCTTTAGATTCAACTACGCAAGGTGTTGATATTATTGCATCTTACCGTACTGAACTGGACGGTGGTAACTTAGGTATTACTTTTGCGGGTAACCTAAACGAAACTAAAATTGATAATGTAAATGCAGCACCTGGTATTCCAAAAAATGTCGCGCTTGATGATATACAAAGCAGCTTTTTAACAGACGGCCAACCAGGTGAGCGTGGTACGTTAACCTTTGATTATGAGCGCGATGCTTATAGTTCAATGATACGCTTTAACTACTTTGGCGAAACCGATGTTAAATACTTTGCTAACGACCATATTTCGTTACCTGGGTTTTTATCACCTACGGGTTCATTTAAGCCTACCAGCACGGTTGAGTCAGCAGTATTGGTTGATTTAAACGTGACTTACCAAATTAACGATACGTTTGCTGTATCGGTTGGTGCTGATAACGTATTTGACGAAACGCCAGATGAATTAGGTGATGATGAAGTACTTAACTTTATCTCTAATGGCGGATTTAAATACCCATTACGTGCCGTACCTTATGGTTTTGATGGCCGTAGCTACTATGCAAAATTAAGCTTTAGCTTTTAATATTTAATAGCAGCTAAACAGTAACAAGCGCAGTTATTTACTGCGCTTTTTTTTGCCTTAATTTTATACAAATGAGGGCTGTGAAATAGGGGGAAAAGGGGGAGTGACATATTTTTTAAATGGCGCTTTAAATCACTTGCAAGCTTGTAAATTAAGCATACAATCGCCATATCTGAGTAATATACAATCTATTTTATAATTAGTTGGTTTATAGGAAAAATGATGACTAAAAAATCGAAAGCAAAAACGGCCACTAACAGCGCCGTAGATACTGGCCGCGGTGTTATAAGGCACAATGCGTTGGCTGCACTGGTTACTTCTAAGGTGTTTAAACCACAAGTGGTTAAAGCTAAAAAAGGTAAAGGCTCTTTCAAGCGCAGCAACAAACATGCAGGACAAGAGTCCTATTTAATCGCCGCTTAAATAGCTGTGATCAAATAGGGCTTTTAGTTAAAAATTAGGTGCTAGGTAGGTTAAACAAATACTTTAGTTTTCAAAGCTAATTACTACCTAAAGCCTGCTCGCCCCCCAAAATGAAAAAGCGGACTGACAGCCAAAATGGCCGACAGTCCGCTGTTATCAAATATAAGACCCTAGTTATGCTGCTTTAAAACAGTATACTGCAAGTTTGTTACCGTCTAAATCACGAGTATAAGCAGCGTAGGCATTAGGAGCCCAACCGCGAGTACCCGGTGCGCCTTCATCAGGGCAACCTGCTGCTAAAGCCGCTGCATGGAAAGCATCTATTGATGCACGATCAGGGGCTTCAAAGCTAACCATAGTGCCGTTACCCACAGTTGCAGGCTGGCCGTTGGCAGGTTTTAGTACAAAGAAAGACGGTGCGTCTACGCCCCAAATTGAACCATTGTCATCTAAATCTGCAATACGCTTAAGACCAATAATACTTAATACGTTGTCGTAAAAGGCGCGAGCCTTGTTTAAATCGTTTGTGCCTACTGTTGTATGTGTATATATGCTCATAGTGGATTCTCCGAAAATTTAATAAAATTTATTTAGGTGTAAACATGCTATCTGCAGTGCGGTGTGCGGTATATACGGCTTCACCATCACTTTGAGCATCAAATATAACGGTAACATTAGGCGTGAAAAGCACAACGTCGCCTACTTCTGCTACATATTTATTGCCTTGTAAATCGCGCATCACAATTTTGCCTTTAGTGATTACTTTGTATTCTACAAATTCATAAACAAATTCAAATTCAACGCCAGGCTGCATAGCAAAAAAACCAACCGTTAAGCCGTTTGAGTTATCGGTGACTGTCAGCTCAGCCATCTGACTTTTTAAATCTTTAACTTCAAGCAAGCCCGCAAGATCGTTAAGTTTATAAGTGCCCGCTTTAAATAATTGAATGCTTGGCTCTTGAGCAAGTTTAGTGGTAACAGATTGAGTCATTAATGTGATCCTAATATGCTGTACTGAAACATCAGTATCTATAAATTGTGTGTTTTGTTTTAATGCTTAGCGTCAGTGCATTGCTGCTGTTTGACCCATGAGCCGTACTTTACATTGTTTATCACAAATGATAACCGGCATAAAAATAAAATGACTTTTACCTGGCAGTAACAATGTAGAAAAATTAAAGGTGGGGGAATAAATAGGTTAACGGTAATAAATTAAATATCAGCAAAGGCTCGCCAAGTAAGATATTAGTAATGGTAGGTAGGAATTTATTGGTGTGTGTTTGTGGTTACCAGCACACCAAACTGCGGAGCGGGCAGGCGGTGCGCGGCAGAGCTAGCATGAAATTAAAGCTTAATAACAAAAAGCACGATGTAAAAATCGCACTTACAAGTAAACCCAAACACCGAGCTTGGCTAATCTTTACCTAAAACTTGAGACCTAAAGCCAGTACTTTCCCTTAAATTTTTGTTGTTGAATCTCGTACTAAAAGTTCGGGAGTGTAGTGGCATAGTTAATTTAGCCATCTATTAAGAAACAAGTATTATGCTAATACGCATACAGTTTTAGCTTATATAGCGCGATATAAAATTGCAATTAAGCAAGCCTAAATACAAGGTTTGCTTAATTTTTACCTGAACGCTGTTTTATTTTAACCTCGTTACTTTGACTTTAATTTTACCGGCGTTAGCGCCATAAAATCGGCTTAAGTCGTTTGCAAATGGAGTAAACTCACCTGATTGCACTATTTTAACATCTGCGCCGTCGGCTATTGCAAATAAGTTCTTGTCACTTTTATTAATAGCGCCAATTAACGAAAACCACTGTGCATTTGGCAGTCGTCTAAATGGCTCGAGCAATGCCATAGAGATTTCTTTTACGCCAAGTTGCACGTCATCGCGGTGCCAGCCAAGCGCAGTACATTTTATACCGTCGTCGAACCAATACTGATCAGGGTAAGGGGTAAAGCGATACGTTGCGCCTTGCTCTAGCATTAAACCAGTGGCGTTGTAGGCTTCGCTGGCAAATACCACCACATCTTGGCTTTGCTTTACTGCCAGTACGCTCATATTTTGGTTAGCAAGCATAATATGTGCACTTAACCCGGTAAAACTAAGTTGGGTATTATCGTTATAGATTATTTTATAAGGCAGGTTTTTAAGTGACTCTGGGCGGTAACTGGTGAGTTTGTTAATGCGTTCGGCCACGCTGTGGTGCACTAATGGCTCAAGGGGACTTGGTTCGTTATCTATCAGTACATAGCATTCTCTATCTACTAGGGCGTGTTGATCTTTGTGGTATGAAAAACAAACAGCATGAAGATAAGGTATAATTGAATTCGCCAGAAAACTTTACACCGAACCTACATGCCAAGATTAATGTTAACAGACGGGACATGGAATGTCTTATCAAAAGTAATGTACTTAAGTGGTCGAATTTATAATAAGCCCGACCATAGAAAAACGCTCGAAGGCATACTGTATAAGATGCGCACAGGTATTCCATGGCGAGATTTACCTTCTGATTTTGGCCGTTGGAGTGCTATCTACAGACGGTTTAATTTATGGTCCAAAAAAGGGATTTTGAATGAACTGTTTCGCGCATTATCTCGTGATGCGGACATGGATTGGGTCTTCATTGATGGCAGTATTGTCAGGGCTCATCAACATAGTTGCGGTGCAAGAACTGCTGACAATGAATCAATTGGAAAGAGCCGAGGTGGAAATTCTACGAAAATTCATCTTGCAGTCGATAGCGGAGGGTTGCCTGTTTATTATGAATTATCCTGTGGAAATACGCATGATATCGTCCATGCAGAGTCACTCGTAGCTAATTGCCCAACAAGTAATATGGTTGTCGCAGATAAAGGCTACGACAGTGAAAAACTGAGAGCGTTTGTTCGTGATAATAACGCTACACCCGTTATTCCACGTAAGGGCAACAGTTTAGTAGGCAATGAAGATATTGACTGGTGCATGTACAAATATCGGCACTTGGTTGAGAATGCATTTGGCCGTATTAAGCAATATAGAGGGATAGCCACGCGGTATGAAAAGCTTGAACGAAATTATCATTCAATGCTCGCTTTAGCATTTACTATGATGTGGCTACCAATGTGGGCTGATTGATATATGTACTACAAAGATCAACAGCCCCTAGTTTAAAAAATGGGTTAAACCAAAAATAATTTTGCTGATGGCTTAATGCCAACGGGTCGGGTGTAATTGTTATATCGTCTTGCGCGATTACTTTATTGTTAGGAAGTAAGGCTGCATAGTCAATATCGTGACTGGTTAAAAAGGTGATATTTAACGGCTGCGAGATTAACCACTCTATTGCATAGCGCAAGCAAATATCGGCTAAACCATCGCGATAGTAACCGCCACCAATATCAGAATGCGCACCAGCAAACCACAATTCGGTAATGTTGCTTTGTTGGTTCATTAGTGTGGGTTCAAACGCGCGACGCTTTTCATCCAGGGCTACAAAATGTAAGGCTTGAGTAACATTACTTGCTATGGTGTGGTTTTCAAAAATTACATGCTCTGCGCCACGGGTCGCTTTGGTTATTTTTGATAAACCAATAGAGGCAATAGTGTCAAATACACACAGGTATACTTGCTCACTTATTAATGGTTCTAATAATTTTGCTAAGCGCCTAGCGAGTGCAGCGCCTCGGCTAAAACCAGTTAATAAGACAATGTCGCCTAGCTTATAATGGCTTTTAAAATCACTTAGGGCTTGTTTTAAAATGCTAGCTACATCGTCGTTACGTGGTGCGAGTGTTTGATTTAAAAAACGTTTTAAGCGGCTGCCTTTAGTACCAATACCTTGATAATAAAAACTAAGTTGATTGGTTAATTTAGTATTAGGAGAGTTATTAAGTTGTCCGCCAGCGAGTAAGTGTAGTTTAAGAATATTAGAAATACTGCTGTCTTCTTTAAAATGATCAGCACTAAACTGCTCGGCGTCTCTAGGCTCAGCACCGGTGCCATCAAAGTTAAAAATGAGTGTTTTAGCCGTCATTGCATATTACCTCCTAAGCTTTTTTACTTTATACCCAAAGCAAGCCTTTGAAATGCTGAACTTTGCATTTTGAGATGGTTTGGATATATAACGTAAAAGTGTTAAATATTAATGACAGCGGTAATAAATTCACCGCTGTGGTGTTTAAACTCTGCAAAACTTTAGGGTCTGTTGACCTTTGCGGATTAAAATTTGTTCAAACTAGGGGCGATTTAATCACGGCGCGAGATTTTTAACCTAGTGGGCTAAGTAAAAACCGAGCAACAAAGAGTTAATCGCCCCTAGGCAGAACCCTTCGGGCAGCGCATGTTTGGCATTGATTCTACGTTATCGCCTATTTATGGGGAATAACCACACCACATAGGCTCTGCCTTGCCTAAATACCAAACACACTGCTGCAAATTTAACCTTGAAAGATCAACAGGCCCTAATGTAACTTCATTTTAGGGCGTACCACGCGCAGTATTTTTTCGCTGATCCACAAGGCAAAGGTTTTTGCACTGCCGTGAATGGCGCGTTGATGCATGCGATAGAGCGAAATATACATAAAGCGGGCAATTTTACCTTCAATAAAAAAGCTATTACTGGTGAGATTACCCATTAAATTACCAACTGTACTGTAGCGAGACAGATTAACTAAAGAGCCGTGATCGCTGTACTTAAAGCCACTCAATGGTTGCTGTTTTAATGTGGCTATAAGATTTTTTTCAACACATTGCGCCATTTGATGCGCCGATTGCGCCCGCGGTGGCACTTGTTTGCCGTCGGCTTGGGTAAAGGCGCAGCAATCGCCTAATACAAAAATGCTGCCATCAACCGTGCTTTGTAAAAATTGGTTTACTTGAATTTGATTGCTGCGAGTGAGCTCAAAAATACCTAGGTCTTTAATAAAATCAGGAGCTTTTACTCCTGCAGCCCAAAGCATAATATCGGCATTAATGTGCTCATCGTCTTTGGTAATGAAGCCGTGCTCGGTGGCCTCTTTTACTTGCGTTTGTTCGCGTACATTAACCCCTAATTTTAGCAGCTCGCGCTTGGCACTAACGGCAATGCGCTCGGGAAGTGCGGGTAAAATGCGTGGCCCGGCTTCAATTAAATGAATATGTAAACGTTTGGACGACATATTAGTTAAGCCGTATAGCTTTAATAACTCAGAAACATGATACAACTCAGCCGAGAGTTCTACACCGGTTGCGCCGCCGCCCACAATGGCAATGTTTAAAGATTGTTGTTGATTGTCGTCTTGGTGCAAACGGGTAAAGCTGTCGAGTAACGAATGCTGAAAGCGCTCTGCTTGCTGATTAGAATCTAAAAAATAGCAATGCTCTTTTATACCAGGGGTATTAAAGTCGTTACTTACGCTGCCTATGGCAATAACAAGATGGTCGTAGCGCACGTTGCGCTCGGGTAAAATAGTGTGGCCTAATTCGTCATAAAGTGGTGCGAGGGTAATGGTTTTATTGCTTTGGTCAATATTACAAAATGTACCAAGCTGAAAGCGATAATGATGTTTAGCAGCATGAGCGCTGTACACTACGCCATCTAAATCTGGGTCAATAGAACCGGTCGCTACTTCGTGCAGTAACGGCTTCCATATGTGGGTGCGGTTTTTATCTATGAGTAGTATGTCTGCGTGTTTTTTCTTTCCTAGTTTATGTCCTAGTTGGGTTGCAAGCTCTAATCCGCCAGCCCCACCGCCAATAACGACGACTTTAGGTGTGGTAATATTCATAACGCTGCCTTTAAAAATAATATACCCAAATAATCTATGTAGAATTATTTTTTTGAGGTTACTTGGGTATGAATCAAGTTATTTTGGCAAAGGCTAAACTCGTTATTTATATGGCTATATTCTGCGCCTAAATAAAGGATGTGTCAGCAAAAAATAATGAATAAGTTATACTCACACTTTTAAAGCTAAATAGTGTGTATTTTTATACTTACTTAGGTTTTACCGTGTAGGAATATTTTTCCTTTTGAGGGAAATATTTAAACAGGATATTTTATGACCCCTTCATTAATTCAATCACTTGAGCAACACTTTGGCTTTAATCAGTTTAGAGGCGGGCAGCAGCAAACCATAGAGCAGCTGTTAAATGGGCAATCGTCGTTGGCTATATTTCCCACCGGCTCGGGTAAGTCTTTGTGTTATCAATTAACCGCGTTGCATTTACCACATTTAACCTTAGTGGTGTCGCCATTATTGGCATTGATGAAAGATCAAATTAGCTTTTTAAACAGCAAAGGTATTTATGCTGCCAGCCTTGATTCGAGCCAAGACCAAATGCAAAGCAGCACAGTAATGAACGATGTTCGCAGCGGTAAAGTTAAAGTGTTAATGGTGTCGGTTGAACGCTTTAAGAACGAGCGTTTTAGAGAGTTTATTAATCAAATAGCAGTGTCTATGTTGGTTGTTGACGAAGCGCACTGTATTTCTGAGTGGGGACACAACTTTAGACCCGACTACTTAAAACTACCACGCTACCGTGAAGAGCTTAATATTCCGCTGGTATTATTATTAACCGCCACCGCGACTAAAAAAGTAAAGCGCGATATGGCCGAGCGCTTTGCCATTGCCCCAGAATGCATTGTACAAACCGGTTTTTACCGCGCTAATTTAGACTTAAGTGTGCTGAGTGTAAAAACGGCGGATAAAAATACCGAGCTTGCTAACATTATTAGCGCACAAAATGGCCCAGGTATTGTGTATGTTACCTTGCAGCAAAGTGCCGAACAAGTGGCTAATATGCTAAGCAATCAAGGGCTGCAAGCGGTGGCGTATCATGCTGGGCTTGAAGATACACTTAGATGGCAAATTCAAGATGACTTTATGGGTGGTAAAATTAATGTAGTAGTGGCTACGATTGCTTTTGGAATGGGCGTAGATAAAGCCGATATTCGCTTTGTTATTCATTACGACTTACCTAAATCGATTGAAAACTACAGCCAAGAAATAGGCCGAGCAGGGCGCGATGGTAACCCGTCACAGTGTTTTACCTTAGCCAACCTTGATGGGTTAAATACTGTAGAGAACTTTGTGTATGGCGACACCCCAGAGCTAAGCGGTATTGAGCATGTAATTAACGATATTCGCCAGCACCACAGCTCGCAGCAGCAATGGGAAATGCAAGAATATAGCCTTTCAAGCGACAGTAATATTAGGCAACTTGCGCTTAAAACTTTGTTAGTACAGCTAGAAATGCAAGGTGCAATTACGCCGCAATACGCTTACTACGCCGATTTTAAATATAAGTTTTTGGTTGATAAAAACGAGTTGCTAGGCCAGTTTGATGAGCAGCGCCAAGCATTTTTAACGCAAATATTTAGCCATACCGATTTTAAAAAAGTATGGGGCACGCTTAATTTTGATAGCCTGACACAAGCCGCGCAAGTCGATCGAAAACGAGTGGTTGCGGCGCTTGACTACTTAGCCGAAAAACAGCTTATTACCCTAGAAACCAAACGTATTACCCAAGTGTATAAAGTGCATAGTGAGGTGATAAACAACCCTGAACTTGCGCAGCAACTGCATGATTACTTTACCGATAAAGAACAAGCCGAAATAAAACGTATAGCTGCATTGGTACGCTTTTTTGAGTTGCAAAGCTGTTTAAGCTACAACCTTGCCCGTTATTTTGACGATCAAAATGCGCCCCAGCAATGCGGCCATTGCTCAGTATGCAGAGGCCACAGTGTTAAGCTTGAATATTCAGTGCAAGCAGATGTTGTTGATGAGAGTGTAATTTATCAAAAAGTAGATGAATTTTTACAGCATCTAGCCAGTAAAGGCATTAATAACGTAGGTGTAGAAACCCAATGTCGCTTTTTAGCGGGCATGAGCGTGCCTTTATTTGCACGCAATAAAGTGCGCCAATTGAGTGGTTTTGCGCTGTGTGAAGCGATGCGCTACAGTGATATTAAAGCGAAATTACTGGCGCGTCAGCTAGCATAATATTAGCTAAATTTAACCTAGTTAGCCTTTAAAATAGCCCCTAGAGATAGATTTACTCTGCCGATTTGAGCTTAGTTGGTGTATCCTAGTGGCTTACTTTATTTTATTAAGCCACTATGCCTCAAATTGTTATTCCGGTTAAAAACCTCACCACCACCCCAGAGCCTGTTACGTGTGCTAATTGCCAAGCCTGTTGCTGCCAATTAGAAGTACGCATAGTGACAGATACCGGTGTGCCATTTCATTATATTGAATACGATAAATGGGGCAGCGAAGTAATGAAACGTGCCGATGATGGCTGGTGCCAAGCCCTCGATCGCAACACACTCATGTGTTCTATTTACGAAAACCGCCCGTTAGTGTGTCGCGAATTTGAAATGGCGTCGGATGAGTGTATTACCGAGCGCGAGCTAGGCGGAATTTAAATTATTACAGCAAACGTAAAAAGGGCCCAAGGCCCTTTTTAAATGTGTACTAATTTAATGTAATTGGTATAACTATAAAACTAATACCAGCCGATTATTAATCGTATTTAGCTTCAAGCTCTTGTGCGGTATGAAATTTTTCATGGCTTTGTAATTGCTCATCGTACTTAACTAGGTTTTTAAAGTGCGCTAGTTGACCTGAGTTTTTAACAATTTCGACAATAAACGACATCATAAAATCGGCGCCGGTTAGGGTGTCGCCTACTAAGTAACGTTTGCCTGCTAGGCGATCGTTAAAGTAGCTTATTACTTTAGCTGTTTCGGCGTCGGCGTAACCTTCTAAAAACTGGGTTTTAGCGCCATCTTTTAATACAAACATTTTAAGCAGCAGCGGTAAAATAGCTGAGCTTTCGGCAAAGTGTAGCCATTGCTGATAATCAACATAATCGCTAGTGCCTGCTTTAGGTGCAAACTTTCCGTTACCGTATTTAGTAATGAGGTAATCGGTAATTGCGCCCGACTCGGCAACAATAATCCCATCATCTTCTATCACCGGCGACTTACCAAGCTGATGAATATGTTTAAGTTCATCTGGGGCTAAAAAAGTGTCTTTATTACGTTGGTAAGCAACTATTTCATAATCTACGGCTAATTCTTCTAGTAACCAGATAATACGTTTTGAGCGTGATTTATTTAAATGATGTAGCTTGATCATAGTAATCCTTGTTGCGTTGCTACTTTATATAGACAGCAACGCATTAAATTTAAAGTGGGCTGTTAATTTTAACTACGGTTTTACCGAAGTTTTTTCCGCTGATCATATCGTTAAAGGCAGTAATGGTATTTTCGATGCCCTCTACCATATGTTCGCGGTATTGAATTTTTCCATCTTGTAGCCATTGCTGCATAGCGGTTGCAAACTCATCATAACGATGGCCATAATCGTCAAAAATAATAAAGCCTTGCATTTTAATACGCTTAGAGAGTATTTGCCCCATTAGCATACCCAAACGATCAGGGCCTTCTGGTAAGCTAGTTGCGTTATACTGCGACACTAAACCACACACAGGTACGCGTGCTGATGTATTGAGAAGTGGCAATACGGCGTCGAATACCTTTCCGCCCACATTTTCATAATAAACATCAATACCGTTATCACAGGCTTGTTCAAGTTGCTGTGCAAAATTATCTGCTTTGTGATCAATACAGGCATCAAAACCTAATACTTCTACTGCGTGCTTACATTTTTCACTGCCACCGGCAACGCCGACGACTCTACAGCCTTTAATTTTTGCAATTTGGCCAACGGTAGCGCCCACAGGGCCTGTTGCTGCAGCAACGACCACGGTTTCACCTGCTTTAGGTGCACCAATATCAAGTAATCCCATATAAGCGGTAAAGCCCGGCATTCCCATAATACCTAGTGCATACGAAGGATTAGCAGGCTCTTTGCCTAATTGCATTAACCCTTCGCCGTTGCTAATAGCGTAGTCTTGCCAACCAGTGTAAGCCAATACCCATTCGCCTTCGCTAAAGGAGTCGTTTTTAGACTCTTGAACTTGGCATACAGTTGCCCCAACCATCACGTCGCCAACATTTACTGGGTCGGCATACGATTTAGCGTCGCTCATGCGGCCACGCATGTAAGGGTCAAGGGATAAGTAAATGGTACGCAGTAATACTTCACCATTTTTTAATGGCGGCAGCTCTAGTGTTTTTAATGCAAAGTTTTCATCGGTAGGAGCACCGTGTGGGCGTGATGCTAACGTGAGTTGTCGACTGGTTACTGACATATAAAATCTCCAATAGATGAGTGAACTACTTTGATCTGAATGTTTTAGTTTGTGTTTAAAGCAAAGTTGAAACTAAACAATAATGCGCAGATAAGTAGTAAGAAACCTGAGCTCCGGATAATAAACTTATCTCAAGCAGCTATTTTCAGCGCTAACTGCGTTGAATTTACTTGCAATAGGCCAGCTATTGACGCGTAAATTCGCCTTGTTTTCACTGAAAACCTCTGGCTAGAGAAAATAAAATCAAATATAACGATGATTCAATACGTTAGTAAATCTCTTAACCAGAGCTCAGGTTAAGTATGTATATCTTAATACAGGAGTTTTGGGCACACGGTTAAAAAATCAACCCCAAGGTGTGAGTATTTACTCTAAGGTGAGTTTATAAGTGGATTAACTGATTTTTATAGCGCTATAACTTTTATTTAAACTATTCTAAAATGAATGCTATTAACTCAACAACAATAGATGCGAAATTATTATGCACCCACACATTAGTAAGCTTTATAACAGTGCGTTAAAGCCAAGCCGATTAATTATAGGCCTAATGAGTGGTACCTCGTTAGATGGACTTGATGTTGCCTTATGTAAAATAACTGCCGCGGGTGTGCATACCCAAATTGAGGTTTTAAAGTTTACTACGGTTGATTATAGCGATGATTATAAAACAAAAATAAAGCAGGTATTTGCCAAGCGTGAATGCAACTTAGAATACCTTACGTTACTGCACCCTTGGGTTGGTAAATTTCATGGTGACATGGTTAATCAGTGTTTAAACAGCTGGCAGGTAAACCCAGCCAATATAGATGTAATAGCCAGCCACGGACAAACTATTTACCACTGTCCTAAAAGCCAGCATCAGTATAACGATTTTAACAATGGCACTTTACAAATTGGCGACAGCGACCAAATAGCCGTTACTACAGGTATTACTACCATTGGCGATTTTAGGCAAAAGCATATAGCAGCAGGCGGCGAGGGCGCACCACTTGCCGTGTATGGTGATTATTTGTTTTTTTCAAGCTCTGACGAAAACCGTATTTTGCTCAATATGGGCGGTATAGCTAACCTCACTTTTTTACCCCAAAATGGCGATAGCAACGCAGTATTTAGCTCTGACATTGGCCCATGTAATACCATTATGGATGCCTATGTGCAGCGTTATTTTAATAACATGCATTACGATGAAAACGCTGCGATAGCGAAAGCGGGCGTTATTAATACTGCGTTACTAACAGCGCTTTGCGACAATCATTTTTTAACCCTAAAAATGCCAAAAACTACTGGCCCTGAAGTGTTTAATCTGGCTTATTTAGAGGCTGCGCAACAGGCTTCAAATACCCAAAAGTTAAGTCATCAAGACGTAATGGCCACCTTAAACCGCTTTACCGCAGAGGTTATTGCCAATGCGCTAAATACGTGTGTAAAAATGGCGCCCAATAGTGTGGTGTATGCCAGTGGCGGCGGCATTCACAATTTACTCTTAATGCAACATTTAGTAACGCTTTGTCCGACCATAAAAGGTTTTAAAAATACTCACGCATTAGGGGTTGATCCCGACGCGAAAGAAGCGGTACTTTTTGCTATTTTAGCTAACGAATGCTTAGCCGGTGAGCAGCTACACCTTGATAATAAAGCCCAAGGAATTGCAGGCGTTACTATGGGTAAAGTGAGTTTTGCAGATTGAAACCACATATTCTAAGCTTAAGTTTTTAGGTGAGACCTAGCCAAACTCACTGTTTGGCCTTTGCATAACTGCGACTTACTGTTATAGGGTAAGCTTATTTTTTTGCGCTGCCATTAGCGTGAATATTGTTTTGTAGTAATTAATTGCAGCTGCGCTTTAGTTATTATAAAAATGTTATTGCTTATTTACTTTTTAAAGATGCACCAATCCTCCCTTAGTTTCGCCCCTCAGGCCTTAGTGGTGCACTTTTATAACTAAAAAGACCAAACCCATCCAAATCAACTATGCGCTTTTTTAAAACATAAGGCATAGTTATTAAATGCAGTGTAAATGGGCTGTTAATAACTATTTTTGACTATATATATTCATATAATCTGAATGTATATTCATTTCTTAGTTGACTCAGCGTTATTTTACGGCTAGTTTTTATCCCCCTTTGATTAAAGTTTTCACTAATAAATACTGCACTATACAAATTCAAAAAGATTTTACAGTGGCTGTTTTAGGCATTTTAACGATTTTTTGAATGAGATAAGCGCATACCTCGAGTATATAAAAATATATGACTTAATTAGTAAGCACAATTTAGCTGATAGCAATAGGCTGATGAAATAGGAATAAGTAATGAATGATATGAGCAAAAAATCCCAAGGTCTTTATCGCGCTGAATTTGAACATGACAGTTGCGGCATTGGCTTTGTCGCTAACC
Organism: Pseudoalteromonas sp. HL-AS2; assembly: GCF_031198805.1. Lineage (NCBI taxonomy): Bacteria > Pseudomonadati > Pseudomonadota > Gammaproteobacteria > Alteromonadales > Pseudoalteromonadaceae > Pseudoalteromonas > Pseudoalteromonas sp. HL-AS2. The sequence continues at coordinate 632,422 of NZ_CP133572.1, read as the reverse complement.
TTAAGGGTAAAAAGTCACACGATATTATCGAAAATGCACTCACCATGCTCAGCTGCATGGAACATCGTGGTGGAACAGGGTTTGACGTTAAAAGTGGTGATGGTGCTGGTATTCTTATTCAAATTCCTCATGAGTTTTTCCGTCAAGAAACCGCAAAGCTAGGGTGGACGCTGCCAAGCGCCTTAAACTATGGTGTGGGGATGATTTTTTTCCCACGCGATAAAGCACTTAGCGACGCGTGTAAAAAAATACTAAATCAAAATATTGCCGAACTGGGTTTAACCTTAATAGGGTATCGGGATGTTCCGGGCGATAACTCTATGTTAGGCGCGGCTTCATTTGAAAGCGAGCCAAATATTGAGCAAGTGTTTATTGCTAAGCCGCAAGCGCTAAGCGCACAAGAATTTGAACGTAAGCTGTTTGTGCTGCGTAAATACACCTCGCATAAAATTAATGGTTTAGATTTCACCGAACGTGACGAATTTTATGTAACCTCAATGTCATCTACCAAAATTGTTTATAAAGGCCAGTTTACTACCGAGCAAGTGCGCCAGTATTACCTTGATCTGCAAGACGAGCGTACTATTTCGGGAATGGCGATGTTTCATTCTCGTTTTTCAACCAACACTTTTCCTGCTTGGCGCCGCGCGCAGCCGTTTCGTTATATAGCCCACAATGGTGAAATTAATACGGTACGCGGTAATATTAACTGGATGAATGCTCGTGAGGCATTGTTTAGCTCGGTTAATTTTAGCGATGCTGAATTGAATATGTTAAATCCGGTGTGTAATAACGATAACTCAGATTCGGCTAATCTTGATATGGCTATTGAGCTATTAGTGCTCAGCGGGCGGTCTTTGGCGCAAGTAATGATGATGATGGTGCCAGAAGCATGGCAAACACAAACCAATATGGATGCCACCAAGCGCGCATTTTATGAATACTATGCGTGTATTATGGAGCCTTGGGATGGCCCAGCATCGTTATCGTTTACCGATGGCAACGTTATTGGTGCAACACTTGACCGTAATGGTTTGCGCCCTTCGCGTTACTTGTTAACCGAAGATGGCACGCTAGTGATGGGCTCTGAAACCGGTGCATTGTGCGTTGATCAATCAACGGTTGTTGAAAAAGGGCGTTTGCAACCGGGTAAAATATTTATTGCTGACTTAGAGCAAGGTCGCATTATTAGTGATGACGAAGTAAAACAACACGTTAGCTCGGCTCAGCCGTATGCTCGTTGGTTAGCTGAAAACAAAATTGAATTAGACAATTTACCCGTTCCTAGCGCGTCTTTTGCCCAGCCGCCATTGGCAGAGCTGCGAAAAATACAAAAAGCATTTGGTTACACCAGCGAAGATCTTAACCTAGTACTGGCGGGTATGGTTGGTACGGCTAAAGAGCCACTAGGCGCTATGGGTACCGACACGCCGCTTGCAGTGCTGTCGCATCGCCCGCAACAATTATCACATTATTTTAAGCAGTTATTTGCGCAAGTAACCAACCCACCCATCGACCCTATTCGTGAAGAGTTGGTTATGTCGTTGCGCGGTTATATTGGCCGCTCACTTAACTTGCTCGATGAAACACCTGGGCATTGCCATAAGGTTGAAATAGAACAGCCTGTATTGACCAATGAGCAATTACGCAAACTACAGTATATAGATAACAATCATCTTCAAGCTAAAACGATCGACATTACTTTTAAAGCCAGCGGTGGGCCAGGTGCACTAAAAAGAGCACTGGATCGTATTTGTTTATATGCCAAAAATGCCGTTGAAGATGATTATGAAATACTCATTTTAAGTGACCGTGGCGTAGACAGCGACCATGTTGCTATACCTTCGGTATTGGCAACAGCAGCGGTGCATCACTATTTAATTCGTGAAAAACTACGCTCATCTGCCGATATAATTTTGGAGTCGGGTGATATACGCGAAACGCATCATTTTGCTACTGTTATTGGTTATGGCGCTGCGGCAGTTAACCCGTATTTAGCCCTAGAGAGCATGTATGGTTTACGTGATGAAGGCGTACTTGATACTAACTTAACAAATGAACAAATTACCCAAAAATACACCAAAGCGGTAGGCAGCGGCTTGTTGAAAACCTTCTCTAAAATGGGTATTTCAACGCTACAGTCGTATTTAGGTGCGCAAGTTTTTGAAGCCTTGGGCATTAACTCTGAGGTTATTGATCAGTACTTTACCGGTACGGTTAGCCGTATTGAAGGCTTAAGCCTAGATCAAATTGCCCAAGAGGCGCTATTACGCCACCGTGAGGGTTTCCCTGAGGCCAACCGCATTGCTATAGATAAACTACTGCCTACGGGCGGAGAATACTCGTGGCGTCATGATGGTGAACGGCACTTATTTAATCCCACGGTAATTCGCTTACTGCAGCATTCAACAGCCAGTAATAATGTTGAGCAGTTTAAGCAGTATGCAAAAACGGTGGACGATCAAAGTAAAGAAGCCTTTACCTTACGGGGTTTATTACAATTGAATAGCGATCGTCCTGCTATTGCCTTGAGCGAAGTGGAACCGGTTGCCAACATTTTCAAACGCTTTGCCTCGGGTGCCATGTCGTTTGGCTCAATTTCGTGGGAAGCACACACTACTTTAGCTATAGCTATGAACCGCATTGGCGGTAAAAGTAACAGCGGTGAGGGCGGCGAAGACCCAATTCGTTATACTGCGCTTGAAAATGGCGATTCGATGAATTCGCGAATTAAACAAGTGGCTTCGGGTCGTTTTGGTGTTACTAGCCATTATTTAGCGAATGCCGATGAGCTACAAATAAAAATGGCGCAGGGCGCTAAACCGGGCGAAGGTGGGCAATTACCCGGCGATAAAGTAGATGCATGGATAGGTAAAACTCGTGGCTCTACGCCAGGGGTGGGCTTAATTTCGCCGCCGCCACACCATGATATTTATTCTATTGAAGATTTATCGCAACTTATTTTCGATCTTAAAAACGCCAACCGCGACGCGCGCATTAACGTTAAATTAGTATCAGAAGCGGGTGTAGGTACGGTTGCATCGGGTGTGGCAAAAGCCTATGCCGATGTGGTACTGATTGCGGGCCACGATGGCGGCACCGGTGCGTCACCACTGAGCTCAATTAAACATACGGGCTTACCGTGGGAACTGGGTTTGGCTGAAACGCATCAAACTTTGGTGCGTAATAAACTGCGTAGCCGTATTACGGTACAAACCGATGGGCAACTTAAAACGCCACGCGACTTAGCCATTGCAACGCTGCTTGGTGCAGAAGAGTACGGCATGGCTACCACAGCATTGGTGGTTGAGGGATGTATTATGATGCGTAAGTGTCATTTAAATACCTGCCCAGTTGGTATTGCCACACAAGATAAAGGCCTGCGCGACAAGTTTACTGGTCGTGCCGATATTTTAGTTAACTTTTTTACCATGATGGCAGAAGGTTTACGCGAAATTATGGCTGAGCTTGGCTTTAGAAGTATTGAAGAAATGGTGGGCCAAACTCAGTGCCTTACGCAGCGCAAAGATGTTGACCATTGGAAATACCAAGGCGTTGACTTAACTCCACTATTACACAAAGCAGAATGCGCTGAAAACGAAACTCTGTATCAATCAATAAAGCAAAAGCATTTAATCGACGACATTATCGATCGCAAAATGATCAAAGATGCTCAAGCGGCACTAGAGTCTGGGCAAAGTGTGGCGCTTGAATACGATGTGATTAACACCGACAGAACCATAGGGGCGATGATCTCTAACGAAATCTCTAAAAAGTACCATGCAGATGGCTTACCGCAAGATACTATTAAGGTTAAGTTTAACGGCTCAGCGGGGCAAAGCTTTGGTTGTTTTTCAACCAAGGGTTTACGTTTTGAACTTGAAGGCGATGCCAACGACTACTTTGGTAAAGGGCTCTCTGGCGCAAATTTAGTGGTGTACCCTAGTAAACAAGCTAAGTTTGCTGCAAGTGAAAATATCCTCATTGGTAATGTGGCCTTTTTTGGAGCAACTTCAGGTAGCGCCTTTATACGCGGTATAGCGGGGGAGCGTTTTTGTGTACGTAACTCGGGCGCAACAGCCGTTGTTGAAGGTGTGGGGGATCACGGTTGTGAATACATGACCGGCGGTAAAGTGGTTATTTTGGGCGCAACTGGTCGAAACTTTGCTGCAGGTATGTCGGGCGGTGTTGCTTACGTACTTGATGTAAATAATGACTTTGCGGCTAAATGCAATATGGAAATGGTCGCACTTGAAAGTGTAGATACCGACGCTGAAAGCCACGAATTAAAAGTCTTAATTAGCCAACATTTTGATGCTACAGGTTCAGATGTTGCCAGTGATTTATTAAAAGATTGGGACAGCAATGTTAAGCGCTTTGTTAAAGTAATGCCGGTTGATTACAAACGCATGCAAGGTTATATGAATGATGTACGCAGTAGCGGAAAATTCACCTCAGAGTATGACATTGCCGTAGAAGCATTCGACATTCATTTAAACAACATAGCTAGCGCTAAAGCTTAAGCTGCCAAGGAGAATATATTATGGGAAATCCAACAGGGTTTATCAACGTAGGTCGTGCCTTGCCAACTGAGCGTAACGCAGGTGAACGTTTAATTGACTGGCTGGAAGTATATGAAGAAATACCACAAGCAGATGTAGAGCAGCAAGCTTCGCGTTGTATGGATTGTGGCGTGCCGTTTTGTCAGTCGGCAAAATCAGAATTTGCACCGGCAGTAGCTGGGTGTCCGGTAAATAATGTAATACCGGAGTGGAATGACTTAATTTATCGCGGCCGCTGGCAAGATGCAGTAGAGCTATTGCATAAAACCAATAACTTTCCTGAGTTTACTGGGCGTGTATGCCCAGCCCCTTGTGAGGGGGCATGTGTACTGGGTATTAACGCCGATCCGGTGGCTATTAAGTTACATGAAAAAGAAATTATTGATCATGCCTTTAAGCAAGGTTGGGTGGTTGCTGAGCCACCTGCATCTCGCACTGGTAAAAATGTAGCCGTAATTGGTTCGGGCCCAGCGGGCCTTGCCGCTGCAGCACAGTTAAATAAAGCTGGCCATATGGTTACTGTATATGAGCGCGCCGACCGCATTGGTGGCTTGCTAATGTATGGTATTCCAAACATGAAGCTACAAAAAGAATTAGTGCAACGTCGGGTTGATATTTTAGCCCAAGAAGGCATTGTTTTTGTTACTAATACTGAAGTAGGCAAAGACATTAGTGTGGCGCAGTTAGAAACTGACTTTGACTCAGTCGTGTTATGTATTGGTGCCACAGTACCGCGCGACTTACCCGTTGCAGGGCGCGAGCTTAACGGTGTGCATTTTGCTATGGACTTTTTAACAGCCAATACCAAAAGCTTGCTCGATAGCGAACATCAAGACGGAGCGTTCATTAATGCGAAAGGCAAAAATGTAGTGGTTATAGGTGGCGGTGATACCGGCACCGATTGTATTGGTACTGCGCTTCGCCATCAGTGTAAAAGTGCTATTCAGCTAGAAATTATGCCTCGTCCACCCGAGCAACGCGACGAGAGCAGCAATCCTTGGCCACAATGGCCAAAACGTTTGTTGGTTGATTACGGCCAAAAAGAAGCTATTGCAGTACAAGGCCAAGATCCACGTCAATATTTAGTGATGACTAAAAAAATTGAAAGTGACGGGCAAGGTAATGTTAAAGCTGTGCACACTGTAGATATTACTTGGCAACTTAACGATAAAGGGCAAATGGTGCCACAAGAAGTAGCGGGCAGTGAAAAGATAATTCCTGCCGATATAGTACTGATTGCTATGGGCTTTATGGGGCCAGAAGGTGGCCTTGTTGCACAATTTGGTTTAGAGCAGGATGCTCGCTCTAATATTGCAGCACAGTACGATAAGTTTGCTACAAGCAAGCCTGGCGTATTTGCCGCAGGCGATAGTCGTCGCGGACAAAGCTTAATTGTGTGGGCAATAGATGAAGGTCGACGCTGCGCGCGTGAGGTTGACAGCTATTTAATGGGTAAAAGCTATTTGCCTTAAAGCGATTACAAGTCTGTAAACTTTAACTGCTTTAAAAGTTAAAACCATCTATTATAGCAAGCCCTACCGCATTAATTATGCAAGGTGGGGCTTGTTTTTATAATTTGTTCTATTAATAAACCTTGTAAAAAGTAGGTAAGGTAAGAAATGACTTCTGAAAAACCACGTAAATATTCACAAAAAATTGTAGATGGTAGCGCTCAGGCTCCTAGTCGTTCTATGTTACGAGCGGTAGGTTTTAATGATGACGATTTTAAAAAGTCTCAAGTTGGTATTGCCTCTACATGGTCTATGGTAACGCCGTGCAATATGCACATTAATACACTTGCCGAAGAAGTGGGTAAAGGCGTAGATAGCGCCGGTGCGAAAAGCGTTATATATAATACCATTACCGTATCCGATGGTATTTCTATGGGCACCGAAGGGATGAAATATTCTCTAGTATCACGCGAAGTAATTTGCGACTCAATAGAAGCGGTATCGGCGGGTATGGGCCACGACGGTATTATTGCTATTGGCGGTTGTGATAAAAATATGCCGGGTTGTTTAATGGGTTTAGCACGTTTAAACCGCCCTTCTATATTTGTGTACGGCGGTACAATTTTACCCGGTGAAAATCATACCGATATAGTCTCGGTATTTGAAGCGGTGGGCAGCTACGCGGCAGGCGATATTCCAATTACGCAATTAGAACATATTGAAAAAACAGCCATACCAGGGGCCGGTTCGTGTGGTGGTATGTACACGGCAAATACGTTAGCCTCAGCAATTGAAGCTTTAGGCATGAGTATGCCAAATAGTTCTGCGCAAAATGCTATTTCACAAAACAAAAAACAAGACTGTATTGATGCGGGTAAAGCAATTGTTTATTTGCTAGAGCATGACATTAAACCTTCCGATATTATGACCAAAAAAGCGTTTGAAAATGCAATTACGCTGATCATTACCTTAGGCGGCTCAACCAATGCGGTGCTGCATTTAATTGCTATGGCTGATGCGGTAGGCGTTGAAGTAACATTGGATGACTTTGTGCGTATTGGCGATAAAACACCAGTAATTGCCGACTTGCGCCCAAGCGGTCAATATTTAATGTCGGAGTTGATTGAAATTGGTGGCATTCAGCCACTGATGAAGCGTTTATTAGATGCCGGTATGCTGCACGGTGACTGTATGACAGTGACAGGCAAAACCATGGCCGAAAATTTAGCCGATGTAGCAGATTACCCAGCAGGGCAAAATATTATTTTACCTTTTGATAAGCCGATTAAAAAAGACAGTCATTTAGTTATATTAGCTGGCAACTTAGCGCCAGAAGGAGCAGTGTCAAAAATTACGGGTAAAGAGGGTTTACGCTTTACCGGCAACGCAAAAGTATATGACTCAGAAGAGCAAGGTTTTGCCGCTATTATAGATGGGCAAGTAGTAGCCGGAGACGTTGTAGTAATTCGCTATGAAGGTCCTAAAGGTGGCCCAGGTATGCGTGAAATGCTAAGCCCCACTTCAGCTATTATGGGTAAAGGTTTAGGTAACGATGTGGCGCTTATTACCGATGGTCGTTTTTCAGGTGGTAGTAGGGGTTTTGTTGTGGGGCACGTTACACCAGAAGCTTACGAAGGCGGCGCCATTGCACTAGTAGAAAATGGTGACAGCATTACTATTGACGCGCAAAGCCGTGAAATGACTCTTAATATTACTGATGAAGAAATGGCCAGTAGGAAACAACGTTGGCAACAACCTGCGCCAAAATACACCCGCGGATTACTAGCAAAATATGCCAGAACAGTAAGCTCAGCTTCTACCGGAGCCGTGACCGATAAGCCAAGTTAAGGCATAATTAATCGCTAAAATTAGCGATTAAACTCCCCTAAATAGAGCGAGTTTTAATCCGCAAAGATCAACACGCCCTAGATAACCTTGTTACTTTATTTGTAATTTAAGTAACAAGGTTATAAATCGCTCAAGTTTTTAGTTGGCCGACCGATATATACTTAATAGCAGTTTGCGATTAAGGATGATCATGATTAACAATGGGTTAAATAACCACTCTAGTTTAGCGACAAAGCAAGTACTGCCAGTTGATAATGCAAACCATACCCTTAGCAGCAAACTGCAACATAGCCCACTCGAAATAGCGCCAAAATTAATACCAGAGTTAGCAACAAAGTTAACACCAGAGCTATCACCCAAAATAACGTCCGATTTTCTCAGTCAGTTTAGCGACGAAAAAGTTGCCCAATTACTGCAACAACAACTTTCGGTGCTGATCACTCCTGCAAAAAAAGCAAATATATCGAGCTACCACTACAGCGCTGAAGAGTTAGCTATACGCACTGTAATAACGAGTCAGCAAGAAGGGCTACTTAAAAATGAACATAGCGATAAGCTCATACAACGCTTAAATAAATCGGTAACAGATATTCAGGGTGCTTACGCCAACACCAGTGATATTTTATTTAATCTGGGGCAATTAGGGCATCAACAAACATCATTTTTAGCCTCTAGTCAGCAGCGTGTTGAGCGTGCGCTTAACCCTTATATGGAGAGTATTAATCGTAGCAAGCATGAGGATGACGATAACTACCGCTTTCAATTATCAGTAAAAACCAAAGAAGGCGATACCATTAATATCACCTTTAACTCATCGCAAGGTTATGATGAAAGTGCTGGTAAAACGGCTGATAATTTTAGCCTTAGCTATGAAGTAGAAGGGGATTTGTCAGAGGCTGAACATCAGGCGCTAACTGAAGTACTTGCAGGTGTAGGTGAAATGGCTGATGAGTTTTTTAAAGTCAGTCAATATGCTAACAGCCGTTATGTGCCGGTAAACCAAGGCGATATGAACTTAGACTTTTTAGCTGATTTTAATCATCAGCAGTTATCTGGTTTTGATGTGTCTTTTTCAACGACCGAAGGTGAGAGCGTTTTATCTACTGAAAACAATCTTGATTTTAGCTACAGCATAGATGAAAGTATGCAGCAGCAAGCGCTGGTATTTAAATCGGATCGCGGCGCTAATAAAATCGACTTTACTTTAGATATGGCAACGGTAGGCGCTAAAGATAACCAGCAAATGCAGCAGTATCTTGCCTCATTAGATAAAAACCTTGAAGATAGCCGCCACAATAGTAGCGACGAGAAAGCGTCTGCATTTGGTAAAAAAGGCGATGCAAATATGCAGCAAGGCTTTGCTTTATTTAAAGGCGCATTTACGAGCATGTCCTCAGCAGCGCAGCGTTATAGCAAGTTAGAGTCACTAGCAACGCAGCAGTTTAGTGATGGTCGCGCCATGGTGGCAGATTTAGTCGATAACATGATCACGAACGATCCTCGCTATCAAGGGCTTGGCAACAGTACGCAAAATTCTTTAGGGGCGGGTATTTCTAAGTTAGCTGATTTTGATGCAAAATTTGAGTTTGCCATGGACAGAGGCGACTATCAGCCTAAAAGTAATGTTGCGCTAAGCCAAGCCACCGAGCAACAAAAGTCAGGTGAGCTAAAAGGGGTTACGCAAAGTAAAAACGTAAGTAGCCATTTTGACTACCAGAATACCCGGCCCGATTATTACGACAGCGAAGAAAGTTACAATATTAATACCGCCGTTAAAAATAACGAGTTAGTTGGGCTTGACCAATACCAGCAAATAGATATTGATAAAAAAACCTATCAATACAACCAAGATAAATCGCAGTATGAGCTAAAAATGGCACTTACTGAAAAAACCACTCACGAAAGTAACATTCGTCTTATTAACGACATTTGGCTTGAAAGCAACGAAAACAGCCACAAAATGGATAAAAAAGAACGTATAAACGAGATTGGTGAGCCAGATGATTTTAAAAATACCAACCATTATTCACATAATAAGTTAGTTACATTAATTGGTGATTTAGACAAATTAGCGCAAGATAAAGATGCAAGACGAGAGTATTTAACGCAGTTATCGCAAGTAAACTTTTTTATGGATAACAATAAATAATGGCTTGATTATAGTAATGCTATTGACTTTCTTTGGTTGTAAAATAGCCATATATCAACTTAACTTATACTCTTAAATCGAGTAAATAAAACACTCACAGTATTAATACAAAAAGGCGCCTTAATGTTTAAAAAATTAGTTTTATTCTTTTTTCTGTGTTTGCCACTGTCCACTTTTGGGGCTACAGCGCCTTATACTGGGGGTATTAGCGCGGCAGATTTACTTGCAGAATATGATAACTTTGCTCAGCAATATAAAAACTTTACCCCTAGTAAACAAGATATTACGCTAATACAAAAATTAAAGGGGAAGGAGTTAACCGTATTATTTGGTACTTGGTGCCATGATAGCGCGCGCGAAGTTCCGCGTTTAATTAAACTGCTTGAACAGTCGAAAGTACAATTAGAGAGTATTAAATTTGTAGCCGTAGGATACAACAAGCAAGATGCTAGCGGCGTAGCACAGGCTCATAATTTACAATACACACCTACTATTATAGTTAGCCAAAATGGCAAAGAACTAACACGTATGGTTGAAAAACCAGCGGGCACACTTGCGCAAGATCTTACAAAAAACCTACCTTAATAATCGAGTGGGCTTGCAGGTTAAAGGCGCTGAGTAATGTTCAGCGCCACAGACATCAAATAACGGACTTTTGTTGTGCAATCCATTCATTTATTACCGCTTCTAACACCGCCATTGGCAGTGAACCTTGGCCGATAACAGTGTCGTGAAACTGGCGTATATCAAACTTAGCACCTAGCTCTTTTTCGGCTTTTGCGCGCAGTTCACGTATTTTTAGCTCGCCCATTTTATAAGACAGTGCTTGGCCTGGCCAAGAAATATAACGATCTATTTGATCCTCAACCGCACTTTGCGGCAAGGCTGTGTGATCTGCCAAGTAGTCAATAGCCTTTTGGCGGCTCCAGCCAAAGGCATGAATACCGGTATCAACCACTAAACGCACTGCGCGCCACATTTCGTAGCCCAAACGGCCAAAGTCGCTGTAAGGGTCTTGATAAAATCCGGCTTCTTTGCCTAAACGTTCGCTGTACAAGCCCCAGCCTTCGCCAAATGCAGAGTGGCTTAAGGTGCGTCTAAACTGGGGGACATTTAACTCCATGGCAACGGCATTTTGTAAATGATGCCCAGGAATTGCTTCGTGTAAACTCAGTGCCTCTAGGTTATATAAAGGCTGTATTTTAGGTATTGAAGCTAAAAAATAAGTACCTGGTGAGCGGTTATCAGGCGGTGGCATATAAAACGCGCCGCGACTTGCTGAGCCTTTAATAGTAAAGGTGTTGCGCGGTAAATGGCCAAAATAGGTGGGTAACTTGCCATACATTTTTTGGGTAATAAAAGCGGTTTTTTCGAGCAAGTCTTGCGCGTCTGTTGCGTAAAATTGCTTGTCGTTCGCTAAAAACTCTAAAAACTCAGCGTAAGTGCCATCAAAGCCCACTTTATCAATGATGTTTTGCATTTGCGTTTTTATACGTGCGACTTCCTTTAAGCCAAGTTCGTGTATTTGTTTTGGCGTGGCATTGGTGGTGGTGTAATAATTTACCGTATATTTGTAGTAATCAAGGCCATCTTTAACACTTGAAATACCAGGCTCGGCTCTGCAATTAGGCATGTAATCGTTTTCAAAAAAGTCGTAAAAATGCTGATAAGCGGGTACTACTTTTGAGCTAATTAAAGCTTTTGCTTTGTTTTGATATGTGGCTTTTTGCTCTGCACTAAACGTACTCGGAATACGGGTAAAGGGCTCGTATAAGGCGCTGTTCTCAGGTTTTTTAACGATATGAGCGCTAATGCTACTGCTGTAATTTTCAAAGGTTTTACAGTAGTGCGTATAACCATTTTTAATCCCTGCTTTCATCAAGTTAATGTTTTCTTGATTAAAACGAGGGTAGTCGGCAAGGCTGACTAAAAAGTGATCATAATCATTAGCAGTTAAAAATGCCATATTGGCCGGTGCTTCAGCAAAGTAGGTATGCCAGCCGCTTAAAAAGTTTACTGGAAAATACTTATCCTGAAATAGATAGCTTTGTTGCTCGGTTTCTCGTTCATATTTAAATAATCGGTAATTCATTAACTGCGCGTCGCTGAGCTTGCTAGGATCAATGTTTTTTAAATTGTCGAGCACGGCATCATTGTACTGTTTACGCTGAGCAATAGCGTGCTCGGTCCAATTAGCTAACTTGCCATTGGGTTTCCAGCCGTCGGGATCGGTACGAAAAAATATTTTTTCGTCTTGGGCGTGTTGCCAATGTTTATCAATTATATTTTTTAAATCGGCATTGTTATCAGCCATACTTGGCAGCGAAACTAGGGTTAAGCAAATAGCTAAAATACTTTTTTTGAACATGTTTATCTCGTTTTAGCGAGTTAATTTTTATCGTTCAAGGTTAACACGTGCTGTTTATAGATAACACTTTGTTAGTGCGGTTAACGTTCAGTACTCGCTTATTCGTTTTGAGCGGCTTAGAATGGTGTAAAGTAAACTCAAGTTAAATATAAGTACCATGCTAAATAGCGCACCTAATAAAATAATGCTTAACCAAGTAATAACCTTAATTGATCAAGCAAATAGCCAAGACCCTAATACTGAAATATATAATGCTCAGAGCCTGCCAAAAGAAAGTTTATACGCAACTCGTATGAGCGAAATGTTAGCGCGTTTTAGCCCTAATGCCGATGAGCTTATGCAAATAGCAGTACGCGGCCAGCATATTGAGCGCTGGCAGTCGCCGCGTAGTAACTTTGCTATGAATAAGCAGGGGTATCATCAGTGGCGTAGTGCACTTTATATATTTCATGCTTCAAGAGTAATTGAGTTGATGCAACAAGTTGGCTTTAATGAAGCGCAGCAACAACGGGTTTATGCCGCGGTAGCTAAGCAAGATATTAAACGCAACCCAGACAGTCAGTTAGTGGAGGATATTGCAAGTTTGGTGTTTATTGAACATTATATGTTGGCCTTTACCAGTACCAAACCAGATTATGATGAACAAAAATGGCTTGGCATTATTCGTCGCACGTGGCAAAAAATGTCAGTAGAGGCACGCGATTTTGTGCTCGCTGGTAATGTAACATTACCCGAACCGTTAGTTGGGCATATTCATAAAGCGGTTGCGTAATACTTTATTTTAAACAAAAAATGGCGTACATTTAATGTACGCCATTTAATATTTTAGTACCTAGTACCTAGTACCTAGTACCTAGTACCTATTTGTTACGGTTTTCTTTACTAAACGCACGAATTTTACGTTTTTGCGATAGTGTTATTTTATTAACACGTCCGGCAAATGGGTTATCACCTTCTCTAAATTCGATTTTGATAGGTGTGCCCATAATTTTCAGTGCTTTACGATAGTAGTTCATTAGGTAGCGTTTATAGCTATCAGGTAAATCATGAACTTGGTTACCATGAATAACAATACGTGGTGGGTTATAACCACCGGCATGCGCATATTTAAGCTTAACACGGCGACCACGAACAAGTGGCGGCTGATGATCTGCTTGTGCCATGTCCATAATACGACGTAACATTGCGGTGCTTATACGCTTAGTAGCTGATTCGTACGCTTCGTCTACCGACTCAAATAAATGACCTACGCCAGTACCGTGTAATGCCGATATAAAGTGTAAACGGGCAAAGTCGATAAAGCCTAAGCGACGATCTAGTTCTGATTTAATACGATCTTTAACATAATCGTCTAAGCCATCCCATTTGTTCACCGCAATAACCAGTGAACGGCCAGAGTTAAGTGCAAAACCTAATAAGCTTAAATCTTGATCAGAAATACCCGCACGAGCATCAACGACTAATAACACTACGTTACAGTCTTCAATTGCTTGTAGGGTTTTAATCACTGAGAACTTTTCAACCACGTCGCTTACTTTTTTACGCTTACGCACACCAGCTGTGTCGATTAAAATATATTCTTTGTCGTTACGGGTCATCGGAATATAAATAGAATCGCGGGTTGTGCCTGGCATATCGTAAACAATTACACGTTCTTCGCCGAGTATACGGTTGGTAAGTGTTGACTTGCCTACGTTAGGACGACCAATAATGGCTAGCTTTACAGGTTTGTCTGCAAATGCTTGATGAGAGTCATCTTCACTGTCTTCTTGGTATAAATCGATAAGCTCTTCATCATCGTTACTTACATCTTCATCAAGCGCCGCTAATTCAGCAATTAAAGGCTGTAGCGTTTGCTCAAGTAATAACGTAATACCGCGGCCATGTGATGCAGCAATATGATGAATTTCGCCCAGCGATAATTGATAGAACTCAGCGCAGTTTGAGTCGGCGTCAATACCGTCGGTTTTGTTAGCAACCACAAAGCATTTTTTCTCTTGCTTGCGCAAGTGATTAGCAATGGCTTGGTCAGCTACTGTCATACCTACACGGGCATCAACTAAAAACAGTACTATATCGGCTTCTTCAATGGCGAGCAGAGACTGATCAGCCATTTCGATTTCAATGCCTTCTTCAGAACCATCAATACCGCCCGTGTCTACCACGATAAATTCATAGCCATCGTAATTTGCTTGGCCATATTTTCTATCACGAGTTAAACCTGGAAAATCGGCTACGAGCGCGTCACGAGTACGTGTTAAACGGTTAAATAATGTGGATTTGCCCACATTGGGTCGCCCCACTAGAGCGATCACGGGAAGCATAAACTACCTCTTTAAAAAACAACAAAAGGCTTCGCGTTGCGAAGCCTTACAAAAAATAATTAACTATTAGTGGGTTATACTAATAATCATAAGTTAGTTTGGTATTTGTACCGCACTAACTTCCCCATCTCGGGTATATAAAATCAGTTTATCGTTGGCAACAACAGGCTCAACAAAAAAGCCTGAACTGTCAAAGTCTTCACGAGATACTAGCTCGCCAGTGACTTTATTTAGCCAATGTAGGTTACCTTCTTGATCACCTAACGCTAAATATTCACCTGCAACTGCAGGGCCTGTTAAATACCAACCACGTAGAGCGGGTTGGCTCCAACGTTCAATACCTGAATCTTTATCCAATGCGTAAATAACACCGTTGCTATCTACTACATAAATACTTTGTGCATCCATGGCAATATCTCGGTAACTGCTGTATTCACGTTTCCATACAATATTACCAGAACGAATATCAACTGCCGCTAGGTTACCATTATAAGCAATAGCATAAGCGTATGGGCCGCTAATAAGTGGTTGTGTGTCTACATCAACTAGACGCTCAAACTCTGAAGCACCTTTAGCAACTGCAATTTCGGCACTCCATGCAGAGTAACCACTGTCTGAAATTAATACGCTTAATTTGCCGGTTTCTAGGCCAACTAATACACCACCATTTGCAACCGTAGGCGCGCTTTGTCCACGTAAGGTTAGCGCAGGTACTTCTTGCTCAAAGCGCCAGCGTTCTTCACCCGTATCAGGATGAAGGGCTAATAACTTACCCGAAGCTAAATTTACAAATACCAAACCGTCACCGGCAGCTGGTTTTGAAAGTGCTTCACCGGGTACGTTTTTACGCCAAACTTCTTCACCAGTTTCACGATCTAGAGCAATAACATAGCCATGCTCCGAACCTAAATATATTTTACCATAAGCTTGTAATATTCCGCCCGATAATTTTGCACTATCGTTATCGGCCCATGGCCAAAACGATACATCTTGGCGCACATCGCTTTTCCATAGCGTATCGCCATTTTCTAGCTTAAGTGCTTTTACTTGGCCTTCGCGGTTAGCAACGTATACGGTATCTTTATATACAGCAGGTGATAAGCGTGAAAAATAATGCTCTACACCATTACCAATTGATTCTTGCCATACAATATTAGTTTCGAACTGGTTGGCTATTTCAGGCAGAACCAGTTCTTCTTCGTCATCACTTGACGAGCAACCCATTAAAGTTGCCATGCAAAGCGCAAGCGTTGCGATTGTTATTTTTTTCATAGCTAAAACCTTATGCCGCTGGGCTTGTTACTGCTAGGTCATCTAACTTAATTTGTAATAGTGGATTACTGGTTAGTCCACCGGCATCAACCGCTGCTTGATATGCTGCGCGAGCTTGTTTTTTGTCGCCTTGCTTAGTGTAAATATCACCCTTAAGCTCTGCAACATTGGCAGAAAATGCGTCAGGTAATGATGCATTTAACGACGTTAGCGCTTCATCATACTGCTGCTGGGCAATTTGAACGCGAGCTAGGCGTGTAATAGCAATGGCTTTTAATTCATCGTTTTTTACGTTAGACACTATCCAGCTTAGCTTTTCGCTTGCAGCGTCTAGGTCATTTGCTTCTACAGCATCTTTAGCCGCTACAAATGCAGCTAACGTTGCGTAGTTGGTATCTTTATTTTCGCTAATAAAAGTATCAGCTGACGATAATACACTTTCGCCTGAAACCAATGTTGTGTAAGCGTCTGATGCTTGCTCAGCTGTGGTAATTTGGTTTTGGTTATACGCTTTCCAGCCATATAAACCACCTAAACCTACAATTACACCTAGTGCAAGAGAAAGGCCGTTTTCACGGAAAAAGCGCTTTATGGCTTCGGCTTGTTGTTCTTCTGTTGAATAAATATCCATTTTTACCTCTGTGATAGCTTTGGCATTAATATGCTTTTATTAAAATATTAGCTATTAATAAGCTCCGCTAATAGCGCTTTAGCTTGTTCTAATTCTAATGTGACTTGTTCTTTACGCTCGCGTAAATACTTAATGGTCACAACGCCTTGTTCTAATTCATCTTCACCGATAATAACGGCAACGAGTGCATCGCTTTTATCAGCACGTTTTAATTGTTTTTTAAAGTTGCCGCCGCCAGCATGCACCATAACGCGTAAGTTTGGCACATCGCGTCGAAGCGTCGCTGCAATAATAGGTGCTTGAATACTGGCTTTGTCGCCCATTGATGCTAAATATACATCAGCATTACGACGAATATCACCTACACACTCAAGTGCTTGTAGCAGTAGCACTAAGCGCTCAAGGCCCATTGCAAAACCTACTGCAGGGGTCGCTTTTCCACCAAGTTGCTCAACTAAGCCATCGTAACGGCCACCGGCACACACAGTACCTTGCGCGCCTAAGCTGTCGGTGATCCATTCAAACACAGTGCGGTTGTAATAATCTAAACCACGTACCAGTTTTTCGTTAATCGTGTATTTGACGCCGGCTGCGTCTAAACGTTCACATAAATTTGCAAAATGTTCTTTTGATTCAGTGTCTAAATGCTCAGATAGCTTAGGTGCATTAATTAAAATTGCTTGCACGTCAGGGTTTTTGCTATCAAGTACACGTAGCGGGTTTGAATACATGCGACGTTTTGAATCTTCGTCTAGTACATCAAGGTGTTGCTCAAGGTAGGCAACCAGTGCATCACGGTAATTGGCACGTGCTTCGTTTGAACCTAACGAGTTAAGCTCTAAACGTACATGTTCGCTAATCCCAAACGATTCCCATAATTGCGCTGTAAGTAAAATAACTTCTGCATCGATGTCGGCACTCGCAATACCAAAGGTTTCTAAACCAAATTGGTGAAACTGGCGATAGCGGCCTTTTTGCGGACGTTCATGGCGAAACATTGGGCCCATATACCAAAGGCGTTGCTCTTGGTTATACAGTAAGCCATTTTCGTTTCCTGCGCGTACACACACAGCGGTGCCTTCTGGGCGAAGCGTAAGTAAGTCGCCATTACGATCGGCAAAGGTGTACATTTCTTTTTCTACTATATCGGTTACTTCACCAATAGAGCGTTTAAATAGGTCGGTTGATTCTACAATTGGAAAACGAATTTCTTGATAACCGAACGACGCAACGGTTTCGCGTAAAATATTTTCTACTTTTTGCCAAACTTGAGTATCGCCTGGTAGGCAATCGTTCATACCGCGAACTGCTTGAATTTGTTTTGCCACTGCTAAATCCTAAAAACTGTTGTTGTACAATGCTTGACTGCGACAACATAAAACTAAAAAAATTGACCCGATATTATAACCCTAATTTACACGTAAATGCGAGCTTAGAGGCGCGCTATTGCTAAGTTACCCAGCGATAGCACAATTTAAATAAAGGCCAAACTAACTAATTAAAGGTGTTACTCAACGATTTTAATATCGATAGGTGTTTGGTTTTGTTTTTTTGCAATAAAATCGCGCACGTAGCCTTCAAGTTGTTCAACAATATTATTGTTATCTATGCGGGCTTTTTGGCGTTCGCCATTAATATATAATCCTGAGCGACGACTAGCGCCGGCTAAACCAATATCACTTACCAATGCTTCGCCAGGGCCGTTTACTACACAGCCAATCACTGAGACCGAAACCGGTTCAATAATATCCTCTAAGCGCTCTTCTAATTGGTTCATGGTGCTAACTACATCAAACTCTTGGCGAGAGCAGCTAGGGCAAGCAATAAAGTTAATACCGCGAGAACGAATACGCAGTGATTTTAAAATATCAAAACCAACTTTAATTTCTTGCACCGGATCGGCTGCCAACGAAACACGTAGCGTATCGCCAATTCCTTCGGCAAGTAACATGCCTAAACCGACTGCAGATTTAACTGAGCCTGAGCGCATGCCACCGGCTTCGGTGATACCTAAATGCAGAGGTTGGTCTATTTCTTTTGCTAGCAAGCGATAAGCACCTACAGCTAAAAACACGTCAGACGCTTTTACTGATATTTTAAATTGATCAAAGTCTAAACGGCGCAATATATTTACATGGCGCATTGCCGACTCTAATAATGCCTCGGGCGAAGGCTCGCCGTATTTTTCTTGTAAATCGCGCTCTAATGAGCCGCCATTTACACCAATACGAATAGGAATGTTGTGCTCGCGAGCCGCATCTACCACAGCCCTAATTCGCTCTTCGCTGCCAATATTACCTGGGTTAATACGCAGACAATCTACGCCATATTTTGCCACTTTTAAGGCAATTCGGTAATCAAAGTGAATATCGGCTACTAACGGTATAGTTACCTGCTCTTTAATGCTTTTGAATGCTTCGGCGGCGTCCATAGTTGGTACAGATACGCGCACAATATCGGCGCCGGCATCTTGTATTGCCTGAATCTGTGCTACGGTTGCATCCACATCCATAGTGTCGGTGTTAGTCATTGACTGCACGGCAATGGGTGCGCCATCACCTATAGGTACATTACCAACATTAATACGGGTTGATTTTCTGCGTTTAATTGGGGATTCTGAAAACATAGCGGCTACTCTGCTAGTGGTAATTTAAATTTAGCTAAACGATTTTTTGGAAAAGCTGATAGATCAACAGTTTCACCGTTTAGAGTAATATTAACTGCATCATGCTTACCCAGCACAACCGAAAAAGGAGCTATGCCTGTTAAGGTCATTTCATAGCCTGCTTTTTTTACTCCAAACGCAATTTTTTCACCTTCGGCATCATAAATTTCTACCCAGCTCTCATCATTAAAAAGCATAACGATAGTACTACTATTGTTTGCTTCATTAGGGGCTGTAGTAGTGGTGTTAATTGTACTATTACCGCTAGGTAGCGCACTTAATTGCTCACTTTGCGGTAATGCTACATTATTTATTTCCTGAACTTGCTGCTGTGATGCGCCAATATTACTTTGCGCAGCCTGTTCTTGTTGCTCACTCATTATCGAGTTTTCAACATTAATATTACTTGTTTGTTCTTCAATTGGCATAGAATTTTGCCACCACCATAAGGCAGAGGAGCCAATTACAATGGCTAAAATAATATAGCTGGCAATCATTAAACGACTGTCGTTAGCTTCTTTTTCAGTACGACGCGAAAAACTCTGCATATCAACGGGTTTTTCAGGCGTTGTAGGTGCAGGTAGCATAGCCAAAATAGGTGTATGATCAATTTTTAGCTCTCGGCAATAATTTTTTATATACCCTTTTACAAAGGTTGTAGGGCCAAGTAACTGATATTCATCATTTTCCATGCGTTGTACTTGTAACACAGTCAGTTTTAAATGTGTTGCCATAGTAGCAAGGCTAATGTCAGCGTTTTCTCTGTGTGTTTTTAATATTTGCCCAAGAGAAGGTTGTTCGCTTTGGGGCTGAGTAATTTCTTCATTCATAATAGGTATGAGTCTGGATCCACTAGTAAAAGATTGTGCCCTGGTGTTAGTGCTATATCAGGACTTAATTTATTCCATCGCATTAATTCATCAATTAATACCTGCCGCTGGGTAGCTATTTCAAAAAGGGTATCACCAGCTTTAATTTCATAATAAATATTAGGATCGTTAAGGTAAATTTTACTGCCATTCATTACCCGATCTGACTCTTTTAATCCATTCCATAGTAGGAGCTTTTGTAGTTTAACATTGTATCGTACCGAAATGCTAAATAGGTTTTCACCAAACTCTATTATATGAAACGGTACTGTAAGTGGCGCAACCTTAGGATTGAGCATAGGTAGCTTATTGTCGTTACTTGTTGGCGCATTTCTCAGCTCTATGGTGTCAAGTTCGTTGCTGTTATTGCTAGTAAATACATCTGCATCTTTAGTGGCCTTATAAAAAACCACCTGACCATTATTACTAGGTTGAGCACTCGTTTGGCTGAAAGTAGTGTTAGTTGTATTTGCTTTATTAGCGCTGTTATTAGCAGGTTGAGGAGCGCCAAAAGAAATTATTTTAACGTTATTATTAGCTGCTACCTGTGCTGCAGGCAAGGTGCTTGGTGGTGTCTCAGGCTGCGTACTTAAAGGGCTAACAATAGCTTGCTTGCTGCTTTGGTTTGTTGAGTTTGTTATTAGTTTTGCGTTTAGCGCAGCGTTCACCTGGCTTGTTGGCGCGACAGTTTTGCTTGACGGCTGAGCTGGTTTAACTTCGGCTATTACTGCAGCTGGGGCTGTTACTGTTGCAACGGGTGTTTTATTAGCACTAATTAAGCTTGTTGAGTCATTTTGTGATGGACGCTTTTTACGAATTATTTTTATTTTAGGCTGTGAACTTAATTGCGCTTCGCTACCATCTTGTTTTAATTCATTGAGCTGCGCTTGACGATATTTTTCGCGCAAGACTTCAAATTCGGTTTGTTTTATTTGGCTATCTCTAATCGCAAAAGCCTGATCACTACTTGGGTAAGTTTGTAGGATAGTTGCAGCAATTTTCTCTGCTTCTTCAATTTTACCCATGCGCTGTTTAATTAAATAACTAAGTAATAAAGCACGCGGAGATATTTGCGCGGTATCGTCGTAGCGCTTTAACAGTGCACTTGCTTTGTATAAATCGCTTTTAGCGTAATATAAAGCCGCTAAACTAATCAGCGTTGAAGCGCGCTGAGAGCTATGATTTATTGCTTGCTGAAAATAAGTTTCGGCGTTATCAAAGTCGTCAAATTCTATAGCGCACAACGCTAAGTTTTCGTAGCTTTGGGCAACACGGATATAGCTAGGTATTGCGATTGCTTTTAAAAACTGATCAGTAGCACGGTCGTATTCATCAATACCACATAAAAATACCCCATAGTTATTTAAGGTATTAGGATCGTCAGGTTTAATAGCAAGTGCTTTTTGATAGGCTAAATCGGCAAGTTTTTTTTCACCAACTTGTTGATAGTAATAAGCCAAAGAGTAGTGGACTTCGGGTAGGTTTGGCGCATATTCGCTGGCACGTTCAAGGTTATATTTCGCTTGAGAGTTATTACCCGTATTTAAATATTGTAAAGCAAGGGCAATGCGAGTTCGAGCTGCGCCTGCGCTATTAATTTTATTTTCGACAACGGGTTTATCACTGCCGTTATAACTATTTTCTGTAACGCAACCGCCTAAGGCGAGCGTAGATATAGTTAAAACTAGTAAAGGTCGCATTACCTTGTCTCTTTATTTTTGTCCATAGCGCCTATCTTACCTAAAAGCATCTATGTTGCATCAATTATTTAAAAATAAACGACTTAAAAGCAATCAGTCTTGATATGAAGTATTAATTAAGACTGATTGCTATTTAGAGATGAGACTATGCTTGGTGAATATTAACGGCAATCGCGTTATCGTCACGCATTTTCTTTTTAGCCAAGCGTTTTGTTCTATCAACAACATCGCCAGCTAATTGACCACAGGCTGCATCAATATCATCACCGCGAGGGCGACGTACAATACAAGTAATGCCGGCTGCTTGTAAAACCTTAGAAAAACGGTCAATACGACTATTACTCGAACGCGTATATTCGTTACCCGGAAATGGGTTAAACGGAATAAGGTTTACCTTACAAGGAGTACCTTTAAGCGTTTGTACCAATGCGTGCGCTTGGTCGGTGCTGTCGTTAATACCATTGAGCATAACGTATTCAACGGTTACGTCTTTATTTGCTTTAGAGCCATCGATATAACGACGACACGCCGCTAAAAACTCTTCAATAGGGTATTTTTTATTAACGGGCACTAAAATATCGCGCAGTGCGTTATCAGGAGCATGCAATGAAATAGCCAGTGCTACGTCAATTTTTTCTTTTAGTAAATCCAGAGCCGGTACCACGCCTGAAGTACTTAATGTAACGCGGCGCTTAGATAAACCAAAACCCCAATCGTCCAACATCAGTTCCATCGCGGGGACTACGTTTTTAACGTTAAGGAGTGGCTCACCCATGCCCATCATTACCACGTTTGTTACCGGGCGTTTTTCGCTGTGACCATCAAGGCCAATATCTTTAGCTACACGCCAAACCTGGCCAATAATTTCAGATACTTTTAAGTTACGGTTAAAGCCTTGTTGCGCTGTAGAGCAAAAAGTACATTCAAGCGCACAACCAACTTGCGATGATACACATAACGTAGCGCGTTCTTTTTCAGGGATCCAAACAGCTTCTACTTCTTGGCCGCCTTCAAGCACTAATGCGTATTTGATCGTGCCATCTTTAGCTTGTTGACGCACTGATATTTCTGGGGCAACAATTTCGCATTCAGCTTTAAGTTTTTCTTTAAGCTTTTTGTTTACGTTGCTCATATCGTCGAAGTTATCTACGCCAAAATGATAAATCCATTTCATCACCTGGTCACTACGAAACGGCTTTTCACCGAACGATGCAAATAGCTCGCGCATCCCTTCTCGGTTTAAATCTAATAAGTTAATCTTTTTTTGTTCGGTCATGAAACAACCTCAATCGGTGACGGTGGAGATAAAAATTTACGAGGACGAATTGTACACAATTCACTCAGCTTAATCATTAAGTAAAACATTATAAGTTTACTGATTAATACCTTACATAATGACTAAAAAAGGGCCCGAAAGCCCTTTTCAATATGTTAACGAGTTCGAATTAACGAGTACGTGAACAAAGCTCTTCGTCAGCGAAGAAGTACGCGATTTCGCGAGCAGCAGATTCAACAGCGTCAGAGCCGTGAACAGCGTTTTCGTCGATGCTGTCAGCGTAGTCTGCACGTAAAGTGCCTGCTAGTGCGTCTGCAGGGTTAGTAGCACCCATGATTTCACGATTTTTAAGAACAGCGTTTTCGCCTTCAAGAACGGTAACCATTACTGGACCAGATGTCATGAAAGATACTAAAGCACCGAAGAAAGGACGTTCGCTGTGTTCAGCGTAGAAGCCTTCAGCTTTCTCTTGTGAAAGGTGAACCATTTTAGCTGCAACGATTTTAAGGCCAGCAGTTTCGAAACGGTTGTAGATAGCGCCGATGTGGTTTTTAGCAACTGCATCAGGTTTTACGATTGAGAAAGTACGTTCTAAAGCCATCTTAATGCTCCAATAATTTTAAGTGAAAGTATGAATATTAACGGGCGCGAATTATACGCGTTTTAACGTAAAAATACTAATTATTATTAATAACCATCTTTGAATATATTTAGCAGGCTTTATTTATATTTTGTTTTGTGCGCTTACTGCGATTTTAACTTTGTTAAAATATACTCAATTGCACTAGGGTTTTGAAAGGAGTTATGGCTTGATTTAACTATAATAGTCTCTTTAGCTTTGTCGTAATAAGCGCTAGGGTAGTCAACTACGCTGTCGCTGATATTACTGCAATCATCGCTTGAATCGCAGATTAGACGATTAGTAGAACCAATAATATTATACGCTTCTCCTTGCACGGGTAATGTGCCCAACGCATCCATTAAAGGGTGCCCAGGTCTGAGTACTTGTACGCTATTTGGACCATAATCTTTTAAAAAAGGCAGCATACCTTTAGTTAGTTTAGCTATGCCAACCTTATCGATAAGTGCTTTAAAAAGGCCAGTAAATTCCAGTGGCAAAGTAACCAAGGACGCGCCTATGTAGCCTAATGCTGAGCTGGCAATACTGGAGCCGCGATGTGGGGTATCTAAAAAGAATACACGGTTGTAGTTAAACACCGGCTCAAACACAAAAATATCTTTAATATCGCGTTGTTTTTCGTTGAGTAGCAGTTCGGGTCTGTCGGTAAAAGTGGCATCCCACAATGCGTAGTTGCTATTTGTTGTTAGTGTTTTACTGATCACTCCGCCCATACTGTGGCCAATTATTGTTGCGCGCTCAAAGCCTTGCTCCCCGCTAGCAACTTGGCTCAGTTCACTGAGTAAATGACGCACTCTCATGGCATTAAAAAACGGTGGCGGACCTGAGGGATAATACACATGCCAAATTTGATAACGTTGGCTTAATACTGCATCATTTAATATGGCCATGGTTAAGTAACGCCAAATCAGTGGATCAGAATTTAAACCGTGGATCATTACTAATGGTTCTTTGTCAGCAGTTAATTGGGCAAGTGAAAATATGCCACGACGCTTTTCGGCTTCGCTGGCAGAGACAAAGCCTAGCCAACTAAATTGGTCTATGGTGGCATCTTCTAGCAGCATTAAAAAACTTGCTGCGGGTGAATAACTTAATGCGTAGCGATTATTTCCTAAGCTAATTTCTTTAGTGTTGTTTTGTTGTTCAATATCTATGGTAACTAGGTAGGTTAACCCCTGTGTTTCAATTGTTTTTAACTTAGCATTGTAGGCGCGGTAAATACCTTCTTCAGGGTAAAACTTGGCTTTTGGGTTGTCGGGCTGCTGTTTTTTTACCACTAAGGCAACCCCCAACTCACCCAGTGTTTTAGCCGCAAGGCGTGGCTCTAAAGGTAATAGGTTACTTACAAAGGTAAATTGTTTTTCACCGTTTATTGCAACCGAAACAAGGTTTAATTGTGTGGGATCGCTTTTTAGTAGTTTATAAAGAGAGCTGTTGTAGAGGCTCAGTGCATACGTTTTTAAATTAGAGGGTAATTGCGCTCTGGCCAACAGAGTTTGCGCACATTGTAGGCTCAATACTAGGCCAATATCTGTATCATCACTCACGCTCAGACAATGGCTGTGTAACGCGCCTAGCGATAAGGGCGCTAAATTAGGTAAAACAGCATAGCCCAACGCATTGCTAATTTGTGGCTGTTGGTCATTTAATTGCAAAAAACGCCCAGAAGAGCAGCCATTGAGCACAATAAAAATTGCAATAATAAAGAATAATCGAACCATAGTCACAGTGCTAAAAAATTATAAAAACAATATTAAAATCTACACCTTAGTCGTTATTTTCTCAAGTATTAAACGGCTATTAACAAATTAACTTGCCTGTTTGTGCAAAAACTTGCTCACATAATGGCTATTGTTCGTGTAGTTGTGTGCTGCAGCAATGATATTGGCGGTTAATTAAATTCTATTAAGTCGATTGTTTTATACTAATTAATTAAATTTTAACCGTGATAAATGTCATTAAAATAGCCGCCAAATTCAACTTAACACGCTTATATTGCTATGAAAAATATTATTCTAAGTTTGACACTAATGTTTGGTTTTGTATTTTCGGCAGACGCAACTCAAAACAAGAGTTATTCGATTGATTACATTCAAGGTGAAGGAGATGTCAAAGGGATTAAGCTAGCGCTGCAATACCACGTTGACTGGTTAAAACAGTATTCAGAGAATTTAAATATGTATTTTGAATCAAGCTTAAACCTGTGGGAGTATGGTGCTGAAAATGACTACGACAGTAACCTAGTGCTTGCTATTTCGCCAGTGATCCAATACCCGATAACCCAGATGGCAGATAAACCTATTTTTATAGAGTTTGGGATTGGTGTTTCGTTACTCGACGATACTGTGTTTGCGGGCAAAAATGTCAGCACCCATTATCAATTTGAAGACCGCTTAGGTTTAGTGATGAAGTTTGGCAAAAATAATCGACAAAGCGTGGCTATACGCTACTTTCATTATTCTAACGCCGGCTTCAAAAAGCCAAATCCAGGGCTAGATTTTATTGCCCTAAATTATACCCGCTTTTATTAACCCCTGTGACTAAGTAGCCGCAAGTATCGCAATATAAATAACTGCGGCTACTACGAAAAATTAGCGCAAAACGCTACTCAGTTTTTCGTTAGTGAGAGGTGTTTTAAATAAGGGCTAAATTATTGTGCTTTTAACGCTAAATACTCAGTACATGATGCTGATCAATTATCCTTAAATTAATACTCTATATACTGCCGCGCTTTGTTATTTAATTATTCATGCAACTGGCTTGTAACCAGTTTTATGTATGGAGCGCTCATGCCATCAACTACTGTTAACTCTTCAAAAAATACACCGCCGTTTGCGTTTACCCCTGAACTATTATCGCCCGCGGGCAGCTTAAAAAACATGCGCTATGCCTTTGCTTATGGTGCCGATGCAGTATATGCAGGGCAGCCACGCTATAGCTTACGAGTGCGTAATAATGAGTTTGATCTTGAAACATTAAAAATAGGCATAGATGAAGCGCATGCACTAAATAAAAAATTTTATGTGGTATCTAATATTGCGCCGCATAACGCTAAAGTTAACTCGTATTTACGCGACATTGAGCCGGTTATTGCTATGCAGCCCGATGCGCTGATCATGTCTGATCCGGGTTTAATTATGCTAGTGCGAGAAAAATGGCCGACTATGCCTATTCATCTATCGGTACAAGCGAATGCGGTAAATTACGCGAGTGTACAATTTTGGGCAAAACAGGGGATTGAGCGAGTTATTTTATCGCGCGAACTGTCGCTAGAAGAAATTGCCGAAATACGCAGGCTTTGCCCAAATACCGAGCTGGAAATATTTGTCCATGGTGCCTTGTGTATGGCGTACTCTGGACGCTGTTTATTGTCGGGTTACATAAACAAACGCGATCCAAATCAAGGTACATGCACTAATGCTTGTCGTTGGGATTACGATGTAAAACCGGGCGTTGAAAACGAAACGGGTGAAATGGTACATAAGTTCGATCCTAAAAGTATAATACCTACGCTTGGTGAAGGCGCGCCTAGCAGCGAAATAGTCATGTTAGAGGAGCAAGGTCGCCCCGGTGAATATATGCCTGCTTATGAAGATGAGCATGGTACTTATATTATGAACTCAAAAGATTTACGTGCAGTACAATATGTAGAGCAACTTACCCAAATGGGTATACATAGCTTAAAAATAGAAGGGCGCACTAAGTCTTTTTATTATGTAGCACGCACCGCGCAGGTTTATCGCAAAGCAATTGATGACGCAGTAGCTGGTCGCCCGTTTGATACCAACTTATTTAAAACCTTAGAAAATTTAGCCCACAGAGGCTACACCGAAGGCTTTTTAAAGCGCCATGCGCACCAAGACTATCAAAATTATGAATACGGCCATTCGGTATCAACTAAACAACAGTTTGTTGGCGAAGTGCTGGGTAGAGATGCTAACGGCTTAGTTGATATTGATGTAAAAAATAAGTTTTGTGTTGGCCATTCATTAGAGTTAATGACCCCACAAGGTAATATTAGCTTTGTACTTGAGCAGATGGAAAATAAAAAGGGTGAAAGTATTAGCGATGCTAAAGGTTCCGGCCATATTGTTAAAATAGCGCTGCCTCAAGCACTAGATTTAGCGTACGCTATTTTAATGCGTAATCTTGATGAGCATCAAGATACTCGTAATCCGTTTAAGCAAGCCGTTTAGTAATTACAGCAATACTTTAAGCGACTTTTATAGCGTTATGGTACTGAGGCTGAGTTATTAAAAAATACCTTGCAGCGCTTTAGCTAAAGTGTTGCAAGGTATAGTCTATTAGTAACCTCACACGATGAGGGATTTGTTTTCTGTCGCGATAAAGCATAGAAAAAGGCTGCCCTGCACTTTGCCAATCAGGAAGAATACGCTCAAGCGTTCCTGACTCTATTAATGGCAATGCAATATAATCAGGTATATAACTAATGCCAACACCCGATTCTACGGCATGTTTCATCATTTGAATTTCATCAACTTCAAGCCTAATGTGTTTTTTTGGCTCAACGTTATACACTTCATTAGTCAGTTTATTTTTTAATTGCCACGGTGCTAATCCAAAGCAAATAACTTTGGGTTGTTCTTCTAATTGTTCAGGGTGGGTAATTAAATGAGTGGTTTGGTTAGGGCGGCCACATATTATATTATGGGTGAGTTTCAACTCTCTAATAACCCAATTATCAATAGCAGGGTTTCTTACTCTAAAAGCAATATCAATGCCTTTTTTTTCGATATCAATTAAGTCATTTGAAAAACGTAAATCTAACTGTATTTCTGGATACAGCAGTAAAAAATCACAAAAAATAGCGCTTAAAAAATGCTTGCCCATGTAAATTGGCGCAGAAATTCTAATTTTACCTTTTGGTTGCTGCTTCTCATCAGATAACGCTTGCTCTATGGCGTCTACTTCCTCAAACAGTTTGCAGTAGCGAGCGTAATATAGCTCCCCTGTATGAGTTAATGTAACGCGATGAGCGTCTCGATTAAGTAAGGTTAACTGTAGAGTTTGCTCCAATAAACGTATTCTGCGGCTTAAGGTTGATAATGATAGATTTAGACTTTCGGATGCTTTTTTAAAGCTACCTAATTTCACTATAGTGCAAAAATAACGTAAATCATCAAGGGAGTAATTAGGCATTATTAAAACCGCTTATCATTTCAAAACTTAATTATTGTTGAAGTTATGTTTAATCATAACAGCGGCGCTGTTAAATATCATTAGATGTTAAAAGTAGTGATTTATAAAAGCATTTTTAACTTTTATAAATACTTTGCGGCGAGTTTATCTTTTAAGGTTTAATTTGCAGCAGTGGCTTGAGCTTTTAAATAAAGCAGTGCCGAGCAATATGTTATTGCCATAAATAGCCTATAGCGACGCATAAATACCAAACACGAGTTGCCTTTCGGTTTCTGCCAGAAGCTTGAGTAGTTTTTTAGCCCATTAGTTAAACCTATATAAATAAAGGCCTTGCGGCGATTTTTATTGATTAAGATCAACAAAGAAACAGAGAAAAATAGGCATAATCCGCGGCTGCAATTTACACCTAAAAATAAAATGGTGTGTTAGGAATGTGTGTTACGATTTAATGAAAAATAGCGGTTTTTTATTAAACTAGAGCTGCACAAAAATTAGCCTTTATACACCTTTATTTTTACTTATCTTTTTGTTTTATAATGATATTAATTTAAAAGGCTAAAAAATGGCTCTACTCATAAATAACAAATGCATTAACTGCGATAGTTATAAGGCTTTTAATTAAATTTATATAAAACAAGGTGTTGCTTTGTCGTGCTATGGTTTGTGCTACGATTTTTAGAAATTCATAAGCACCTGGCTAGTATCTTAAAAACAGCCTTAAAAGGCAAATTGTATTAACTGAAAAATTAAAAACACAAACTACCATAACCTTTGAATCGATATTATTTAATAACGCTTTAATACCTGTTCGATAGACGTTGGCGCATTCTTACCTTGAGCTGGCGATTTTGTTAATTCATATAAACGGGTCAAATCGTCAAGAGTTTGCCATAAAAGTAATAGCTGCCTGAATGAAATGAGCCCAGTAACTTCAAACTTTTTTATCGTAGAAGCAGGTACCGTACTTTTTTAGCTAACGCTTCGCGTGACATTTTTGCTTTTTTGCGACCTTCTTTTAGATGTTCTGCAAAAGCTAGCTGCACATCACCTTCGCTTAATAGTAGGTAATTAATAATGTAACCCGCAAGTATAAAAGAGACACAGCTGTATCTAAAATGGATTTAAAATAAGATTAATGGATGCAATAGTGTCTATTTTTTGCGAGTAAAGCGTTTGAGATGTGTTAATGCCAAGCAAAGTAGATACTGACTAATCTTGTTCAGGTTCCTTATACAATAGAGTGTAAATCAAATTAGAAGCGTAAAAAATTAAAACGCATATTAGCGTTTTACACTTTTCACAATAAAGTGCCTTTTAGGGAACATTAAGCTGCATTT
Source organism: Pseudoalteromonas sp. HL-AS2 (assembly GCF_031198805.1). Taxonomy (NCBI): domain Bacteria; kingdom Pseudomonadati; phylum Pseudomonadota; class Gammaproteobacteria; order Alteromonadales; family Pseudoalteromonadaceae; genus Pseudoalteromonas; species Pseudoalteromonas sp. HL-AS2. The sequence continues at coordinate 602,170 of NZ_CP133572.1, read as the reverse complement.
AAGGCCTTAAAGTGACTCATAGGTCACTTTAACTACCGTCGGTTATATCAAAAAAGTTAAGTTTTTTTACTTAATCTACTTTCTTAGCTTGTTTAACAAGCTTAATTAGAATTATCGTCAACACAGCAGCTGGTAATAGCCATATAAAATCACTCATTTTTAATTCTCAATATTTGAAACAATATCTTAACCTTAATGTTTTTGAGGTGTTTTGCAAATTTACGTCGTTTGTCTATTACCTTTCAATTTTTCTCCTCACTTATGCCTAGTTAGTTTTAGGACAAATAATTAGGAAAAATCATGAAAGATCAAAAGTCACCGTTTATACGCCAATATGTACGCGCTAGTAAATCTCCCTGGGAGGATGCTTCCACCATTTTGCTATTAGCTGATGTTGTTGATAAGCAAGAACTTGAACTAGGCTTCACCAATTACGTTTATTTACACCGAGATAGCGTGGGGTGTGTGCTGGGTATTAGTATTTCTCAACAGTTACTAGCTGCTAATCCTGAGTTCTCGGAGAGGTATTTGGAAGGTATTGAGATGTATGCTTTTTTACTCATACATATTGAAGACATAACAAACTTTTGCAGCTTGTTTAGTGCAGAATTTGAGCAGCTATTTATGCTAAAACCCAACGTATATTTTGCAGCTGCAGAAGACAGTTGGTTACGGTTAATAGAAAGCTCATAAATTCTGGCGAGCCTTTAGGCTCGCTTTTTAGTTTTAAAGATTCTGATCCAATTGTGTTTTAAATAAATAATTTAAACTCACAAAAAAAGTCACTATTTCTCCCTGAGAGTGCCTATTTATAAATAACCTCATAATAAGGGGAGTAAGTAATTATTAACGGATAATAATTATCAAAATTAATTTACGATAAGGAAATTCTATGACTTGCAGATATACCTCTACTCTAGACATTATCACCCTGTTAGAAGATGTCAAAACGGTTGTAAGGGATAACGATCATAAAATAAACAAACTCATGCTAAGTGCAGATAACCCTAACTTTAAAGGCTTTTGGGCTATTGTAGAGCCTCAATCTTTTAATAAAAAACATCTTAATTATCGTGGCGTAAAATTGTTGATGTATAAATTAATGATTTGTTTAATAAACGATGTACACCAACCCGTACCAGCATATCCTGATTACGATGACGAGTTTTATGAAGAGCCAGAGCAAGCATTTAGTGATGCGCCAGAAGAGCGCTTTGATTCAGTTTTTGATAGTAAGTTCGAGGATGAATTTGAAGACGACTGTAAAAATGATATTGAAAGTGAATTTGTTGACGAGTTTGAACAAGATCGTATTGATCGTAATATCCAAGATTCAATAAACAGTCTTCTAAATAAATAATAAAGGACAAATATAAGTTATTTTAATAATAAAATAACTGCCTAATCATTACCCCTAAAATATGCCATGAGTCATTATTTGCAGGCTCACTACTTAAGCTGAAAACTGGTTTAAGCAGCTCAATCTCATTAATAGAGATTACACCTCTAGGGGAAGGCGTGACGCAAATATAGCGCCTTGTTATTACTTCACAAAAGCGTGTTTTTAATAATAATGTTGGCAAGGCTTTAAATAGGCCAAAAGCAAAGGGGGAATGGATTACTATCCATTCCCCCTTTGCTTATCTATCGTTTATTGATAAAAAATTTCATTAATTTCTTCACATAATTTAGTGCGGAAAATAATAGACGAGTGAAGTAATTCAGCATCGCTTTCACTGAGAAGTGGTGCTCGTGTCTTCTTGTCAAAACGTTGCGGCATTTCCTCAAATAACTGTTCGTGGAGTCGCTTAATGTCATCAAAAATTTTGACTGATTGGGAGAATAAAAAAATCTTACTGTAATCGCCCTTTTTTAAAGACGACAAATATTTTAGTAAAATGGCCTGTCGTGCAGTTTTGTTTTTAAAAGAGTGTTCCACCTCAATAGCGACTATTGAGCCATCAGGAAGTAGCACAGCGCCATCCACGGTTCGTGTAGCGGATAGGCCGTTAATTCGTTGAAATTCAGGCTCGGTAATAAATCCCTTCCACAGTGGGGCGTACGTTTCATCACTATGATAATTATGTATACCGCGCAACATTACAAATGCGTTTATAAGGTTGTGTACTACATTATTTTGGTTGAACTGCAGAGCAGGGTTTTTATTACTCCTAAAATACACGTCGATGCCCATTAACTCCTCGGCAAATTTGGCAGCTGTATATGTAGGAACATAGACGCGACCATCTGGACTGCGGTGTGTTTTTACCACCCGCAAAAAACCATCTTTTTCTAGCCGGTTTAGATGCTCTAAAGCTAACCGATGATTGATGGCATATAGCCAACGCACAATGCCTGGTGTAACAATGGAAAACCGAATTGCAATTAAAATGGTTAATCGTGTTCGGTTAACCCCTTTTTGATGATTGTTTACGCCTGGATAATACCGCATATCAATATCAAAATAGCGAGGGTAGTGAGTATGAAGAGTGTTGTTCGTTTCCAAATTTATTGATGGTTGTTGTGTCATTTTCTAAAATCTTTCTGGCTAGTTAATTAGTAAAATTAACTAGCCCCATAGTACACAAATTACCGTTATTTGATGACTTAAACCCCGTTTTTCATTCCGAGATGCTCTTACAGCATGCACGGAATCATTGCCGCGATAATTATCGCAACAAAAACCGCCTTCAGCGGATGGCTTCTCAACTTCGTTGTTCAACCATAGGGTCTAAAACGCCCGCCAGCTCTGATGTTGCTCCGCAACGAGCTGACTCGACGCGCTATCGCGCTAGCGTTGTAGACCCAGCGCGAATGTACCGTGCTCCGCCCTGTACTACCCGCCATACTGCTGCTGCAGACAATGCGATGGGTGCCCCATTATCCGCATTTTTCTTCGCTTTTATTTTCTGACGAAAATAGATGGTTCGATATCAATTTGTGCCAAATTTTAATCGAATTTCGCTGATGCGAAACACTATCGCGGGTAGTACAGACCAGCTGTACATTCGCGCTGTCTCCATGTGTCTGCGGCTTCGCCTACAACACATTACGCGCTTGTTGGCCTCATTCTGAGGCGCTATTTTTGCAGTTTTTCGTGCCGAAAAATGCGTTTTATAAGAGCGTCTTTTAGACAAAAGCGCCTTCAAAATAAACTTATTAATGAACTTTTTAGATAAAGAGGAAAGGGTTTTTACTTAATAAAAAATTAGGTTAAGTAAGGGGAGGGGGAACTACTTATGCAAAATGTTTGTTGCTGAGCTGCGCAGTCAAACAGTTTGTTTTTTATCACGAAATCATTAAATTTGAAAGCATAAATTAATGATTAATAAGGTTTAAAAATGAAAAATAATGACGTTACTGATATTGCTATTAATCCAGCCAGCGGTCTTCCTATTACTAATGCGAGTTGCAATATCGTAGATGTAGGCGGCAATGTGATAGGCCAACACGATAGAGTAATGACTGTTTTCGAGGTTGAAGAATCGATAGCGGATTCAAATGATGGTGGCTGCTTTGATGCATTTGACTCGTTTGATGACGGCTTTTAATGCCCGAGATATTGAAAGCAGTAAGCCGGCATCGAATAGAAATCGTATATTCGACCATTGTATTTGGTGGCTCAGCAGTACCTTCTTTCCAGTACCAATCAACTCAAAATTTTGCTTGGTTTATTACGCTGATCTTATTCTGTACCAAGATGGCTATTGGCATAATTAACTATGAGCAATATCGCCAGAAAAATAACCGAAGTATGAAAATCATGCTCAAATATTTGTTATTTAAATTTGTATAAAACCCGTTTATTTGTCCTAAACGCAAAGCGCTCCTAGTTAATCAGGGCGCTTTTTTTACGTTTTATAGTATGAAAAATGAAATTTTGCATACTATAGATTCATCCAATTTCAATGCGCTTACTCACTCAATGAAATTAAATACTCTAGCGATAATAAGTTCAGGGTGATTATAGCTGATAAGCTTTTAATCTAATTTCAACCTCAAAATAGAAGTATTAACATCAGCTCCTCCTAAATAAAGAATATCATCCTCATAGGAGATAAGCCTTGTAAATCGGGCTCGCTCTCTCGTTCTTTCTATTACTTTACCGCTTTTAATATCCACAATGTGTGTTTGTTCTTTGACATTGTATCTGTGTGCAAGTTTTCCTTTGTGCTCAATTAATAGTCTTTTCTTTGTTTGCTTACTTATTATTTCACGATTTTCATTAACAATATTCCCAGTTAGCGTATCAACAAATAAACACCCTTGCTCACTTTGAAATGCTCTTTCACCCTGCTCTACTATTTTCATGAAGGTATGTTTTTTTTGTTCAAATAAATGAATACCGTCACCCTCTGCTATCATACATTTACCGTTAGACACGAGCTCGATAGTTTTTATATTACTAATCTGAATCAGCTTATTTTCAAATAACTTATAAACACCATCAGCACCAGCCAAGAATATTTCGTTTTTAAAAAAAGCTATATGCCTAAGGCTCAGGTTTGAATCGAAGTAAATAGTATTAAATACAAGTCCATCTTTGAGTTGTTCTATTGCGTAACCACTATTGGTTAATGCTAAAACTGTAAGCACATTATCAGTATAGGTGAAGTCTCTAACACCATTTTCTAAGCTATAAGTAAAATCCCCTGATGAACTATATATAACTTCCTTGGTAACGTTACCTAAAGAAAAATAGAGTTGTTCTTCAAGAACTAAAGGATCATCAATTTTGGTAGCTTGCGATGCCATCAATAGCGATAAATTTATATCTTGAGATAATATGTCATCTGATAAGGGCAACATAAATAGCTCATTATTATTACCTACAAAGAATAGGTTTTGTTGTGCAACTGCAACGGAATAAGGTTTAGCTCTAAATTTATAAAGTGTTCTCCTATTATTACCTTCAAAGTAAGTCAAAGACATTTTATCTAAATGATTCTCTCTTAATGAAAATACGCCATCATTGTGGCCTTTTATGTATGCATCAATAAAATTTTTCTTATTTTCTGACTCAAAGTTGATGCTAAAGACCTCTTCCAATCGCTTCGTTGTCAGGTCATATACAAAAGGTTTGATTGATGAACTCGGATCAACGTTAAAAGTAATGTAAAACCTATTTTCATCGATCCAATCAAAAGAGGGGAATGCATTTTGCCTGTTACAAGGAATTTCATCTATTTGGTCTTCGACTGGTATTCGGTAGATTTTAATTTTGCATTTCGAATCTTCAACCATGTGCATTATGGTGCGGCCGCTAGTGTGAATTTCTAAGCCGCGATAAGCACCAGAGTAATTTTCCGACATTAACACTGTGTTTTGGCGATTTAGAACTTTGTATAACTTTGATGTATTTTTGTCTCGCGCAGTAACAAATAACGTATTGTTATGAGTCGCATAGTCCAAAATATAATCTTTAGATTCAAAAACGGTCTGAGTTGAAACCTTTGGTAATGTTTTAACTTTACCCTTATAGCTATATGATAAAATTGCCACAATGCATATCAAAATAATAAATAGTAAAGTGAACAAGTACTTATAACTCGTTACTTTTTTGTGATTAACCGTTGAGGGTTCAATCGATTCAAATGTGAGTTTGTAGCCTCTGCCTCTTATGTTTTTAAATGATTCCCTATCGCCAAATTTTAACCGTAGATCACTTATCAGTTTACGAAGTGAGTTTTTAGTTACAATGCGTTCCCCCCAAATTTCTGATTCAAGAGTTTGTGTATCAACAAAACCATCATCGGACGAAAAAAACAGTTTAAGTGCAATTATTTCTTGGGAGGTCAGTTCAAATTTTTCGTTGTTTTTTGATGCTAAATGAATATCTGGTGAGATTAAAAAGTCATTGATTTTATAGTTCACAGGAAGAGCTTTATTATTTTTTCGGGGAGTTTAACCATTTGTTTTGATTATTTCAACAATCTCCATGATATTTATAACTATTTAATAATTATAATATTTCACACTAAATCACACTGTTTTATATTTATTCACTACCTCCTTTTTAAAAAATCATAGATATTCCTTTCGTGAAAAAACATGCTTCAAAACCATTGTATATAAGTTTACAAAATCGCATTTAATTAAACTTTAAATAAGAAGGAATTATTAATAATGAACTTAAAAAGACTTGCTGTAATCGCTGTTATTTTATCTTTTGTTTCGGGTTGTAAGTCAACTCCCGATATCAGGGATATCCCGTTGAGTCTAACGGCTAAAAATAAAACACTTGAATATAAAAAACTACCAGGCGTTGCAAGTAATGTTGTTACTTTAGGAGCTGTGAAAAATGCTTTAAGGGAGCATGTTTCAGCACATACTGGATATACGCAATGCGATATCGAATGCGGAAAGTGGCAAACGGCAGACATAAAATTAATATGGGGTAAAAAAGTTTCTCTAACTGATTCTGAAGTGAAGATTACCTACTTTCGCGGGGATAAATTTCGCACAGGTAGTACTTACCTTTCAAAAGTTCACACTGCATTTCCTTACCAAATTGAAGAAACAACTGAATCTTTTAAAGTTAACCTTTTACCTGCAGTGACTGCAACTGCAGAAGATGCTTCTGACGCATTATTTATTCCAATATCTTCCCCAATAAGCGACAAAACACTTCAAGAGTTACTCGATAATGTATTGAATAAACCCGGCAAAAATATTGATAGACATGTTTATTCTAGCGGTTCATTTAATGTTGAATTTGACCCTGCATCTGTTCAAACAAGTTTTGAGAGAAAATTAAAGCAAAAACCGAATGAGAATAAGTCAAATAAGCGAGTCTACAAGAATAGTTTTACATTTAATTCAGGTGATATGGTTGCGTATGTAGATTTAGATATTTTTTTGTACCGCGGTAAGTCAAAAGTTGAATATCGTTTAAGTCATCCTGTTTCTGTAAGCCCTGACGGGACATCACAATATGATGAAAATTTAATGGGAATTTTACTAGAACATCTTAAAAGTGTAGCCAACAGCTGAGTTGTTGTAAGTCGTTTAAAGAGAGCTCTAAGTGGAGCGCGCTTACAAAAAAATATGCTAAAAATCAAAGTTTAATCTTCAGGCACCTCAGTTGCTTACCTACCTTAAAAATATTGGAATATAAAAATGAAAAAATTAATTACCTTATCTCTTTGTAGCTTGCTTGCGGCATGTGGTTCTGGCTCTGAAACGCAGGTACCGGACTCGACTGGTGACACATCAACTGGCGTTGTTACCAATGTTGATTTTGTTATTGGTACTGTAGGGCCACTTAGCGATGCACGCGTTTGTGCAGACGTAAACCAAAACTTAGTGTGTGAAGAATCTGAGTTTTTAGGCCTAACATCAGCATCAGGTGCATTTACAGTGTCAGGTGACTACACAGATACAGCAATTATTGTTGATGCAATATCAGAGAAAACAGCGAACGTAAATGAGGGCAACATTGTGGGCCACTCATACACTATGTATGCAGAAGCTGGCTCAGCGAATGTAAGCCCTGTAACAACGATGGCTGTAGACTCTGGTTACTCTGTTGAGTCAATCGCAGATTTATGGTCGGTTGATGTGAGTGTGTTTGAAGGTGACTACACGGCGCTAGATGATAGCAATGCACAAGCTGTTTTGGTTGGCTTGGCATCTGACTATGCAATTAAATTATTACAAGAAGGTGTGTCTTTAACGGATGTACCGTATGACGTCTCTCTTGCTGCTGATACTGTTTATGCAGCGCTTGAGTCGGGTGTTGTTGCCAGTGAGATTTCTTTTGAGCTTGATGAAAGTGGTTTGCTTTATTTAAAGGTCCCGAGCGTAGAGGTTGACGTTGTAGAAGGTGATTTCATCCAAGGTACCACGCTCTCTTCGTTTGTGGGTGATTGGAGTGCATACCATTTTGACCGCCTTGATGGTGATCAGTATGGCCAAGTAACTATTAAAGCAGAGAGTTCTTGGGAGCAGTTTTGTATAAAAAATGCGTTTGTTGATTCAGGGCAACCTTTAAACGCTGATGTGGATGCTGATTGTTATGATTTTAGCGTTGATATTGATGGTTCGATGGTTCTAACAAGCCAAGATAGTCACACTTTAATTTACAACTTAATTTATGGCCATAAATCAGATGCGGGTACCGCGCTATTGTTTAAAGTAGAAAAGATAGTAAACGGAAGAAGATATGGTGGTGGCTTCATGTGGATGGATGACTATTCTGCAGCTGTGAATGAAGGTATGGGTCTTCGAGATCGTGATTGGTACCATTCTATTTATACGGGCTTAGCGGATGATAGTGCAGGTGAATTTGATGGTGTTGCTTATGAAGTTGATTTTGAAGAGCGTATGTCTGTTGAATATGACAGTGGTGAAGCAGTTGATACGCGTTTTTCGTATGTCCAAGATCTAGCGTTCTCGCCAGTATTTGAAATGAATCAGACTTCATTAGTTTACTCAGATGGTGTTGCTTATAATCGAACGGGGATGCTTCGTGTAGATGATTATATTGGACTTGCTTTGTTTAAGCGTGACCAAAAGTTAACACTAGGCCTATTATCTCCGAATGCAGAAATTATAGAGTCTGTTGATAATTGGAAAATGTATAACGGCACTGCTGCAGATTTGAAAACCTTAGTTAAATAAATTTTGTTTGTATGAGAGCAAAGGGGCTACCTTACAGTAGCCCTTTTGATTGAATGAAGTTTTAATAAATAAAAATAGCCTTTTTATAAGTTGGCTAGGCTAGTAAAAGCGGTAGAGTGGCACTAGCGCGCTTAAGTGAAATCATAATTTAGTAATTAAGAAACCATTCATATTTTTAAAATTAAGTTTTATAAAGTCTCAATCTTTGCGGTATCATCAGGTTATGCATGTTAAATCCACCTTATGAAGTGATTTTAATGGATTAAAGTGCCTAACTGTCACTCTGCTTTAAAGTATAAAAAATATAAGAGCTTTAGTTTTAACAGTAGAAAAACTTCATTTTAGTTATTTGTATAAGGATATTAATAGAAGTATGGAAAGTAATAATGAGCCTTCGAACACTAGTAAAAATACTGAAACAGTAGAAGCAGAAACTCAAGATAACCCTCTCTCCCAGAATCAATTAATACAGCAATGGCGAGTAAACCTTGCATCCCTAAAAAAAGACACAGGATTTGAAGTACCTAAAGAATTAGATAAAAGTGATGAAAAGGTTATCACCGCGCTAGATTCAATAGCGTATTTAGATAAAAAAAATACCTTATTAGACGAAAATGAAGATTTTCAATTATCAGACAATGGCTTTGCAACATATAAAGCCAAACATATGATTGCTTTTGAATATTTATCTCAGCTAAAAAAACCTGATTTAATTAGAAACTCAGCAAAGTTTTACTTTTTTTCAAGAGCTAACCAAATAGAGCAGTTATCAAAACCTAGCATTTGGGCTCATTCTTTATTTCACTTCTTAATCACGCTAATAGTTATTTTAGTGCTTGGGGTTATTAGCCTCTTAGTATTGGTTAAAACTCAGGATAATTTGTTTGTTAAGTTACTAGTAGGCTGGTTTTGGATTGTAAATATTAAAACAGCGAGCAATTTAATTGGGAAATATAAAAAATTAGCTATCACTCCTTTTCGATTTAGTGTCAGCTTATTAGGTATTCAGTCACTAAACGTACTAATAAAAGTAAGCCTACTAGGCATTATTCCTTTTCTTATTGTGAGTAGATACAACGCTTATTGGATTGATGACGTGATAATAATTAGCTTATTTATTTCGTGTCTAATTAACTTTAAGCCTGACGAAAAACCATCAAAGCAAGTAGTTGAAAAAGACTTAGCAGAAGCAGGCACAGCTAATGTTTAAAGGGTTTATATTAGTTGTATTCATTCTTTTCAGTGCCAGCAGTTTAGCAAACGTTGATATAGACCTTGCATGTAAAGAAAAAAAAGAGCAACAGCGCTCGCTATTAGAAAGGCTTTCAACCTCTGTGACTGAAGCACATTTAGCGGGTCAATGCACTGGGTATGATTTCTACTACAAGGTTAACCTTAAAGAGTCTTGCTCAGAGTTTTTAGAACAAAAGGAGTCGCTGCTCAGCTCTTTAAGTACATCTCTCAAAGAGGCAAATTTGGCAGGTATGTGTGTCGGTGCAATTTATAGAGTAGCAAAGCGGTGTAAAGTAGATACTTACAAAATTAATTACGCATACATTGCTAGAGGGGCTTTAACTGTTCATAAAGTAGAGCAACGCCTTGGTTGTTATGGTGAGCAGTATGGCTGGTAAAAATAAAAGTATTGCAGCGGTTGCCTGTCAAGCTTTAGGAATTGACCGCAACTTGCTACCAGAGCGGTTGAGAAGTCGTTTAAATTATTACGTTAAAGATAAAAACCTCAAAGCAAAACTACTTGATGAGGCAGATAAAAAATCAGAGTCAGTCGATTATGTGCCAAAGCCTATTAAAGCAGGTAATCATGTATTTATCCGTAATCTGGTTATTCTAGATACGTTGTTTGAAGATAAAAAATTAGTTGTAAAGTGGCTCAATGGCGAAAAAATCAATACTGCAAGTTTTGAGCAGTTTGCCAAGGAGTGGAGGGCTAAAAAATTACTCTTTCAAGCACTTGATAAGCGTATTGGTGATTTAAGGCTTTTTCTATCAGATGAAAATATAGATTGGTCACAAGATGAAATCCCATATCCATTTAATGAAGGTCAATATAGTTCATTGGAGATGATTGCTAATTCTATTGAATTTGATACGCAATCGAGCCCATATGATTTAGCTCTTAAGGCTGTGATCGAAGGCGAGTTTGGTGTTCTAGGTAAACTAATTACTAAAAACCCAGATGCGTTTATTAGCGAACATGGCCAATGGCTAGTAACTCTATACAACACTAAAAAAGCAGAATACGAAGAATATAGTTTATTGCTAAATAAATATTAAAATATTTACTGCCTTTCCTTTTTTGTGAATTTCACAGTTTGATACTTGCTCCTGAAGTCACCGCACACTGCGGTGATATTAGGAGATTTTAATGCACCATTTAATTCTTTTTTCATTACTCAATGAAACCAATGAACTTTCATTAGCTGATTCAGCTATTAAAACAACACTATTGAGCATTGTGTTAGGAGGTTCGTATGAATAACTCTATTGATGAATTAGTCATTAATTATCACGTTACAGAAGTATGTAATTACTCATGCAAATTTTGCTATGCAAAGTGGGATCGTCCCAGCGAAATCCAAGCTCATGGCCAAGACGCAGAGTTAATGCTGGAAAAATTAGCCGATTACTTTTTTGACGATAATACCAACCAAGTAAAAGCAGTTTTCCCTTACAAAAGTGTACGTATTAATTTTGCAGGTGGGGAGCCCTTAATACTTAAAAAACGTTTTGAAAAGTTAATCATAAAAACAAAGTTGCTAGGCTTTAATTTATCGCTAATTACCAATGGCCATTACTTAACAGACTCTTTTATAGATAACTATGGTGCCATGTTTTCAATGATTGGGATCAGTTTTGACAGCCAATATTTAACTGCACGTGAAAATATTGGTCGAATAGATCGTAAAGGTAAGTCTTTTGGAAGTCACGATTTAATTAAAGCAGTTACACAGCTTCGTAGCGTTAATCCATCCATCACAATAAAAGTAAACACCGTTGTTAATAGCCTTAATTACCAAGAATCATTCGAGCAGCTAATAGCAGACATAAAACCCGAAAAATGGAAGGTGTTTCAGGTGCTTCCTGTATTAAATAACAACTTATTAGTTTCTGATGAGCAGTTTTCGGGGTTTATAAAACGGCATGCTTCATTAAAAGAAGTCATGGTGGCAGAAGACAACGAAGCAATGACAAATTCTTATTTAATGATTAATCCTCAAGGGCGTTTTTATCAAAATAGCGCAACTCAAAATGGATACGTTTATGGTGATTTAATTTTAGATGTAGCAGTAGAGCAAGCCTTAGAGGTCTGTGAGATAAATTGGGAGACGTTTACTAGCCGATATAAAAAGGGCAATAAGATTAGCCTCATTAGTAGTAGCGAGTATCAGATTAAAAATAACGCTGCGTTAAAACAGGGAGTATTAGCATGAGCACTATAAATAATGATGAACAATTCGCAGCATTGTTTAAAGAGTCCATTGCTTCAGATTACAAAAATGCACTATTACTAATGAACGTAAGCCCTGATGTTAGTCTGTTTAAGTTTCGTAAAGTACTTGAGACCTTATGCTTACTATATGCGCAACACCATAGTTATGAATTTACTAATAAAAATTTATGGGAGCAAATAAATGAACTAGCAGATATCTGCGTAATTCATGGATCTGATAGAGAGCTATTTCATGGTGTTAGAGAGTTAACAAATGATGGAGTACACAATAAGGAGTTAAGTAATGAGGTATTACTAAGTAAGGCGTTAGCCTCAAGAACAAAAGTCTTAGACTTACTGGAAAGTGCTTATCTGAGCTTAGGGCTTGGTGAGCGCATACCTAAATACGAGCTAATAAATGTTGGAGGCCAAGAGCACAAAGACTTGTGGTTTAACTGCTTAAGCTCTTGTGATTATAAAGAGTATTTAAGTTTAGGTGTTTTCTACGAAGAAATGGGTGATGCTTTTGAAAGCCAAGCGTTAGATGATAAGTCTTTTAGTGTGCGCGTACAGGTTATGTATTCTTTTGCAGCTGAGTCTTATAAAAGTGCTTTCCAACTTTGCTCAAAAAAAACGATAACCGATGTTATTAGCACGGATGATAAACAAATTAGTATTGCTCAGCAAAGCCATCAAATTCTATTCAAATATGCTCTTTTATGTCTCAATAATAAAGTAGATAACCTGAATATTACTGAGGTAACAATATTACTAAACGCATTAGCGAAAAGAGGTTTTTACGCTGCTTACGCTTATTTGGGGTGGTGCCATTATTTAAGTGAAGACTATAAAAAGGCACATAAATACCTTACCCACAAAAGGGCTGAGCATACTGTTTTTCTATATCAGAGGTTAGGTGTTTTATATTCTTCAGGTAAAGCTAGCCTAATTAATGGTGATAAAGCAGTTGAGAGTTTTAAAAAAGCAGTAAGGCTAGGCTGTAATAAATCAATGTTTGAATTAGGTAAAATCTATTACAAAGGTGAGTTAGTTAAAAAAGATGACGAACTAGCTCAAAATTATTTATGCCAAGCAATTGCTACTGGAAACTTAGATGCAGCTTTGTACCTTGATGAAAAGTACTTAAAAATAAGAGAACTATTTTCTGGTTTACTAGACGAAATTAAAGGTCACAAAGTAAAAGTAGAACCGCAAAAGCCTTTTACTAAAGCCACTAAATTAGGACGAAATGAATTTTGTTTGTGCGGCTCTAATTTAAAGTATAAAAATTGCTGCGGAAAATAAATGCAAATACTCATAGTGTTAAGTGGTTATATTTAAACAATGAATGATTGCAGTACGCCTTAAAAGGTTTATCTTAAATTAAAACGAGAGACACTGTCTCTCGTTTTTTAGTTTTATCTTTTATTTTTGCTTATTAACCGTATTTTATATAGCATCACTAAATAGCATGAAACGCGTTGAATCAACGAGTTGTGCGCACTCATAGCGTAGTATTTAGGGATGGTTTAAGTTATGGATAAAAGAAAGCTCAGCGAAACCGATATAATCAGTAAGTTTATTCTACCCGCAGTTAAAACCGCAGGATGGGACGACATAACTCAAATACGCCAAGAGGTTAAACTACGTGACGGTAAAGTAATCGTTCGTGGGCAGCTTGGTGTACGTAAAACGGTTAAATCGGCTGACATAGTGCTTTACCATAAACCCAGTATGCCGCTTGCTGTCATTGAGGCTAAAGCCAATAAACACGAAGTAGGTAAGGGCATGCAACAAGCCCTCGATTACGCCAACTTACTTGATGTGCCTTTTGTATTTGCTTCTAATGGTGATGGCTTTATATTCCACGATAAAACCACCTTAATTTCAAATGAAAGTGGCACGCCTGATGCGCATAACCTCGAATCCGAAATACGCTTAGAAGACTTTCCATCACCGCAAGAGCTTTGGGCTAAATATTGTGCCTACAAAGGCTATACCGAATCGCAACTCCCTATAATAAACCAAGCCTATTACGACGATGGTAGTGGCAAACACCCACGTTACTATCAGCTTCAAGCAATTAATAAAACGGTAGAGGCTATATCGTCAGGTAAAGACCGCGTACTCCTTGTTATGGCAACAGGAACCGGTAAAACTTATACCGCGTTTCAAATCATTTGGCGCTTATGGAAGTCACGCGCTAAGAAGCGCATTTTATTCCTAGCCGACCGTACAGCTTTGATAGATCAAACTCAAAGTGGTGATTTTGCGCCTTTCGATACAGCTATGACCAAAATTACAGGCAGAACAATTGATCCCGCTTACGAAATACATCTAGCACTTTATCAAGGTTTGACAGGGCCAGAAGAACATCAAAAAGCATTTAAAAATGTAGACCCTGACTTTTTTGACCTTATTGTTATTGACGAGTGCCATCGGGGTAGCGCAAGCGAAGAAAGTGCCTGGCGTGAAATACTTACTTATTTTAAAAGTGCTGCTCAAATTGGCTTAACCGCTACACCCAAAGAAACCGAAGAAGTATCAAACTCAGACTACTTTGGCGACCCTGCCTATACCTACTCTCTTAAAGAAGGCATAGAAGACGGCTTTTTATCCCCATACAAAGTGGTGCGTGTCGATCTCGATGTAGACCTACAAGGCTGGCGGCCCACAAAAGGGCAGGTTGATAACCAAGGCGAAGTAATAGAAGATCGCATATATAACCAAAAAGACTTTGACCGCACTATGGTCATTGACGAGCGCACACAGCTGGTGGCCGAAACCATCACCAACTATCTAAAGCGCACCGATCCTATGGCTAAAACCATCGTGTTTTGTAACGACATAGATCACGCTGAACGAATGCGCCGCGCCATTGCTAATTTAAACCCAGCCCAAATGGCTAAAAACGATAAATATGTGATGAAGATCACTGGCGATGATGAATTAGGTAAAGCTCAACTTTATAATTTTTGTAGTCCTAAACGCCCATACCCAGTCATTGCTACCACCTCAGAGCTTATGACCACAGGGGTAGACGCTAAAACCTGTAAGTTAGTAGTGCTTGATCAAAACATACAATCAATGACCAAGTTTAAACAAATTATTGGTCGTGGTACCCGTATTGACGACCGCTACGGTAAGCTTTGGTTTACGATACTCGACTTTAAAAAAGCCACCGAATTATTTGCCGATGAACGCTTTGATGGCACACCAGAAAAAATAATAAAAGTAACGCCCACTGATATTGAAGACGAAGACGTTGATCTTGAATCACAAGATGATACAACCAGCGTAGAAACACCAGACAACGTATTTGGCGACCAAACCGCTGACGATACAATCGATGCCAACAACGACACCATTAACGACCCCAAAGGCGATGGCACGCTTGATGGCGAATGGGACGACGAAACTAACAAAATGGTTAAGTACCGCGTATCGGGTGTTACCGTTAATAAAGTCGCAGAGCGAGTACAGTATTACGATACCGACGGCAAACTTGTTACCGAATCATTTATAGACTACACCCGTAAAACCATGAGCAAGCAATACAGCTCACTCGACGACTTTGTAAAACGTTGGAATGAGTCAGATCGCAAACAAGCCGTAATAGACGAGCTCGCCGAAGAAGGCATTATTTGGTCAGCCCTAGAGGAAGAAGTAGGCAAAGACATGGACCCATTTGATATGATCTGCCATGTAGTTTACGACCAACCTCCACTAACCCGTAAAGAGCGCGCAGATAACGTACAAAAGCGTAACTATTTCACTAAATATTCGGGTACCGCACACACTGTACTCGAGAACCTTCTGTTAAAATACGCAGATGTAGGCGTGCAAGAAATTGAATCTATGCAAGCACTTAAAGTGGCGCCATTTAACGAAATTGGCAGCCTAGGTGAAATCATTAAAAAAGGCTTTGGCGGCAAACCACAATACGAGCAAGCGCTCAAAGAGCTCGAAGCCGAAATTTACCAAATGCCAGCGCCTAAAACAGCTTAAATTTATCATTGCTGTCGCTTTGTATGAGCTACAGCAATGTATTAACAAATCATAATAAACAGCTTTCATATTTGTTTTTAGCCGCTGTTTATAAAAATAATCAAACAAGAGAATACTATGTCTATCAGTTCAGCTATTAAATCCATTCAAGATATTATGCGTAAAGATGCCGGTGTCGATGGCGACGCACAACGCCTTGGCCAAATGTCGTGGTTGCTATTTTTAAAAGTGTTCGACGCGCAAGAAGAAGAGCTAGAGCTTGAATTAGACGACTATCGCGAGCCAATCCCTGAGCAATTTTTATGGCGCAATTGGGCGGCTGATAACGAAGGCATAACCGGCGATGAGCTGTTAGAGTTTGTAAACGACAAGCTATTCCCAGAGCTTAAAAACCTAACCGCACCCATAGATAAAAACCCACGCGGCTATGTAGTAACCCAAGCCTTTAGTGATGCCTTTAACTACATGAAAAACGGCACGCTACTACGCCAGGTTATTAATAAACTAAACGAAATAGATTTTACCGATTCAAAAGAGCGCCACTTATTTGGCGACCTGTACGAGCAAATACTAAAAGACCTACAAAGCGCAGGCAACGCGGGCGAATTTTATACCCCGCGCGCCATCACTAAATTTATAGTGGCTGTAACCGACCCAAAACTAGGCGAGTCAATTATGGACCCTGCTTGTGGTACTGGTGGCTTTTTAGCGTGTGCGTTCGACCATGTAAAAGTAAACTATGTTAAATCGGGCGACGACCACCAAATACTTCAAAAGCAAATACACGGCGTAGAGAAAAAACAACTCCCGCACTTACTGTGTACTACCAACATGATGCTTCACGGCATAGAGGTACCAGTACAAGTTAAACACGGCAATACGTTAAATAAACCGCTTTCAAGCTGGGATAATCAAGTAGATGTCATCATCACCAACCCTCCGTTTGGCGGCACTGAAGAAGACGGCATTGAAAAAAACTTCCCAAGCGACATGCAAACCCGCGAAACAGCCGACTTATTCTTACAGCTCATTATAGAAGTGCTCAACACTAAAGGTCGTGCTGCGGTAGTATTGCCCGATGGCACCTTGTTCGGTGAAGGCGTTAAAACCAAAATTAAAAAGCTATTGGTAGAGGAATGTAACTTACATACCATAATACGCTTACCCAATGGGGTGTTTAACCCGTACACCAGTATTAAAACCAATATACTGTTTTTTACCAAAGGCACACCAACGAAAGACGTGTGGTTTTACGAGCACCCCTACCCAGCTGGCGTTAAAAACTACAACAAAACCAAACCAATGAAGTTTGAAGAGTTCAAAACCGAGCTTGAATGGTGGGGTAATGAGGCTGACGGCTTTGCCAGCCGAACAGAGACCGAGCAAGCGTGGAAAGTATCAATCGACGATATTATTGCCCGTAATTACAACCTCGACATTAAAAACCCGCATGTAGGCGAGGTAATAAGCCACGATCCACAAGAGCTATTAGCCGACTACTCAAAACAGCAAGCCGACATACAAGCACTGCGCGATCAGCTAAAAGGCATATTGGCAGCGGCACTTGCTAAAGATGTTGAGGGCAAGTAATGGCTGAGTCAAAAACACCACACAAAAATGCCGAGAGCTTAATCACCGAGCACCTTGATATTTGGACCACCGCCATCGAGCAAAAGTCATCATCAGGGCGCGGTTCATCGAAAAAGTTTTCACTTCACGGCATTAAAAAACTCCGTGAGCTTATTTTAGAGCTCGCAGTACGTGGCAAGTTAGTGCCGCAAGATCCAAATGACGAACCGGCCTCAGTATTACTAGAGCGAATAGCCGCTGAAAAAGCGCAATTGGTTAAAGACAAAAAAATTAAAAAGCCAAAAGTACTGCCGGAAATTAGTGAAGACGAAAAGCCGTTTGAATTGCCTAAAGGATGGGAGTGGACAAGGTTAGGCGAAGTTGGCTCTATAGTGGGTGGCGGTACCCCAAAATCAGGAGAGGCAAGCTATTGGTGTGAAGAAGGGATTAAATGGCTTACACCAGCAGACTTGTATGGTCGAAAAGAAAAATTTATTTCAAGTGGAAAAAGAGATATTACAGAAGAGGGTTTAGCTAAATCTTCAGCACAGTTATTACCCGTGAATAGTATATTATTCTCAAGCCGAGCACCTATTGGCTATGTTGTAATAGCTTCGAGTCCTTTAGCCACTAATCAAGGGTTTAAATCAATAGTCCCATTTTTAAACGGTTTTTCGGAATATATCTATTACTACTTAAAGCGCTCAGCGAGGTACATTGATGACGCGGCAAGTGGTACTACTTTTAAAGAAGTATCTGGATTAATAGTCTCTAAATTATTAATTTCTCTGCCCCCAGTTCTAGAACAACAACGCATCGTTGCTAAAGTCGATGAGTTAATGGACTTGTGTGATGCGCTTGAGGCACAAACTGAAAATAGTATAACGGCACATCAAACATTAGTTGAAGTGCTGTTAGAGGCCTTGCTTAAAGCACCAGAAGAAGGAGCAACACCCGAACAAGCCACAGCGCAGTTCCAACAAAACTGGCAACGTTTAAGCGAACACTTCGACACGCTATTCACCACCACTGCCAGCATCGACACGCTAAAGCAAACCATCTTACAACTAGCAGTAATGGGCAAACTCGTCCCACAAAACTCAAACGACGAACCCGCCGCCAAACTCCTAGAGCGCATAGCAGTAGAAAAAGCCCAACTGATTAAAGACAAAAAAATCAAAAAGCAAAAACCACTGCCAGAAATCACCGACGAAGAAAAACTGTTTGAATTACCAAATGGTTGGGAGTGGGTAAGATTAGAGAGTATTGCTAAGAACGAAAAAAACTCTTTAAAGGCCGGGCCATTTGGCTCAGCTTTGAAAAAATCAATGTATGTAGAATCTGGTTATAAAATCTATGGGCAAGAGCAGGTAATTTCAGGAGATGAAAATATCGGTGATTACTTTATAGACAAAGATAAGTATCACTCACTTTTATCTTGTAGAGTATCAGCAGGTGATATGCTAATAAGTTTGGTTGGAACAATAGGCAAAGTTTTAGTTTTAAGTAAAAACTTCCAAGCCGGTATTATTAACCCTCGATTAGTTAAAATAAGCCTTAATGAAAATATAATTAGGGAATACATAAAAATTATATTAGGAAGCAAGTTAATACAGGATGAGCTTTTAGAGAGAAGTCATGGTTCTACAATGAATGTTTTAAATTTAGGGCTTCTGAAAGAGCTAGCTTTTCCTTTACCACCGCCGCGTGAGCAAAGGCTTATAGTAGCTAAAGTCGATGAACTAATCGCACTCTGCGACCAACTCAAAGCCCGTTTAACCGACGCACAAACCACTAAACTTCATCTAACCGATGCCATAGTCGAACAGGCGTTGTAGATATGGCAGATGAGACATATGAAGCTGATTACGATGTACTAAGTAATGAAAGCTTGCTAGGCGAGCCCGTTAAATACTCACTAGATGTTGTAAAAGATTTATCTGATGAAGAGCTTTACCAGAGGTTATTTAAATGTTGGGGAATTAAAAATAAAAAAATTGAAGTATGGGGCGAGCTAACTAAACAAGATGGTGTGGTTCCTTATCGATTAAAACATGTACGCAACGTTATTGATAATAAATTAATAGAGTACCCAATAGATGTTAGCTACGGGCTACAAAGTGGCATTTTTGTTTATCCTTCTATAGGTAATAAATACTATATAACAGACCAAAGGACGTTTGTTCGTGGGAAGTTGATTCTTACTAAATTAAGTGAGCGAATTAAGCATGGCAACCCATTTGAATTAAATCTTTCCTCAGATGATATAGAACCCCTAGAGCAATTGCCTATTGCTATAAATGAAATAGATAGGCTGAGCGATATAGATAAATCAATAGTGCTAGGTGAGGGCACAGAACGTTTTATTGATAAAGTTATTTATGAACAGCAACTGAGTAAACTTAAAACAGAGTTTGAAGAAACTCAGAAGTCGGAAATAGAAACGCACCTGTCTCGACTTAACTCAATGACAAGAGCCGTTTCGATAGAGAAAGTTGAGCTACACGCCATAAAGGATTCTGTTGAGAGCAGTAAAAAAGAAAACCAACAATTAGGCTCAGAAAGTAAATTACTTCGGCAAAGTATTGAAAAAAAAGAGCATGAGCTAGCAATACTTGATGATAAATACAAAGGACTTGAGGAAGTAATGGCTAAAAAAATAGAAAAGCTAAAAGCATTTATAGAAGAAAAGGCTGTTTTTTTAAAGAGTTTTGAGTTTATTGATGATGATGAATTTAATAGTTTCGTTTCTAATATTACTAAAGTAAGTGAGCGACCTGAGCATATTGAGTTTAGTGATCACTTAAACGGTGATTACAAGCAAGCGGTATCTTATATTCAAGCTTATCTCAAAGAGCGCGATATACTTTACCCCCGTCATATTATTGAAAATTACCTTACCCTTATTAGAAGTAACGATTTAATTATTTTAGCGGGGGATTCTGGCTCAGGGAAAACTAATTTGGTTAATTCGTTTGCTGATGCTGTTGGCGGTAAATCTATTATTATTCCGGTAAAGCCGAATTGGACTAGCTCTGAGGATTTGTTAGGTTATTACAATCCTTTAGAAAAAAAGTATTTAGCAACTCCGTTTCTTGAAGCATTAATTGAGGCACAGCAAAACCCAGAAGTTCCTTATTTTATTTGTTTGGATGAAATGAACTTGGCGAGGGTTGAATACTATTTTGCTGATTTTTTATCAAAACTTGAAGAAAGAAATAAAAAGCCAGAGATTCAACTTTATTCAGATGATGAAGCATCGCATGTATTAGCAGAACTTAAAGGCGTTGTATCTATTATTACTGGGGCTAAAGAAAAATATAATAAAAATGGTATTACCGATTTTATAGCGCTTATGCAAGATGAAGATGTTAACAATGAAATGAAACGCGCATTCGGCTTTAGTGATAAAAATTCTCTTATAAAATACCACGGTGACATTAGGCGTATGCTTGCAGGTGTAATTAGTACACCTTCATCTATAACGATTTCTCCAAACGTTCGCATTATTGGTGCAATTAATATTGATGAAACTACGCATTATTTATCTCCTAAAATTTTAGATCGCGCTCACATAATGAAGTTTAGAAGCCCGCTACTGAGTGATTGGGATAAGATTATTAGTGAAATTGACGCGTATGGCTTTGAAGATGTGGCGCTGCCCGTGGTATTTGAAATAGATGATCTAGGTGTAAGGACGCCATATCCTAATTACTCTATTAATGACGATTTTTGTATACAGTTTAAAGAACTAAATAGCCGTTTTTTTCATCCTTTAGGTGTTGAATTTGGTATGCGAACGATTAGGCAGGGGCTTAATTACCTGGCGCTTTTTAAAGATGTAAATGAAGATAAAGAGCAGGCTATTAATAATTTTATTATTCATAAAGTGCTGCCCAAATTTACTTTCGATGGTAATAAAAAGTCGGGACAATCTGATAAGTTAGATTTACTTGATAAGGTTTTAAAACCGCTGTTAGAAGAAATATTAGAAAGCCATGAAAATATGGATGAAGAGTTTTCGAGTATTGTGGCGTTACAATCAATTATTAATAACGCTAAAGATAATGACGGTGTTGTGAATTACTGGGCATAAAAATGAAAGCTGAATTTGAAGCTAAATATATTGATATTACCTGGTATGACAAGAACACAGTATTAAGTATTACTGAATCGCTGTTGCCTTTAGATTGTGAGTATGAAGTAGATAAGTACATTTGTAGCACGGTTATATATCCAAAAACTGAGGGTGTCGAATGCGGGCAGCTTGCGTTTAGATTTCTAAAAAAGAGTACAATAAAGCCTTATTTTGTAAATGGAGCTGGCGAGAAAATCGTCCTTAAATGCGTACTTGATACAGAAACCCTCAAAGAATGGTGGATAGAAGCTGATAGCTGGTCTAGTAAAAGCAAGCGCTGGCAAGGGAAGGCACATAGAACCGCTGGGAGCATAAAAGTTTATTTAGCCCATGAAGTTTGCCAAGTAAATATTGGATCATATGATTTTACTTTAGAGCAGCTAGATACTTACTTGGCTGACTTTAAAAGTGACTTATGGGAGTTGATTTTAGACGAGCAAAGTTATGTAAAGGGTAAGGGGAAAACAGTTAATGATGGCGTCGTTACACAAGATACAATTACACTGGTTAATAACTTACTTTCCCATAGTCAAAATATTTTAAAAAATCCCAAGGCTGAGCTAAGAGAAGTTCAAACGTTAAAGCCAAGAAAGGCTGTAAAACCAGTTAATCGTACTTTTATGGAACTAGCTACAAAAGGTGGTAGCAAGCTTCTTACAAGCCGGAGCACAGAGCCAAGTTATAATGTTCCTGAAAATCGCTATATTCTTTATGTGCTTGAGCGAATATATAAAATTATAAAGCAATTAGTGGCAATTTCTCAAAATAAAACGAAGCGCTATGAATCAAATATAGTAAAACTAGGATCACGTTTAGAAGCATTTGTTGAAGATAAACTGATAGATAAAGATTTAGTAAAAAAAGACTTAGAAAAGTTAAGAGATTCTTTTAATACAAAGTTTTTATCGGCTAATTTACAAGAGAAGCTCGAATTGTTTAATCAACGTGGTTTAGGAGAACAAAATTCTTCTATATGTTTTTTAAAAATTGGCTCAAAGACAAAGGGCGGTGATTCTCGTTTTTTAGCGATTAAAAAAGAATATAGCGATAATTGGTTTGAGACTGAAGTTGCAACTCAAAATGTGTTTTTAAAGCAAGGTGAACCACTTTTTTTAAATCTGCTAGAGCAGGGCTTTGAATACAAAATTATGGGAAACCTGAAATATAAAAGTGGTTTTTCAAATGGTAAGCAGTGGCATACTTATGAGTTAATAAGTATGCGTAAAATAAAAATAGTGGGTGGTGATAAGTTAACGCAAAGACATGAAAGTTTTAAGGCTGAAAGAAGTAAAGCTGTCCATTTTAATCATAATAACTGGGTAAAAAAACTTACTAAGAATGAGCGAGCCGAGCAAGAGCGTGAAAAGCGATCAATTCAAAAACGATTAGATTTTTACGCCATCCAAGAAAAGCATGTAGGCGTTGTATTCAATAGCCTAGAACCTAAATTACGCAAGTTTAAAGCGGCAATTAAAAAGCTAAAGAGTATGGGAGTTAAAGCATCCTCCGTTTTCCCTAACTCAATGACGTTCGTACAAAACCCTGATTATCAATTTATTCATTCTGGTTATAAAAAAATACGCGAGTTAACTAGTTTAACTGATGATGATTTATTACTCTCTCTCGAGAGGGTTGAAGAGATAGGTTTGATTAATATGCCTCTTCTTTATGAACGTTGGTGCTTACTTCAATTGATAAAAGTGTTAGTTCAAAACTATGGTTATACACCAACGGATGACTGGAAAAAAGAGCTTATAAATATTATTGAAACTAAGCAAAATTATCAAAGTTTGGTATTTAAAAACGATAACTTAAAAAGAACAATTAAACTTAGTTACGAACCAATGCTAGAAAATGGTAAAACGCCAGACTTTGTGATGGATGTATTTTTTACTAGAAAAAATGGTGAGGCTTATAAAAAGCGTTTTGTAATGGATGCAAAATTTTACTCTAGTTCTGTGCTTCAAAAAGCCGGAGGCGTTTCT
The DNA here is from genome assembly GCF_031198805.1 of Pseudoalteromonas sp. HL-AS2. Taxonomy (NCBI): domain Bacteria; kingdom Pseudomonadati; phylum Pseudomonadota; class Gammaproteobacteria; order Alteromonadales; family Pseudoalteromonadaceae; genus Pseudoalteromonas; species Pseudoalteromonas sp. HL-AS2. Next base: position 578,400 of record NZ_CP133572.1, on the reverse strand, counting down.
GGTGTTGTAAAGCAGCTATACAAAGATAAAGATTATAGTGAAGAAGGTAGAAATACTGTTTTTATTATTCATCCTGTTAAATCAGCAATTACTGAAAAAGTATCTCCGCAGTCATGGGGGAATAATAGTTATTACGGCGAGTTAGCTTTGTTTGATTGGGATAAAAACAGAAAGGAGTATTTTCATCAATACGGTGCTATTTGTGCTAACCCTATTGAAAGGCTGAATGACTTAGATGAATTTCAGCGTATGATAGGGATGTTCCTACAGTACGGTATTGAGAATAATACGTTAAATGGCAAGGTCGATGATGTCGAGTCACTAAACTTTTGTATAGCATGTGGCTCACACGATCTAACGCTAAAAATAAACAACAGAGCAAAATCAGCGTGGTATGAATGTAACCAATGTAAGCACTTTACAACATATAACCACTGTAATAGCTGCGATACTAGATTAATTAAAAATGGGGACTATTGGACCTACCATTCACAAATGCCAATGGAGCCGCTAAATATAAAATGTCCATCATGTGAGAGTTTGTTGTAGTTAGATTGCGAGATATTAGATTTTATCTGAGCACTATTTAAATAAGCTGAGAATGTAGTTGAATATAAAATTATTATTTAAGTTGTTAGTAGTTTTCTCGTTGGCCTTTTCTTTTGTTGTTTTGGCAAAAGAGGCAAGTGGTATCAGCCTACTAATATAAGTGCTTTTCGTAAATACTAATTATTAGGTGAGTTTCAAAATAATAGGGAAATATATGTTAAGAAAATTAACAGCTGTACATTTTATTGAAAAGAAAGATGAAGATAAGAAGCTTAAAGAAATTAACGCAAAAAGCAACTTATGGGAAAGCGGCGATTGGAGTGTTTCAGAAGCTAGAGCCCAAGAACTTGTTGGCGGGAGAATATACATTCATAAGGCGCAAAGGTTACCATCACATAAAGGTGGAACAGTCCAATCCTATGAAAAAGTAAGTGATACAAGATTTAAATTTGTCTTCGTTGCCGAGGAAGGTTGTGAGAATGTGACAGAGGTCAATTGGCCTGCAGGTGAAAAAAAGTTTATATGGAGTGAAGTGCCTAATTATTATGTGATTGGTAGCAAATATGGCGGAAATTCGAACTCATTTAAGGATGTTTTACCTTTAATGATAAAGAGTAATGTTATTGCTGTTGGTTTTAATTTCTCTGAAGACATGAGTGAGTTTTTGGGGAAATCACAGAATGAAATCGTTGAGTATTTGAAAAATAAAAATGAGCCTAAAGAGTCGTACTCTACATTAAAGCACTTCTTGAGTTTAAAGCCTGGAGATCTTATTGCAGTAAAACTACATAGTGCCCCTCAAGGAAATAGACCTAGATTAGTTATTGGTGCTTATGCTGTTGTAAAAGGCATTGAAAAGCCTCTTTACCGTCATTCAGCTGAATTGGGTCATACAATAGAAGTTGACTTTATAGATACTGAAATTAATTATGAAGTTCCGTTTGGATATGGTGGAACAATTCATAAAATAGAGAGCGTCGACCGAATAAATGCTATCTTTTCACATTATTCTGCAGAAGCAGCTACATCAGAGGAAGTAGAAGTATCTGATGTTACAGATATTGATGATGTTTTAATTTCTAGATCAGCAAGATATATATCTCGTAGGGTACACAATAGAATACAAAAAAAATTACTTCATGAATTAAGAAATAAATATGGTATCAGTGCGGTTAAGCCCGAGGTTAATTACATAGATATTCTTGTAGAGCTCGAAGATAAATATATTATTTTTGAAGTTAAATCTTCACTTTCAGCGGAACGATGTATAAGAGAAGCTCTAGGCCAAATTTTGCAATATGGTAGTGAGCTTTCAAAGACTACAAATAAGACTATTGAATATGTTGTAGTTGGACCTAATACAATCGATGATTCTGCAGAATCATATTATAAATTTGTAGTAGAAAATATTTCAATCCCTTTAAGTTATACTTTTTTTAGCGCATAGCGCTTATGATGGTGATAAATGAGGGCGTTCAGAATTCTGTGTCAGCCTAAGTTGCTAAATATCTAGCACACCATCTAACCTACCTTCGAAGTGGATGGCCAATTGCGACAATGTCAGATTCCAATTATGGATTGGCATTGTCCATTTCTTCGAGGCATTCAATATGCCTGCATACAATAATTTCATCAAGCTGTTTTCATTAGGGAATGCTCCCTTAGTCTTGGTGAGTCGTCTAAACTGACGATGTACAGCTTCAATTGCATTTGTGGTATAAATAGCTTTTCGCACGTAATCTGGATACTTGAAGTAAACCGACAGATTGCCCCACTTTCGACGCCAAGACTCGATAACGATAGGGTATAACTTGCCCCATTTGGCATCTAATTCGGCGAGAGCGGCTTCTGCTGCATCTTTAGTGGCTGCCTTATAAACGGGTTTCAAGTCAGCCATAAACTCTTTTTGGTGCTTTGAAGCAACATACTTCATCGAATTACGAATTTGATGAATAACGCACTCCTGCACTTCGGCGTCAGGATAGATTGTTGCTATTGCTTCAGGGAAGCCTTTTAGTCCATCAACACAGGCAATTAAAATATCGGATACACCACGATTATGTAAATCTGTTAATACTGATAGCCAATAGTTAGCCCCTTCACTTTCAGAGATATATAAACCAAGTAACTCTTTGCGGCCCTCGATATTGACACCTAGTACGGTATAAATAGCCTTACTCACGTAGCGCCCATTTTCTTTAATCTTATAATGAATAGCATCAAGCCAGATAAACGGGTAAAGCGTGTCTAAGCTGCGCGCTTGCCATGCTTTAAGCTCTGGTATCAGTTGGTCTGTTACGGCAGTGATGGTGGCCTCTGATACCTCAACGCCATACATATCCTGTATGTGGCCTCGAATATCTCGGTAGCTCATACCTAAAGCAAACATAGATAGGATTTTCTCATCAATTTCAGGCGTTAACTTGGTTTGGTTCTTTTTAACAAGCTGAGGTTCAAACGAACCTGAACGATCTCTGGGCGTTTCAAGTTCGAATTGACCTATGGATGACTTAACTGTTTTTTTGGTTGAACCATTTTTACGGTTAACTTGGGTCTCAGATTCTAAATGCTGCTCTAATTCAGCTTTAAGAGCCGCTTCGGTGAGTTGTTTAATTAATGGTGTTAGAACACCGTCTTCGCCAGTAAGGCCTTTACCAGCTTGAAGTTCAGCTAATGCTTTGTTGAAGTCGAAAGATTGAGTCATGTGTCACTCCTGTTTTCTTAATAATACTGAAATGACACAGATTTCTAAACACTACCTGATAAATTTAAATTTCTCGCCATCATAACTCAATTTATTGGCAAAATTTCATGTTTAGTTTTGCTTTATTAAAGTAGGAAGATTTTAACCTTAAACTTGATTAAGTCATTAATGAATTCAAATCGTCATTTATTTATTCTCGAGCTTGTGCCAATGGGGCCAAGCTCTATCTCGACACAACAATTACAACAGCAATTAATTGAACGAGGTATTGTTTTATCAACTCGGATGCTGCAGCGAGACCTACAATCACTTTATGAGCAAGGTTGCTTTGGGCTTGAAAAAGATGCCCGCAGTAAGCCCTATGGCTGGTCTATCAATGCGCAGTGGCGAGGTGGTAATACAAAAGTAATGAGCAGTGAAATGGCTGAACACTATTTGCTGTTGGAGCAGTTATTACCGCAATCAGTCCCGAGTGACGTTAAGCAGTCAGTGCATATTAAAGCAGAGCAGGCTCTTAAACGTTTTAATGGTCATGTGCCTGACTGGCTTGCAACCCTGCCTAAACCGTCGTTAAAAGTGAATGTTGATACTCAGTTAGTGACGCAAATTGAGCATGCGATTAAGCATAAGCGTGCGGTGAGCGCTGAGCTTTATAGGGTGCTTTATGATGAGGCACATTGGCTAAAATTTGCTGAATTGAGCTTTTATAACTTAGTCGAGCAAGGCGGCGTTTTAATGGCGCAGTTTATGGTGGGGTCGCTTCACGATAAATGTTACCAGATGCCGGTTTACCGCATTCGTAATGTACACATTTTGCAAAAAACACGACGTGAGCCAAACAATGAGCAGTTAAAGTCGCTGCGCAGTGCGATTAATAAAGGCATGAAGCAAGAAACGATCGAGTTAATTGTAAAAGTGCCTAACCACTCTGCAGTTAATCAAGGCTTTATTGAGCTTGGCGAGCTGATTGACAAGCAACAGATTGACGATAAAAACGTATTATTTACCTACCAAACTACTGATACCGAGCAGTTGACCGATGAGCTATTTAAATGTGCCCATTGGCTAGAGGTGATCAAACCCGAAAAGCTGCGACAAAGAATTGTTAGCAAGCTTCAAGCGGCCGCTAACATTTATAAATAACTCCTACTAGTTTGGGTGCGTCAAAAATTGACGTACCTGTTTGCTATGCTCCTTTAAAAGTTAAGGAGTAGTTATGTTTCAATTAATTCAGCAAAATGATGGTTTATCAATCGGTGTATTTGGCATTGGCGGGTGTGGCTGTAATACGCTTAACAGTATTTTTGAACAACGCGAGTCTGAGCAGGCATTCTTGTACAGTGTTAATACCGACAAAGTGGTACTTGAACATACACAGAGTGATGAAGCAGTACTGATAGGTGCAGATCTCACTCATGGGTATGGTGCAGGGGCCGATCCCAAAGTTGGACTGCAAGCGGCGGAAGAAAGTAAAGATCAGCTTTTAACGCTTATTAATGGCTGCGATATAATTCTGTGTGCAACAGGGTTGGGTGGCGGTACAGGGACTGGTGCTAGCCCGTATATTGCACAACTTGCTAGTGAGCAAGGTAAGCCCATTATATTTGTTGCTACATTGCCATTTAGTAGTGAAGGGCAGTTTAGAAGCAATATAGCGCAAGCAGGTTTAAATGAGCTTAAAGAGCATGCTAATGCAGTTATTACGCTCCCTAACGATCAACTTATTGAAGTGCTAGGCAACGATATAGGGTTATTTGATGCGTTTAAACACTCAAACCAAATACTCCACTCACTGATAAAATCATTAATCGATATGCTGTGCTTTCAAGGCCTAATAAACGTTGATTTAAACGATTTTGCGAAAATTATGGATTGCCAGGGTGATGCAGTCCTAGGTGTTGGTAAATGCGATGAAGAAAGCGAGCTTACTACTGCACTTGATAGTGCACTCAATAACCCACTGGTTAATCAAGTTGATATGTCATCAAGTACGGGTGTAATAATACAAGTAAATTGCAAAGATGAAATTTCACTCGGTAGTTATAACCTCATTACCGATACAGTACGTCAGCAGGTAAGCCCAAACGCGTTAGTTATTTGTGGTGTTTCAAGAATAGAAAGCCTAGCGACTAACTATGAGTTACTGGTAATTGCTACGGGAGCCAGTACTAAAATGGTTACTGATGACCTTAGTAAAGACAAAAAGCCTGAGGAAAAAGCTAACAAGCCTAGGCCAAAGCCATCTGATATTTTTGACATCCCTGCTTTTATAAGAAATCAATCTGCACCACCTAGTAAAAGCTCTTTATAGGTTTGTAAATAACGACAACGCTGTATAGCAATATGTAAGCGCTACTCTAATATTTGCAAAGGACGGCGCTTTTTAAGCTTTTGGGTTTGCTGAACTATATTACCCAAGATAGTTGAATAAGCACTTACTGTGCTTTTGACTTTGGCGATGAATTTATTTGAATTATCTAATTTTAAAAATGATTTTTTAGTCGTTTTGATTTTTAACTTAGCCTGTATTTTTACTTCTTTAAGTATTTCCTTCTCAAATAGTGAAAAGTTTTTATAAAGTGCTTTAATATCAGTGCTATATATTTTATTCGAGTGGTCATAATGTTTACTCATCGGATCGTGATCAGAAACAGAGTGATGAAGCATTTTTTTAGACTCAATTTCAGCAATTGTTGATGACCCAATTTTTTTAGTTAGCACTTCTTTCATATGTGACTTTAAGAAGCTGCGAAGTAAAGTTGGAAATGCTCCGGCTGAGCCTTTTATATTTATGTTATCTCGCGGGGCCGCTACCATGTCTTTTGGCGCATGATATTTAAGAGTTCGGTTTAAACTCTCTTTACTAATGGGTTTTGAGTTGTCTTTAACCTTGCAAAATAAGTAGGTGCGGTTTATGTCTGGGTTTAATTTTAACTCTTGCTGTATTGCTTTTTTCATCTCGGGTGTGAGTTGTATTTTAAACTCTTTTTGGTTTTTCATAGCACCGCGAGTGGTATGGGTTGTTTCAGGAAACGTTAAAAATTTAGGATTATTTAAATCATCTATATACGACAGGCGCAAGTTGCAAATATTTATGGGTCTTAGCCCTGTAAACATCATCAACAGAACAGCATTTATTAATGTATTATTTTTAGCTATTTTTAGGTTTATGTATAGCTGAGAAATTAGAGATATTTCAGTATATGCCTTACAAGGAATAGGCTTCGCCGTTCGAGAAGATATATAATTATTGTCTACCTCTAGGAATGGATTAGTGCCGTTATTATATTTATTTTTTGCGAACACCCACAGTTTTTTCATCTGCTCGAATAGCTTAGCCACATGCGGACCACTTTTCTCTGTTAGTAGTTGGTCAAGTGTTGCTTCTATTATCTCAGGCGTAATAGTCTGAAATAACGTATTTTTACCAAATGCATTTTGAATTGCATTAAGGTAAGAGGTATATGTGTTTACTGTGGTTTCAGCTAACTTGCTAGGGCTATGTTTATTAATTGCCTGTAAGTTTTCTATTTGTTTACTCACTACAAATTCGAATGTGTAATTAGAGGTGTTCTTTTTGTATATTTCTGCCGCTTTTAATTTCGCTGCTGAAAAACTCATATCATTAGAATCACCAAGCTTGATATTTTTTATGCCATGTTCTTTTTTAAAATGAGTAAAAAATTTAATGATGCCATCATGCTGGAATACAATTCTTATTTGATCTTTAAGCTGATACTTTGAAAGCCTTTTTCCTTTTTCTTGCGCCAATATAATAGTGGCAAGACTGGCTAGCTCTTCCATTGACTCGTCATTGTATGGAGGCTTATTCGCATTAAATTCAGCCATGCAAAGATCGCGACTTTTAATCGTGACCTCACATGGTTTTATTGAATTTAATACTGATGTTGCCATTAATATATAAGCCTTAAAAAAGTTAAAATCATCAAATAACTGATGAGGTATCGCTCCAATAAGGCAATGATATGAAATTAATTTTTTTTACAAAAACTTTGGTAAGTCGAAATTAAACTTTTTTTAATTATTTTTTGCTTTAGCTTCTTGGTCACTTAAATACCTCTCAACGACAGCTCTTCCTTCTTCGGTTAAGATCAAATCTTTTGCTACTCTGCCCGTATCTCCTAATGGCTGGTTAATGAAGTTTACATAACTGCCTTTATGAACCAAATGAGCTTTAACTCTATCTCTCAGTGCTTTTTTTTCGTTATTTTCTTTTAGGTTTTTAGCTTGTTTACTTTGCATACCTGTGAGTCTGAGTTGTTGGCTTTCGAGTTCTTTGGCTCTTTTTAAAATACTGGCTTCATGAATTTTAAAAACATTAAATTTTAATTTTGTAGAGGTTCCAAATAGCTCTTCAGATTTATCATAATTTAAGCCGTTTGGATCGTCTTCTTTTCTAAGGTGATGAAGTGCGAGTCTTGTGAGTTCTTCTGCATGCTTAAAATGATAGCCGTTGGCAACCATAATCGCTTTTGCGTTGGATTTAAAAAAGCTTCGGCACATCGTGCAAAATGCACCTGCAGATCCTTTCATTACAATATTTCTTTTATCTCCTTTTACTGCATCAACAGGTGAGTAATCTTTAATGATTTTGTCTAGCGACCTTTTAGCAAATGGTTTGTTAAGATCGCGAGGCTGAAGAAATATATGGTCAGGGTTACAGTTGGGTAATGCATTTTCCATCCAGGCTCTTTGTTCTAAAATAATGGCGCGCATGGCTTTGGTTAATGGCAGCTTATATTCTTTTTGGTTTTTCATTTCTCCACGAACCCCAACAACAGATGCCGGAAAGGTAATTATGGTTGGAAAGTCGATACTATTGAGCCACTCCCACTTCATTTGTGGAATATTAATAGGGCGAATGCCTGTCAAAATCATAAATCGCGCAGCATTTTTTTGATGTACATTTGGGGCCGATGCTAGATTTATCCATAATTCAGCTATCGAATCTAAGTCTGTATAAACTTGGCAAGGACGAGGGCTTTCTACACGGTCAGATACGTAAAAGTCATCGATATCAGCAGCTGGGTTTTTACCTGAGTTAAATTTGTTTCTGGCAAATCGCCATACTCTTCTAATTTGTGCAAAAAGCTCAATTGCTTGGTTGTTAGATTCTGTTTTTATAATTATATCTACAATCTTTTCTAACTCTCCAGCTGTAAGAGACTGGAACGCTCTCTTAAGCTTTGTTCATATGCATCAAACACAGTTTTAATATTATGATTATTTAAAACGCCATATTTCATTTGTTCAGTGAGCTTACGCGCTTTTGCTATTGTTAATTCAGGTGCTTCACCTAACTTGGTATTAGCTATGCCAGATGATTTAGGGAAAGCTGAGTAAAAAGATACTGTTCCAGATAGGGTAAATATAAGACGAAGATTGTGTTGTGCCTCATATTTCGATAATCGCTTCGTATCTTGCTTCTTAACCTCTTGTTTTGATTTTTCTTTTTCCTCAAAAAAGATGATTTGAGAGGCCAAAATAACACAGCGATTTATGTGCTGCATAGAAAATGGCGATTTAAGTTGCTTCCATTCTAGTTTCGCTTTCGTGTATTGAGCTTTGGTAAGCGTTGATAGTGATTTTTTCACTTTGATTAAACCTATATAAATAAAGGCCTTGCGGCGATTTTTATTGATTAAGATCAACAAAGCAACAGAGAAAGATAGGCATAATTCGCGGCTGTAATTTACACCCAAAAATAAAAATTTGTGTTACTAATTTGTGTTACGATTTAATGAAAAATAGCGGTTTTTTATTAAACTAGAACTGCACAAAAGTTAGCCTTTACACACCTTTGTTTTTACTTATCTTTTTGTTTTATAATGATATTAATTGAAAAGGCTAAAAAATGGCTCTACTCATAAATAACAAATGCATTAACTGCGATATGTGCGATCCAGAGTGCCCAAATGAGGCTATTTATATGGGGGCTAAAATATATCAAATAGATCCCAGTAAATGCACTGAATGCGTAGGTCATTATGATAAACCTACTTGCGTAAGTGTCTGCCCAATTGATTGTATTAAGCCAGACCCAACCCATAGTGAAACTATTGATGAGCTTGCCGATAAGTACGTAAGGTTAACTAGTAGTTGTGGCTAACTGCTAAGCGTACTGTTTTAAAGCTGATTAACAGTACGCTTAGTAATATTCGTTTTTATAAGTCAGGGAAGTGGCCAAAAGCTTGATTTATTTCATGGTTTTGCTGACTGACCCAAGTAAAGTAATCTTTATTAGCTAATAAACTGGCGGCATCGTTGTCGATTATCACTATCGCGTTTTTATGCATTTGTAAAATTGACGCCGGGCAACTTGCCGAAAGTGGGCCGTTTACCATGTCATTTACCGCTTGTGCTTTATTTTTACCCGTGGCAATTAATAACACATACTTAGCGTCCATTATGGTAGCAATACCCATGGTCATCGCCATTTTTGGTTGTTGCTCATCGTCTGAAAACATTCTGCTGTTGTCTGATACGGTTTGCTCAGTTAGCGATTTGATCCGGGTGCGAGATGCAAAGCTTGATGAGGGTTCATTAAAGCCAATATGGCCATTGCCGCCAATGCCTAAAAGTTGCAGATCTAAGCCTCCGAGTGCCGCTATTTGCTGCTCAAAATGTTCACCTTGTTTTCTAGGATCTTGTTTGGCGTTACAAGTTGGTAAATGGGTGTTGTTTTTATCTATATCTATGTGATCGAACAGTTGGCTGTTCATAAAGTAACGGTAGCTATTACTATTATTTTCATCGATGTCGTAATACTCATCTAAATTAAACGTATTTACCTGAGCAAAACTAATATGCTTATTTTTATACATCGATACTAGCTGCTTATATAAATCAATAGGCGTGCTACCTGTAGCTAGGCCTATATTTGCATTGTTTTTTGCTAAAATTAACTTTTGTAGCAACGTTGCTGCATTTTCAGCAACAGCTTTTTTATCATCAAATATAAGTACTTGCATTTTACTTCTCTATTAATTGACTTTTAGCGTAGTGATGCACACCGATTAAATCGGCATCTGCACCCGATACCGGCTGTAACAAGGTTACTTGATAAATTGCCGGTGCTTGTTGAATTTTTTCAGCTACTTTATTAAAAAATAATGCTGACAAACCCACACTGCCTCCAATAACAACTGTTTCGTTGCCAAATGTGGCTTTCATATTAAATATCAGCTCGGCCACGGCCGATGCGGCATTATCAATAATTTCGGCTACTTCAGGATGCTCAGCGTAGTTTGTAAATACGTCTTTTGCATTGAGTGTTTTACCCAGTGCTTTGCTGGCGTGTTTAGCAATAGCAGTGCCTGAGGCAATTGACTCAACACAGTTTGTTCTGCCGCAGTGGCAGCTGTAGTTATGGTTTGATTGAATATGTACTGTGGTGTGGCCTAGGTGGGCACAAAACCCATCGGCGCAGGTGATTATTTGGTCGTTAAATACAATGCCTGCCCCCACTCCTGTTGATACGGTAATGTAAATAAAGTTTTTATTTTTTACCTGCTCATTTACCGTGTATTCAGCCCAAGCGGCTGCAGAGGCATCGTTAATTATAGTAACGGGTAGGTTAGTTAGGCTTTCTAACTGTGCTTTTAATGGTAATTTACGACGCACAGATAAAAAATTCACAAATTCTGCGCTAACTTGGCCTGTGCAAGCAATATTAATTGAGCTGGCTTGAGGTACCCACTTTTCAATTACGGTATAAACGTATGCCGCTAAGTCATCAATATTAGTATGTATAATAGAGTCAACTTTTATTGAATTAACGATTTGGTCATTATCAATAAGTGCGCACGCTATTTTGGTGCCGCCAATATCAATGGCAATATTCATCATTAAATATCACTCTTTGCATTGTTAATACTTTGCACAAACCACCCAGTTATATGCTCAAGGCGGGTAATTGCCGAGCCAACAGTGACGCACAATGCACCGAGTTCGATTGCTTTTGCAGCGCGTTCAGGCGAGTTGTAGCGCCCTTCGGCAATCACTTTTATACCAGCACTGACTAAGTCACTTACTAATTGATAGTCGGGTTCGTTAGGGGTTGTACTTAAATCTAAATAACCAGATAGCGTGCTGCCAATAAAGGTACAGCCAGCGTCGTGTAAAAACTTGCCGCCAGCAAGGTCAGCACAGTCGGCCATAGCAATACAACCGTGTTCGTGGATGGTGTTTAACAGAGTTAGCCTATCTACTGGGCGAGGTCTATCTGTGCCATCAAACGCGATAATAGTTGCGCCGGCTTCGGCCAGGCCAATAACGTCTTCAATAAAGGGGGTTATGCGCACCTCGGTATCAGTAAGGTCGCGTTTAACAATTCCTACAATAGGAATATTACTTACTTTTGCGACCGCACGTACATTTTCAATGCCTTCAATTCGTAGTGCTTTTGCACCCCCAGCTACGGTTGCTAATGCCATAGCAACAATATGCTCAACTTTGTCCATAGGGCCATCGTCAAGAGGCTGGCATGATGCAATTAAACTACTTTGCAAATGGTTTACTAAAAAGCTCTCTAACTCTATATTTTTATTTGACATATTTTGCTCTTAAATTTGGTTATTGGTTCATTGTATATAAGGTTAATTTTGAAAGATCTTTATTGTGTGCAGGGAATAATAAACTAACTAAGTAGCCAACAATTAAGCAGGTTAAAATACCTATTGTTCCGTAAAGATAGCCATTAGCCCAGCCATATTTCCATGCTGAAATCATTAAGCTCACCCCTGAGATAATACCTACTATAGCGCCTACAGAGTTAGCACGTTTGGTTAATGCGCCAAGTATAAATATGCCACCTAATGCACCCATAAACATACCAATTACTTTAAAATAAGCTTCCATTAGTGAGCGTATTTCAGGGTCGATAAATATTAATCCAACCAAGGTGCCTAATACGCCAGAAATAAAAGTAAGGATGCGCGCTAAACTCATATAAGACTTCTCAGATTTGGCTAAATTAAAAGGTCGTACAAAGTCGGTTAATACCGTAGTGGCAATAGAGTTCATGCTGGTTGAAACCGTTGACTGCGCTGCTGCAAAAATACCCGCAATAATGAGTCCGGCTAAACCCATTGGTAGTTCATTTGATATAAACGTAGGGAAAATTTGATCAATTTGAATGGTTGGGTCAAGTTTTTCAGGGTTAAGTTGGTAAAAAGCATATAAGCCTGTACCAATACAGAAAAACAATAACGCGCCCGGCGCCGCTAATATGGCATTGGCCCAAATAGATTTAACCGCTGAGGCAGGATCTTTGGTTACCATATATCTTTGCACAACGGCTTGATCTGCAGTGTAGCTCGATAAATTTTGGCCAATACCGCCCAGCACAATAACCCAAATAGATAAGCTAGTAATACTCTCAAGGCTAAAGTCGTTATTAACTATGGTAAATTTATCGTCAGCAAAACCAATTTGTATAAAGCTATTAAAGCCATCATCGAGGCCTGCAATAATTACAGCAAAACACACAACAGCGCCAATAAGTAATACCACGGTTTGAATAGTATCAGTCCAAATAACGGCCTCAACACCACCCAGTGTGCAATACAATAAACAAAGCACTCCCATAATAAGCACGCTATCAGAGGCACTAAGAGGGGTTACTGCCGACAAAGCCAACGCGGTTAATGCCATAACAATACCCATACGGCCAATATGAAATAAGGTGAATAAGCCACTGGCAAAAAGTCGTACCGGCATATTAAATCTTTTAGATAAAAACTCATATGCACTGGTTGCATCTAGCTGTCTAAAAAAGGGAATTGCTACATATACAGCAATAGGGGCTACTGCAATTATCATCCAAATACCAATAAGTAGTACCCAGTTAGTTTGATAAACAATGGCCGGAAGGGCGATGTAAGTTAACGAGCTTAACATAGTGGCATAAATAGAGCAGGCTGCAGCCCACCAAGGTATTGACTGTCCGCCTCTAAAGTAATCGTTGGTGTTTTTATTTTTAAACATAAAATACAAACCAACCATGACCACAGAAAGTAAGTAAATCACTAAAACCAGCATGTTTTGCCAGCCAAAATCGCGGGCTGTATTACTGATTTCACCTTTAATTAAAACGGTATTGTTAGTATTTAACTCTGTTACTACTGCATAAGAGTGTTGCTGAACCTGAGTTATTTTATGAAAACGATAGTCTGACTTATTGTAATTAGACCATGCTTTAGTGATGGTATTGTATGACAAGGTTTTGCCACCTTGAGTCACTACCATAATATGAGATTGACCCAGAGGAGAGGCAAATACGAGCTTATCAATATCTACCAGTTCAGTGGGGTTATTACTTGTTACGGTTAACCATGAATTTGCAGCTTCATCAAACTCGTGTAATAAAAGTTTAGAATTAGAGTTGCTACTTTGCTCTGCGCTTTGTTGTGAAACGGCGTAAATGCGGTTTTCGTTGCCATCATTTTGCACCACAAGTTCACTGTTAATAATATTTAGATCTGTAAATAATGCTGCATTAAGTGGTGTCCACTGTTGCTGGTCATTATTTAGGGCTATTTTAAAAAAGTACCACTGCTTATCAAAACCGGTAATGTACACGTTTTGCCCAAATACTTGCGCACTTATTTTACTAAATGAACGAGGTAAGTTAGCTAACTGTTTTGAAACAATACTTTGAGATTCATCATGCCATTCTAAAACATTAACACGTGTAGATTTTACCCCATTAACTAAACCGCCCAACACAACTGTTTTGTTATTGTGCTGCACTGTAATTGCTTGCGCTCTATTACCATCAATAGGTTTGAAGTTTAATACAGTACTTATTTCATTTGTTGCTAGGTCTAGCTTATTTAATTTGGCAAAGTCGGTACTTGAAATAAACAAAGCGTCATTCGTTAAAAAATATAAAGAATCTTTATTTATAGGCAGGTGATTAGCGTTACTTTTAATAACATGCCAATCAAGCTGTGTTTTAGCAAATGCATTGCATGATGTTAAAAGTAATAAAAAAATTATAATTATTCTCATAGTGCAACTGTATACCTGTTTGTGGTGTATACCTGTTATACCACCTAGGGTGAGTGAAATCTATAGTTTTTTAACATTTGCGACACAAAAAAAGGCTAAATTTAGCCTTTTTATAATATCTATAGTTTAATTAATTATACTTAAAGTTTTAACCGTAATAATTATCAAATACATAATCAATATGGGCTGAGAGTTTTGCGTCAGCTCCCTCTACATCACCATTTTTTATACACTCAAAAATAGCAACATGGTCGTTATAACTTTGCTTATTTAATTCCACCGTATTAACGTGCTCGGGGCGAGCATCAATTAACCAGTCCATTAACGCTTGGTGTACAGCTAAAAATATTGGATTCCCTGGGATAGAAGCAATCACCCGGTGGAAGTAAATATCAGTACGTCTAAATTGACTGTCATTTTCAATAGATTTACCATTTAACTCAAGCGCTTCACCTAGTTCTTTAATTTGGCTTGGTGTTGCCGAGGCCGCTGCATGTCTAACTAAGCTAGATTCAAAAAATCGTCTTAACTGGTCAAAATATTTTAAACCATTTGGCTGTGCAAGAAAGTCTTTTGACATCCCTGATAACTCAGCGATAATAGTGTCGGCTGAGGGGCGAGTAACCCGGGTTCTTTCACCGCTACTTATTTTTACCAGGCCTTTACGCGCAAGCGCAGCTAAAGCATCCCTGATCGAAGGCCTACCGACGCCAAATGCAGCCATAAGATCTCGCTCAGAAGGCAGTGCATCACCTTCAGAAATCTCACCTTGGCGGATCATGCGTTCGAGCTCTTCTTCAACCGTTTCGGATAATTTTTTTCGTTCTACTGGGCGCGTAACTTTCAATGTCATTTAAAAACCTATCAATTGTTTAGCTATTACCCTATCGTACCATAAAATAAAGAGTTCGCTAATGTTAGCTGAAAAATATCCTTATTTGGTAGCAATATACAAACGTGCGTTGTTTATCATCGCCAATGTTTCGTCGATGTAGCGCACTCTATTCGCCAAAGATTGTTGTTGTGGCAAAATTGAAATTTTGCAGCCAACAAAGTCTAAATTAGCCAATTGTTGTAACTGCATACAACGGTTTATTTCATGCTCATTCATTGCCGACTCTTTGTTTGTTTGCTGATCAAAATTATTTATTTGCGGTGGCATATGGCTATCTTTCCAGCTGCCGTAAAGTGCAGAGTGACTGCTGGCGCCAGAAAATATGAGGCCTGTAAATAAGCCTGCTTTTATGCAAAGTTCCATATGCTTTATTGCGCCGTTTGCACTTCTTGCTTCAATTGCTGAGCGTCCCCAATTTATTGAAATACCTAGTTTATGCCTAGTGTGTAGGTTGGCCGTTGTTATAGCGCTTATTTCGTCTTCTAAACGCATAAAACCTTTTTCACTAGGCTGGTTTTCAAGCTGTGCATCACAATGCTCAAGTACCAGCTTAGCACCGTGCCAGTCCCAACTTTGTAGCTCTTGGAGCGATTTAACTAATGCCGTTATTGATGAGGTAGCCGGTGCATTTAATGCAGGCGCACTATGGATTTGAATATGTGTAACCACAGGCTTTTTAAAGTGGTTATTAAGTTGTTTTATTTGCTGATTAGCTTGTTTATAAAAGTTAATAGCTTTAAGGCGACCTGCTTCATTGTCAGATGCAATACCAAAGTGCGGATCTTTGCTAAGCTCTCCCATGGTGCCAGGAATACAGGTAACGACATAACACCAACTGTCATCTAGCTGAGCATAAAACCATTCATTATCAAACCTATGAAGTTTACCAGTAAATGGGATTTCTAAGCCGTCGATGCGTTTATTCTTTTTTAGTTGTTGGTAAAATAAATGCTCTGCCTGTTGATCCCAACTAGAATCTGATGGCACTGAAGCGTAAGCCCCTACAAGTACTTTCATGTTATTCCTTTGAAGCTGTAATTTAGTGTAAGTAATACACCATAATTATTAAAATTAGCCTAACGTCTATTCCATAGCGCTAAGGTTTTGATGTATCTTGGTGAAGCTGTTATACCAGTAGTGCATTTCTAACACAACTGCTGATTTTTAAAATTAACTATTTAGGTTTAAACATGAACATCTATAAGTACGGTGTAGACTCTCAGCAATATGGTCAGTTAATTCGTCCACAAAATGATGCGTATTTGCCCGTTGTTATTGTGATTCATGGGGGTTACTGGAAGGATAACCATAGCTTAGATACATACCCAACTAAGCAAATTGTTGAGTATTTAGCGGATAAAAGTGTTGCAGTATGGAACTTAGAATATCGCAGAATGAATAGCATGGGACCTAATATTACCGCGCCCTGGCCAACTATTTTTAGTGATGTTGCACAAGGCATCGACTTTTTAACCACTTTGGCAACAGAGCATAAATTAGATTTAAGCAATGTGCTTATTATTGGTCATTCAGCAGGCGGACACTTAGCAACATGGGCAGCCTCACGCGGTATGATAGATAAAAATTCAGCGTTGTATAAAGCCGAGTACTTAGCTATAAAAACGGTTATTGCTATTGCGGGGGTGGTTGATTTAAGGCGTCGCAGTGATTTAGGGCAACCACAACAAGTAGTAAAATTATTAGGGGGTGAATTGGCTGATGGATATAGTCGTATAAAAAATTGTAACCCTGCACAGTTAATCGACAATAGCGTAAAATATATCATTATGCATGGCGATAAAGACAAAGAAGTTAATATAAAACAGGCTATTAGCTTTGTAAGAAGCAGTAACAAAGCTAATGTTGTTTTCCATGTTTTAGCGGGTGTTGATCATTTTACAATGTTTCCTAGTTTTAATAAAAACCTGCACAGCTGGCAATTACTACAGCATATTATTAGTGAAAATTTAGTTTAAACGGGTTATAAGCCGCCGCAGTGTTTTATTTTCTTAATTATTTATCGTGTTTGTAATACTTCACACCACCAAAGCGTATCTAGGTTAATTTACAGCTTAGCTATATACATTTCTTTATTTTTAACCTTAAGTTATTATTTTTAATAAACTATACGTTGCATTCAATAGTCGCAAAGTTAATTAGCTCAAAGCGGCTAGTCCGCTAAAAAGTCGCAAACTTTCACAGTATGAAAAATATTCAATTAAAATCCTCCATTATTTAAATAGTAAATAAACAGCTCGCTCAAAAATCAACCTCAAGTAGTTAAATGTCTTTAGTGTAATTAGTTACTAACACATTCACGTTTGTAAGCAATGTTGTTAAATTTAGTATCTAAAATGTTAATTAAGGCGTTGCTGAAGGTGTACTGGTATGATAGGTTGCTTGTATGATATTTACACAAAGCCACGTTAATATTTTTACTCTGAGAGAATAGTTATGAAAAAAAATAAAATACAACATCACTTATCTGCTTTATCTGTTTGTATTGCAGCGATTGTAAGCCCACATGCAATTGCCCAAGATGCGGCAACAAAAGATATTGAACGCATTAACGTTACAGGTTCAAATATATTTAAGGGCAGCGCTAATTTTAGCTCATCTTCACCCGTTGTAGAGTTAGGTAAAGAAGCGATTGAAGGAGTAGCAGCTATTTCAATTGCGAATACTTTGAGCCGACTACCTTCAGTAACGGCTGGCACAAATGATGCCTCAAATAATGGCGATGGCGGCGGAAGTGCAGGTATTAGTACCACTTCACTTCGAAATCTAGGAACAGCAAGAACACTAGTATTAGTTAATGGCAGGCGCTATGTGTCGGGCACTTCTGCGGGTGACGGCTATGGTGTTGATTTAAATTCTATACCTACCTCAATTATTGAGCGTGTTGATGTATTAACCGGTGGTCAATCTGCAATTTATGGTTCAGATGCAATTGCGGGTGTAATAAATATAATCACTAAAAAGAACTTTGAAGGCCTCGAAGTTAACATGTTTGGTGCTGATTCAGATGAAGGTGGCGCTGCACGCCAAAATATTGATTTTACTTATGGTAAAAACTTTGATGGAGGTAACGCATGGTTGTCACTCGGGCTTGCCAATCAAGATGATCTAATGGCCAGAGATAGAGATTTTTCGAGAAATAGTATAAATGTGCATGATGAAGATGGTGACGGCCTTCGTGAAACATTGCGGGTACGAAATGGACCAATGCACGTTGATGGCGGCGCTTTTCAGTTTGCAGATGTAAGTATTTTTGGTAATGGTGATCCGTTTAGTCAATTTGCACCAAAAATAACTTCCGATGGTCAGTTAGATGGCAACAGTGATTTTTATAATCAAACATTTTATCGCAAAGCAATTGCACCTTATAAGAGACAGTTTGCTGCTGCTGGTATGACGTTTGATATTTCAAGTAAAGCACATGCTGAATTAGAGATTAACTACTCTGAGGTTAATTCGTCAACTAACATAGAAACAGCCCCTTTAAGTATAGTTAACGATGTATTTGTAGTGAATCGTGGTGGGACAACGGGTATTGATATTGCTAACAGCCCATTTTTTAATGGCAGTAGTGCACAAAACCAATTGTTACCGGCATTGCAAAATTCTGGAAATGGCAGTACCTCACTTGACCGTGTAAATACCTTTAGACGATTAGCCGAATTTGATAATTTAGGGGTAGAAAACCGCCGAAGCACTTTTCGTATCGCGGGTAACTTAGATTATGAGTTTGATAACAATTTACTCTTAAGCACGTCAGCGGTTTATGGTACGACTAACCAAGTACAAAAAAATAGTGGCGATGTAAACCTTGTTGCACTTCGTGCTGCACTGAATATTGAAGAAGATGGCAATGGTGGCTATCAATGTGCAAACGCCACTGATAGATGGCAAGGATGTGTACCAATAAATCCATTTGGTACAACAGACAGCGAATTGGGCCAAGCAGGAATAACGGGTTTTTCTCCTGAGGCAGTCGACTATATCGGTATTCCTACTGGTCAAAGCGGCGTGATAAAACAATATGTAGTAAATAGTGTTTTATCAGGTGAGTTACCATTTACGCTTAATGATGAATATATTAGCTTTGCTACAGGTGTTGAGTATCGTAGAGAAGAAGGTGCTGAAACCCCTGATGCATTTCGTCAAGCGGGTATTAGCCGTCGTTTACAAGTATTTGCAACCGAAGGTAGTTTTTATTCTTATGAAGCCTTCGGGGAAATGTTTTTACCTGTGTATGATTGGTTGAATGTGAGCTTAGCGCTGCGCGTTGGTGACTACTCTTCTATTGGTAATACTTCAACATATAGACTAGGTATTGATTCGCCAATAAACGATTATGTACGTTTTCGTGCCAGTGTGTCGAGTGCGGTTAGAGCACCAAATGTTAACGACTTATTTGCTGCTGGATCTGCCAGTGCCACCGGTGGACATGATGTTTGTGATGGTGTAGATGCTAGTACAGCTGGTAATGTTGCAGCGAACTGTCGTTCAATCGATGCGATTGCAGATCGTATTGCGGCAGATGGCTCGTTCACTTTAGTGGGTTCTGAAAGTCAAAATGAACGTTTATTAACAACGGGTTCTGAAAGCTTAAAAGAGGAAAAAGCAGATACTTACACTATAGGTGCTGTATTTACGCCAATGGAGTCGCTTTCTGTTTCAGTAGATTATTATTCAATTGAGATTGAAGATGCGATTTTAAATGTGGGAGCCGGTGACATTATTAATCGTTGTTACAATGTAGATCCAAGTGAATTTGATGCAACTTGTGGTGGTAGTGTAGTACGTGCAGTAAATGGCCCTATTTTAAATATTACTTCAAAAGCAATTAACGAAAGCGAAGTAAAAACCAGCGGTGTTGATTTAGAAGTATTCTATACCATGGATAAATTAGACCTAAGCCTATCTGCATCATATTTAGATGAGTATGTAACCACAAGTAAGGCGGGCGTAGAGCGCGACTATAAAGGTGAAGTACTTTACCCTAAGTTTAGATATACCATGCACGGTACTTATAATTTTACCGACGACTTTAGCTTATTTACTCAAGTAACTTACAGAGATGAAACTCAAAATGATGTAAATAATGATGTGAATCAAACACTATCTAACGATATTAACACATTAGATTCTGTATATTATGTAGATTTAAGAGCTTCATATAACGTTAATGAATCACTCAATTTATATGCCGGTTCTAACAACTTATTTAATGAACAGCCAGACATTATACCGCGTGGCACGGTAACTTCATCAGCAGCAGGCACAAATACTGAGCCAAGAGCTTATGATATTATTGGCCGTCAGTATTTTGTTGGTCTTAAATATAAGTTTTAATTTGTTTCGTTAAGTTATTAACACAGTTAAAAACCTAATCGTAAAGATTAGGTTTTTTATTTTTTAGATTAAAATTGCGAGGTTAATATGTTGCGATCGTTAATGTTGTGCAGCTATTTAGTGCTTAGTATTTTTTTTGTAGCGCCGCTTGAGGCAAAAACCGACAGCATAATTTCTAATTGGACAGAGGTTGCAAAGTTGCCGCTTTATACTCATAAAGGGCAACCAACAGGAATATCAGCTGCCTATACAGGGATGATTGGCTCATACTTAGTGATAGCGGGAGGGGCTAACTTTCCTAATGGTCACCCTTACTTTGATGGTGCAAGTAAGCATTATCATGACAATATTTATGTATATGACCTCAGTAATGAGCAATTTAAATTAGTTGCTACCGGTAAGCTACCAATGCCAATGGGTTATGGCGCAACTGTAAGTAAAAACAATAGTTTATTGTTAGTTGGCGGCAAAGACAATCAGCAAACATATAATACGGTGATAGCGCTCACGTTAGATGAAAATCATATGCCGCAAAGCCAATTAGTGGCTACGCTGCCATTTACTTGGTCTGATGGCGCAGCTGATTTACACGCTGATTCTTTATATTTATTTGCAGGTATGGTGGATGAAAAAATATCGAATCAAGTATGTAAATTTTCGTTTGCCAGCGGTCAGTGCGATGTTAGTGGCAAAATTCCTGCACTACCAGCAAGTCCACGCACGCAATTTCCAGCAATTGCTATTAATGGTCAGTTTATGTTGTTTGGCGGGATTAATAGCCAGTCTAAAAGCAATAACTTTGCACTCACAGATGCTTATTCGTTTGATTACAAAACCGCTAAGTGGCGTGTGTTACCCAAGACTAAACTTAATAATGAAGACTTTACCTTAGCGGGTGGGAGTGCCTTGCGCTTAACAAATAAAAAAATATTAGTATTAGGAGGAATTAATAAAAGCGTATTTAACAATGCGGTATTAAAGCTCAATACCTTACAAGGCAGTAAGCTTGAGCAATTTAAACTAGAGTATTTCTCAATGCCGATTAGCGCATTTAACTTTAGCCGAAAGCAGGTTGTATTTGATACACACACCATGAACTGGTCTGCATTGCAGCAAGATGTACCTTTTGCCGGTGGCGCTGGACCGTTACAAACTGCGCAATATAATAAGATGATTTATTGGATTTCTGGCGAGGTCAAAGCAGTGCAACGTAGTCCCTATATTTATCAAGCAAAAGTACAGCGTTAGGCTAACCCTGGGCTTTAATTTATTTTCTACTTTAACGATAAAGCAACAGCGTGTGGTGCACTAATTTTACTTCTTTCTACAGTGAGCGTTAAATTTCTTAACTTTTAATCATGTTGTGTTGCTTAGCTGCACTGTAATCTTTAACAATAAAAAAGCCGCATAAATGCGGCTAATAAGGGGATAACAAAATATTAATCTTAGGTAGCGCTAAAAAGTAACGCGCTACCCAACTGTTACTACGCTGGTTGGTGATCCATAAAACCTGCGGCTTGCATTTTAGCAACCACGTCTTTTTTCTCATCGTCGTTAAGCGCACGAATTGGTAAGCGTGGGTTACCTACATCAATACCATGTAGTTGCATTGCTGCTTTACCCGCTGCTACGCCGCCATATTGAACCAGAGTACGAATTAATGCGATAACTTTATCCATCAACGCAGTTACGGTTTCTTGGTCACCTTTGTTGAACGCTTCGATAATTTCTAAATAAAGCGGAGCTGCGTAGTTATACGTACTGCCTACTGCGCCAATAGCACCTACTGCTAGGCCACCTGGAAGAAACTCGTCAACACCAAATGGAATATCGAATTTGCCGCCACAAGCACGCTTACAACGTTGGAATTCGTAAAGATCACCATGGTTAAACTTAATACCTGCAAGGTTAGGAATAACCTTGTCTGCTTTAATTAAAAACTGCTCCATATCAAACATCACACCCGACATACCTGAGTGGTAGTAGTAAAATGCTTTTGATGGTGCGGCAGCGGCAACCGTTGCACAGTAATGCACTAAATCGTCAACTGAGCCGGGTTTAAAGAAACACGGTGCGATAATAGAGGTAGCAAAAATATCAAGCGTTTCTGCGTGCTTGGTTAATTCAAGGCTGTCGGCTATTGATAATGCGCCGGTATGCACAGTAATACTTAGTTTACCTTGAGCTGCTGTAACCCAACGCTCAGCAATAGCTTTGCGCTCAGCAACCGAGCAGTTAAGGCCCTCGCCTGTAGTACCACAAATATAAACGCCTTTAACGCCTTGCTTAATTAGTAGCTCAGCAAGTTGGTCAATAACTGGTAAGTTAACATCACCATTTTTATCAAACGGAGTATGAGGGGCTGCGATCAGTCCAGTAAGTTTATTCATTTTTAGCCTCTGTAATTTTAAAATATTGCTTTGCCGCCAATCCATGTGTTTAACACACGAGGCGACGAATTTGTTGTTGAAAGTAAAGTTAAGTCGGCATTGGCGCCAATGCTTAACTGCCCACGAGAGCCCTCTATTCCTAAAAACTCAGCTGGGTATAAACTAGCCATATTGAGGGCGTCGGTTAAGGAAATGTCTAACATGTGTGTTGCGTTATTCACTGCGGTGATCATATTTAGTGCTGAGCCCGCTAATTGGCCGCTATTGCTGGTTAATTTGTCGCCAACTAAGTTAATGTCATGGCCGTCAAAATGCAGTTGTGTTTGCTCGCTACCTATAGTCGACATTGAGTCGGTAACTAGCATCATTTTACGAGCGGCTTTTGCTCTATAAGCTAGTTTGGCAGTACTTGGGTGTACGTGGTGGCCATCTAAAATAATGCCACACCAGCTTTGCTCATCAAGTAATGCAGCTCCCACCATATTTGGCGCGCGCGACTCAAGTGCTGACATAGCATTAAATAAATGGGTAAAACCCGTTGCGCCAGCAGCTAGTGCGGCTTGTGCTTGCTCAAAACTTGCGTTTGAGTGACCTAAACAAACATGTACACCGTGATCTACTAATATTTTAATTGTTTCGCAGCTGACATTCTCAGGGGCTAATGTGACTATTTTTATGCCTAAATCGTCACGACAATAAATATCTAATTCTTGCTGGCTTAAACCGCGAATTTGTTGGCTACTGTGAATGCCTTTTTTAGGCTCGCTAATATGTGGGCCTTCAAAATGTACTCCTAAAATACCAGGGGTGTGCTGTGCTATAGCGGTACTTATTAGGTTGGCAGTTTGTTCTATTTTATTTAAATTGCTGGTGATTAGCGTAGGCAGTAAGCTGCTAGTACCATACTTAGCATGTGCTGTGCTCATTGCTGTTAGGGTTTGTAAATTGGTATTTTGATTGAGTAAACAACCTCCGCCACCATTAACTTGCGTATCAATAAATCCAGCAGTTAATAAGCCACTAACTTTAGTTTCAATGGCGCCTTTTACAGTATCAAAAGCAATAATTTTGCCATCTTTAATACTAATAGGGTGGTTAGAGTGTAGTGTTTTGCCATCAAATAGATGATCGGCTATTAAAGTGGTGATCATGACAAGTCTTCTAAGTTAGTACTGACATTTAAAGCGGTGGACTAATTTTTTATGGTTAGTCCACCATTGCGTTTAATATTTTAAGTATTAAACGGTTAACCCAAGCTTACTTAGATTAGAAGTTTAATTTAACACCGGCGTAATACGAGCGGCCTGTTAAATCATACGCACTACCATTTGTTAAAGTACCTTGTTGCTGATACTTATGACCAGCCGTTAGGTGTGGTGGCTGCTCGTCAAATAAGTTAGTGATACCAAAGTAAGCATTGATTTGGTTAGTAAAGTTATAGCTAAAACGCACATCGTTATAAAGACGTGAGTCGATAGAGTTAAGCTCTTCTGTTAATACGGTATTATCGTTACGGTCTTTGGTTTCATCCCAGTAACGTACTTGCCAATACACATTGAACTCATTAATTGTGTACGATGCATTAACGTTAAAACGCAGCTCTGGAAACATTACTTCGCCAGCTAGCTCTTGTTTGTCACCCGTTTCGAGTCCTGTAATGCTATAAGTGTCTAAGATGTTTGCTGCAAAGCCTACATACAAATCGCCATCACCTAAGTCGGTCATGTATGACACATCAATATCAAGGCCTCTTGTTTCAATGAGGTTTTCGTTACCAGATGCTGCATTTACTTCAAGTGCTGCACCTGAACGTCCATCACGGCGTACTAAGCCGCCACATTGTGCATCAAAATTGCTAGGGTCTGCAGAGTAACAACGATTTAAGATAACGGTACGGTCAGTTTTAGCGATGGCATCATCAATCTTAATGTCGTAATAATCAAGTGACATTTGTAAGCCAGAAATCGACTCTGGAGTAAAAACAATACCCGCAGTGAAGGTATCAGCTTTTTCTTCTTTAACATCGGTAGAGCCGCTTAATAAACCTGCGGTATTTTGGCGCTCTACTTGCGTTAAGTTAAACGCGCCATCGTTATCAATACGATCTGAAATCGCATCAATTGAACGACAGTTAACGGCGATATTACCGCTATCGGCATTAGTTACTCCGTTACAAGGGTCGGTTATTAGTGCTGCAGTTGCAGTACCACCAGCAAACAAGTCGCTTACGTTAGGAGCACGTACTGCAGTTGCCATAGCACCACGTAGGCGAATACTATCGGTTATTGGTGCATCTAAGCCAATAGTCCAGTTAGTAGTGCTACCTACAGACGAGTAATCGCCAAAACGTACTGCAGCAGATAAGCTTAACTTTTCATGCAGTGGAATATGTAACTCACCAAATACGTCAACAACATCAAATGAGCCTTTGGTTTTTGCAATTGCTGCACCGCGTACAATACCCGCTTGGCGTAGTGGATCTGGTGTTTCATGGCCTTTTTCTTCACGGTATTCTACACCACCAGCAAAACCGATAGTGTCTACGTCGTTACTAACGGCATAATCTAATCGACCAGCAACAACGGCGGTTACTACCACTTGCTCAATACTACCTTCTAGGTTGGTATCAGCTGATAAGTAATCTACTGCTTCAGGCGAAATGCCATTAAGCGAGAACGGGTTAAATACAACACAGCCGTTAATGCGAGCAATATCATCAGCACATTGGAATCCGCCAGCGCCATTATCTTCAACATTTAAAGCAAAGCGAGCACGGTCAAGGTTAATATCGCCATGGTTAGTTTGCTTTTGGTCTGTAACGCCATAAGTGCCGCTTACTTTTAAGTAAATATCATTTGAAATATCATATTCATATTCGCCAGCAACTCTAAATGTGCTACGGGTGTTCTCCGCGCCACGGTCACCAAATTCATATAGGCGTCTAAATGTTAAGCTTGCATCATCAAGACTATTAATGCCGTCGGCAAGTAAGTTATTGCCAAGTGCAGTACCTGCAAACCAAGGGTGCGTTGCAATATCAATACCTGTAGTACCACCTTTAGATAACTTAAAAATGTCGTTGCGGGTATCAAGTGGAATAGGCTCATAACGAGCTCGTGAATCTACACGCGCGTAGTTAGCAGTAAAGTTCATCCGCGATTTTTCGTTTAAATCCAGTGATAAACCAGTTGCAACAAAGTGGCGTGTTAGTGGCGCTACCATAGAGCGATAATCGTGAAAGTTAAACGCATCAGATGTTGCGGGATCATCGGTACGGGTAAATAAGCTACCGTCACCATTGTATTTATCAATACGGCCACCAAAAACATGCGAAGAACCCACAAACTGAGACGTATCTAGTATGCCATCGCCATTGGTATCAACAGCATCTTTGTGCACGCGTGAATAGTCACGATCGCCAGCCATTAAGCCATCATCTTCAGAGTAACCAACGGATAACCAAGCATTACCGTCATCAAAGTTTTTACCAATTGAAAATTCGATATCTCTTGTGTCTTTATCACCTTCGCCACTGCGTCCGGCTTGTGCTTTAAACGCGACACCGTCAAAGTTTTTCTTAAGGATAATGTTAACCACACCTGCAACTGCATCAGAGCCATAAGCAGCAGATTGACCGCCGGTAAGTACTTCAATACTTTGGATCATAGTGGTAGGAATTGTGTTTAAATCAACACCGTAGCCAGAGCCAACAGACATGCCAGAAACGTAACGCTTACCATCAACTAGTACTAAGGTACGCGAAGATCCTAAGTTACGTAAAGCAACGGTATTTAAGCCTGAATCTTGCTCACTGATATTTGAGCTTGCCGAGGTTGTATCACCCACTACTGAGGGCATTCTAGCTAGTAGGTCACCCACGTTTACTGCGCCAACACCTTCAATATCATCAGCGTCTAATATTTTTACTGGTGAAGCAGATTCGAAGTCGCCTTTACTAATATATGAACCAGTTACAATTATTTTTTCTACTTTTGCTTCTGCTTTTACATTGTCTGCATCTGCAGCTAATGAATAAGTTGTTACCGAAGCAATACTGATCGCCAGTAGTGATTTAACAAGTGTTTTTGATTTCAACATGGTATCCCCAAAAATTTATAATTATTTTTTAAATGTTTATTCATAACTCGCTTTGCTCGATAACAGCAAAATAACACAACAAAGCACTGAAGTTACAAGTACGCCATTAACCTGTTATACCAGCGTACCACTGGAGTGTTTTAAATGTCAAAGTTAAAATCTGTTTTTTAACTGGTTGTTTACATTTTTGGCGCTATATTGTTAATTTTATTTAGGTTATTCATATAAAATTTTATATGCGGCTATTAACACTGTAAATGTGGCTAGCAATGAGCTAGCCGAAGGCGTTATGAGGTAATAATGAAGAGAGTTATAAGGGGCTATTTGCGCTTTATGCGTCGTTATTTTGTAAACTAATGCGCGTAAATGAAATAGCACTATAGTTATCGCGTTCAAACATCACGCCTATCTCGTTATTGCTTAACTGGCAAATAGAAGAGTAGCCAAATGAGCCTTTATAAACACATGCTATGTGTTGCCAGCTTGTAGCGTCATCTAGGCTTATTTTTAGAGTGCCTTGAATGCGTTGTGACTGGTTTTCTGGGCCGCAATATAAAAGTCCGCTGTGCTTAGCGTCGTGTTGTAAGCTAATAATACTGCCCTGACATTCAGGCTCGGTTAAATCGGGAGTGTCTTGCAGTGGTGTCCAACTAATACCGCCATCTTCACTAAAGGCAGTTTTACGCAGGTGATTACCATGGTAACTGCGAGCATTAAGTAGTACCCGACCATCAGCAAGCTCGGCCATTTGTGTTTCATTAGCGTGCTCAGCTATTGCAGCAGGGGCAACCTCACCGTATTGCCATTGATGGCCACCATCGTCACTATACACAGCATATACTTTCATATTATCCCAAGGGCCTTGGGTAAATGGCATTACAATACGGTTTTTATAGCTCCCGATGCGCAGTTGAATACCTATGCCTGGGCCACCAGCGTAGCAGGTAACCTCGGTTGGGCGTTTAACTTGGCGGGTAACATCTACCCGTGCAGACCAATTGAGTCCGCCATCGCTGCTGCGTTGTACAAAGGTGCGGCAAATTCGCCCTTGGTAGCCTGACTCTACCGCGCCTTCGTGAACATTAGATGGAAAGTTTTGTCCTGCATGAGATACCCACGCAGCGGGGTTTTCAACTTGTTCGGGTGTGGTGTATGGGTACTCTTGGTACATTAATACTATATCGCCTGAGCCAGCATCAATTACAACCAAAGGATTATTTAAGGCATTATCGCCAGCATCGGCTACCAGAATTTGCTCGCTCCAGCTTGTGCCGTTATCTTGGCTGGTTTTTAGTACAATTTTATTGTGAGCATGGTCTGATAATATCGCACGTGCTTCGCAAAATGCGAGTAGTTTTCCATCTGGCATAGGCAATAATGCCGGAATACGATAACTACCAAAACCATCTGTTTCGGCCTCAAAAATATTGCTGATCACTGTGGTATTTGTCAGTGAAGGTTGCACAGTACTCATTTAAAACTCCTCGGCTGCAAGGGTGGCATAATAGTGGTTTAAACGGCTGCAGCTAGCCGATCACTTCATAGTATGAATAGTTAAGCCGCTAAGGTTATTAGCCGGTTGTTTGCTAAATAAGGCGCTGGCAACATAGCCAACAAAAATACAGCTAACTATGCCAATGGTGCCAAATAAATAGCCTTCTACTAGCTCAAATATCCATGCAAACATCATAGTAATTACGCCAAAAAATAACCCAACCATGGCACCAGAGGCATTGGCTCGGGTACTAATTATACCCAAAATAAATAGCCCACCGAGTGCACCCATAAACATACCTACCACTTTAAAGTACTCCTCCATTAACGAGCGGATTTCGGGGCTAATAAATAATAAGCCAACTAAAGTACCAAAAATGCCGACCAATAGAGTTAACAGTCGCGCTGCATTTAGGTAGCCTTTTTCACTGCGGCAAAGGTTAAAAGGGCGCATAAAATCGGTTACTAATGTGGTCGACATTGAGTTCATACTGGTTGATACGGTAGATTGTGCAGCAGCAAAAATGCCAGCAATAATAAGCCCTGCAATGCCAATAGGTAGCTCACTGGAAATAAAAGCAGGAAATATTTGGTCAATTTGCTTAGTTGGATCGAGCTTTTCGGGATTCGACTGGTAAAAAACATATAAACCAGTACCAATAATAAAAAACAATACAGATGCTACCGGTGCCATAATACCGTTAGTCCAAATTGATTTGCGGGCAGAGGCCACATCTTTAGTGGTCATGTAGCGTTGTACAATAGATTGATCGGCTGTATAAGTTGATAGATTTTGCCCTATACCGCCCAGCACAATTACCCAGATAGAGAGCTTAGTGAAACTATCCATACTGAAGTCTATATCTAGGGTTTTAAACTTGTCATTGGCGATACCACTGCGAAATATTTCCGCTATGCCACCATCAACACCGCTGACAATATAAGCAAAGCATAATAGCGCACCTAAAAGCAGAACCACGGTTTGTATGGTGTCGGTCCAAATAACAGCTTCAATACCACCGAGTGTGCAATATATTAAGCTCAGTACTCCAATGATCAGCACGCACTGCCAAGCATCAAAAGGAGTTACAGCTGCAAGCGCAAGGGCAGTTAACGCCATAACAATACCCATGCGACTAATATGAAACAGGGTAAATAAGCCACTGGCAAACAGGCGCACCGGCATATTAAAGCGCAGTGATAAAAACTCATAAGCACTGGTGGCATCTATTTTACGAAAGAACGGCATAGCAACATAAGCTGCAATAGGCGTTACCGCTAAAATCATCCAAATACCGCCCCAATATAACCAGTCGGTTCTGTAAACAATGGCAGGAATACCCACAAAGGTCAGCGAGCTGAGCATAGTTGCGTACATTGAGCAGGCATTAGCCCACCAAGGAATATTTTGGCCACCGCGAAAGTAGTCGTTCACGTTTTTGTTTTTAAACACGAAGTACACGCCAATTAGCACCATAGCAAACAAGTACACAACCAATACCGTCATATTTTGCCAGCCAAAGGCGTCACTCGCTTCGGCAATTGCTGCTACTTGTAGACTACTATTAAATTTATTGGCTTGATGAACGAGTATTTTTCCATCCCAAGGTAATACTGCCATTGAGGTTGTAGTTTGCTGAACAGGCATAGCCAAAAGCTGTGGATCAATGCTGTCATATTTTGCCCACACATTAGTGATGGCGTTATAGCTCAGCACCTGTGTTTGGTTGGCGCTACTGGCAAAAAGTAAAAAATGAGACTGGCCAATTGCCAGTGCATTACCAGAACTCAACTGTAAATTAGGTAACTCACTGTTAAACCCGCTTTGTGGCGTCCAATGTGGTTGTGAATCGTCTGCCTTATATTTCCATAGTGAACTTTGGCTGTCGGAATTTGGCATTTCTAAAGCAAATAATACATCTCCACGGCCGTCATTTTGGCTAACTAATGTAATTGATTGCGGGCGAGGCGTTAATTTATGCCAGTTTGCCGCTGCAGTATAGTGCTTTGGCTCACTACCTTGGGTGAAAGCAGCTAGCGCTGTTGTGGATAAATCAAGCGCATAAAGTGCAGTGGTTTTACCTGTGTCAGTTGCCGTTATCAGTACATATAAGGTACTACCAACAAAGGCAGCAGAACCTTCACGCATAGGAATAGGCAGCGCAGGCAGTGTATGCATTTCTATGTCAGATGCCTGGTTACGACGCACTAGCAAAGTGTCGTTAAAGGTATGAGTTTCATCACTGCCACCAAGCAGTACTATGCCATTTTCAAAAGAGGCAGAGGCTCCATATGCACGTGGTGAAGGCAGCTTTATGGCAGCTTTTTTCCAATTTAAAGCACGTGGCTGATTAGGGTTTTGCTCCCCAAGCCATATTGAACTGAGGTATTTGGGTGTGCTATTTCGGGAGTTGTTAGTACTTATTCCGCCAGCAATTATCAGTAATTCATTATGTACCCCAACTAAAGGAGCATAGCGAGAAACGGCTTCTACTGGCGCGGCTTGCTTACTCCAGTGTAGTGCAACGCGCTCGCCAGCATATGCATGAGAAGTTAAGCCAAGCAAGATTGCCAAGAGGCAAAAAATAACATGTAAAGCTCGCAATGAATGAGTGCGTAAGCGCATAGCGGGTATTCCTATTATTTTTAGCAGAGTTTAATACACAAAGATGGATAACACTGTTTTGGATGTATACCTGTTATACCAGTTGTTATTTTCTAAATCTAGCAATACAAGGTAAATGGGGTGAATTAATTGTTGGTGTTGTAGTCGGTAGGTAAATAAATGTTGTGCAGGGCAACGCTGATTTATTAATAATATTGGCCGCAGCTAGTACTTAGCGCGAGATAGTGTGCGGGTTGCTGAGCATGTATTAGCAAGTGCTCAGCATATTTTAATAAAACAGCTATTAGCTTAAAAAAACATGCAGTAAAAGGAAGGTTGTTACATCAGGTTACTTCGTAACTTAGTTATTTACCTTAACGGGCACGGTAAATTCGGCAATAAATAACGCATTATTATTTTTAAGAGTGAGCGAACCTTGGTACTTTTCGGCGATGCTGGCCACAATTGATAGGCCAAGCCCAGCGCCGTTTGCTGCGCCTTTACGCCAAAAACGAGTTGCCATATTAGCTAAGTCAGCTTGGTTAATATAGGCGTGGTTACTAATGGTTATTTTTAGTGCTGTGGCTGTTAAATTAGCGGCTAAAATGACTGGTGTATTCGCTTTGCTGTACTTAAATGCGTTATCAAGTAAATTACGACACACTATAGTGAGCATGGCACTGGGAATACAGTACACTGGCTGGCTTGCTGTTATATTATAGGTTAAGCGGGCGTTATTGTTGTTTGATTCTGTTACCACAGTAGTAATTAACGAATCAAGCTCCCAAGGCTCTGTAATGTTTAGCGGCGTGTCGGCATCTACATGGGCTAACACCAGTAGATTGTCTAAAATAGTATTTAATCTATGCGCACTTTTTTTAGCTTGCCCTAGTGCTTTTTGCTGGGTGGCATCTTGCGTAAGCTCAGCTAATTGTATTTGCGCTAAAATGCCGGCTAGTGGGGTTCTTAGCTCATGCGCGGCATTACTGGTAAAGTGTTTTTCGCGGCTGATCCCTTTTGCTAAGCGGGCCATTAAGGCATTTTGGCTAGTTATAAGCGGTTGCAGTTCTTTTAAAGGCTGGTTTAACTGTATCGGTTCTAAGTCGTGACTGCCGCGTTTTTCAAGCGCGTGTATTAATAACTTTATTGGCCGTATTCCTGTGCCAATTGCAAACCAAAGTAATATTAGGGCAACAAAAATAGCTAACGCCGGTGGAATGAGTATGCTAATGAGCAAGTCGTGATAGAGCACATCGCGCTCGGCCACTTTATCGGCAATGGTAATTTTATATTGCGCAGTAATTAAGGTGAATGTACGCCACTGCGCTTGCCCAGAGCTTAAATAACTAAAACCTTGGTTTAAGCTAGGCTGATTGGGAAACGATAGGCTGTTACTGCTGGCAATTATACTGCCTTGCAGGGAGCTAATTTGACAGGTTAGGCCTTTTTCAGTGTTTACCCCACTGGCATTTATAATATCGGGGAGGCTTTTACTGAGCGCACCTTTGGGTACGTGGGCTAAAATGTTACCTAACATAAAAGCGGTTGAGCGCAGGCGCTGATCAAAGTTAACCTCTAACTTATTGTTTAACCCCGATATCATCCACACACTGGCGATAAGCCAAAAGCCTAAAAATACCGCTGCAACCAATACCGTTAACCGCAAACGCAAGCTCATTAGTGGCTCACCTCTATTGTGCCTAATCTAAAGCCTAGGCCACGTATGGTTTCTATTGCCGGTGCGCCTAGTTTTTTACGTAAATTAAAAATATGTACGTTAAGTGCGTTACTCGCTACATCATCGCACACGCCATAAAGTACATTTTTTAACTGGCTTTGGGTTAAAATTTGTTGCGGACTATTTAAAAAGGTTTGCAGTAATAAGTCCTCGTTACGTGACAAGCAAACAAGCGTGCCATTGAGTAATGCTTTATGTTGCTCTAAATCGTATTGCAGTGCGCCGTGAGTAATTGTATTGCTGAGCCTATCGCTTGCGCGGCGCTTTAAGCTTAATAGCCGCGCTAATAACTCTCTTAAATCAAAAGGTTTTACCAGGTAGTCGTCGGCGCCTTTTTTTAATCCAATAACTTTGTCATCTATGGTATTGCTGGCGGTAAGAATAAGCACGGGTAGCGAAAAACGATTGTCACGCAGCCAGCTTAACCAGTTAATGCCATTACCATCGGGTAGGTTTAAATCAAGAATGCATAAATCAAAATTGCTCGATTGCATATAAGTAGTGGCTGCGCTTAGTGTACTAACGTGCTCAACGGCTAGCCCTTGGTGGGTTAAGTAAGTACAAATAGCGTCGGCTATTACGTCGTCATCTTCCACTAACAATACAAACATACTCGCTACCCTGTTTAAAACACCCTAGCTAGAATACCTGTTTCCATTGGTGAAGTAACTGCTATGTGCTTATTTACTATTAATTTTTGCTCTTAATATTGGCTTAATTAACGCTTTGTATACTATAGCGGCTAACCGTATTTAAAGAAGATTTATAGCTATGTTAAGTATTTCACTCGGGCCGTTTGTTATTGCCATTTCGCAGCTTATTATTTTATTAGGCTTAGGCGTATTTTGGTTGCTTACCTATTTACAAACCCGTAAGCAACCACAGCAAAAAGCAATTTTAGACACGGTATTTAAAGCGTTTGTAGTGGGCTTTATTGTTGCGCGATTAATGTTTGTTTTGATTATGTGGGATGCGTATCAAGAAAACTGGTGGCAACTTATTAATATAAGTGATGGCGGCTTTATGCCTTCTTATGGCTGGGTGGCGGGTGCGCTTGTGTTGGCGCTGTATGCGCGAGGCAAAAAAGCAGTGCTGAAAACCTATTTCATAGCGGCTATTGTCGCGTTGTTTACTATTATGGTGCCTACCTTTGCTGCCTCTATTTATAAAGCTGGGGTTGAGCTGCCACAATCTGCGGTATATAACCTGCGTGGTAAAGAGGTTGATTTACAGTCATTTAAAGGCAAACCTGTCGTTATTAACTTTTGGGCGTCGTGGTGCCCACCGTGTCGTAAAGAAATGCCGGTATTACAGGCTGCGCAAAAAAACAATCCTAATATAGCTTTTGTTTTTGTTAACCAAGGAGAGGATTTATTTACGGTACAAAAATTTATTAATGCTGAGCAGCTCGACTTACGCAATGTGTTTTTTGATCAAAACAGTAATGTAAGTCGTGAATCAGGAGCTGCTGGGTTACCAACCACGCTTTTTTATAGCAGTGATGGCAAATTAGTAACCAGTCACATGGGAGAGCTCTCACACGCGAGTTTGCGTTATTACATGCAAGCTATAAATCAACAGTCTGCACAATAAGGATGCCTCATGAAGTTAATTTATTTATTGCCATTACTTGCGTTTACCTCGCCCATATTGGCTCAACAAAAAGCACTGCCAGCACCCCTTAAGTTAGTTACTGAGCAAGGCGGCGAAATAGTCAGCGAGTTTGCAGCGCCTGCCAACATGAAAGGCTATGTTGCCGACTTTAAAGGCCAAGTTATTACTTTATATATCACCGCCGACGAGCAATATTTATTTACCGGCCCTATGCTTGACGCCAATGGTAATAATGTAGGAGAGCAAGCGGCAAATGACTACGCTACAGGCCCTAAAGCGCAAAAAGACTGGCAAACATTAGAGAGTAGCCATTGGATAGTTGATGGTTCAGCCTCAGCAAAGCGAGTAGTTTATACCTTCACTGATCCAAACTGCCCTTACTGCAGACAGTTTTGGCAAAATGCGCGTCCTTGGGTGGATGCGGGTGAGGTACAAATACGCCATATTTTAGTGGGTATTTTAAAAGCCGACAGCTTAGGCAAAGCGGCGGCTATTATGAGTGCCAGTAACCCTGAAGAAGTGTTAAAAAAGTTTGAAAACGATAATTTAGCGCGTACATTACAGCCGCTAAAAAATCCACCTGAGCACATAAATGCGCAATTAATGAAAAACCATCAAATAATGATGGGGGTTGGTGCCAGAGCCACCCCCGCTACTTTTTATCACGATGCTAATGGTGCGGTAAAAATGCAAATGGGTTTACCGCCTGCGCCATTAATGACTGAGATCCTCGGCCCACTGCCAAGTAAGCCAACCAAGTAAACAACCAACCAAGTACATAGTGTGCAACGTCAAGCCGGTAAAAGTTTTACCGGCTTTTTTATAAATAACGTTAAACATTGTTACACTTTGTTATTTACATAAGCTATTCAGTAAGTTATTGACTTTATTAATCGGCCATTAAGTTTGGCGCTGTAGACTTAGCAGCAATTTTTGACCCGCTATTGACCTTTATTGATAGCGCTGCCGCTAAGTATCAAAAGCGCATAAAACGGAACAGCACACTGTCATGAGTACTTGCAATAATCGCCCCTTTTCACTACCAGCATTAACATTTATAAAATCAGCGCTGTGTTTATCTGTTTTATCTGCCATAGGTAGCGCGTATGCGGCGCAACCAGCCCTCACCGCTAAAAATAATGCCGATATAGAAGTAATAGAAGTACGAGGGATTCGCTCCAGTATGGCCGAAAACCTCGACATTAAACGCATGTCTAGCTCAGTTGTTGATGCTATAACCGCAGAAGATATTGGTAAGTTTCCAGATAAAAACGTAGCCGACTCATTGCAACGTATACCAGGGGTAATGATTGAGCGTGATGGCGGCGAAGGCGCATCGGTAAGTATTCGTGGTTTGTCGTCTGAGCTTACTTTTACTCAGCTTAACGGTAATTTTATTGCCTCGTCACCAGGCGAGCCTTCGCGTTCGTTTGATTACACGCTACTTCCTTCAGCCATGATAGCCAGTGTTGAGGTATATAAATCGCCCGAAGCGCGTTTAGATGAAGGTGGTGTAGGCGGCACAGTATTAATGCATAGCCGTAAGCCGCTTAGCATGGAGGCAAACTCTGGAGTACTCAATGTTGAAGGTACTTACAGTGATGTAACGCAAAACAGTGAGCCACAACTAACCGGTTTATATTCTTGGAAAAACGATGCAGAAACGTTTGGTTTTTTAGTAGGGTATACTCGCCAAGAGCGCACCAACCGTACCCTCTCTGGTGGCACCGATGCCAATGTGTGGCGCTACACAGGTGATGGCCAACCGGTAGATGTAAATGGTAATGCGGTAAATAACAATAATAGCTGGGATACAATTACCGATACCAATGGTAATAATTATGATGGCGTGTGGTTTCCACAAGTCGTGCGCGGCTCGGTACTTAATGAAAAACGTGAACGTGAAGGCATACAGTTTAGTACGCAGTGGCGTCCAACCAATCGTGTAGAAATAGGATTAAACTATTTTGGCTTTACGCTGGGGCAAAACAGAACTGAGTCGGTTATTGATATGCCAGAGTGGTCGTTAAATCCCGATTACCTAACCGATGTGAACTTGGATGAATCGGGCACGATTGTTAATGGTATGCAGTTTGATGCTACAGCGAGTGGCGCACAAGGTGACATGCAGTTTCCGTGGATGCGTGGCAGTTATGTTCGTGAGGAGTCGAGTTCAGATACCTTCGATTTTAATTTAACTTACGAAGGTGATGATTTTAAAGCGCGCTTTGTTGCGGGCAATACTCGCTCAAAAGGCGGCCCAGAAGAAAGTTGGGAGGCCGCCTATAAAAGCTCAAATGCCAGCGAAACCCCAACAACCATTGAAAATGCAGCGCAAAATGCTGGTTGGCAACTTGGTAAAAACGATGTAACCCTCAATATAGACCCAAATACACTGGCTAATTTACTCAGTGGCGTAGGCGGTGGGCGCGATCCGGGTTCATCAAACTCAAGCTTTGTACGCAGCGAGCTTGAAGAAAGTTACTACCAAGGCGATCTAGATTTTTACACCGATTGGGGTTTTTTAACAGCCATTAAAACCGGCGTAAAATACCGTGAAGCCACATTGCACCGCGAAACCGGTAATACCTTCTTTTTAGATCCTCGTTTTGATATTGCCGCCGGGGAAGCCAAAGAGGGCGGCATAACCCGCTTTGATAGTTACCAGTGGAATAACGGTATGCCGGCAGCGCAAGATGTTTTTATTAACCAAGGCAATATTGCAGGGGGCTTTAATATAAACCAAATGCCCAGTATTGATTGGGATAAATACCGCGATATGATTACCAGTAACTACGTGCCTTACACCCGTATGGAAGACAACTTTGTATACGATATAGAAGAAAAAATAGCGGCTTTTTATCTGCAAGGTGACTTTGAATTTAATCAAGTTAGAGGTAATTTAGGGGTACGGGTTGTACGCAGCAAAACCATGAGTGCTTCTACCGATTTATATACCTACTTTTTAGATCATACCAATGATGAAACAGGGGAGCCTGTTACCGGTGATGATCGCTCAGTCGAGGATTACCAACTTGTAGTGCAACAAAACACCGACACCCAAGTACTGCCTAGCTTTAACATTGCCTGGGATGCCACAGATGACTTAGTTATTCGTGGCGCGGTTGCTAAAGTAATGTCGCGCCCCGATTATGCTGATTTAGGCGCGCAGCAACGCATTAGTTATATTTCAGACGAGTGGGCAGCCGACAGAGCCGATTTTAACGAGCAACCTGGCTTTAGTGGCAGTGGCGGTAATAAAAACTTAAAATCGTTTATATCGGTACAAGCCGATTTATCTATCGAATATTATTACGCTGAAGGCTCAGCAATTGGCTTAGCGCTATTTCATAAAAAAGTTGATAACTTTGTAGTGCCAGTGGTAATTAACGCCCAACAAAATTTTGCTGGTAAAGACGGTATTGTAGAGGCGGGTAATATAAATATTACTCCTTACAGCACAGTAGGTAATGGCACTAACGCGGTATCTAAAGGAGCCGAGGTGTTTTTGCAACATGCCTTTGATAGCGGCTTTGGTTTTTACGCTAACTACACCTATAACAAAACCAATAAAGCAGAAGTAACCGTAGATGGCGAAGCATTTGGGCAATCGCCACTGATCGGCAGTGCTAAGTATCAATATAATACTTCGGTTTATTTTGAGGGTGATGATTTTAACATACGTGCCTCATACAATAAGCGCGGCGAAACGGTACTGGGCTTAAATAGTGGCTTAAACGTGTACCAAGACCCATACGATCAAGTTGATGTTAATGCCTCAATTAACTTATACGAAGGCCTTAGTTTTACCGCAGCAATTATAAACTTAACCAAGTCAGAGTCGGTTACCCGTTTAGGTAACGATAGTGACGCACGGTTACTAAACTCAAGCTACTCGGGCAGGCGTTATTACGCTGGGTTTAACTACAGCTTTTAAACTGCTCCCTAAAGCAACTTTTAATAAGCCGGCTTAAACATAAAGTTGGCTTATTATTTGTGTTTACCTTGTTTCTTAACGGTATGAATACTATGATGAATTTATAATTAAAATTGAGTAATCACCGCGAGTAACTAATATTGATAACCTATCAGCCTTTAATTAATGACTCTGCGTCCTTAATCGAATTTACCCGCATTTATTTAGCCGTTTTTTATACCTTTGTAGCGGGGTTCTACACCGTTAGAATACTCTATAAAAACAGCAATACACCATCGGGAGTAATTTTTACAGGGAAAAAATATTGCGCTAATTGGTGGAATCACTTCGTTTTTCGTTTTTTTAGAGCTGCTATTTGGTTGGTGTGTGTTGTAAGAGTATTTATACCTGCAACCGATAACTACCTCGGAATTTTTGTGCCGTTAAATACATGGCCAGGCGTAATGCTAGGTAATGCTTTATTAACTGTTGGTTTTATATTAACTATGGTGGTGCATTTTAATATGGCATCACTTTGGCGTTCAGGAATAGACCCACAAGGGCCCGATGAGCTAAAAGTAAACGGCTTTTATGCGTATTCTCGTAATCCTATGTATTTAGGCGTTGCTGCGGCGCAGTTAGGCTTTTTTTTAGCATTGCCGAGTGTGTTTAGCTTAGTGTGTTTACTGGTTGGGCTTACTGCGTTATATCGTCAGGTGTTGATTGAAGAGCAGCATTTAGTGAGCATATTTAACACCCAATATAAAAAATATAAAGAATTAGTACCACGTTGGTTATAATAATTACTCCGTTATTTTGCAGCAATGAGGGTTTTAGTTTAACTACCAATGAGTAATACTTTACTTTCGCTACAAAAAATCATGATTACAAAAGCAATTTATTGCTATTTTTACAAGTATATTTTAACGTTAATATATTGAATACTTAACTAGCTTCACCTTGCTTTAGAGGCAAAAAAAGTATGACAAAAAATGAGTTAATAGAACTAGAAGATGTGCTTGATTTAATGCTTGATGCTGTGTGCGTGGTAAATAAAGTAGGTAAGTTTGTATTTGTAAGTGCCGCGTTTGAACAAATATTTGGTTATAAAGCTGCCGAAGTAGTAGGCAAGCCTATGATTGATTACGTTTATAAAGGCGATCATAATAAAACTTATAATGCCGTTGCTTCACTTTTGTCGGGCGAAACAACTCATTCACGGTTCGAAAACCGCTGGGTTCGTAAAGACGGTCAAATAATACATATTTTGTGGTCAGTGTGCTGGTCATCAGATCACCAAGTAAGAATTGCAGTTGCTCACGATATTACTGAGCGAAAAAAAATGGAAGAGCAGCTTTATTATATGGCTGGCCACGATGGGCTTACAGGTTTACCAAATCGCTCATTACTAATGGACAGGTTACAGGCTGCAATAGTAAAAGCAGAAAGAGAAAATACACTATTTTCGATATTATTTATTGATATTAATGGCTTTAAAGCTATTAATGATACGTATGGCCACCTTATGGGTGATAAGTTACTGCAACACATAGCACAGCGGCTTTTAAGCGTAGTAAGAGAATACGATACAGTAGGGCGCTTAGGCGGAGATGAGTTTTTGATCGTGCTAGAGGGCTTAAGTAGCGCTGGCGATACCACGGCCATTAAAAGAAAAATAATTGGGCAGTTCCAACAGCCATTTGAACTAGATGAGCTATCATTAAATGTATCTCCGAGTATTGGAATTGCAAATTACCCCACCCATGGAGAAACAGACCATCAATTAATAAAACACGCAGATCAAGCCATGTATAAAATCAAAAGAATGAGTGCCAATAGCATAGATTACCCAACTTAAAATTAAACGCTCAAATAATAAAAAAGCAGGCCAGTTAGGTAAGTTAAGTATTTTATGTTACATAACTTGGATTCAAATAGTAAGTGCAGAGGTTAGCAATTAATACGTTATATATTACAGGCGCGGGCGTTAGCGCAGCCAGCGGTATTCCTACCTTTAGAGGTGAAGATGGTTACTGGACTATTGGTAGTAAAAATTATACACCAATGCAAATGGCCACACGCGCTATGTATCAAAACGCCCCTAAAGAGTTTTTAGCTTGGTATTACCACAGGTTTGCAACGTATAGAAACCACGGCCCTAACGACGTACATTATTGGCTAAAAGATAAAAACCTAATAACTCAAAATATAGATGGGCTTGATGGTAAAGCAGGAAATAAAAACTATATTGCAGTTCATGGCAGGTTAGATCAAATGACCCTGTTTCATCAGCAAGGCGAAAACGTAGAAACGGTGATTACCCCTTGGGATGAGGTAGATGAGGCTCATTTACACAACTCATTATTTGAGGTGTTTAATATTCAAAACCAAGCGCCAGTGCTTAATCACTCTTTTAAACCGTTTGTATTATTATTTGATGAATACTACACCGAGTTATATAAAATTAGCGAAGCACAACAACGCATGGTCAATGCCGATAAAATTGTATTTATGGGTACATCGTTTAGCGTTAACATTACCCAAATGGCGCTGGAAATAGCCCGCGAATACAATATTGCGTTAGAAGTTGTAGATCCACACCCAGCACATATTTTACATCCAAATGTAAGTTATAAAAAAATGACCGCGCTTGAATATATTCAGAGTAATTAAAGTTTTAAACCGAGTGTTAGCTCCTTATAAAAACAGCAAGATTATAATAATAAAGAGATATAAATGAGTGACTTAACTGAAATAGCTAATCTATCAATATTATTGGTCGAGCCTTCAGAAGTGCAGCAAAAACTGATCATAAAATCATTAATACAAAGTGGTGTAAAACAAATAGAAACCGCCACTACACAAACCCAAGCTTTAACCCTGCTTGCAAATTACCAACCAGATTTAGTTATTAGCAGTATGTACTTAGCTGACGGCACCGCCGATTCACTGCTACAAAACATTAGATCGAACCCGCGCACAGAGCACCAAGCATTTATGTTGGTATCGAGCGAGCGTAATAAAAAGTATCTTGAGCAATTAAGACAATCGGGCGTGTTAGCTATTTTACCTAAACCCTTTACCAGCGAAGCCATTACCCGAGCGCTTAAAGCTACCTTAGATATAATTAGCGAACAAGAAGTAGAGCTTGAACACTTTGATGTTACTTTGCTGCGCGTATTAGTGGTTGACGATAGTCGCTTTGCTCGTAAACATATTATTCGGGTGCTTGCTGGTATGGGAATACCTGCGCCGGTAGAGGCTGAGAATGGCAAACAAGCAATTGAGCAGCTAAACGAGCAAGCGTTTGACTTAATAGTAACCGATTATAATATGCCGGAAATGGATGGCCGAGAGTTAACAGCAGCGGTTAGAGGCTCAAATAGCTATTCGCATATTCCTATTTTAATGGTGAGCTCAGAAGCCAATGAAACCCACCTAGCAAACATCTCTCAAGCCGGAGTGGATGCCATATGCGACAAACCGTTTGAACCAGCAACAGTGAGAGATTTACTATTTAAAATAATGTTTTAACAAGTTTAAGCAAGTACTCGAAGAAATAGCAGTATTTTAAGTTATTATCCGGAGCTCAGGTTTATTACTTTACCCCTAATATTTAGGGTATAAAGCAATAAAGAGACAATTTTATTTTTGCTATTTATATACTAAAGTATAAAGGTTAGTAACTCCTGACTACTTTAGCTAAGGACACATTATGTCTGATCCCGATATCAATAATCTCAATAGTAAAGACGCTGCTGGTAAGCAAATAGAGGCAATTGTTGCAGCAAAAAAAATGGCTATAGATGAAATTCTCAAAGAAAAAAGAATTGCAATTGCAGAGATCAGAGCTGAAATGGACTTAGCTATAGATGAAATACTCTGTGAGTCGGACAACCCTGAAGAAGGGCTTAAAGTTAATGATATGGCCGAAGCAGTTAAAAGAAAACGCAAAAAAGGCAAAAGAGACAGTGATAGAAGAGTACGCGATGCTGATTACGATAGCCATGAGAAAAAGCACCGTGAAACATAAAATTAATAGTACCAGCGTTGGTGATTGTAATGGTTCAATGGTGAGTTAACTACCCAGATCACCTTATACATGCAACATTACTTATGCAAAAGGCCAATTTTATTGGCCTTTTGCATACTTATTACCAGAATTAAAGCTAGGCTAAAGAGTAGGGTTAACCTGCTCTTGGGTTAATGGCATTAAACATAATTAGTTGGCTCACTGGTAGAAAACATTAAATAATAATCTTACAGCTGTCCTAACCTGTAAATAAGCAATGCGGTTTTTTTTATGTTTTTATCAAGGCTAGTTAAATCGGCAGTTTCGTTTTTAGTGTGCGCGCCACTGCCCATTAAGCCCAAGCCATCAAGTGCCATATTAACATGGCTTGCGGCAAACGAAATATCCGCAGCGCCTGCATTGCGTGGATTGGCTGCCACTACTTTGTTGTAACCTAAATCGTGGCTCGCATCGCTGTATAATGCTAATAGCTTTTTATTGCCATCGGTTAATGCCATTGGCGGGTAGCCGTCTTCAAAAATAAGCTCTGCTTTACTGCCATTTAAACTATTACTAGCTATGAGTTGCATTGACCTTTTTGCGTTTTCTAATTGTTTTGGTGAAAGTGCGCGTAAATCGCCTGCTATATGTACGGTTTGTGCTATTACATTACTTTTACCAAACGCAGTTGCTGACGAATTAGCGCTGTCGTAGTCGGCATTTGTGCCACCCACAATAAGCCCTGGGTTAAAAGTTAAATTAGGTTGTGTGGCAAGTTGTTCTCTAAAGCTATTTAAAATA
This sequence comes from Pseudoalteromonas sp. HL-AS2, assembly GCF_031198805.1. Classification (NCBI taxonomy): domain Bacteria; kingdom Pseudomonadati; phylum Pseudomonadota; class Gammaproteobacteria; order Alteromonadales; family Pseudoalteromonadaceae; genus Pseudoalteromonas; species Pseudoalteromonas sp. HL-AS2. The sequence continues at coordinate 535,192 of NZ_CP133572.1, read as the reverse complement.
CGCGATGCTTCGTAAATAGCGCCATAGCCTACATTATCACTAAATATTTGCGACGAATGCGCCGCTGCAGCACTTACGTTTAGCGTCCAGCCGGTATAACCACGGCGCGCCGCCATGGCGGTTTTAATATTGTTATCGCCATTTTCAAAGCCTAAAGCAACGTCTGCCCACATTGCCGCATCAACAATGGCTTGTTTAGATAAGCTAAGCGGACGACCGCTGCTTTCTTCATCGCCAGTGAGTATTACTTTTATGCTTACATTTTCAAGTAAGTTAAGCGCTTGCAAGCTTTTAAGTGCGGTAATTATTATCGTGTTACCGCCTTTCATATCGGCAACGCCTGGGCCACTGGCTGTATCGGCATCAAGCTGTTTGTAGGTTGTAAAATCATCGTGTTTGGCAAAGACTGTATCTAGATGGCCGATCATCAGTATTTTTATTGCATCGGGGTTTTTACTCTCAAAGGTAGCTAATACATGCCCTGCGCGGTTAAACGCACTGCCATCCAGCCATTCTACTTTAAAACCAATAGCTTTAAGCTGCTCGCTTGTCAGCGCGCCTACTTTTTTTACACCTGCAATATTAAGCGAACCGCTATTAATATTTACAGCTTGCTCTATTTCTTGCAGTGCTTGAGGAATATTTTTATCGACCTGTTTTACTATTTCACGCTCGTTTTTATCAAGCGCAGCATGACTTATAAGCGGTAAGGTACTAGCAAGTGTGAGTATTAGTGCATGGCTAAATTTTAAAAATGACATAACAGCATAATAAGTGAGAAATAAGAGTATTTAATATGAAGTAAAATTAATTAGGATTCAATAGGAGTAGATTGTGATTTTTAACTAATTTTATAAGCAATAACGAGTTACAAGTTTAAGAGTTATAGGGTGAACGCGTTATTGGTTTAAACACAGGTATTTAAATATAACCACTTAATTAATAATCAACGGGTATAACTAATCAGCTATACGTCTGATATTACTAAACTCCACCATTTTGGGGTTTTGCTACATTTAGAAAAGGTAAGGCGAAGCTAACTAACTGTTTACAGTTGTTTATTTTATAGCTTGGTTAAGTTGTTGTAATATAGGAATATTTCGATTTGTGAAATGACAAATATCGTAGGCTAATTTTTAGTCGTGTCGTTGTAACCTCCGGCTGCTGTGATACTATAGTGATACATTACTTAAGTTCTAGATAGGATTTTTTATGAAAGTTGAGCTAGTTACGACTCTTAAACGCCAAGCTACTAAAATATTAGCTGATCTTCATACTTCAAAAGAGCCTGTGTTAATTACAGAACATGGTAAACCATCTGCTTATCTAGTTGATGTTGATGATTATGAATTCATGCAACAACGAATAGCAATCCTTGAAGGTGTAGCGCGCGGTGAACAAGCTATTAAAAATGGCCATTTATTCTCTAATCAAGAAGCAAAAGAGAAAATGAGTAAATGGCTGAAATAATATGGACATCTCCAGCTCTCGATGATTTAAATTATGTTGCTGAATATATTGCTTTAAGTAATCTGATTGTGGCTAAAAAATTGGTTCAAAAAGTATTTGAGAAAGTATCAAGGTTAGAAAATCATCCAGAATCAGGTAAAAGGCCTGCTGAGCTAAATAACTTAAACTACCGAGAAGTTATTGTTAATCCGTGTCGTATTTTCTATAAAATTGAAAATGATAAGGTTTATATTTTACATGTAATGCGACAAGAGCGAGATTTACGCAGGTTTCTTTTACAGAATTAAATACGGTTAACAAGTAAATCCACTAGTATGAAAATTTGGCTGAATCCATCTTGATTACTAAGAAAATCGCAAATTAAAATAGAGCGACAAGTGCAGTTTAAAAAATATAACAGGGTTTTTAAACGACCAAAATTTTTCTCTTAAACAGCTCTCAGCCCATATTTAGGACAAGCAACCATCAGGTTTAACACCATTAGCATTAAACCTGATAGCTAAAATCGACCAAGCTACATTTAATTAGTCGGCATTAAATAAATCTCGCGTACGCTGTTGCGCTGGTTTGCTTCAATAGCAAAAAGTACTGCGTCAGCGACATCTTGTGGGTCGAGTTTGTCGGGTTTTGCTTCATCAAAAAACGGGGTATTTACCATACCTGGTGCTATGGTTGTACAGCGGCCATTCCACTCGCTCATTTCTTGTGCTAAGTTTTGTCCAAAGCCATAAGCAAACCATTTAGTTGCACCATAAATAGAGCCGCCAATTGGCTTACGGCCAGCGGCAGAGCTGGTTAATATAAAGTGTCCGGTAGTTTTGCGTAAATATGGCAGTGTTAATTTTGCGCTCCACAATAGGGCTTTAATGTTTATATCGATCATGGTTGACCACTCATCCGGGTCGCCTTTTTCAGTGCCAGCAGTTGAAACGCCCATACCTGCGTTAGCAAAGGCTACATCTAATCGGCCAAACTTTTCAATGCCTTTTGTTACCACATTTTCAAGCGCGGTAAAGTCGGTTGCATCTGCGGCTACAGCCAGTGCGTTATCTGATCCTAGCTCGGCAACAAGTTGGTTAAGTTGCTCTTCTCTACGGGCGGTTAATATAACTTTATGACCGTTGTTTACTAAGGTTTTTGCCGTTGCTTCACCAATGCCACTAGAAGCGCCGGTTATGAGTACTATTTTCTCTTTTGCCATGGTTTTTTCCTTGTTAACAAATGAATAAAGGCGCAGCTCAATGTGCGCCATGCAGTTATTGTGCTATGTCAAAACTGACTGATAAATCTTCAGTTTGCGTTAGACTAATTTGTTTCAGTTGATAAACATTAAAGTCAGCATCTACTTGCTCTGCATCGTCTATGTGTGCGCTACACGTATAACCAAGTTGGTAGTCGCCTGGTGTTACGAATGCGAGTTCAAATTCGTATTCATTATCGTCCGCATCAAATACAACATTGGCAGTCGCCAGCGGAGCGTTATCAGGCGTTTGGTCATCTATTTCATGCATATCTGTAGGGGTTTGTGCCTGCGCAGAGTAAAGGTAAACAGCATGGCCAAATGATGAATCATCAGCGGCAAGAGCAATGTTATCAGTCTCGCAATTGTTTATAAGTGTTTGGCTTACAGTGCCTTCAATATCTTGTGATTCAGAAAGGTTTTGTAAACGCACGCCGCGAGGTTTTAAAAAGACTTCGTTATTATTTTGTGGATCAACTAACGATTTTTTTAAGTCAAACTCTAATACAAACTCGTTGTCGGTTTGATTGAGTGTAAAGCCATCTAGCTGAATTTCACCCACGCCATCATTACCTTTTCTTTTTACGATAAGCGGTGCAATGCTGCCGTCTTCATAAACTACGTGAGATGTTAAGCTAAGGTTGTTCGTGTCGCCGTTTATCACTTGTGCGCGGATCCACGAATAATCCCCAGCGGGGACTTCTTGATCGTCAAGTAATTGAAAAATATCGTCGCCCGTATAGTCTAGTAAATTGACCATTTGCGCTAAGGTGGAATCGTTTTTAGAGCGAGTTGCAAAGCTAACTTCTTCACCTGCTTGGGCTTTAATTGTTATTGAATCAAACACCACGTTAACTTGTTTTAAACCAGTGACTGGTGCGTCGGAAATGCCTAAGCTAAAAGTGGTTTTATCACTTGCTTGCGGTGGGGTTGTTTCAGCCTCGTCATTTGATGAGCCACAGCCTGCTAAGGCAAAAATAATAGCGCTACTTAATATTGTTGATTTAAAGTTCATGCATGTTTCCTTTTATTTGATTTGTTAAGTGTATGTATTTAACCCTTAACCTAAATTGAATTAAAAATATGAAGAGTTAGAACTTTTAACATGCTGTTTTAAATGGTTTTTAATTTTATCGATTTAATTGTTTTTTACTATATACTCGCGCCACTTCTTTTGAAGTCGTTTTTATTAAATTTAACCATAATTTTGCTGAGTTTCAGCCACATTTATCGGAACAAACATGAAAGATAAACTTTTAGCATTTTGGCAAAGCCATTCAGAAACAATCATCACTTTAGGATACAAAGTGATTTTAGCTTTGGTGATTTTAATTGCCAGTGGCGTAATTGCCCGCGCTGTTAAAAGAGCAGTTAATGGCTCTAAATCGCCGCTTAATAAATTAGATAAAACTTTGCTGCCTATTATCTCTCGCCTTTCGAGTTACTTGGTTTATATAATTGGCTCGTTATTTATTTTAGATATTTTTGGGGTCAATACCGCCAGTTTAGTGGCACTAATGGCCGCTGCAGGTTTAGCAATTGGTTTGGCGTTAAAAAGTACGTTAAGTAATATAGCTGCAGGTATTATGTTATTAATACTGAGACCTTTTAAAGTAGGTGACTTTATTGATGCCAGTGGTACATCGGGTACGGTGAGCGAAATTAACTTATTCACTACTATTTTTAAAACCACCGACGGCCTTTATATAGCCTCTCCTAACGGCAAAGTGTGGGGTGGTAATATTAAAAACTTTACCCGTAACGGCAAAAGACGCATGGATATTGTAGTGGGTATTTCGTATGCCGATTCAATAGACGATGGCTTAAATGTACTTAAACAAATAGCCAGCTCAGAAGGGCGTTTACTAGCAGAGCCAGCGCCAAAAGTAATGGTGGTATCTATAGCCGAAAGTTCGGTAAACCTACAATTACGCGCATGGACTGTAAATGGTGATTACTGGCAAACAGTGTGGGATCTTAATAAGCGCGTTAAAGAGTCTATTGAGCAAGCAGGGCTAACAATTCCATTCCCGCAGCGCACTTTGCACTTACCTGAGTCGCTAGCAACAAGCGTTACAATTAATAAAGACACTGCAAAAGTAGATTAATATTAGCAGTATCAGCACACATAAAAATAGCGAGCTAAGGCTCGCTATTTTTTTGTTGTATCGTTTGTAATTATTTAACCTGAACTCTGGTTAAGAGATTTACTAACGTATTGAATCGTATTTATATTTAATTTTATTTTCTCTAGCCAGAGGTTTTCAGTGAAAACAAGGCGAATTTACGCGTCAATAGCTGGCCTATTGCAAGTAAATTCAACGCAGTTAGTGCTGAAAATAGCTGCTTGAGATAAGTTTATTATCCGGAGCTCAGGTTATTTAGCTTAAGTAAGTAATTAACCTTCTAATTGAAAGTCGTACACTGAGCCTAAATTAAGTAGTTGGGTTAGCTCATCAAGTGCTTGGTAACTTTCGCTCAGCAGTGCTGGGTCGGCAAAGTCTTTAGCACCTAATTGGTCGCGGTAGTTACGTTGTGCCCAGTTACACAATTGCGTGTATTTAGTGTCGGTTAAAATAACGTCTGGGTTTACTGCAGCGAGTTCTTGCTCGTTCAAAGCAACCCGTAAACGCAAGCAAGCTGGGCCGCCGCCATTTTGCATACTTTGGCGTAAATCAAAAAAGCGTACTTGGTTTATAGGATTATCGGCCATGATCATTTCTTCAATGTAGTCGTTAACCGCGCTATTACGTTGGCACTCTTTTGGCGCTACTAATAACATAGAGCCATCACTTAGGCTTACTAGTTGGCTATTAAATAAATAGCTACTAACAGCATCTTGAATAGTTACTTTACTTGTAGGTACTTCAATAATATAAAATTGTTTATTACCAACATAGGCTTCGCGAATATCTTGCAATGCTTGCTGCTGATTTAAAAATGCTTGCTGATGGCACAGCAGTACGTTGGCATTACCTACTGCGATAACGTCGTTATGAAAAACCCCTTGGTCAATCACATCAGGGTTTTGCTGCAGTAAAATTTGGCTGGTATCTTTTAAGTTGTGCAAGCGGCAAATTGCTTCAGAGGCTTCGAGTGTTTGCCTTGCAGGAAACTTAACCGGTTTTGGTAAATGGCTGTTAAATGCACTGGCCCCAAATACAAACATTTCTAGGCCTTGCTCGCCATGGCTGTCGCAAAAACGGGTGTGGTTTGCTGCACCTTCATCACCAAAAAAGCCTTGATCGGGTAAATGGGTATGATGCGCAAAGTGGTTTTGGTTATTAAACATTGCTTTTAACAACCGCGTTGTGGTGGCAGGCTCTAACGAGCGATGAAACTTATTATTTAAATTTGCAGCGGTAAAGTGCACTTTGCCATCGGTTGTATCGGGCGATGGCGACACAGTTGCGGCGTTTGCTGTCCACATTGCTGAGGCTGAATAACATGCGCGTAATAAAATAGGATCGGCGTTAAAAGCTTTATTAATAACTTGCGCGTCGTTACCGCTAAATCCCAGGCGGCGCAGTATATTTAAGTCGGGACGTGCATGGGGGGCAAATACACCTTGAGTTAAGCCTTTGTCGTGCATGGCTTTCATTTTTTCAAGGCCTTGAAGCACCGCCTCTTGGGGATTTGAAAAGCTAGCGGCGTTATTTAACGAAGCAACGTTACCATACGATAACCCCGCATAATTGTGGGTAGGGCCAACTAAACCATCAAAATTAACTTCTAAGGCAGGCATACACATTCCAAATAAATTGTTTAATAGAACTAACAATACAATGCATTGGGTTTACTTGCAAAGCGACACCAACAAGAAAAGCTTAACGGCTGAGAATACGCTCTTTATCAGCGGTAGTACGCGGATTATTTGGCTCGTTTACTTGCCAAAAACTAACATCTAAACGCCATAGTGAATAAAGTGTGTGATATAAATTAAACATAGCTTTTCCTTTGAAGTTTTTTAAACACATAAAGTGATAGGAAGAAGTATGCCAACGTTTAATTGAATATTTTATGAATACGAATCAATGAATTAGTGTTTTTATATAAAAAAGTTGCTAGCTTTTTGCACTTATATGGTGGGTTTTTTGGGCTGTATGCACTTATTTGATACACGCGCTATTTTAAACGGTTTATGTAATTAATTAGATAAATCGTTAACGACTAAGTCGAGTAACTGCATTAGTTGTTTTGCTTGCTCTGTATTTACGTTATTAAATTTACACAGCACTTTGCTAGGTATATCAGCCGCTTTTAGCTTTAGTGATTGCCCCTGTTGAGTGAGTTGCACTAAACGCTTGCGCTTGTCGTGCTCGTCTTTTACTACGGCAAGTAATGACTTGTCGGTCATTTTTTTTAGTATTTGGGTCATTGCACCGCCATCAATCGCGGTGTTATTTATAAGCTCGGCAATGGTTATTTGGTCTTGCTCCCACAATGCCATCATTACTACATACTGCGGATAAGTTAAATTAAGTTCAGCTAAAGGCTCCCTATAAGCGCGAGCAATACTATTAGATGCCATATATAAACGATGACATAACTGATTTTTTAATTTTAACTGCTCAAACGACATGCTTTAACCTCTTTGCTGAATAAAGTGTATTTTAATTTGCATGCAAAGTATTTGCAATCTATATTTAGTTGTTCTATTATTTTGCACACAAACTAAATAAATTAACTTTTTAAATTGTGGAGTTCATTATGAATGTATTACAAAACGTTGCCTATACAGCAAAAGCAACTGCAACCGGTGGCCGTGAAGGCACAGCTAAATCTGATGATGGTCGTTTAAATGTAGATTTATCAACTCCTAAAGGCTTAGGCGGCGATGATGGTAAAGGGACTAACCCTGAACAATTATTTGCAGCAGGTTACGCGGCATGCTTTATTGGCGCGCTTAAATTTGTAGCAGGCAGCGAGAAAATTACTCTGCCAAGTGACACGCACATTAATTCAGAAGTGTCGATTGGCGCTATTGACGGTGGTTTTGGTATTGCAGTTAAGCTAGCAGTGTCGCTGGGTGATATGGATAAAGCGCAAGCACAGGAGCTTGTAGATAAAGCGCACTTAGTATGCCCATATTCAAACGCAACACGCGGTAATATTGAAGTTGAGCTGTCGGTTATTTAATAACAAAACTCGCTAATATTTAAAAAGCACACAATAACCTTGTGTGCTTTTTTGTTTTTGAGGTCATAAAAATAAATATACGAAAAATCGTATATTCAATATTTCATATATTCAGTTTTTGTTTTATTGTGTACATATTAACGATACGAGGACGCTATGGAACAATTCAACCCCCTGCAATTTTATAAATGCCTAGCGGACGATACACGTTTAAAGGCCATACTGCTTATTGCTGATCAGCAAGAGTTATGTGTTTGCGAATTAGTTGCGGCACTTAATTTAAGCCAACCTAAAGTGTCACGTCATTTAGCACAGCTTCGCCAATGCGGATTGCTCACAGATCGAAAACAAAACCAATGGGTGTACTACAGTATTAATAAGGCGCTACCAGATTGGGCACAAATAGTAATTACGCAAACACGTGTTGCAACAGCATCATTTTATAAAAGTGATTTAGAACGCTTAAATGCTATGGGTAATCGCCCTGAGCGCTGTTGCTAAGTAACCTGATCTCCGGGTAATAAACTTATCTCAAGCAGCTATTTTTACTGAAAACCTCTGGCTAGAGAAAATAAAATTAAATATAACTATGACTCAATACGTTAGTAAATCTCTTAACCAGAGTTCAGATTAAGTAATTAATATAACAAAAGGTATTTTATTATGACCATTAAAGTAGGCATTAACGGTTTTGGCCGTATGGGGCGTTTAACGCTGCGCGCAGCGGTTGACTGGCCAAATATAGAGTTTATAAAAGTAAATGATATAGCGGGCGATGCTAAAACCCATGCCCATTTATTGGAGTTTGACTCAGTGCATGGGCGTCTACATCACCCTGTTACTGCTACTAATAATATTATTGAGGTTGGCAAACACAATATAACTGTAAGCAACCATAAAACCATTAACGACAACGATTGGTCTGGTTGCGATGTAGTAATAGAAGCCAGCGGTAAAATGAAAACGACCCAGTTACTAAATGCGTATTTAGCCCAAGGTGTTAAACGCGTGGTGGTGACCGCACCGGTAAAAGAAGAGGGCATTTTAAATATAGTAGTAGGGGTGAACGATCATCTTTATAAGCCAAGTGAGCACAAAATAGTTACTGCGGCCTCCTGTACCACCAACTGCTTAGCGCCTATTGTGAAGGTATTGCAACAAGAAGTGGGAATTAAACACGGCTCCATAACCACTATTCATAGTATTACCAACACGCAAACCATTATTGACGCACCACATAAAGACCTACGCCGAGCACGTTCTTGTGGCACAAGTTTAATACCAACAACAACAGGCAGCGCAACAGCCATTACGCATATTTTTCCTGAGCTTAAAGGTAAATTAAACGGCCATGCTGTACGTGTACCACTTACTAATGCCTCAATTACCGATTGTGTGTTTGAACTGCAGCGCAGCGTTAGTGAAGATGAAGTAAATGGCTGGTTTAAAAGTGCGGCTAATAACGAGCTTAAAGGTATTTTAGGCTACGAGGAAAAACCACTGGTATCGATTGATTACGCAACCGATCCGCGCAGCAGCATAATAGATGCGCTTTCAACTATGGTAATTAACAACACTCAGCTTAAATTATACGCTTGGTACGATAACGAGTGGGGCTATGCAAATCGTACTGCAGAGCTAATGCTAAAAGTTGGTTTAAGTGATCAATCAAGTTAATAGGCTAATTTAATGTTTGCGCAACTAGCTAACTTACCAAGCTCACTAAAACAGTATTTTATCATTACCGGCAATTATTGGGCTTTTACTTTAACCGATGGCGCACTGCGAATGTTAGTGGTGCTGTATTTTCACCAGTTAGGTTATGGCGCATTAGCGATTGCTATGTTGTTTTTGTTTTACGAAATATTTGGCGTGATCACTAACTTAGTGGGGGGATGGTTAGGAGCGCAACTTGGCTTAAATAAAACCATGAATATAGGCTTAGGGCTGCAAATACTTGCGCTTGCTATGCTTTGCGTGCCAACAGATTGGTTAACGGTTGCTTATGTAATGGCAGCACAAGCGTTAAGTGGGATTGCCAAAGATCTAAATAAAATGAGCGCCAAAAGTGCTATTAAATATTTGGTGCCGCAAAACAGCAGTGGGCAAAGTCAATTATATAAATGGGTTGCCATACTTACAGGCTCTAAAAATGCATTAAAAGGAGTGGGCTTCTTTTTAGGTGGGGTACTGCTTACTTTATTTGGTTTTGTTGGTGCGTTGTTTACTTTAATCGTTTTATTGAGTGTTGCCTGGGTTATAAGTTTAGTCTTTTTAAAAGGCGATATAGGTAAGGCCAAAAACAAACCTAAATTTAAAACGTTATTCTCTAAATCTCGCGCTATTAATTTACTTAGCACCGCACGATTGTGTTTATTTGCCTCGCGAGACGTGTGGTTTGTAGTGGCTCTGCCTGTGTATTTAGCCACGCAATTTAACTGGAACCATACTTGGGTGAGTGGCTTTATGGCACTGTGGGTAATAGCGTATGGGTTAGTGCAATCGCAAGCACCGCGAATTACTGGGCAAGTTATTACCTCTGGTTTTAATACAGTTAATAAAGCATATAAATGGGTTACGCTATTGTGCGTTGTAACTGGCGTTTTAGCGCTGCTAATGCAATTTAATAGTGCGGTAAATTATACGCTTATAGTGGGCTTATTTATTTTTGGTGGGGTGTTTGCTGTTAATTCATCGCTACATAGTTATTTAATAGTGAGCTTTGCCAGCAGTGATGGTGTGTCGCTCGATGTAGGCTTTTATTACATGGCCAATGCCATGGGGCGCTTACTGGGTACTGTGCTTTCTGGTTGGGTATTTCAGCTTTATGGGTTAGTGGCGTGTTTATGGGTTAGTGTTTTTTTACTCATTATGGCTGCAATAGCCACCGCTTTTTTGGCTAAACGTTAAAGCTAAACTTTTGTATGAGATTACTGTTTTAGCACTAAATTAATAGCTTCATTTTATAGATCAACTAAACTATATACGTTAATTAATTAAAGGGTGTGATGAATGCGGGAAATAGCGTTAGCAAAAAAGTTATTGTGGCTCTCAGTGGGCAGTATATTTATAACTGTATTAGTACTGTCTAGTATTTTATGGTGGCAGTTGTCATTAAGTAATAAAGATTTAGCGGCCAAGTCTGAAGAATATATAGTTGCTGAAGTAGAAGAAAAACTTAATGCAAACGCGGCTGTTTACGGTGAAAGAATAGCTGGATTTATTAACGAAGCCTACCGAATTCCCTATACATTGGCAGCATTACTTGGCGACGCAGCACAGCAAAATAGCTTAAACCGAGATACAGTGGTAAGTATTAACCACGCTATTATTGAAAAAAACACTCTTTTATCATCGGTTTACTCACAGTTTGAAGCCAACGCTTTTGACGGCCAAGACGCCTACTTTCAGCAAGGTTATAAACATTCTGTTGATGGTGCTGGCACACTTGAAGTATATATTACCCGCGACGAAAACGGTGTTATTGAACAGCAAAAAGTAGCTAACGCCGCAGATAAATACATTACAACACTTAACGAGTTTGGTATTCGAGAGGCACATTGGTATTTATGTGCTAAAGACACACTTAAGCCGTGTATTATGGAACCCTACCTATACGAAATTCCCTCTGGCGATTCGGTTATGCTAACGTCTTTAACAGTGCCTATTTTAAAATCAGGGCAGTTTATTGGTATTACTGGCGCTGACTTAACACTACCTACATTTCAAACCATGACAGAGCAGCTTTCTAAGCAACTTTATAATGGCAAAGCAAAAGTAACCTTGCTGAGTGATTTGGGGTTAGTGGTTGGTAGCAGCCATTATAAATCTAAATTAGGGCGTCCTTTTAAAGAAGCTGTTAACGCAGTAACGATTAATAATTTAGAAAAGCTAAAAGATCACAGTGGTATTTTTAAAGCTAACGATCAGTATTTAGTTAATTACCCAATTAATATTAAGCTTGCTAATAGGCAGTGGTCATTAATTATAGAAGTGCCAGCAGAGCTTGCACTGGCTGGGCCGCAAGCTCTTTCGCAAAACATGCAGCAAACTGCGCAGTCACTAGGGGTTATTATTTTAATAACCGGTTTAGCAATTGCAGTTGTTGCTTTTATTATTATGAAGCTAGTTATTGGCAGTATTGTTGCTCCACTGCAGCAAATTCAGCAACGCGTTGATAACCTTGCTAGCTCGGAGGGCGACTTAACCCATACGCTGCATGTAGAGTCGCATGCAGAGCTAATTGCATTAGCCGATGGCTTTAATCGATTTTTAACTAAGCTTAGAGTGTTAATTGCACAGCTAAAAGATGTGTCTGATCAAACTAAGCAGCAAGGTGAAATTGCCCAGCATATTGCTATTGACACTAAACATAATGTACAAGCGCAGTTTCACGAAATTGAAAGCGTAGTTACTGCAATGAATGAAATGAGCGCAACTGCACTTGAAGTTGCTCGCGCATCAGAACAATCGGCGCAACAAGCGGGTGAAATTAATAGCTTAGTGGTAAGCAGTGAAACGAGTTTGTCATCAGCCATGAGCCAAGTTAAAACCATGTCTGAGGAAATTAAAGAAGCTAACCAAGCGGTGCAAAAAGTGGCATCGCGCAGTAACGACATAACGCAAATTTTAGATGTTATTCGTACTATTTCAGAGCAAACTAACTTACTTGCGCTAAATGCTGCAATTGAAGCTGCACGAGCGGGTGATCATGGTCGAGGCTTTGCGGTTGTTGCAGACGAAGTGCGTGCACTGGCGTCAAAAACGCGCTCATCAACCGATGATATTAGTCGATTAATTGATAGCTTGTTGCTTGAAGTAGGTAATGCCTCAACGGTTATCGAAAAAGGCGTAGTACGGGCACAAAGTGCAGTTGATGAAACTTCAGTAGCGTTTGATGCACTGCACAGCGTGGTAATTAAAGTGGACGAAATTACCAATCAAATTACGCATATTGCTACCGCAGCTGAAGAGCAAAGCTTAGTGAGCGAAGAAATAAACCGTAATTTAACGCTGATATCAGACGCGGCTTCGCAGCTATCTGATTTATCTTCACAAGCAGGTGACAGCAGTGAAGTACTTAATAAATTAGTTGCGCAACAAGACTCAGAACTTAATAAGTTAAAAACGTAATAGTTATTTAGCACTGAGACAAAATAAAAACGGCAGTAATTTAAATTACTGCCGTTTTTGTTCAAATAACTAAAATGAGACGTTTATAAGCTTTTTATGATCTTAAACATTTGATCTATCATTGGCTGAGCCAGTGACTCAACACCCGGGCGATTAAAATAACCACGTAAACCAGTAAACTGCACTTCAAAAAAGCGTGCATACTCTTGCGCAGATATATTATTACTTAACTCATTTTTTGCTATTGCTTGTTCAAAAAGAACCGAAAGGTAGTTTTCAAATTTATCAATTAAATCTAAGCTTAGTTGATATAAATTGCTGTCTTTATCTGCAAATTCACAGTTGGCCTTTACCAGCATACAAATAGCACTAGGCGCACTTTCTTTTTTTGTTATTACATTTTCAACAAAAGCGCGCAGCCCACCCAAAATAGTATCTGATGTGGATAGGCATTCTTTAATCTGGCTCTCCATTTGTACTGTGTAGTCTCGTAAAGATTCAATATAAAGCCCTTCCTTAGAGCCAAAAGCAGAGTAGATACTGCCAGGTCGCATATTAATAGCTTCTTGTAAATCACGCGTCGATGTTGCATGAAAACCCTTTTCCCAAAATAGCTGACTTGCAAGGCGGACGACTGTCTCACGCTCAAACTTAATCTTATTCGCCATCTCATTTCTCAATTATTTGAACACATGCTCAATTTTAACTTGAACAACCGCTCAAAATCAAATAGTATGTGTCTCGAAGTTAACTAACTAATTATTTATTGGAGCTAAACATGACAGAATTTACTTTATATACAGCAGAAAATGCACCTGAAGAATCAAAATCTCTTATGGCCGATTCAGTAGCTGCGTTTGGTATGGTACCGAACCTACATGCAGTAATGGCAGAAGCACCTACTTTACTTAAAGGTTATCAAGTACTGCATGAGCTGTTTCAAAACACGTCATTTAATGCTGAAGAATTAACGGTTGTATGGCAATCAATTAACGTTGAACATAACTGTCATTATTGTGTGCCAGCCCACAGTGCAATTGCAGCGTCAATGAAAGTTGATCAAGGTATTGTTGATTCGCTAGTAAATAAAACACCACTTGCTGATCCTAAGCTTGAAGCACTTCGTGAAACCACACTTGCAATGGCACGTGACCGCGGTGTGATAAGTGATGAGCAGATTGAAAAGTTTTTTGCAGCGGGTTATGGCAAGCAACAACTGCTTGAAATTATTGTAGGCTTATCGCAAAAAGTAATGAGTAACTACACTAACCACCTTGCAGATACGCCAGTTGATGAACCATTTAAAAAATTCATAAAGTAGTTTATAAATTCTAAGTAGTTATGAAAAAGGCAGCCTTGGCTGCCTTTTTCAATTAAATGTTGTTATAAACGCTTTATTGAAACTTAACCTGCTGGTTACTGCGTGTATAGGTTCGGGTTGCAGGTTTAGTCCACTCGCCTTTTTTTAAGTACGAGGTTGATACAATAAATTCATCACCTTTAATTTCGCTGGTAGACTTAACTTTAGTTATGCCTTCTTTATTTCCCGTTACTTCTTCATAGGCTACAAACTGAGTAGGGCTAAGTATCTTCATTGTGCCTTTAGTGTAAAACCCCGCCGTAGTGAAATAATAAAATACTAATGAGTCTTTTTTACTATCGTAAAATATCATCGACTCGCCGCCATACTCTCCTTCATTGATTGAATGTATAGTACGAATAGCTTTACCGTTTAAAGCCCGCTGCCATTTACTAATGTCTTGCTTTGGCTTTGCGCCTTCAGGGACTGTAAAATTAGCCTGCCATGTGCCTAAATATGGCTTAAATGCGCTGAGCTCTTTAGCTAAATCAGCTGGCTGTGCATTTACAATGGTTGTAAATACAATGCAAAAGGTTAGTATCAGTGTTTTTAAATATGACATAATTACTGCCTAGTATAAGTGAATCTGGGTATGGCCTAGATACAGTATAGGTGAGAGTTACTTGATTAAAAAAGCATTATTACTTTTTTCGATTGGTTTTTTGTGTGTATTAACCGTAGGAGGGCTGTTTAGCTATTGGCCTACAATTGCCGCAAGTGTGTACGTACTTATGAGTACAATTACCATTTTAGTTTATAAATGGGACAAACGTTTGGCCATGAGTAAAAAGCAGCCAGTGGTGAGAGTGCCAGAGCGAACTTTACACCTCTTAGCATTATTATGTGGCTGGCCGGGGGCGTTAATCGCTCAGCAATGGTTTAGGCATAAATCACAAAAGCGTATTTTTATAGCCGTACTTTGGCTCACCATAATTATTAACTGCAGTGCGTTATTTGGCGGCTACTATTATTGGCAACTAGGGTAAAACATTACTCGTAGATAGCTTAAAGTAGTTCAAAAAATGACTATTAATTAAAATATTAAAAATAAAAAGGAATAATATTAATGAAATCTTTTATTTTAGGTCTTGGCCTAATGTTTGTAAGCCTGCCAGTATTTGCGAATGACTTAGAGCCCGCAATAAAAGACTTTGGCTTTTTTTATAATGTACCCTCACATGCACCTATAACGCAAAACACACATTTTAAAATTGCCTTTGATGTTGGTAAAGGCGCGCAAAAAGGTGAGCAAAATAATGGTATGAATTCTTTAGCGCGGTTTATTAATATGCATATAGCACATGGTATTAAACCAGAAAATATAGAGCTGGCACTCGTAATACATGGCAGTGCAAGCGTAGATGTGCTTGATAATAATACATATAAAAACCGCTTTGAAGTCGATAACAAAAATCAAAGCTTAATTGAGCAATTACTTGCTAATAATACGGTGGTTTATGTATGTGGGCAGTCGGCCACGCACTATAAAGTAGCTCCTGAGCAGTTAATAAAAGGCGTAAAAATGTCGTTATCGGCAATGACAGCACATGCGCAGTTACAACAGCAGGGCTATACGCTAAACCCTTTTTAATGATAAAAAACATATTATGCTTTGGGGATTCCAATACTTGGGGTTTAAATCCGCAAACAGGAAAACGATTTAGTGCTACAGTGCGCTGGCCAGCGAAGCTTGCTGTAAAGTTAAGGGCTAATTTTACAATAATAGAAGCTGGGCAGCCTAACCGTGCTTTAGTAAACAACCCACCGTTTGCAGGTGAGTTATCGGGCGTAACTTATTTACAGTCTTACTTAAATGAACTTGAAATAGATTTAATTATTATAGATTTAGGTACTAACGATCTGAAAAATCGGTTTAGTTTAAATGTGCACGATATTGCCGCTGGGTTAACAGCATTAATAGATTCAATATTGAATTTTTATGAGCAAAGCAATGCGCCAGGCTCTCCAAAAATTTTAATACTTAGTCCCGCTCATGTACGAGAAGTAGGAAGTTACGCAGGCGTATACAAAGGGGCAGAGCAAAAAGTAGTGCAATTAGCAGCAGCATTTGCAAATGTTGCTAGCATAAAACAATGCTCATTTTATGATTTGGCAAGGATTGTGAGTGTTTCAAATGAGGATGGTGTGCATTTAGACGAAAAACAGCATCAAAAAATTAGTGATGCATTAGAGACGATTATTCGTGAGTTTTAATTTTTAAATATTTATTGTAAATATATTATCAGAAACTTGAATTTTCAGTTACTTATGTAATTATTAAAGGACTTTGCATAAATGGGGATACCTCAATTTACAATGAAACAGCATCCTAAAAAAATAATAGTAGTACTGCTATCAGGTGGATTTATATTTGCATTAGGTTGCTTTATTTTATTGTACTTTGCGGGTCAAAAATTAGTAGCGCAAACACATTCAGACTCACAATATTTACTCTCCCAAGTAGACGATGGTGTAGAGGAAAGCGTTCGTGTTTTAACTAAATTAAATAACCTAAATTTTACTACTTGTAACGAAGCGAATTTACTTGCTATGCGGCGGATGCTATTTGATGCCAAGTTTGCTATTGATATAGGCTACTTTAAAAATAATACATTAATCTGTACTACAGGTGCTGGTATGCTTGAAAATCCTTTACCAGATAACCAACCAGATTATATTGTAAATAAAAATAAACCTTCACAAATAGGCATACGCTTTGAGTCTGATCTTTACTTATTACTTTTTACTAAGCGCCCACTAAAAGTACTAATTATTCGCCAAGGCAATTATAACCTCATACTAAAATCAGAAGTATTCGATCCTAAAATTATTGTAACGCCTAATTGGCAGGTTTTTTATAAAGAATCTGAAAACTTATTTCATTTAGCTGGGCAAACAGGGATTCATAATAATATAAAAAGTAATGACTATTTACATTACGAAACGAATATAACGTGCAGTAATAATAATAGAAATTATTGTGTTGCTTTGTATTTGCCATGGGATGTATTTTTTGCCGATAATCGTCAACTATTTATTATTTCGTTTATTTTAATTTGCTTGGTGAGTATTTCGTGTGGCTTATTAGTTGATGAGCACCTAACTACGCGCCGCTCAATTGTAAGCAGGATACGTAGGGGATTAAAGAGCGGTAATTTTTATTGGGTTTATCAGCCAATAGTTAATTTACAAAGCGGAAAAATAATTGGTTGCGAGGTACTTGCGCGCTTTAAAGATGATTACGGGGTGCTTACACCGGATCAATTTATTCCTATACTTAGACAAATTAATTTAACTTGGTCTTTTACCAAAATAATGATTAACACTGTACTTAATGAGTTAGAAAGTGCAGAGCAGTTACCAAGTGGATTTAAGGTGTCATTAAATATTTTTCCTTGTGATGTAGAGCAAGGGAATGTGTTGTCATTACCGAAAATAACCGGATTAATGCAATCTAAATTTGTAATTTGTTTAGAAATAACCGAAGACGAGTATTTAGATTCAACTATTGCTCATGGCTATTTTAAAACATTAATCGAGTCGGGTTTTCGCTTGTCGCTTGATGATTTTGGCACTGGGTATTCAAACCTAAAAAACTTACATAATTTGAGTTTCCATCAGCTTAAAATAGACCGTTCATTTGTACAAGACATAGCTACGGAAGGCTTAAAAGCCTCTATGATCCCTAATATTATGGAGTTGGTACACAAATTTGGTTATACCTGTGTGGCAGAGGGCATAGAAACAACAGAGCAAGAAGTCATTTTAAAAGAAGCAGGGGTACATTACGGGCAAGGCTGGAAGTATGGCCGGCCTATGCCTATTTTAGAATTTAAAGAGTATATAGCTAGATCGATAAAGTAATGCTTAGCGTATATAAAAGCACAGGTGTTACTTTAAAAATTATAATTAGGATTTACTATGGCTAAATCAATACTCACTGCTTTTTTATTTATATTTTTAGCGGCATGTTCTACTCAGTACCCAAATCAGCAAGTAATTGGTAAACAATTTCCAACGATTAATGGTGAAAGTTTAACGCAAAATAAAGTGATTATTCCAAGCAGTCTTACTGCTGATAAAACACTTTTGCTTATAGGTTATAAGCAAGATAGTCAGTTTGACATTGATCGCTGGTTAATTGGCTTAGATATGAGTGGTGTAGTTATTCCTACCTACGAACTACCCACTATTGCTGGTATGGCACCTCGCATGTTTAGTGCATTTATAGACAGTGGTATGCGTAAAGGGATTCCAAAAGAGCTTTGGGCTGGGGTAATCACTATTTATAAAGACGGCGAAAAAGTACAAAAATTTACTGGTAATCAAAATCCTAACAATACCCGTGTAGTCCTTATAAATAACAGCGGTAAAATACTTTATTTTTACGATAGAGGCTTTTCAGTTGATGCGTTAAATAAGTTAAAAGAGACTATAAACTAAATTTATTGATTGCTCTTTTTTTATAGCTTTACTCTAAGTTTTAATTTACTTGTGCTAGCTAGCCCTAGCCTCTACTAATATGAATTTTTGTTTCGTTAATTATAGTGTTTTAGACAATAACTAATGGTTGTTCTGGGTTAAATTAATAGATACTTAAGGCTGCAAAGTACACTGATAGTTAGCTGAAAAATAGGTGATTAACAACTGTGAACAAATGTAAAAACCGTATTGTAAGTTGTTCAAAAATTAGGTAGTGTTACATAAGAATTCTAAGGAAGAGTTTTATGTTACAGCAATCAGCTTTTATAAAAACAAATTTAAAATCATCGGCTTGCTCGTATAATTATCAAGATATTTTAAGAACCCTCCAGGCTTTGTTCAACACTATAAATATGGATGATGCACTGCCAAACGTTGAGCAACGTCCACAATATACTTTGTATTTAATTGATGGCGCCACGCATAATTGGCACAACCTTGTACCTGCAGATTTAATCGCTTTAGCGAGGCAGTATAATGTGGTGATATTTAATGTTGAGCGTAAAGCTATATGTGAGAAAAACTTGCTACTTAATCATGTTAATGGTGTGTTTTATAAATCGACGCCAAGTGAGGAAGTTTTTAAAGGTTTAGTTAAAATAAATGCAGGCGAATTATGGTTTACTAGAATGATACTCTCCCAAGCATTTAGCGACATTTTAGTTGCGACCTCTTCGTTTAGTAGTTTACACGAAGGCATAGAATTAAAGCAGGACGATTATCAACATTTAACTAAACGAGAGCGTTCAGTTATTCATCTTATCGCGCAGGGGGCGAGTAATAGTGTTATCGCAGATAAATTAAATATTAGCGATCATACAGTCAAAACTCATTTATACAGTGCATTTAAAAAAACAAGTTCTCGTAATAGGGTTGAGCTGGCCAACTGGGCGCAGCGTTACATATCGGTTTTATTACCAATGAGTAAACAATAATTACATACATTAAAAATGGCTACTTTAATAAGTAGCCATTTTTATTTGTTACTTAACTTGCTTTTTTAGCCCACAAGCCTTTATCAATACCTTTAGTTATAAGATCAGTGAGTGCTTTTTCAATTGCTTGAGTAACACAAATACTCATTGGCTCGTTATCACTATAACCTGCTTCTGCCTCGGCAAGGCGCTTATAACTTACATACCTAAAAAAGCCTGCACGCATCTCTTGGCTCAATACTTTTTTACTGGTTGCTACCGAGAGTAATACTTGCCCTGTACGTACGTCTACGGCACGTAAATAAATAGATATAGCATCTTCTCTATATAATTCAGATGCACCTATACCAAAGTACTCCATTCCTAGGCCACCGGTTTTTACATTGGTGTCATAACTAATAATACCGCCTTCTAAAATAATTTTAGCTGTTGTTAATGGCGGTAAATCGGCTTGATTTGGGTTTTCTGACTGGGCAGCACGAATGATTTTCCGCTCAGTTAGAATGTTTTGTAACCCTTCGCGCTCAACCGGTGTAAACCAATCTGATTCATGCAATGCCTGAATTAATATGGAATTAGCCCCTTGAGTAACTGCGGTTGAAAAAGAGCTAACATTCGTTTGCGGTTTGTATTGACCCGTTTGATCTCTAAATGAATAAACAGAGACGGGAATGCTGCCCATTGGCTTGGGTAAGTTTTTTAAATCAGCAAAAATCTCAGTAGGCTCTAAACTTATGGCTTTTTGTTGCGATGGCGGAATTAAATTTCCTATCGTTGTACAGCCCGTTAAAGTAAGTAATATTATTGTTATTAGCAGTTTATACATTATCCAAACCTCGGTACTTCGATGATCACAATAGTGCCATCTAGCATATTTGTTATTTTTACAGTAATAGTATCTGTGGTACTGGTGATCACTTCAATTTGGTAGTCACCACTCATAAATATAGAGTCTTGATTAAATATGCTGTCTTCAGAGTCTTCACCAAATGCCATATTGGTAATTTCTCTGACCATTCTATTTAGGTAAGTACGCTGTAAAGAGTCTTGAAATTGTTCTGCATAATCTCTTTCGATGACAGGTGCTTTGTGTTTGTTTTGCGCTTGAGCTTTACTCAACAACATATTTGCATTGAGTGGGTTGCCGCCAAAACTTGGGTTAATTGGGGTGTAAATTAATTCAGTTGCACTAGCTGAAAAGCTTAGAGTTATTATTATAAGTAGTATTTTATTCATTTTACCATCCGTTTACAGCCATATCGGGAGACGATACAGCCATGTTTGAGCGAGCCATTGCATCTATTACAATATAAACTGCTTGTTCAACGCGTTCGTCAAGAGGCTCTAACCTACGACCTAAATAAGTTGCATAAATAAGTTGGTTATTCATTATTAAAGAAAGCCTGGTGCCAGCCTTAGGTAGCACGGTTTCTTTTATTTCAATATTAAACCCCGCAGTTGAAGGTAAGTCTCTCCAGTAGTTTGAAAACTTGTAATAAAACTGATGGCCAAAACGGCTAATACTTCTATCGAGTAATAAGCCATCTATTTCTAGTTCATCATTTGCAAATGCTGCAGGTGAGAAGCACAGTAAAACTGATAGTAAGTAGCTAATATATATGCTTTTATTATTTTTCATATTATGAAAGGGGGGAAGTATACCTCCCCCCCACCTTAGCAATTACATTTGCGTAACTGTAGCTGTATTTCCGTCACCAATTTGCGTAACAGATACCATGTTATTCGAGCCGATTATGCCGCCTTGAACAAGGTTATCGTTACCAATTTGATTAACAGTAAATGAAACATCCTCTCCAGCAATTAAAAAGGCTGACTGATCCATACCTGTAACCCAGTTTCCTTCACCTTCTTGTGAAATATCAATGCTATGGCCGCTACCTTCAACCATAATGTCAACTAAGTTGATTTCACCGGTTTGCGATATATCAATTCGGTTTGTATTACTATCTAATATACCAGCAAGAGTAACCATGGTTTCATTTGCTACACCACTTTGCATGATATCAATATTGTTATCATTAGAAGTTAGTGCCGTATTAGGGTAAGAAGACTCTACAACTGTTGTATTTTCGTCACCATTTTGAAATACATCTACATCGTTACCAGTACCATTAAAGTTAACCAGATGTGCGGCATTTAAATCACCAACTTGGTTAATTAAAAACTCATTATCTGAACCAATAACACCCATGTATGCTTCGTTCCCAAAGCCATTTTGAGTTGCAGTTAATTCGTTATTATCACCAATTAATTCAGCTGTAGCTGAGTTGAGAGTATCTAACTGAGTAATAGTAATTTCATTATTATTGCCTAAAAATAGAGCCGAATCTGCTGTATTGCTAGTACCTTCTTGATCAAGGTCTATTTCGTTATCACTACCAACAATAGCAGCAAAGTTAACTGCATTAGATTCACCATCTTGCTCAACTTTTAGCTCATTAGCATCACCCGATACATCGCTAAAGGTTGCTATGTTGCGCGAGCCATCTTGTTCAATATCAAGGTCATTATCATTACCTTGTAAAGAATTGATCGTAAATGCGTTCCAATAAACCCCTGATTGCTCAATATCAATAGTATTTTGATCACCGGTTAATGACGTTATTTCAGCTTCGTGCCATTCACCAGTTTGTACTGCACTGATTTCGTTGGCATTACCTTGCATATCAAGGTTATAAAACCAATGGCCACCAGCACCCTGAGCTACATCAATCGTATTATCGTCACCCGTGATAATGTTTATAGCTTCGTTATTTACTAAAAAGCCAACACCCTCTTGGGCAACAACTAAAGAGTTGTAATCACCGGTTACTTGCGAGATTAAACCGTTAGCAACACCATCTTGAGAATACTCTTCTGTATTACTATTGCCCACAGTAGCAACGCCTGCGTAATTACCAGTTTGGTTTTGCGTAATTTCTGTGTAATTTTCATTACCATCAATGGTAGCGAGCATGGTGTTGTTATCACCTACTTGTACTAATAATGCATCGTTATTGTTGTTGTTTTGTATCAAAGTCATGTTATTTGATGCGCTCATTACAGAAATGGCCGTACCTATTTCTGAATTTGAGGCTGATTTAGTATCTGTATTTGCATAAGAAGCGAAGCTTGCACCCATTGCAACTGCAACTGCGCAGCTTAAAATTGATTTAGTTAATTTCATTATTTATTCTCCTTGAATAGTAAAAATAAAATACCTAGATATTATCTGTTTTAATTAGGTATTTTCTGTTTCAGCATGCCGTGCTGATATAATGTGTTGTGATCCACTTGATTACTTTTAAGTATGTAAAGTGTTAAGTATGACCAGCGCTCACTGCTTATTTGCATCTTAGATAAAGTACAAGCTGCTCACAGTGAAACAATAATCATGGTGTTAACTGTATTAGTTAATTTTAATTTGTTAAATCATCATTTTTTACCAATTTTAAAGTACTTATATTTCATGTACTTATGGTTGTTTTTTGTTTTTATTATGGTTTTATACAAAAAGCAGTAAAAAAGAAGGAGGTCTACACTTTTAACTTATTTAACAAGTTCATAACAATGGCTGTATTTTATGTTTTTCCGATGAAAATCTAGTCAAAATGATTGGTTTTTGCTTTTCTTGCTTGTGTAATTTTATCTTTAGCTGTTTTCTAATAGCTTGCCATGTGATCCCTTGTACTGAAGTAGTAAATAAAATTACTTAGTGTTACTAAGTTAACCCAAACTATGGATAGAACAATGAAAACAAAATTATCTATTATTACACTTGCACTCCTACCTTGCTTAGCCGCCGCTAAAGTGCCCGATGTTGGTGTGATTCAACAACAAGATGCAGCGACTAGTGATTCTTTAATTGTTAAATATAAAAAAAATGCCACCCCAGCAATGCGAAAGCATGCAAGATCTTTAGTTAGAGCTAAAATTTCAGATTTAAATAATGATGAAATAGATGACAGCTATACCTCATTACTTTCAGGTCGCCTTGCTAAGTTTAAAGTAGCGGGCATGAGCACCAAAGAAGCGATTGAGCGCTTAAAGTCGCACCAAGCCATTGAATATGTAGAACCTGATTATAAAGTTAGTATTGCGAATGTACCCAATGATCCCCGTTTTGATGAACTTTGGGGCTTACATAATGTAGGCCAGTCAGGTGGTACCGTTGATGCAGATATTGATGCTCCAGAAGCATGGACTATTTCTATTGGTAGCCGAGATGTAGTGGTAGGTGTAATCGATACCGGTGTTGATTATAGCCATAATGACCTTGCAAGTAATATGTGGGTAAATACCGCTGAAATTGCAGGAGATGGTATAGATAATGACGGGAATGGTTACATAGATGACATTTATGGTATCAATGCAATTACTGATAGTGGCGATCCAATGGACGACCAAGGGCATGGTACTCATGTGTCAGGGACTATTGGTGCAAGTGGCAATGATGCGATCGGTGTTGTAGGGGTAAACCATGAAGTGTCTATTGTTGGCTGTAAATTTTTAGCTGCTGATGGCACGGGGAGT
The DNA here is from genome assembly GCF_031198805.1 of Pseudoalteromonas sp. HL-AS2. Classification (NCBI taxonomy): domain Bacteria; kingdom Pseudomonadati; phylum Pseudomonadota; class Gammaproteobacteria; order Alteromonadales; family Pseudoalteromonadaceae; genus Pseudoalteromonas; species Pseudoalteromonas sp. HL-AS2. The sequence continues at coordinate 510,900 of NZ_CP133572.1, read as the reverse complement.
ACTTCTGGGGCAATTAAATGTATTGATTATATGATTAGCCTTAAAAATTCAGGTGTTAACCTTCGTGTGCTAAACAATAGCTGGGGCGGCGGCGGGTTTAGCCAAGCACTTGCTGAAGCGATTGATGCAAGCGAAGCGGCAGATATACTTTTTGTAGCTGCGGCAGGTAACGATGCATTAGACAATGATCTTAACCCTCATTATCCATCAAGCTATGAGCACGATAGTATTTTATCTGTAGCAAGTACAGATCGTAATGATACTATGTCGAGCTTTTCACAATGGGGCTTAACAAGTGTTGATTTAGGTGCCCCAGGTACTGCCATTTTATCTACTGTGCCAGGAAACGCTTATAGTAGTTACTCAGGCACCTCTATGGCAACGCCTCATGTTGCTGGTGCTGCAGCACTTGCTTTATCAGTTAACCCAGATCTAACAGCGTTAGAATTAAAAGAGTTATTAATGAGTAGCGGCGATGCCAACGCAGCACTACAGGGTAAAACGGTTGCTGGTACACGATTAAATGTAAACCAAGCGCTAATTGACGCAGATCCAACCCCAGGCTTTAAACTCAGTGTTAGCCCTTTGTCGCAGGAGATCACTGCGGGTGAGTCAGCAAGTTATACGTTTAGTGTAGGCTCAATTGCTAATTGGGATGGTGATGTTGCGTTTGCATTGACAGGTAATTTAGATTCAGCGTCACTTTCACAAAACACTGCTCGCCCAGGTGAAGAAGTACAGTTAGTAGTACCTACCACTGAAGAGACGCAGTGGGGTGAATATGAGTTTACCGTTACAGCAACGTCGGATGATAGAGTTAAGGAAAGCACTGTAAAATTAATGGTTAAACCTATGGGGTTGAATGATTTTACTTACAGCAGTGATGAAAATATTGCTATTCCTGATAATGCGCCAGAAGGTGTAAGCTCTGTAATTACGATTGCAGATGAGTTAACCGTTTTTAATACAGTTGCCGATGTTAACATTAGTCATACTTGGTCTGGTGATTTAATTGTAAAGCTTATCTCAGCGCAAGGCACTACAATAACGTTACAAAATAAAGAGGGCGGTAGCTCAGACGATATTATTAAAAGCTTCACTTCGGATGCATTTAATGGCGAAGTAGCCACTGGCGATTGGGCATTACATGTACAAGACACCGCCGGTGCTGATACAGGTAATATAAATGGCTGGTCACTTACGTTAAGTGCAATTGGAGAGGTAAGCCCGCAACCACCACGTGCTAGTTTTAGCGTTGAAACACAAGGCTTAACGGCTTCGTTTACCGATAGTAGCACAGATGCTAATAACGATATTACACAGTGGCAGTGGAGCTTTGGTGATGGTGCTACATCAACCGATGCAAGCCCTGTGCATGCTTATGCAGTGGCGGGTAGCTATGAAGTTGAATTAACTGTTACCGACAGCGAAGGCAATACCAACGCATCAACTCAAACTGTAGTAGTGAGTGATGTAGAGATTGAGCTAAGCCTTAAGCGCGCTAATAAATCACGCTTAGGCACAATGCGTGTAGAGCTAAGTTGGCAGCAAGTGGGTGCTCAGTCATTAAATGTATATCGTAATGGCGAGTTAGTAGGCACAACCTCAGATAACGGTCGTTATCGTGATTATGTACGTGGTGCAACACTACCTGCGTACGACTATCAAGTGTGTGTAACTGAAAACGTGTGTTCAAACATAGTGACGGTAACTTTTAACTAATAAAATAGTTACCTATTAATATGACACAAGCCCAGCAATGCTGGGCTTTTTAGTGTCAGGTTTTATTAAAAAAGCGGCAGCTAATCTATTTCAGTTGTGATTTAGCAACTAACTAAGTTTATGTTTACTCACAATTAGTCCGTTCACATCGGCGTAAAGCCAATCATTAGGCTCAATGCAGACGCTTAACATGGCAATAGCTTGATTATTTTCACCACAACCTCGCTTTAACGTACAGCGTGGTGTTGAGCCAAGCGCCATAATAGGTAAATTTAAGGTAGCAAGAATCTCAATATCTCGGCAACAACCATTTATAACTATACCTTCCCAGCCATTTTTTAAAGCACGCTCTGCCATAATATCGCCAATAAATGCAAAGCGTTTACTAGCAAAGCCGTTAATAACCAGCACTTTACCTACGCCATTTTGATGAAGTATTTCAGCGGCAAACGAATTGTCATCGGGGCACGTTACAGTAACGACTTGACCACTAAAGGTGGTTTTGTTGCCAAAGTGCTGTAATCCACAGTCGGCTACTTGTACGCTATCACGGTGTTCGTCGTATAGATCGGGAGTCGTGAACTTGTTCATATTTGCTTTCTCTGTTTAGTGAGTTATTTAACCACACCACTGTAAAAGTGGTAATACGAGACAAAAGAGTCAGTAACTTTAATTTACCTAGCGTTTGTGCTGCTTTGCTAAATTTAAACACTGAATGGCTGTTTACGCTTATTGCTTATAACTATAGTGATAATATTTAGCTTTGATAATGCTAGTTATGCACTGCAGATTAACGGCATGTTATTGTTAAAACAAAAAATTACTGTTAGTTTAGCTTCAGATTATTAAGTAGTACTTTAGGTTTAATATGGATTTTATAAGCAAAAATAAATATACACTTTATGGAGTCGCTGCAATACTACTGTGGAGCTGCTTAGTGGCATTACTACGGGATATTTCTGAGTTGTTTAGCCCCATTGGTGGTGCTGCGGCTATGTACTCTGTAAGTGCGATATTTTTAATTTTGGTTATGGGAGTGCCTAAGTTTAGTGGTTTTTCGAAACGCTACTTGGTAGTAGGTACTTTATTATTTGTGTCGTACGAAATTTGCTTGGCACTTTCTATCGGTATGGCAAATAGCCGCCATCAGGCTATGGAAATGGCGGTAATTAATTATTTATGGCCCACGCTGACTATATTGCTCTCTATTATTATTGGGCGTAAAAAAGTAAGTTACTGGGTTTACCCAAGTATGATCATTGCTTTTTTAGGGGTTGCTTGGTGTATTACGGGCGATCAAGAAATGTCAGTCGATACGTTAGTAACTAACTTTGCTGATAATCCTGCTACTTATTTAATGGCATTAGCTGCCGCGTTTATATGGGCTATTTATTGCGTAGTAACGCAAAAAATAAGTAATGGTAAAAATGCTATTACGTTATTTTTTACTGTTACGGCAATGAGTTTGTGGGCGCAATATGGTTTTAGTAATGAAGCGCCATTAACGTTTTCAATCAGCTCAAGCATGACATTGTTACTTGCGGGTGTAGTTGTTGGCAGTGGTTATGCACTGTGGAATCAAGCGATTATTGGCGGTAACTTAATGCTGCTTGGAACGCTTTCGTATTTTATACCGGTGTTTTCTACTATTATTTCGGCGTTGTATTTGTCTATTACGTTAAGTGCTTCGTTTTGGCAAGGAGTGGTGCTGGTAACACTTGGCTCGCTAATTTGCTACTTTGTAACGCGAGATAAACCCCAAAAATATAATGTAGAAGTAACGACTTAAATAAGCAGTCCGCTAAAGTTTAGTTACACCTAAAGCTCTTTTATAAGGGCTTTTGAACTTTATTTAGAATTTTTAACCTGCGTGAGTAAATTGAGCACTTTTTGCTGGCCAAATGTGTGTGCAAATTGTTCGGCTGTTTGGCCTGCTTTGTTTTGATGTGCGTTGTCGCAATCAAGTGATACCAGTGTTTTGGCTATACTAAACTCACCTCTAAAAATAGCGGCCATTAGCGCTGTGTTGCCTCGGTTGTCTTCCATGCAAGCATTAGCGCCTAAGTGTAAAAGTGTGTTTACCGTATTTTTATTACCATGGTAAGTGGCAATCATTAATGCGGTGTAACCTTTATTGTTATAGCTGTCGATAGGAATGCCGGCACTTACAAATTGCTTAATTACAGCGGTATCGTTGGTACGTGCAGCAGCAAAGTAATAAGCAAATAAACTCTCGTATTGTGTTTGCGCTGAGTGTTGGTTTTCAAGTTGTGTACTAGGTGTTTGTGTATCCGTTGTATTTTTAGCGTAAACACTACTGGTAAAGCTTATTAGTAGCACTACTATAATCAATAAATTACGCATTACTTTATACCTTTTAAAAAGAGGAAGGGGATTGGTTGCCTCCTTCCTCATGGTTGTGGTTACTTATATAACAGCTTGTTTAGTTGGGACTAATGTTTTGTAACTTGCTAATTACAGGTTAGCTGCAAGCTGCTTAACTATTTTAATATCGCCATTAATGGCTTTAGTTAAACGTGTACCGTACTCACTATCAGCTTTGTAAAAGTGGCTAAGCATTTTGTGCTTAACGTTACTGTCTTTTATTTTTACTAAATCGCCCGCTAGGTTATTGATCAGATTAGTACGTTCTTGCTTACTAAAACCTCGGTATAAAACACCTGCTTGCGCAAAGTTTTGCTGCTTTTTAATGGCGGCTTGTTGTACAAAACCTTTAAGCTCTGTATTACTTCTACGGGCAATTGGGTTTTCAGCTACGTTTTCTTGGCTTGGTTGATAGTTTACGTTGCTTTGAGTATTACCATAGTTCATTGCGCCGTCTTGGTTGTAGTTAACTACCTCCACTTTTGCACGGTTAATTGGTAACTGTTGATGGTTAGCACCAAGGCGATACATTTGCGTATCTGCGTATGAAAATACACGCCCTTGTAATAACTTATCTTCTGAGGGTTCAATACCCGCAATAATATTAGACGGTGCCATTGCTACTTGTTCTGTTGACTGAAAAAAGTTAGTTGGCATGCGATTAAGCGTTAATGTACCTGCCTTCACTTCTTTTACACCTAACCACATTTTTGTTGCATCTAATGGGTTGTAATCAAAGTCGTCAAGCTGCGACGGATCAAGCGTTTTAATGTATAGATCCCATTCTGGGAAGTTACCTTTATTTACTTCGCTGTATAAATCACGTGTTAAATGTTGAAAGTCTTGGCCTTGAACTTCAGCGACTTCTTTTGCATTTAAATTCTCAATGCCTTGTTTACTTACCCAATGAAATTTAACGTACTTAACATCGCCCGATTTATTGATCATTTTATAAGAGTGAACACCCCAACCATCCATTTTACGTAAGCTTGCTGGTGTGCCGTAGTCGCTATAAACCCACGTTAACATGTGAGTAGAGCCTGGTTCGTGCGAGAAAAAGTCAAAAACACGGTTAGGATCTTGAATGTTATCTACAGGTGATGGTTTTAATGAATGGATCATATCTGGAAATTTTATTGCATCACGAATAAAAAACACCGGTAAGTTAAGGCCCACTAAATCCCAGTTACCTTGATCGGTGTAAAATTTAATCGCAAAGCCACGTGGGTCGCGCAGTGTTTCTGGGCTACCTTTTGAGTGAATTACCGATGAAAAACGTACAAAAACGTCAGTTTCTTTACCGACCTCGGTAAAAGGTGCTGCCATGGTTAAATCATCTAAACTTTTTGATGCCACAAATACACCATGAGCACCCGTACCACGCGCATGTACCACACGCTCAGGAATACGTTCACGTGCAAAGCGTTGTAGTTTTTGAATTAGTTGTACGTCTTCTAATAACACACTGCCGCGCTCGCCTGCAGTTATTGAATTTTGGTTGTCGCCAACAGCTGCGCCGTTGTCTTTAGTTAATGTAGCCGCGCTTGCTGGTAATGCCATCGCAAGTGTTAACGCGCTTAATGTTAGTTTTGTATTCTTGTTTATTGCGTTTAATAAAATATTCATGTCGACCTTATTATTTAAAATTGCCGGCAGTGCTGCTGGCTGTTTAACTGTTGAGGAGTGTATGAATATTCCTTTGTTCGGTAAAGTTGATTAAATAGATTGGAATAATTCATAAATAAGATTGAAAGAGGGGCTTAAAATATACTTTTAGATCCAATTTTAGGTTTATATATTTTTTGTAAACTTGATTAAATACAGCGGCTTTTAGTTTTGTTTATTTATGTTTGTAGTAGCGACAAGTAAATTCGTTCACTTTTTGTTGACATTCAAAAACAATAAAGGGAATATGCTCGCTAGTCGGGCTTATGCTCATTTGGTATTTTGCACAAAAAGTAAATGTTTAAGGTAACCCAATGAACGCTAAAATTGATTTAGTAATATTTGATTGCGATGGGGTAGTCATCGACAGTGAAATACTCAGCGCTCAAGTGTTGATTGATATGCTTGCGTATTTAACAGTTAACATTGACCGCGGATATGTACAGCAACACTTTTTGGGGTGTAATTTTAAAACCGTAAGTCAAAAAATCCAAAACGCCTTTAATGTCACTTTGCCAAATAGCTTTGAAGATGATTACCGAGAAGCGCTCTTAAACGAGTTTGGTTCAGCGCTCAGTACAACCGATGGCATAAACGAAGTACTTAATAACTTAGCTGTGCCCAAATGTATCGCCACAAGTAGCAGCCCAGCACGTACAGCTAAAGCATTAGATATAGTTAATTTAAGTAACTGTTTTAGCAATACGATATTTACCAGCAGTGAAGTAAAGCGTGGTAAACCCGCCCCCGACTTATTTTTACATGCAGCTAAGCAAATGGGCGTAAAACCAGAGCATTGCTTGGTAATTGAGGACAGCGAAGCTGGCGTATGTGCAGCCATAAATGCCAATATGCAAGTACTGCATTACAGTGGCGGGCAGCACATGCAAACGGCCATTAACTATGTTCATAAAGCGTATCCAAATATTGCTCACTTAACTCATTGGCAGCAGTTTTTTACAGCTTATCCTGCACTTAAAAGTAAAAACATTTAAACATGGCTACTTATACCAACACACATTTATAGGGTTTATAAGTGGCAAAATATAAGCGTTGTTAGTACTGGTATTAATTATAAAAACTAAAACAAGTGGTTACGCGTTTATAAAACTAAATTATAAGAAGCAAAGTCTTTAGGTATTAAGTACTTTGCTGTTAACAACTAGGAAATACCATGGCAACGAGTCCACACACACACACATTTAAAGATGTAAACGAAGAGCAACTTCCGGTTGCTAATAATAAGCTTCACGGCTGGAAACATTTTGCAGGGCTATACGCTGGTGAACATGTTGCTGCCACTGAATTTGTTATTGGCGCAACCTTTGTTGCATTAGGCGCATCAACCATCGACATTCTATTGGGGTTATTAATAGGTAACCTGTTAGCAATGTGTTCTTGGTGGCTAATTACGGCACCCATTGCAGTACAAACCCGCTTAAGTTTATATAACTACTTAAACAAAATTGCTGGTAACTCAATGACCAAGCTCTATAACTGGGCTAATGTAGTTATTTTTAGTGTTATATCGGCGGCCATGATCACGGTATCCTCCACCGCCGTGCGGTTTTTGTTCGACATACCCGCGCAGCTTGATTGGTATCCAAACAGCTTTTGGTTTGTCGCCATTGTTTTAGCTGTTGGCTCAATTGTTGTATTTGTTGCTATGTATGGCTTTTCAACCGTTGCTGACTTTTCAAAACTGTGTGCGCCCTGGCTATTTGTTATATTTATTGCAGGCTCGTTCGCGTTATTCCCTGAGCTTTCAAACCACGTATTGGGTTCTACCTCTTTAACTAGCTTTAGCGACTTTATGACCATAGGCGACTCCTCCATCTGGACGGGCACCAATGCCGATGGTGAAAAAGGCATTGGCCTATTAGAAGTGATTGGCTTTGCATGGGCTGCTAACTCAATTACTCACTTTGGTTTAATCGACATGGCTATTTTTAGATTTGCTAAACGCAAAAGCTATGGCTTGTTCTCTGGTGTGGGTATGTTTTTTGGTCATTACTTAGCGTGGATCTCTGCCGGTATTATGGGCGCAGGTGTTGCGGTATTACTTAAAACAACCATTTCGTCACTTGATCCGGGTGATGTTGCATACCATGCATTAGGTTGGACTGGATTTGTTATTGTAATTATTGCCGGTTGGACTACAGCTAACGCAAACCTTTACCGTGCAGGCCTTGCAGCGCAATCTATATTTGTTAATCAATCACGTGAACGCACAACCGCTATTGTAGGTGTGGTAACCGTGATTATTGCGTGTTTCCCGTTTGTATTTTCACAAATGCTTCCGCTACTTACCTACGCAGGCTTATTAGTTGTGCCAGTGGGCGGCATTGTATTTGCCGAGCATGTGTTATTTCCTAAAATTGGCTTAACACGTTACTGGGCTAAATATAAAAATATTACCCGCAGCATCCCTGCTATTGCCTCATGGGCACTTGCACTTGTGTTCGGTTTTGGCTTAAACGCAATTGATGTAATGTCGTTTTATTACTTGTTTATTCCTACCTGGATTTTCACCATCGTTATTTACACACTTTTAGCTAAAAAATACGGTGCCGGTGAAGATTACACGCAAGAGATTGCAGCAGAAGAGCAAGAGCAACGTGATATTAAAGAATATCAAGCAGCTGAGGCTAAAGACATTCCAAAGCCAGTAATTGACAGCTCTGTATTTACCAAAGTTCTTAATGGCATATCGACTATTTCATTGGTGATTATTTTTATTTTTGCCAGCCAAGTGATGTTTTTCAGTGAAACTATGGTGATGTACAGCGCTAATAAGTCGCAGTTCGAAATTGCCTGTTTTATTTGTACTGTTATTTATTTTGTTACTGCGTACTGGTCGTTAAAACGCCATAAAGTACTCAATACAGCATCGTAATTACTTATCGTAATACAGTATCGTAATTTATATTTTATTTTTGTTTAGTAAGGTCGCACCATGACGCAACATCAACACACAAACGCTCTTGTTACAGGGCTAAACCAACAGAGCTTGGCTCAATTACCAAGCCATGTTGACACACCAAGTTACGACCGTAGCGCCGTTAAAGCGGGGATTGTTCATATTGGTGTAGGCGGCTTTCATCGTGCTCACCAAGCGGTATATGTTAACGAGCTTTTAAAAACCCCAGGCTCTGAGCAGTGGGGCATATGTGGTGTTGGCCTGTTAGAGGGTAACCGTGGTCTGCGTGATATTTTAAAGCAGCAAGATTACCTTTACACGCTAACTGTTAGACACCCAGACGGTAAAATAGATAACAAAGTAATTGGCTCAATGATCGACTTTTTGTTTGCTCCAGAGGACAAACAAGCGGTAATTAATAAACTCGCACACAGCGATACTAAAATTGTATCGCTTACTATTACCGAAGGCGGTTATAACTTTAACCCGGCAACGGGCGAGTTTGATTACAGCAATCCAGATATTATTAACGACATTAATAACCCGAACGACCCAATTACGGCGTTTGGTTACATTACTGCTGCGCTAAAACTGCGTAAAGAGCAAGGTTTGGGCGCGTTTACAGTACAGTCGTGCGATAACATTCAGCATAACGGTAACGTAACACGCAAAATGCTTTTAGCCTTTGCCACAGAGCAAGACAAAAACCTAAGTGAGTGGATTGAGCAAAACGTATCGTTTCCAAATGCGATGGTTGACCGCATAACACCGGTATCTAAAAAGAGTGATATTGATTACGTGGTTGATGCCTATGGTGTTAGCGACGAGTGGCCAATTACTTGTGAGTCGTTTACACAATGGGTAATAGAGGACACATTTAGTGACTCTCGCCCAAATTGGGATGTTGTTGGTGCACAGTTTGTAACTGATGTGACGCCTTATGAAACCATGAAAATACGTTTACTTAATGCTGGGCATTCTGTGCTTGGTTTATTAGGTTCAATTCATGGTTATGGCACAATTGACGAAACGGTATCTGATGAATTATTTGCCACATACCTACGTGCTTTTATGGATAAAGAAGTAACGCCAAACCTTGAACCGCTTGAAGGTATTGATCTTCAAAGCTACAAAGATACGTTAATAGAGCGTTTTGCTAATCCTAATATTAAAGACAGCCTGGCGCGTATTTGCAGTGAAAGCTCAGCTAAACTGCCTAAGTTTTTAATTGCTACAATTAACGAAAACCTAGTACAAGGTCGAGATATATCGTTGGCTGCACTGGTTATTGCTACTTGGTGTTTATACAGCGATAAAGGTGTAAGTGAAAAAGGCGAGAAGCTTGAAATTCAAGATGCGATGTACAAAGAGCTTAATTCTTACGCGCAAGAGACTCAAACTAGCCCGATTGCATTTTTAAAGTTAACGAGCTTGTTTGGTAAGCTTGAGCATAACGAAACGTTTACTGCTGAATATAAAAAGTCGATTGCTGCGTTGTATGCACCTAATAGTAAAATTAAAGCCATTATGCAGGCTGTACTTGAGCAAAAGAGTAACTAATTATGAGCATTTTAATTAATCATAAATCAGGCGAAAACGTAAGTGTTAGCTGCTTTGGCGAAGTGCTGTGGGATTGTTTTGACTCTGGTAAACGCCTAGGTGGCGCGCCACTTAATATGTGTGTGCGTATTAACTCACTGGGCATAAAAGCCGACATGATCAGCGCCGTTGGTAACGACGAGTTAGGCGCTGAGCTGCTCGGCGAAATTGCGAGCAAAGGCGTAAGCTGCGATTATATTGCTATTAACAGTGACAAAAAAACCAGCACGGTTGAGGTAACACTCGATAGTGGTGGCTCAGCAAGTTATGAAATAGTGGCAGATACAGCGTGGGATAATATAGCGCTTACAGATGAGTTACTGAGTAAAGTTAAAAGTAGCGATGTATTTGTATTTGGCAGCCTAATAGGGCGAAGCGAAACGTCTTTGGCAACATTAAATCAATTAGTTGATGTAGCAAACTTTAAAGTATTTGACGTAAACCTACGTGCGCCTCACTACACATTAGCAACACTCGTAGATTTAATGAACAAAGCCGACTTCATCAAATTAAACGACGAAGAGCTATACGAAATTGCTAAAGCTATGGGTTGTAAGTTTCATTCGCTTGAGCAAAACTTAGCCTTTATTGCTGCACAAACTAATACCGAATATTTATGTGTAACTAAAGGCAGCCATGGCGCATTACTCACCATTAAAGGCGAAAACTACTATAACTCAGGCTATTTAATTAGTGTTGTTGATACAGTTGGCGCAGGGGATTCGTTTTTAGGCTCGTTAATTTATCAGCTGTGCAGTAGTGATTGCGCACAACATGCGGTTGACTTTGCTTGCGCTGTTGGGGCTATGGTCGCCGAAAGTGCCGGAGCAACACCTACTTTAACGCATCAACAAATAAATGAGTTTATGAACCCATAAATAAATTGGTGATAAGGTATTATTAATTTTTATCGATAACTTATCGGGCAGAATAAAAAAGGCAGATTTACTCAGTAAAACTGCCTTTTTTATTACTCTAAATCTTTACATTCTGCACAGTTAACGTTCAATAAGGCCACGAAATAGGTCTAAGTTATTTTATTCGACTATAGTATTAGCTAAACGTCTTATAGTAAGAATATTAATCCTTTGTTAATGTTCGTCGATTATTCACGGAATGAAAGGCCGGAGCGGCAAACAGTGCGCTCTTTAATACAAATACAAAAAGAGAAACATGCTTTATGATCATCTTTTTTATCTGCATCACAATTTTAATACTGGGTTATAAATTTTATAGTCCCTTTGTTGAAAAGCAAGCAGGTTTAGACTCAACGATTGAAACACCACAACAGCGCTTTAGCGAAGGTGTTGATTACGTGGCTATTCATCCTGTGCGTGCATTTTTAATTCAATTTTTAAACATCGCCGGTGTAGGTCCTATTTTTGGTCCTATTCTTGGTGCTTTATACGGGCCCGTTGCACTAGTTTGGATTGTACTAGGTAACGTGTTAGGTGGTGCTGTTCACGACTTCTTCTCAGGTGTTATGAGTATAAAAGAAGACGGGAAAAGCCTGCCAGAAATAGCCGGACATTACTACAACATTGTATTTAAAGGCTTTATGCTGATATTTACTGCCATGCTACTATTTTTTGTAGGCGTAGTATTTATTATGAGCCCTGCGGGCTTATTAAGTAACCTTGATTTTTTTGAAGGTACAATGCTGGCAAATAACACCTTTTGGGTGTTGGCTATTTTAGCGTATTACTTTTTAGCTACCTTGCTACCAATTGATAAAATTATTACTAAGTTTTACCCAATTTTTGGCGCTTTAATGATTGTAATGACAGTTGCTATTGCAGTTTCGTTATTAATTAACGCACCACACTTACCAGTTGCAGGTGACTTTTTAGCTTACTTTAGTGGCGATCATGCACATGATTTTTTAGAGCCCAACCCGGATGGATTACCAACATGGCCATTGTTATTTATAACAATTACCTGTGGCGCTATTAGTGGTTTTCACTCAACACAAGCACCTATTATTGCACGCTGTTTAACAAACGAAAAATATGTACGCCCAGTATATTACGGCGCCATGATGTGTGAAGGTATTGTTGGTTGTGTTTGGGCACTTGCTGGTATTGCAGCATTCCCAGAAGGTTATGCAGGTTTAAAAGCATTACTTGATCAAGGTGGCCCAGGTTTAGTAGTTAATCATATTGCTAATAGCTACTTAGGTGTATTTGGTGGTGTTATGGCTATTATTGCTGTAGCTGTATTCCCAATCACTTCAGGTGATACTGCGTTCCGTTCACTGCGTTTAACTGTAGTTGATGCGTTTAATATTCCACAAAGCTTACGTAACCGTTTATTAGTAGCGATTCCAATTTTAGCAATTGCTTACTTTATGACTAAGCTCGACTTCTCGCTTATTTGGCGCTACTTTGCGTTCTCAAACATGCTGCTTTCTACTAGCGTATTATGGCTGGCAACTAAATACTTGTTTGACCGCGGTGCATTCCATTGGATTGCCAGTATTCCTGCAGTAATTGCCACAGCAGTGACGCTTTCATACATTATGACAGCGGCAATTGGTCTTAACTTATCAAGTGATATGGGCAAACCAATTGGTGCAGTGGTAGCAGTGATTGGCTTTATTACACTTGCCATAGTGCACTCTAAGCACAAAGGTAGAGTAAAAGTTATTAATTAAAAAATGACTATAAATCATAAGTGTTAATTAAAAACGAGCAGTTAAACCTGCTCGTTTTTTTATGCCTAATAATAAAAGCTCCATCACACTTACGGCTAAATAACATTACTTAATTTAATGCTACTAGGGTCTGTTGAACTTTCAAGGTTAAATTTACAGCAGTGTGTTTGGTATTTAGGCAAGGCAGAGCCTATGTGGTGTGGTTATTCCCCATAAATAGGCGATAACGTAGCATCAATGCCAAACATGCGCTGCCCGAAGGGTTCTGCCTAGGGGCGATTAACTCTTTGTTGCCTACATGGATGTAGGTAAGGGGCGTGAGCAGGACGCGGAAGCTTTGCTCGGTTTTTACTTATTCTTACATGGATGTAAGCCAGTAGAATAACGCAGGAGCAGTTATCGAGCCCACTAGGTTACAAACCTCGCGCCGTGATTAAATCGCCCCTAGTTTGAACAAATTTTAATCCGCAAAGGTCAACAGACCCTAATATAACTGTTATTATTTGTTAATTGCTTTAACTGAGTTAGGAAAAAAAATGAAAATAGCCGCTGATTTTAGTAAGCGCGTTGTTGTACATAGTGAAAAACTAGAGTGGGTAGCCTCGCCAATGGCGGGAGTACATAGACGCCCTTTGGACAGAGTAGGCGATGAAGTTGCCCGCGCTACAAGCATAGTGCGCTATGCGCCTGGCAGTGAATTTTCGCCGCATATACATACAGGTGGTGAAGAGTTTTTAGTGCTCGATGGCGTATTTCAAGATGAGCACGGCGATTACCCTGTAGGTAGTTATATTCGCAATCCTCCCCAGTCAAAGCACAAACCGGGATCTCAGGGGGGCTGCGTAATATTTGTAAAATTGTGGCAGTTTCAACCACAAGATAGACAGCATGTGTGTTTACACACTAAAAAAATGCAAGGCGTTACGCACCCCCAGTTTAATAATGTTAGCGTAATTTCTTTATATAAAGATAACTTTGAAGAGGTAAGCTTACTGCACTTTAAACCTAACGCCGACATGGTTATAAATGCAAAGGATGGGGCTGAGCTGTTAGTACTTGAGGGGTTGCTTAACGAGCAAACAGATACCCTTATTAAAAATAGCTGGTTAAGAGTGCCTATTAATAGCACTGTTAATGCTAAAGCAGGAAGTACAGGCGCAACAGTCTGGCTTAAAACCGGTTATTTAACTGATGTAGCAAACCAAATCACTCGATTAAAAAATGCATAATTAACCACTTCAAATGAAGTAGCAAAATACCCGTTATAGCTGAGCTTTGAGTTGTATCAGTATGAGCGCTAAGCTATCACCTATACTCAAAGTACATTTATTGTAAGAGTACTTATTATGGTTGGTTTAACGCACGGTTTATCTATTGGCATTGAACGCTCAGGAAGTGAGTTTTTTTTAACGCTAAAAGCGGTAGGTACATTAACTCACAAAGATTATAAGATTATTACACCGATGATCGACTCAGCCCTAAGTAAAGTGGATCACCCTATAGTTAAAGTGCTGATAGATGGCTCACAATTAGAAGGTTGGGAAATTAGAGCCGCATGGGATGACTTAAAGCTTGGGTTAAAACACGGTAACAATTTTAAAAAAGTCGCGATTTACGGCAATAAAGAGTGGCAAGCAACCTTGGCCAAAGTAGCGGGCTGGTTTGTAGCAGGTAAAGTAGCCTACTTTGAAAACGCCACCACAGCCATTGAGTGGCTACAAGAGTAGTATTAATGTGTGGTAAGTATAAATAAAATAGCAGTAAAGTTATGTGTTTTTATTTTTTAACCTCGGCCCACTGGGCTTTTAGCCAGCGGCTTAGGGTAATAATATCGGTTTGTTTTGCTCGCGATTTTTTATATACAAAATAAAATTTACAGCCGGTTTCAACTCCATGCAGTGGCAACTTAACTAAGTGGTTATCGTGCTGTGAGGCAATAAAAAACGCATCAATAAGCGTAATACCTAAATTATAACGCGCAGCTTCTGCGGCCAGTATAACGTGACTAAAGTGATTAACTCTTACGTTTTTAGGTAGCTCAAAGCCGCCGCTTTTACACCATTGCTGCCAGTCATTGGTGCTACGTTGCTCTGACTCATCATACTGCACCGACAACAGCGGGTGCTTCCATAATTCATTGGGCAGCGATTGATTTTTTAATTGCTGCCACATGCCTTTGCCACAAGCAGGGTAAAGCTTTTCTGCAAATAAAAATAAGCTGACAAACTCACCTTTAGGTGGTGTTGTGGTAATAAAACAATCGGCAACACGGTCGCTAAAATCCGCCTCATCTACAATCATATTTAAAGTTAAGTCGATATCTGGCGAGTCATGTTTAAAGCTTTCTAATCGCGGTATTAACCACTTTACAGCTAATGAGCTATAAAGTGCTAAACGAATATGCCCAGGCTCGCCGTAACGTATTTTTTGTGTGGCAGAGGCTAAACTGGTTAATGAATGACTCACTTCTTGATAGTAACGATTGCCCGCGTCGGTTAACGAAAAGCTACGACCACTGCGGTTAAATAGCGGCTCGTTTAAATATTGCTCTAGTAATTTAACCTGATGGCTCACGGCACTTTGCGTCACATTTAGATGTTCTGCTGCTTTAGAAAAACTATTTAATCGCGCTACAGATTCAAAACACTGAACAGCACGTAATGGGGGTAATTTCATTATTAGTTAAACTCATACTAAAAGTATTTTAATCATTATACATAATTAAACGAATTGCTCTATGCTAGCGTTTTTAATTTGCGGGCACGGAGTAACAATGCAAAAAATATCGGTTGGCTTAGGCATGACATTACTTGTAGTGGGTAATATTATTGCGGTTTTTTCTGATGCTATAATCAAAACTTTACCAGCAGAAAGTCCCACGTTTCAGTTTGTATTTATGCGCCAACTTACCGCAGTATTAATTTTGCTCCCGTTTTGTTTGTCGGCGAATAAAAAACATTTATTTGCCGGTTTAAAATGGCATGCGGTACGCGGACATGTATGGTTATTTGGTATTATATTTATGGTGTTTGCGCTCAAAGCTTTACCGCTTGCAACCGCTAACGCTATTTTTTATGCAGCGCCTTTATTAATGCTGCCTTTAGCAGTAATGATATTTCGTGAACAGCTAACAAAAAGCAGCATAGCTGTGGCTGTTATTGGCTTTATAGGGGTACTTATTGTTATTCAGCCTACCGACATTAATTGGGCGGCTATATTTGCACTTGTAGTCGCAATTACACTGGCAATAAATAATGTACTAATACGAAAGTTACCTAAACATCATAGTATTATGCAAACTTTGTTACTTACCAATTTAGTAGGTATGCCTGTGGGATTAGGTTTGGCGCTGTGGGAAAACGAGCCATGGCATTGGGCTGCACTTATTACTGCGTTTGGCTCTACACTGTTTATTTTAATTTATGCGGGAATTTGCGTGTATGTTTATAGCAAAATCGAATCGAGCCAAGTTGCTAGCGCTGAATATAGTGGCTTAGTGGCGGCTGTCGTTGTTGGTTTATTTTGGTTTGGCGAAGTACCTACACTTGGCTTAATAATTGGCGCATCGTTAATTATTTTACCCTTAGTATGGTTGGCTAACGTACAAAAAAACAAACAGCGATTGGTTAAACGTCAACTCACAAAATAAACTACTGCGCGTGGTGTGTACTGCGCAGTAGTAAATAGTCGTTTAAGCCAAATAAACAAATATAAGTTAATTAGAGCTTATATTACTTTTGTAAACCAAACGGGTCGTCAATACTGTGGCTAGGCTCGGTAAACCATTTTGCACCACTGTCGGTCATATAAAAATGATCTTCTAAGCGCACCCCAAATTCATCCGGTATAACCAGCATTGGCTCGTTACTAAAACACATGCCAGCGGCTAGTGGCGTTTTATTACCGCCTACCAAATAAGGCCATTCGTGAATATCTAAACCAATGCCGTGGCCTGTACGGTGCGGGCAACCAGGTGTTTGATAATCAGGGCCTAAACCTTGCTCAGCTAAGTAGCTGCGCGCAGCTGTATCTACGTCTTCACATGGCACGCCAATTTTTGCTGCATTGAAAGCTGCAATTTGTGCTGCTTTTTCATTATTCCAAAATTGACGTTGGCGATCAGTTGCTTCACCAAACACATAAGTGCGGGTAATATCAGATAAGTAATCATGTACTTTACAGCCAGTATCAATAAGTACCATGTCGCCTTTTTTAAGGATTTGCGGATCTTTTACCCCATGCGGAAATGACGTTGCAAGCCCAAATAACACGATACAAAAGTAGTTACCCGGCGCGCCTACTTTTTGATGCGCTAGCTTTATAAACTCTTCAACTTCAGTGGTACTAATACCCTCGTGCAGCATGCTTGCCGTAGCTTGGTGAACCACTAAGGTCATATCCATAGCGCGTTGCATTAACGCCAGCTCATTGGCTGATTTGTGCATTCTACAATGTGCTGTAACAGGTTGAGCATTCACTAAATTTAAGCCCGTTTGCGCTTTATTAATACCATCAAAAATAAAGAACTGCGCGCTTTCGTCAATACCAATAGTGCCATTAGCCGCAATACCCATTTCCGTTAATATATTAACAAATAACTGATATGGGTTTTGATGCTCTTGCCAACCACGGATTGGCCCGTCAATTACTTTAAAACCATTGAGTGAGCCAATTTCAAAATAAGGAGCTATGTATTGCACTTCACCTTTAGCAGGCAAAATTGCGCCAACTAAACGCTCACTTGCATACCAACGCATACCGGTAAAATAGGCGAGGTTAGTACCTGCATTTAAATAAATGGCATCAATGCCATTGTTTTGCATATACGTTTGCGCTTTGGCTATACGAGATAAATATTCTGCCGGTTGAATAGGGGTTAAATCGCTGGTCATATTGCTTAAGCTAGCGAGTGCTTGTTCTTTGGTTTGGGTGCCAATACCAATTGTGGTCATAATGATCTCCTCTTTTATGCGGCTATTGTGCTTGTGCGGCAGGTTAACTGCAAGTTGCTTGCGGTAAAACTTTGTAATCTGAGCATGTATTTAATAAAGCCAATGCGCTATATTAATCTAAGTGCTAGGCAGTTTGATTGCTGCGTATGTTGTTTAGTAAACTATAAAAATAAAAACAAAGGTGGGTGTATGGCTCTGTTGTGGTTGGGGGTTTTATTTATAATAATTGGCACTTTGCCATTTGTACGCTGGTTAAAATGTAAAGTAAGTAAACGCCACTGGCGGGTTTGTGTTGTAGAACAAATAACTGCCGTGGCAAATAATCAAATAACAGCACCCGAAATGTTGCATCAGCCAACTATGCTAGTGAGTTTTCGTTTTGATGGGCAGGTGCACAGTGTATTAGTGGAATATCGTGAAAAAATGTTTACCCGTTTTAAACAAGGTAAAACCTGCACACTGTTAGTTGACAAAAATAACCCGCAGCAGGTTTATAATAACGCAATACTTTGGCAAAGCTACGGATTAGTATGGTTATTAGCCGGTATTAGTTTATGTGCTTTTAGTTATTTTAGTTTGATTTAGCTTGATTTAAATCCCCTCGTTATCCCTTAATAGCGTTTAAGTGCAGCGCTTTTGAGGGAGCTTACCATGCGTTTTATACTCTGTTTACTCTTCTTTTATTTCATCCTAACACTCGTTTTACAGCTACCAGATTAATTTTACAGTTGCGCAGATAATCAAAAAACTCGTCATTAGTTAAATTACATCATGATTGTTTTTTACACTAAAGTGTAATCTCATGTTTTGTTTGTTGCTTAGGTGTTTTTGTTTTGTATCTTATTGTTAATAAGTAGCTTGTGTTTATACTAAAGTCTTATACTATCGCTGTTTGCTATATTGAATAACCCCCAGTGGTTGGATAAAATCCTTTTCAAATTGGTTATTACTGATCACAGCTCATTTACTACAAGTTATCGTAGCTGATCATTATTAGCGCCAAAATAGTTAGCTTAAAGTTAACAGCTATATGCCTTTAATTTTTACTGACACAAAGTTAACTAAAAACTCTACCTTTAAAAGTAACTAATTTCGTATTTGTAGCTAGCAACCAGCACTGCTTAGCTAAATTACGGCTGCATTTTAATTAAATAGCGCTGCAAATACATTTAATGTAACCTCACAACGACTATGGTAAACATGAAATATAACAAACGAATTAAACCCTCTTTATCACTACTTTCAATATTATGCGCAGCTACAATGAGTGTTCACGCAGCAGAGCGCCCCGCTGGTTTATCGGATGAAGATATTGCATACGTTAAACAGTTAATTAATAATGAAATGCAAGCGCAGGATGACGCTAAAGCTAAGCAAGAATTGGATAATGGGTTTGAATTTAATGGGTATTTTCGCTCAGGTACAAACACCATTATAGGGAGTGGCAGTAAAAATAATGGCTCTTGTTATTCACTAAACTACCCTAAAAATGATGGGGTTTATTATCGCTTAGGTAACGAATGCAGAGACTACAGCGAGTTTCAGCTGACTAAAAAACAGCAGCTAAATGGGGTTAATTTTAAAGCCGTATTTATGATGGACTTTGCCGGGGATTCAAGAGATCCAACCGCAACGGAGGAGTGGTCTAGACGCTCAAGGCAGCTTTATGTAGAAACTGATAACTTACTTGATAATGGTACGCTATGGATTGGCCGCAGATATTATTACGATAAGGCAGTTGGTAGCGTACATATATTAGATTACAAACATATGCAAAGCTCGGGTAACGGCGTGGGTGTGTCCGACATTACGGTAAATGAAACCGATAAGCTGCATCTTGCTGCCATCACTTATGGTGGCGAGGGCGAACTTACAGGTAACAAAGCCACTGCAGATACTAACTATCAAAACTTTATGGCCGACGTACGCTATGAAATGGATGTAGGCGATGCGGGTAAAGTGGTATTTGCACTGCAAAACTTATTTGTAAATGATGCAATTGATGAAGCAGGGCTTACCGATGGCAGAACGTTTACAGTGCAATGGCAAAAGCAGTTAGGCAATGTTGATCAAAAAACAGTGATTCAATATGGTACCGGCGCCATGGCGCAAAACCCAGGCGCTGCCGGTACTGATGGCGGAAGCTTTGATTATGCGGCAGATAGCAGCTCAAGTGGCTTTCGTATTTTTAATAATGGCTTAGTTGATATTACCGAAAAATTTAAACTAGATTACATGGTAATGTACGAAAAATCATCTGATTACCACACCCTAAAAAGTGTTGGTGTGCGCCCGCATTATTCAATATCGCCGCATTGGAGTGTGCTTGGTGAAGTGGGTTATAACGCTTATCAAACTAAAACAAACGGCATTGAAAATGATGAGCAAACACTCATGAAATATGCGCTAGCATTACAAGCAACAGCCGACTCTACCGAATATTGGTCGCGTCCATCGTTACGCTTTTACCTAAGTAACTTTGATTGGAACAAGGCTGCTGGGCAAGAGTCTGGGTTAAGTGTTGCAGGCAAAGAGGGCGACGAAAGTGCCTTAGTTGCAGGCGCTCAGGTTGAAATTTGGTTTTAATACGCAGTATTAATGCGCCATAAAAAATACAATAAAATAAGTTTCGTAGGCGCATTTAGTGCCTACGAAACGTTAATTAACCTCGCTATAAAATTAATCTAAACCATCACTTAATGGTTTTTCTTGGCAATGTTTGCTGGTGGTACGCCATAGGCTTGTTTAAATAATCGGCTAAAATGGCTAGGGCAATTAAAACCCAGCTCATAACACGCTTGGCTAACCGTGCGCCCCTGTAACAATTTACTATAGGCTTTTTTAAGCCTAAGTTGCTGCTGCCACAGTGCTGGGCTAGTACCAAACGCCAACTTAAATTGTTGATAAAACTTGCTGCGACTCATGCAGGCAATTTTACACAGCCTCTCTATATCCAATGCCTCATTTAAGTGCTCTTCTATGTATTGCAAAGCATTATTTACCGGTGTTTTAAGCTGCGGATTATTGCCGTGTTTTAGCAATAAATCTCGACTTTGCTGCTGTAGCAAACGGGTAATAAGCTCGTTTAACGATAAGTCGATTAAATAACCTCGCTGCTCGTCGGGCTCACTAAATAAATGCACCATACGCGCTAAAAGTTGTTGGGTTTGGCTATTATGTTGGCTATGTACCAGCTGCGGTGTATAGGCAAATAAGTCATCGCTGGCAAAGCGTTGCTCAATATTGAGTGCATTAGCCACCTGCGTTATTTTATCTGTACTTATTTCTATGGCAAGGCAGGTGGTAGGCGCGCTTAAAGATGCTTGTTCAAAGTCAATTAACACCCCTTGCTCTGGTGCTAACACAAAGGATTCGTGAGGTAAAAATGCCTTATGATATTGGCAGCTCTCTACATGCATTACCTTTTTACCACTAAGCATGGCGCAAAAAAGTAATTCTTTTGAATGCAAAGCTACTTTTTGCGCATTTTGATAAGTATCGTAAATACTTAGCTCGCTATTATCGGCAGCAAAGGTCACTTTATTTTCAATTAGCACCTTTAATTGCTGACGTTGCTTATTTAATTGCGGAGTATGCATTTTAATCCCTTTTAAATCTGGACTCATAGACAACTTTTGTGGACAGCAATACATGCTTTTAAGTGTTTGATAGTCTAATGTCAATCAATGCTGATTAATTATAAAACAGCACTTGATTAAATATAAAGCAAAAAGACTTATTTAATAGCTCGACTTTTAGCTAATAACAACAAGAGAGTGTCACTATGATTTATGCAAATCCAGGCGAAAAAGATGCACTAATTACCTTTAAAGCGCAATACGAAAACTACATTGGTGGAGAATGGGTAAAGCCAGTAAACGGCCAGTACTTTGAAAATATTAGCCCTGTTAACGGCAAAGTGTTTTGCAAAGTAGCGCGCTCCGACAAAGACGACATTGAGCTTGCGCTCGACAAAGCCCATGCAGTAAAAGCGCAGTGGGGCACTACATCGGTTACCGATCGTAGTAACGTATTACTAAAAATAGCCGACCGTATTGAACAAAACTTAGAGTTACTTGCAGTTGCCGAAACGTGGGACAACGGCAAAGCAATTCGCGAAACACTCGCGGCCGATATTCCACTAGCCGCCGATCACTTTCGTTATTTTGCAGGTTGCCTGCGCTCACAAGAGGGCGGTATTAGTGAAATTGATGAAACTACCGTTGCCTATCATTTTAATGAACCATTAGGCGTCGTCGGGCAAATAATTCCGTGGAACTTCCCAATACTAATGGCAGCGTGGAAGCTAGCCCCAGCCTTAGCTGCGGGCAACTGTGTAATACTAAAACCGGCAGAGCAAACCCCTGCCTCTATTTTAGTGTTAATGGAAGTGATTGGCGACTTACTGCCAGCAGGCGTACTCAACGTAGTTAATGGCTTTGGAAAAGAAGCAGGTGAAGCTTTGGCTACCAACACCCGCATTGCTAAAATCGCCTTTACGGGGTCTACCCCAGTGGGTTCACATATTTTAAAATGCGCCGCCGAAAATATTATTCCGTCAACGGTAGAGCTAGGTGGTAAGTCACCCAATATTTTCTTTAGCGATGTAATGGACAAAGACGACGCTTTTTTATCTAAAGCAATAGAGGGCGCAATACTGGCCTACTTTAACCAAGGTGAAGTATGTACTTGCCCATCGCGACTATTTATTCAAGAAGATATTTACGAGCAATTTATTGAACGCATTTTACAGCGTACAGCACAAATTAAACGCGGTAACCCGCTAGATACCGAAACCATGGTAGGTGCGCAGGCGTCTAAAGCGCAATTTGATAAAATATTAAGCTACATCGAAATTGGTAAAAAAGAAGGCGCCGAAGTACTTACCGGTGGTAACGTAGAGCAGTTAAGTGATGATCTTAACGGCGGATATTACATTCAGCCTACGCTATTAAAAGGCACCAACGACATGCGGGTATTCCAAGAAGAGATTTTTGGCCCGGTTATTTCAATGTCGACCTTTAAAGACGAAGCCGAAGCGTTGGCACTTGCCAATAGCTCTGAATTTGGTTTAGGCGCCGGTGTATGGAGCCGCAACATGAACCAAGCGTATCGTATGGGGCGTAAAATTGAGGCAGGCCGTGTATGGACTAACTGCTACCACATGTATCCGGCCCACGCCGCGTTTGGCGGCTATAAAAAATCAGGCATTGGTCGCGAAAACCACAAACTCGCACTGGGTCACTACCAACAAACTAAAAACCTATTAGTAAGCTACAGCGAAGATCCGCTCGGCTTCTTTTAATTTTAAGTACAAAGTTAAAATAAACAACCGTTAAGTAATAAGCGCTGCATATTTGCAGCGCTTTTTTGTACATTGGTTTAATGAATTTAAAACGACTCAACCGCGTTATCGCTCCTAGCACTAGGATAGTGCGTACCATGAAATTACATAAAAGTTGTAACCCATACCCATTGAAGGTAAGCATCAATCGTGTTTTTGCACACTTTTCATTATATGTGTTCTTTTTTCCGTGTTAAAAAAGGGTGTTTCATACAAGCTAAATTTTATAATTAATAACTGTATAAATTTGCAATAGTTGCGGCTTTGTCGGATAACATTATTAAAAGTCGTTTTGGGGCATTTTAACAAAGGCAATTTTATAACACACGTAATTACTTGTTTACATTAGAGTTGTTTGATGGAATTATTGAGCAATGTAATATACGCCGTTTTGGGGTGTTATAAACCCCCATAGTGGTGTTCAATAAGCTGTTAGCTGTACAAGGAAAGTATGAAGCAGGGTCTGAGTGAGTACAAATTTAAGAAAATCGCATCTGAAGCATTGAAAAACTCAATTAGGCTTCATAAAGATTCGATTCTGTTATATAAAAACTCTTCGTATCCTTCAGCGTTTCAATTGTCTATTTTAGCTATGGAGGAGTTAGCAAAAGCTAAATGGGTTGAACACTACTATACCTCTTCTATTTATAACGATGGTTTTCCTGACGAAAAATTTGAACAAGATTGGCTTAAGTTATTATATTTTCATCCAGAGAAGCAATTTGCTTTTGTTGGAAGGGAAATTACTGATTATTCTCCTAAATTCGTTGAAAAAATAAGAAGCAAAGAGTTAGAACAACAAAAACAGCAAGCGACATATGTTGGCTTATCTCGTAAAAAAAGAGCAATAGATGTAGATAGTCGTATTTCAATACCTGAAAAACAAATATCTCAAAATTCCGCAAAACAAATGATTTCACTTATAAATCATGAGCTAATGCAAATCCATAATGTTTGTGAACAATCAGATGGATATTTCGATATTTGGGAAATGAATTTGATTATCAATGAAGATGAACACCCGATACTATTTAGGTGGCCATACAAAAGTGGTTTAAAATCTAAAAAGTGGAACAAGGTAAATCGTGCAAAGTACAGCTAACAAGCTGTTAAACAAGGACAAAAAATAGTTGGCTTTTGCTCCTGCGTCGCTTATTTTAACCAACTATTTTATTGCCTGTTAACAGGTCGTTATATTTCTTCAAGGAGGATTCGTGTCATCTTTAAGTAAAGCTTTAAGTCTTGAAACAGGTGAGTCGTTAACTGCCGAAGAAGCGTCCCGTTTATTTATACAGAGGACTATTTCAGATAAACGAAAATTTATATGTATTGATGAAAAATGCTCTGCATTAATTACTTGTGCGAACATGGATAAGCCACTAGGGCAAAGAAAAGTAGATCCATATTTTAGAACTGTTGAAGAGCACTCTTCAGAATGTCAGATATATAAGACAGAATATCAAAATTCTGTTGATCTTGGTTCGGAAAGTGAAACGACCGAACAAGAAAAAGATAAGCATGAACCTGATACTTTATTTATATCTCGCCCTAATAACCATTTTGTAGAAAAGCGCGCTACACCAAATCATGAAGGCATTGAAATTGTAACTCGTAAAAATAGTAATCAAATAGGAAAAGAAGTTAATCTTTCAGGTTCAAATTTTTATCATATAGGGCATGTAATAAGTCGATACCATACATATAAATCGGAAAGTCTTTTATACAAAAGGTATCTATCATCAGAAGAAAAATTAAGAACTTATGGTGAGTTATTTAAACACTTAAAATTTCAAAGTTTTACTGATTACTCTGAGGTTCCAACTAATAAAAGTATTTACTGGGGCACTATATTAAAAATTTTTAAATTAAAAAATGGCGACATAAAAATAGATCTTATTGACAAAGCTAAATTTAAAACGGCTCCCGTGTATATTTCAATTTTCATCAAAAAAAATGACTATGAAACATATAGATTTAAGCGACCAATTAAACAGAGTATTGATAACCTTATTAATAAATTTGGTAGCTGTTATAAAATATACGTGTACTGTGCTCCACATTTAGAAATAAAAGATAAGGTCTTTATTAACTTTAGGCCTAGTAGTCTTGATTTATTGGAAATTACAGAAATATAACAACACGCCCTGAGGTGGACGACTAGTAAAATTTAGCTATTAATTGCAAATTTTAAAAGTGGTGAGCCTCTGCGTTTTAATGCTGCTAAATACGTCGATTCATCGTAGGGTGTATTCGTTTTCCAACACCTAAATACAATCCTTATCCATTTAAATGCCAGTGATCTAATAATGCAGTTGTGCGGCTTACCCTTGGCTTTTTGTTGCTCATAATACGCTTTAGCCCAAAATGAATAACGAATAGTAACGTTAAACAGACACCCACCCTAATATTTGCAATATCAGCATGATTAACTAAGCTCTGTGTAGTACGATAATTAAGCAGGGTGTCACATGGCTATCGCAAGAAAACGTCAGGTAAGTTTGGTCGATACAAAATACTACCACTGTATTTCGCGCTGTGTACGCCGTGCATTTTTATGCGGCGTAGATCACTTTACTAATCAATCGTATGAACATCGCAGAGGGTGGGTTGAAAGCAAATTACTTGCCCTCGCTAACGTATTTTGTATCGATGTGTGCGCGTATGCAGTAATGAGTAATCACACCCACTTAGTACTCTATGTTGATGATAAAAAAGCCAAGCGACTAACCGATAAAGCCATTATTCAGCGGTGGCACAGGCTTTGTAAAGGCACTGTACTCACCAACAAATACCTACAAGGTGAAGAGCTAAGTAAAATTGAATGGCTACTGTTAAATGAAACAATCAGTGAATACCGAGAACGCTTAGCTAATATCAGTTGGTTTATGCGCTTATTAAATGAAGACATTGCGTGCAGAGCTAATAAAGAAGATAACTGTACCGGCCGCTTTTGGGAGGGACGCTTTAAATCACAAGCCCTTTTAGATGAAGCCGCATTAATCGCCTGTATGGCATATGTTGATTTAAACCCAATAAGAGCAAAGGCAGCAACAACACCAGAAACATCAGAGCATACCAGCGTAAAAATACGCATTGAAAGTGCCACTGCAGGTAAGCAACCGGAGCAACTCCTGCGCTTTTCAGGTAAACCAAAAAAGCAAATGGCAAAAGGATTACCGTTTGAGCTTAAATCTTACCTTGAACTAGTAGAATTAACCGGGCGTTGTATACGCGAAGGTAAAGCGGGCTATATCGAAAGCAGCACTTTACCCCTGTTACAAAGAGTAAACATTACCCCCGAAAACTGGCTAAAACTCACCACGCAATTTAGTCGCGTATTTCATGGTGCAGTAGGTCGCCCAGCGTCACACGAAGGATACTGCGAACACCTAAACAGAAAGCGGCGCGCAAACGTTAGTAACTGCGAAAAGCTACTGGCTTAAAGTTTTACTTCAAAAACTCTCCGTAATTCCCCCTCACTGTGAAAGCAGAGTATTTCGCATGCCTAAAAATGAGTAATAAGTAGGTAAATACAGCGTTATTTGAATAAGTCGAAGTATCTTCAATATTTAGGACACTTTAAGCCAAACGATATTTACCTTAGTAGAAGTTAAAGCGATTAATAATTAGAATGGGTGTCATGTTATTTTCCACTCACTGTGAAAGCAGAGTATTTCGCATGCCTAAAAATGAGTAATAAGTAGGTAAATACAGCGTTATTTGAATAAGTCGAAGTATCTTCAATATTTAGGACACTTTAAGCCAAACGATATTTACCTTAGTAGAAGTTAAAGCGATTAATAATTAGAATGGGTGTCATGTTATTTTCCAGCTAAATTTTATAATTAATAACTGTATAAATTGGCAGTGGTTGCGGCTTTGTCGGATAACATTATTAAAAGTCGTTCTGAGGTATTTAAACAAGGGCAATTATATAACACACGTAATTACCTGTTTACATTAGAGTTGTTTGATGGAACTATTAAGCTATGTAATATACGCCGTTTTTTGGGGGGGTATAACCCCCCATAGTGGTGTTCAATAAGCTGTTAAACGGCAAGGGATTTATGTCTGATCAAAGTTTAGAAGTGTGGAAAAGTTGGAAACAAGCCCAGCAAAAATATGATTACTTTGTTATTGGCTTAGCTGCTAGCTTATTTGCTTATCTGGGAGCTAATTATATGCCTGAGGCAATCTCAATATCACAAAATAGCTTTGAATTATTAGCATTAACTTCATTGTTTTTGTCTGTTGCCAGTGGATTGATCCGATTAGAAAATGATTTGTCTTTGCAGGCAACTAAAATTGAGCAATTGAATGCGCAAAAAGTACTGAATACACTAAATACAGCTGCTAGTTATTCTGGACAAATTATGAATGTAGATGCAGGCAAGGAAATGACAAAGGAAGAGCTTGCTAAAAAACAAAAAATACTAAGGGAGTTCGTTTCCAAATCAGACAATGGGCTTAAAATAGTATCTACTCGTATCGTTTGGCAATTTAGGGTTAGAAATTACAGTTTGTTTTTTGGTTTTTTATTTTTGGTTATATCTAAACTAATTGGTTTAATTGTCGTATCACAAGCCGTTTAACAAGTTGCTTAAACGGACACAAACAGCTGGCTGTGCTCGTACCTCACTATTATAGCCAGCCATTTTTAGCCGCTTAGCAAAGCGTTAGTTACCATCATGAATCGAACTCATTTAGCACTTGTATTCACATTAGGAATATTCTTTTTGCCCATCATATTCTTAATTTGGGACGAAAATGTTGATCCTCCTTTTATTTCAAATTCAATATATGACTTCTTGGTATATAAGCTAATCCCAGTATTGGCAGGCATATTAAGTATTATATTCTTTGCCTTCTCGTATAGGAAATATAAAAGCTGTAGTCACTATCAACAACAAATGAAACATCAATTTGAAGACCAAGGTAAATTTCGCTCAACGTTAGGTATGATTTTTTTACCTGTTTTAGTATATGGTTGGATTTGGGCTGCTATCGGTGCTCCAATCAAATTATGGGCTTATTATTCTGTGAATGAATATTGGTCAAAAGAGTACCATTTAAGTAAGGTTGAGAGTTGTGGTAGTGATTATGAATATGAGTGTACTCGCCTCACTTTTTTAGACTTAGATAGCAATAATAAACACTCTGTTAGATGGTACTATGATAAATCATCATTGATGAAAGTTAGAAATAAAAATATAAATGTCATCGGTGAACAAGGTTATTTCGGTTATATTATCAATGGACTGGAGTGGTAACTAACAACACGCCCTGAGGTGGACGACTAGTAAAATTCAGCCATTTTATTGCCTCTGAATGAGGCGTTATATTTTTAGGTGAAGTATGTCAGATTTCGAAAGAATTCAATATGGTGTAATTCAAGACCAACTTTGTGAAGAGATGCGATGGGATGCAGCAAGTAGAGAGTCAGCACTGGAACAGTGCATATATTTATTTGTTGAAGGAGAAAGTGAAGAAGGCGCTTTTAGGATTTTGTTGGAAGAAGGTTTAGGGATTAACTTTTCTGACTACGGTGTCGTTATCGCTAATTACAATGGTATAGGTAATTTAAAGCATGTAATCAGAATAATGAACCAAACATTGAGCCACGATCGCCCAATGATTTTTACTTTTGACGATGACGACCCATCTAAAGTTCCAGCAAAAAACACTTTGCCAAGTAACGTTCATTTGTTCAAAGTTCCTTGTACACCGACAGTTACTTTATCAAATGGGTTACAAGGCGGTTCCTTTGAAGAGTCTTTTAAGTCTTGTGACTTTATTGATGCATGTTTTGAAACGAACTTTTTAAAAGCTAACCCTCAGATTTTCAAACAAAGCTTTATTAATGTATTCGACAAAACTAAGCCGTTTTATGCTCAGATTGTAAAATTCTTAAAGGCTCAAGGGTTGTCGATATATACTTTATCTAAGCCTGAAATAGCGGAGAATATGGCAGTGTCCTGTACTCCGGAACCAGATACATATGTAAAACTGGCAGATTTAATTCAACAAATACGAACTCAAAATCCAGTAAAAGTAAAAATATAACAACACGCCCTGAGATGGACAGCAAGCACTAAAGCTCACTTTCCATCGCAAATTTTAACAGCGGTGATCCCTTACTTTTCAATGCGATTAAGTAAGTTGATTCATCGTAGGGCGTATGTGTTTTCCAGCACCTAAATAGTATTCTTATACACTTAAATGCTAATGATCTGATGATGGTATTATGGGGTTTTCTTTAGGTTTCTTGCTGCCGATAATAAGCTTTTCCCAAAACGAATAACAAATAGTAAAGCCTGCCCATTCTACAAATGTTTGCCTTAAAAATTTAGAAATTAAACAGACACCCTTAAAGTTTTCACCTGGCGTATTCATAGAGTATTTTATTTATACCAACCTACATCAAAAGGCTTTTAAGTAGATTGGCATTGTGTAAAGTGCAATATAGTTGTTTTTACTTGTTTTTAAACGGCATGATGAGTAACCCCCACAGCGAGGCATTTTGCTTTGCACTTGGGTATTCAACCAAGCCTATATCTATTTCTGCGTCGACTTTTTTTGCCTCACTTTTATAGCTACCAAAAAGTTTGTCCCACCAAATTACACTAAAACCATAGTTTGAGTTTGTTTCACTCACTACTTTACTATGGTGAATGCGGTGCAGTATTTGCGTCATTAATATAAGGCGTAGTGGCTTTTCAATGGCGTTTGGTAGGCGTATGTTTGCATGGTTAAACAAGGCGAGTCCATTTAACGCGATTTCAAATATAAGTACGGCAATGGCGGGTACGCCAAGTGCAGTAACTGCAATGAGTTTTATAACTATGCTAAGCACAATTTCGATGGGGTGAAAGCGCAGGCCGGTACTGGTATCTACGTGCGCATCGGCGTGGTGCACGCGGTGCAAGCGCCATAATAGTGGCACTTTATGAAACAATCTATGCTGCCAATAAATGAGTATATCGAGCAGTATAAGGCTTAGCACTATGGTTACTATGCTAGGTATGGCTAGTTGGTTAAATAAGCCAATGCTATGCGCTTGATTATAAAGTGCTACTGCGGTTAAACCAATTGGCACGGCTAAGCGCGCAATCACAGATGAAGCAAACACTAAGCCAAAATTTGCAAACCAGCGAGTGCTGCTTTTAATGGGCGATTGCCTTGCGGGCTGTCGCCATTCAAGCAGCATCATTATGACTAAAATGCTAAAAAAGCAACCGAGTCGCCACCAAACTTCGTTAGTCATTATTATTTATAACCTCATTGGCTTCTTGCTGTTTAAGTGTGTGGTAGCCGCCATGTATACGGGTAAATATGGTAATGGCACAGGCAAAAGCAAATATGCCAGCGAGGAGGGCAAAGTGCTGCGGCCAAATACAAAAGGCTATAAATAGCGCTATTGTTTCTGTGCCTTCGGTTAAACCATTTAAGTAGTAAAAGCTTTTGTATTTAAATTGTGGTTTTTCGAGTTTAAACTTTTCAGCGGCTATGGCAAAGGCTAAAAAGCTTGAACCCGTGCCAATAAATGCAGCGAGTAATATAGCGCCTGCAATGGCGTTTTGTTCGGGGTTTGCCAAAATAAAGCCAAGCGGAATGGCCGCGTAAAATAAAAAGTCGAGTGTAATATCTAAAAAGCCGCCGGCGCTTGAGCTTAAATTAGCATGGCGTGCTAGTGCGCCGTCAAGCCCATCTAAAATGCGATTGAAAGCAATGGCAGCTAATGCGCCGTACCACATTTCAAAAGCAAGTAATGGCACAGCGAGCAAGCCAATTAAAAAGCCAAATACTGTTAGCTGATCGGGTGTTATACCGCGTTTATGTATCAGCATTACCACAGGCTTTAACAGTGGTTTTATTACAGGGGTGATAAATTTATCTAACATAGGGTGCCTTGTGCGCTTAAAGTACAGTATTTAAGGTAAAAAGTTTACCGTTTGCAGCGTCGTAATCGCTATGATCGTGCGTTACCATAATGGCAGGCAGTTTATGTTGGCGTATTTGGCTAAACACCAGTTCACGTGTATCAACGCGCAGTTGCGTGTCGAGCTTACTAAAAGGCTCATCGAGTAAAATAGCTTTTGGCTCACTTAATAACAGTCGTAATAGCGCAACGCGTGCTTGTTGGCCGCCGGACAAGCTATCGGGATGGCGATTGGCCATTCCTTTTAAACCAACTTGCTCAAGTGCGTGTGCTATTTTTTCAATGCGTTGTTTTTTGTCCCCTTTGGGCATAGCAAAAGCAATATTACCCGCCACACTTAAGTGCGAAAACAATAAAGCGTCTTGATACAGTACGCCAATATGGCGTAAATGCGTGGGTAAATCATTTATATTTTTACCATTAAGCCACACCTCTCCAGTGGCTTTAAAGCCACTGGGTAAAGTACCTGTAAGCCAATTTAATAAGCTTGATTTACCACTGCCCGATGGGCCCATAATTGTTAGGATTTCACCGCCATTAACTTGCTCGTTTAAGCTAAGTAGTCGCTCATTTTGGCGATAAAGCTGACAATTTTTAATCTGTAAAGATGACTGCATTAAAAAACCTTTAACTCAATACTGTTTAATATAGGTACTTTACACTCGTGCACTTTTAAAAAAGTACTTAGGTAAAACCCATGCCAGTATAAATCCAATAAGCGGGAGTGCCATTTGCATAATAGCGTATACGGCACTGGTGCGCCTACTTGCGCCATTTGCCAGGGTAACGGCTTCGGTTGTTATGGTGGCTATACGCCCGCCACCGGCTAAAAGAGTTGGTAAGTATTGGCCAAAACTGATCGCTAACCCCAATGCGGCTGCAATTAAAATAGGTGCAAATAACTGCGGTAATTTCACCTTAAAAAACACTTTGCTAGGCGCTGCGCCCAAACTTGCTGCAACGCGCGCAAAGCGAGAGTCTAACCGCCTATAACTGCTCGCGAGTGACAAAAATACGTAAGGCAAAACAAACAGTAAATGGGTAAACACCACATTAAAAAACGCGGCTTGGTTATTTACCCATTGTTGTATCCATACTAGGCCAAACAAAAAGGCAATACTGGGTACTAATAGCGGTAAGTAAATAATTAAACTGGTAAAGCGAGAGATGGGTTTGTCGCTTAACTGCTCCGACTCTAAACACAATAAAGTAACCGTAATGGCAAATACCGTTGTTACTAAACCAATAGCTAGGGTATTAAAAAGCGGGTTGCTCATTTGCATTAATGCACTGTTAAAATGCAGTAGTGTAAATTGCTCAGGGAGTGCATCGGGAAAGCGCCAAAAGCCCGCAACCGACCACAAAATAAGGGCAATTAGCGAGAGTAAAATAAAACCAATCACTAAAGCAGTGAGTATTACCGTTAGCTTTTGCCAATAAAATCCGCCGTATTCGCGCACCCCGTTAGTGAGTGAATCGCTAAATAATACCTTTATCGCTTTTTCGCCGCTAAGCCAAAGCGCAAGTAACCCGCCCGTGAGTGCCAGTTGTAGCAAAGCACCGGCTGAGGCTTTAATACGTAAGTTTAAATCAACATCGTTAAACCAATGCATAATAGCTACCGCTAATGTTGGCGGTGTATTTGGGCCTAAAATAAGTGGCATTTCTACACTGGCGCTGGCATAAGCGAGCACAGCTAAAATAGGTAAACGCAGCAGTGGGTAAAGGCTAGGGAGTATTACTTTAAAAAAGGCGGTCATGGGGCAGTAACCCAAATTAAGCGCAACTTTATGTTGCTGGCGTAATTTTTTGCCAAGTTCAGGCTGCGCCAGTACGCCTAGTGCCATTAATAACAAAAATGGCAGTTCTTTAAGCGTTAACCCTAAAATTATACTAATGCCGAACGAGTCATGCGGAAATAGGCCGTTTGGTGCAAGTTCCCACCCGCTTAACCAAGGCGATATAATTCGTGAAATCATGCCTGAAGGGGCAATTAAAAAACCTACCGCAATAGCCGCTGCAGCGTGAGGTATAACTAAAATAGGGCTCAGTAAACGCTGAATGCGGTTAAGCCAAGGGCTGTTAAAAAAAGCGGCTAAAATCATCAAAGTAATAATAAAAGCAAGTAAGGTACTTATTAAACCTGTGCCAATACTTAGCATAGCCATATTTATTAGGCCGGGTGTTTGCCAAAGCATGGTAAAACCTTGCAAGCCAAATGTTGTTTGATCAAGTGCAGGGGCATAACCAAAGGCGGGTAGTAACACACTAATTAAGCCGCCAAGTACGGGTAAAATAAGTAAAACGAGTAAAAAGCGTGGGCTTAATTTTACTATTTTACTAAACATATCATGGCTTTTACGGGCGTGAGGCCCATGGCTTGTCGCCACTTTATTGCTAACAACACTCATTGGCTTACCCCATAGCGAGTTTGCCAGCCTTGCATTATGGCATTTACCCAGCTTGGGTGTGGCTCGCTCAATGTGCGCTTAATACTGTTAAAAGGCAGTGCGCTTGGGTGCGGTTTAGCTGTTTTAAACAAGGCTTGTTGCTCAGGCGTTAGCCTTGATTGAATAAGTACGCTTTTATCGCCCCATATATGCGCTTTTTGCTTTTGGGCTTGCGCCGCTGGGCTTAATAAAAAGTTAGCGACTAATTGCGCACTTTGCGGGTGGCTTGCATTGTAAGGAATAGCCACAAAGTGAGTATTACTTAAACTGCCATCAGCCATTGCATAGCTGCGAATGCTTTTTGGTAAATCGTAGCGTTTAACGGCTGCGGGCACTTCGGGTGCTGAAAAGGTAAAGGCAATACTTAGCTCGGTATCGTCTACTAAACGGCGCATTTGCGCGCCACTTTGCATAAAGTGAGTGCCACCACGCCAAAGCGTAGGGTGTAGCTTATTTAAAAAGTTCCACAATGGGGTTAATACTTGTGCTGTGTTGTTAGCGGTAGCCGCTTGGTTTAACTGCGCTTTAATATTTTCGCTGCTTTGTTGATGCAGTATTACTAAGGCGTATTTTAAAAAGCTCATCCCTAAAAAATCAGGCGGCTTTGGGTAGCTAAAGCGCCCCGGGTTTTGTGTGCTCCAGTTTAATAATTCGTTTAATGTAGTAGGGAGTTTATTGTTTGTTTGTTCATTTATTGCAAGGCTGTCGTAATAAAAGGTGAGCGATGCTTGCCCCCACGGTGCTTCCATACCGTTTGTGGGTATGCCAAAGTCAAAATTAACTGCAGGGTTATTAGCGGGATCTGTGTATGCAAAGTGTGGCAATTTATTTGCCCACTGTTTTAACAACAATGCGTGCTCGCTCATGGTGGCAAAGTTAGCGCCGTTTATCCATACCAGATCAACACTGCCTTGGTCATTATTATGTGCTGATTTTTCGGCCAACACACGGCTTACTGCTTCGCTGGTGTCGCTGAGCTTTACATGCACTAAGTTAATATTATATTTAGTTTTAACTTGCTGGGCAGCCCATTGAATATAGGCATTTATTTGCGCGTCGCCGCCCCAGGCATAAAAGTACACGCTTTGGTTATTACCAAGCGTTTCAATATTTTCCCAGCGAGTGAGTCGTTCTTTACTCATATTATGAGCGCTGTTATTAGCAAAAGTACTTAAGCTTGTTATTAAGCAAACGCAAAACGCGACACAGTAAACACTGTATCGCGTAGCTGTTTGCCAAAACTTACTGGCGTGCATTTAAATCCCAGCTGTAGTCTAAAAATTTTACTTTCATGTCATTATTTTTAAGCGCTTTTTGCTGAGCGGGTACTAGTTTAAGTGCATCGCTATATTGCAAAAAAAACTGCTGTAGCGTGTCTGCACCTCTAAAACCTTTTTCAAAGTCATCGCCGTACCATTTAAAT
This sequence comes from Pseudoalteromonas sp. HL-AS2, assembly GCF_031198805.1. Classification (NCBI taxonomy): domain Bacteria; kingdom Pseudomonadati; phylum Pseudomonadota; class Gammaproteobacteria; order Alteromonadales; family Pseudoalteromonadaceae; genus Pseudoalteromonas; species Pseudoalteromonas sp. HL-AS2. The sequence goes on along the minus strand of NZ_CP133572.1, from coordinate 475,848 downwards.
ATAGAGGAGATATTTAGCGTATTTTCCTGCGCAAAATTACGTGTTGTATCAGATAAAAAACGCACCGTTTGCTGTTGCAATTGGCTCTCTAGTTCAGTAGCTGTGAATGCCTCCCCGCGCAGCGCAGGGCAACCAATACTTGCACAATTTACAGCAAAATGAATGCGTGGATCGTTATATTTACCGCTGCCACGAATTAAACCGTGCTCTATGTCATCAAGGCTGCGAGTTTTACCCAGTAGTGGCACAAACGCTTTGCTCCATGGTGAGCTAAAAAAGCTGCCTAAATCTTTTATTGATTTAAGGTTTGGGTATTTAGTCAATATAAGTTCAACAGTCCACGCATTATAAGCATTGATTAAAAAAGCGAGTTGCTTAGGCTGTTCCCACGCGTCAAATTCGCTTTGCGTTACAGCACTTAACGAATCTAAATACGTTTTTAGCTGTGCATGCTCACGTTTTATGGCTGCGTAATCAACCTCTGTGCTGTGATTATGGTTAATTGCTACAACATGCTTATTTAGCAAGGCATTCCAGCTATCGTGCAGGTTATTAGTCGTGCTTTGCGCTTGGCTTGCAAGCGACGTTGCAAGCGCCGTCGCAAGTAATGTCGCACTTAATAATAAAGGCTTTAATGTTGTGTTAAACATATTAGCCTCGACGCCACGTATGATATTTTTCGAGCATGTTAAGTACTTTTTCAGGCGCATGCGCGCGTTTCCACTCGCCTGCTGCGTATTTATTACCTTCAGCCCAAGTTGGGTAGCTGTGTATAGTACCCAGTATTTTATTAAGGCCTAAACCGTGTTTCATGGCCAGTACAAATTCAGCAATTAAATCACCCGCGTGTTCAGAGACCACAGTTACACCGAGTATTTTGTCTTTGCCTTTAGGGGTAATGACTTTTATAAAGCCTTTTGTGGCGCTATCGGTAATTGCGCGGTCTAGCTCTTCAAACTCAAAACGAGTGATTTCAAAATCGATACCTTTATCAATTGCATCTTGCTCGTTTAAGCCCACACGTGCCACTTCTGGGTCAATAAAGGTGGTCCATGGAATAACGCGGTAATCTACTTTAAACTTTTTAAGGTTACCAAATAAGCCGTTTACTGCTGCGTACCAACCCTGATGAGCCGCTACGTGCGTAAATTGATAAGGGCCAACAATATCGCCTGCGGCAAAAATATTAGGGTAGAGCGTTTCTAGGTATTCGTTAGTGACTATTGTACGGTTTGTTTCTATGCCTAGCGCTTCAAGGCCGTAACCTTTAAGGCGGGCACTGCGGCCAACAGCGCATAGCAGTTCGTCGTATTCAATAGCAATTTCTTCATTATTGCCTTCGTTAAGGCGTTTAACAATAATGTACTTTTTACCGTCGCGCGCTTCACCGCGTAATGCCTGATGCGAGGTTAAAATGTTAACGCCGCTTTCGCTCAACGCTTCATGAGCAAAGGTAGACACTTCAACGTCTTCTTTGATCATGATGCGCTCCGCCATTTCAATTTGCGTAACGCTTGAACCTAAACGGGCAAAGCTTTGTGCTAATTCGCTACCAATTGGGCCACCACCAAGTACTACAAGCTTTTTAGGTGCCTCATCTAGCGCTGCAAATTTATCCCATAAAGTATCGCTTGTTACATAACCGGTTTCTTCTATACCGGGCAGTGGCGGTACAAATGGGCGTGCGCCAGTGGCAATAACAATAGTACGCGCAGTTAATGTTTGCGTGCCGCCATCGTTAAGTTTAATTTCTACCGTCCACGGGTCGATTAATTTGCCGTAGCCTTTTACTACGTCTACGCCTAAATTAGTGTAGCGCTCTATGCTGTCGTGCGGTGCTATATCGGCAATTACTTTATGAACACGCGCCATTACTTTTTTAAACGAAAACTGCGGTGTCATGTTTTCTAGGCCGTAGTGTTCACCGTGGCGAATTTGCTCTGCAATTTTAGCGCTTTTAATTATCGCTTTACTTGGAACGCAACCGTAGTTTAAACAGTCGCCGCCCATTTCACCCGCTTCAATAAGGGTTACTTTTGCTTTAACAGCAGCGGCAATATAGCTTGTTACCAAACCACCAGCACCCGCGCCAATAACAATCATGTTACGGTCGAAACTTTTAGGTTTAGTATAGCTTTTGTATACACGACGTTTTTTAAACACATTTAAGATCCCTTTAGCAATAAATGGGAATACGCCCAATAAAGCGAATGATAAAATTAAGTCCAACGATAAAATGCCCGATAAACTCTCTATTTGAGCAAGCTGCGTACCCGCATTAACAAATACAAATGTACCGGCTAGCATACCCACTTGGCTTACCCAGTAAAAAGTCCATGACTTGATGGCTGTTACGCCCATTAACAAGTTGATTAAAAAGAACGGAAACACCGGCACTAAACGCAACGTAAATAAGTAAAAGCCGCCTTCTTTTTCAACGCCTGCATCAATTGCGGCTAAGCGCTCAGGAAAACGTTGTTTAATAGTGTCACGCAATAAGTAACGTGATACTAAAAAGGCCAATGTAGCACCTATGGTTGATGCAAACGATGCAACCAATAAGCCTTCAACTAAGCCAAATAAAGCACCCGCTGCCAGTGTTAAAATAGCCGCGCCCGGTAAAGACAATGCAGTAACCACCACATACAATAAAAAGAATCCGCCAATGATTAATAGCGGAGATTGCGCTTTATATTGGCTAAACTGATCCATCGAGCCTTTTAAGCCCTCAAGCGTAAGTAGTTGGTGCAAATCAAAATGAAAGAACAGGCCGATGGCGACCGCTGCAATCAATAACAAAAGTATTTTTTTAATCATGTTCTCTCTCTTTCAAACTTGTCTTTAAAAATTATGCGTAAGCGTCAGCTTGGCGTTTATTGGTAATTCAGGAAAAGCCAAGGTTGCACCAAAATAACCGCCTTCAAATACAGGGCGCCAATTTTTTTGATTGGTAACGTTGTTTACATCTAAGCGTAACTTGGTGCTAGGCGTAAAAGCATAGCTAGTATTTACGTTTAATGTGTACTGATCGCGAATATGTACGGTTGCCAAAAAGTCTAATGGGTAACTCTTTGTATATAGACCTGAAAAACCCGTTTGCCATTTCGAATTAATTGAATAATTTCCGTTAAAGCTAAAAGATTGCTCTGGAATGCCTTGAACTTGGCTACTTGAAGGCGCAAATGCGGTAAAACTAGGAGCGCCCACACTGGTGCCTGCAATAATATCAGGGCGTGAGTTGTCAAATGCATCGGCTACTTGGGCAGAATCTTGACTACTTGCAGAATTATCGTAGCGGGCGTCAATGTAGCTATAACCTGCGCTTAACCAGTACGGGTAGGCATCGTAAAATACTTGGCTTTCAAAACCTGTGGTGCGAATACCAGTATTACTGCCATCGCGGTTACGTAAACTACGGCGTTGGCTAAATATTGCGCCATCGGCGTACCAATCGCTATTGGTTGGTGCATATTTTAAACCAAATTCAACTAGGGTATTTTCGGTGGCAAAATTTTGCGCACTAATGGTATTGTCGCCGCCAAGTGTAGTGCCGCCAGCCATGCTATTTGATGTGGCTTCGTTGTAACTTGCTGCGCCATAAGTGGTGTAATCATCGTTTAGTCGGTAATTAAAACTTACTTGCCCTGAATGCAAAGTGTCGTTAATGCTGTCGCTGGCGGCAATTTGCCCTACAGGTGCTATAGGGTCGTTTGCTTCTACGTCATAAAAGTCAACGCGGTAGCCAACACTGGTATGAAACTTATCTGTCCAATCTGAATCTTGCTGAATAGCCACCCCTGTTTGCCATGAGCGTGAGTCTGTGGTGTCTGATAAGTTAAAGTCGCCACTGCCGTCGTTATTAATATCGTACTGACCACCCGGCGATACAAATACACCTGGGCGAAGTTCAACAAAGCGTGCTTGTTGTGCATCAGTTAAAGGAATGCGTCTATTTGAAAGTGGGCCAGTTAAATCTATGGGTAAGTCGGCTTCGGTGGTAAATTGGCTGTAACCTAATACGCGGTTATAACGTACATCAAAGGCAAAAATAGTTTGCTGGTTACTATTCCAAAGGTAGGTAAGCTCGGTACGGTTTTGCGCGGTATCGGCACCCTCTATAATTTCAACAAAGCTGTTTTGTGCAATTTCATCACGTTGTAAATGCTGAAAGTAGGAAATGTTTTTAATTGACGCGTGACTAGAAAGCTCACGTTTATAAATACTGTGGAGCAAGTAGGTTCTCGCTTCGTTTAGATTATCAGGGTCGGTCAGTACGGTGCTGCGATCTATTTTAACTTGCCCCGTTGGTGAAATAATCGAACCCGCTAAAGGTACAGTACTACCATTTGCTTGCACACCTTGGCCGGTAATATACAGTCCATCATCTATTAACGCCTGAGTAGGGCGGTTAATACCGGCGTTATCGGTAAATTCAACTTGGTATAATTCAAAATTAAGATCCCAGCTGCTTTTATCATCAGGAAATACACGCAGGGCTGCAAATAAGCTGTCGCTTTTTGTGCCTGAGTAGTCGTAATAACTGCCGTTATCAATATGCTCTGCACTAACTCTAAAACCTACTTTGTCTTTTACTATGGGGGCGCTGTAGTCAACCAGTACTCGATATTGATCCCATCGTCCTGCCGATAAGCTTGCTTTACCTTTACTTTCGTCTGTAGCGGCTTTTTTAGAGTGTAAGTTTACAAACCCACCATTGCGTTGGCTTGAGCCAAATAATACCGGTGGCGCACCTTTTACTACATCTATCTGTTCTATAGCGTTGAACGATAACGGTACACCAAAGCCATTGTTGCCCGCTTGACGACGTGTACCATCTTGAAAAAGCTCACCTAATTGGCCGCGTATTGTGGGTAAACTTGGCGCGCCAAAACCACTGGCTGAATAGGTATTAGGGCTTACTGCAAGCACATCTTGTAACGTGGTAATGTTAAGCTGCTCTATTAGCTCGCTCGAAATAGGCGTTACCGAACGTGCTATATCTTTTAGTGCTAAGTTGTCGCCAAATGGGCCATCTATACTGGCATCTTTAACTGAAAGGCCTTGAGATTTAATAACTTGGCCAGCTACTTCAATGTGCTCTATGGTGTTATTGGTTGTTACTGTTGAGCTTTGGGCAGCTTGCGCCAGCAGTGGGGTATTTAATACGCTTGCTAACGATAGGGCTAAGTATTGGTATTTCAAGGGCTTTCTCTTTTTTGTTAATAGTTGATGATGATAAAGACCGAAAGGTGTAAAAATAACTTTCAGTAAAGTTTCGATTCTTTTTTATTTTTTAAGACATAACAAAACAGCTGCGTTTAAAGCGTGCCAATAAAACATTGCTGTTTCATTTGTAAATAAAATAGTAATAGGGTGGCGATATTACACAGATTATAAATAATTGCTTTTAAACATGTTTTTAAATTGTAGTCTACTTGCTAGCAGTTAACCTATTATATTTATTAGCTTTTATGTATAGCGTTTAAATACTTAAAATAAGCCGTGCCTTAACTGTTAATAAGCTAAGTAGGTAAGGGTAATTAAAAATAATTATACTTTTTTGAAATAAAAACCAAGTTATACGGTCTTGGTAATTTAATAGTTTATTAATATTTTTATTAAAGGAAGTTTTATGACAAACCCAATCAGTGCCGATTTACAAAACCGTTTGCAGTGGTCTTTATTCTCTCTGCGTGTGGGTGTTTTTATTGTAATGATAATGTGGACGCTGGATAAATTTGTGAACCCGGCACATAGCGCCGGTATTTTTGAAAAGTTTTATGGCATTAGTGGGTCAACAGATATAGTGGCGTATGTGTTAGGTGCGCTGCAGTTAGTTTTAGTATTAGCATTTTTGGCGGGTATTAAAAAGCGACTTACTTACGGAATCATTTTTGTAATGCATGGCTTGTCTACACTTTCATCGTACAACCAGTACATAGATGGCTTTAATCACTTATTATTCTTTACTGCATGGCCAATGTGGGCAGCGTGTTTTGCGTTGTATTTACTGCGCGACCAAGACGTAAAATTTACTATAAAGTAATACATAAAAAAATTGGTTATAAGCCGCTTGGCTTATAACCAAATAGTACACAAGGGAGTGTATCAAAGTTAAAGTTATAGCGTATAAAGTAGTTACTGCAGCAGTTAGTGCATTGCATCGTTGTAGTGCTCAGCTAAGCTTTCTTTTTGCCCTTCGGTTAGTGCTTTGCCGGCTAGTTGAAATACTTCGTGCTCTTCTTCATCTAAGTGATGATGCACTAAATGATGGAGTTTTTTAGCTGCAACCAACCACGCTGGTGAACTCCTATCGGTTTCTTCAAGTTGTTCAATTAATTCATCAATATCATGATGTTCTGCCACACTATGGCGGGCTTTTTCATGGGTTAGATCTTCAAACATCAGTGGGTTATAAAAATATCGCTCTTCAAACTTTGCATGTTGTTTTAGCTGTGTTTTTAGTTCAAGCATTAACTTTTGACGCTCATCTGTATCACCATGAGTTTGAATAAGCGCATCTACTAACTTACGTTGTATGTCATGATCGGCGCGTAGTGCTTCAAAAATATTCATTTTATTTCCTACTTTACTCATTGTTTAAATAATATGGAGCAAATATAAGGCCATTTTTAATACACTGTAATACAAGGGGTTTTGTTTTTATTACAAAGAGATTATTTGAGAGGTGTGTAAAAATTACTATGCACTGTATAAAGCTAACAACAAAAAGGGCTAATATTGCTACTAGCCCTGTAATAAAATAACTTACTTATTCATAACCGTATTTAGCTAGCTATTTATTTGCGTCTTTTATTGCTTTAAGTTTAGCTGCGTGGTCAATTTCAAACGCGGGCATGTCTTTATTGCCATCGATCAGGTAGTTATCCATCCAACGCATTAAACGTAAGCTGTAGTCGTACTGGGCTGCTACTTTACGGTTACCGTGGCCTTCGCCAGGGTAGTAAACTAAACGCACGTCTTTACCTTGCACTTTCATGTAGCGGTATAGCTCCATTGATTGCGCTGGGTGTACACGAGGATCGTCTTTACCGTGCATAATTAATAACGGTGTTTTAGATTGTCCAGCCCAATAAATAGGGCTGCGCTCTAAGTACCATTGCCATTTATCCCAAGGGTATGAACGAGCATGTACTAGGTTCATTTCGTTAGATATATCGGTAGTACCAAACTTAGATAGTTGATTAGATACGCCAACAAACATTACGCTGGCAGCAAAGTGCTCAGTTAATTTTGTTGCGCCCCACGCAGAAGCATAACCGCCGTATGAGCCACCAGTAATACCAACACGTTTAGTGTCTACTAAACCCATATCAACAAGGTGGTTTTTAAAATCTACTAAGTCATCAAACTCTTTGCCTGCGTAGTCATTTTGGCCAAGTTTAGAGTAATCAACCCCTTTACCCGTTGAGCCACGATAATTTGGATAAAATACAGCGTAACCACGAGCTGCTCCCATTTGACCAGGACGTGAGTAGTTAGTTAACCAACCGTCTTTGTCATGGCTTTCAGGGCCGCCATGTACCGACATGATTAATGGGTAACGTGTCCCTTTTTTATAATCAAGCGGATACACAAGTACACCATCAATTTCTACGCCGTCACGGGCTTTTAAATTAATTGTTTGTTGCTTGGCAAAGCGCTTGTCGTTTAGCCACGTGTTTGAATCGGTTAAACGCTCTGCTTTTTTGCTACGAACAATAAACACTTCGTTAGGATGTTTTGCGGTATTGGCGCGCAGCGCTAAGGTTTTATCTGAAGCAGAGATACTTAGGCTTGAGGCAATAAATTGACCTTCTTTAACTATTTTTTTGTATTTATTGCTGCCGGTTTTAATGCTGCCGACAAAGCTTTGGGTGCCTACATTGGCAATAAAGTTTAAGGTATTGCGTTTATTCTGCCATTCAATATCGGCTACGTGGCCGCTAAAGTTGGGTAACCACTCATCTACTTTACCGCTTTTTGTATCGGCTAAAAATAAGCGACCAGTAGCAGGATCGTGTTTATCTTGTGCGCCTAAAATTGCGATATAACGACCATCATGAGAAAGCTCTGCTGTACCAAGCTTACCCTCTGTGGCAAACGACATAGTTACTTGATTACTTGCTATATCAAACAAGTGCCATTGTGATTTTGTGTATTTATCATCAATTAACGCAGTAGGCTGAGTTTTAACCAGTAGCTTTTTGCCATCGGCAGCCCAGTTAACATCACTAACATAGTTAGCTACATTGAGCGCGGCAGGTGAAAGTGGCTTATCGGTTTGTTTTAAATCAGCAATAAACAGCTGTTTGTTTTTTAAACCTTGTTCGTATACCTCTGCCATAAAGCCTAATTTTTTAAGCTCTTTATCAGATTTATCAGCTGCTGGCATTGCCAAAATAGCGAGGTGTTTATTGTCAGGGCTTAGTGCGTAGCTTGAAATAGAGGTATCTTTTAATGACAGTACTTTATGTGCTTGGCCGCCATCAACCGGAATTTGATAAAGCGCGGTAAATTTGTCATCTTTTAATTTTGCTAAAAAGTAGATAGTTTTACTGTTGTTAGACCATTGAATGCTGCTAATACTAACCGAACCGGTAATAAAAGGGCGCTCTACACCTTTGTCGTTAACCACATACAACTCACGGTAGTTAGTGCCATTTTCATCAACGTACAGCTCACGCGGCACCGAACGAGTAAAAGCGACATTATCGCCATCTGGACTAATACTGGTTTGAATAACTGATTGAATTTTTGGGATATCTTCAACCGTTAATACTGTTGAAGCACTTACCAATGAGCTAGATAATCCCATTGCAAGCACTAAGCTAAGTTTTAACATTAAACTTTCCTTTATATACACGTTAACTTGGCAGTATAGCAAGGCTGATGTAATAGGCTAAAAAATGCGATTAACACACTGTTTATAAAGGTTAATAGATAAAGCGGTGATAAAAGTAATGACGCCAACTTTTATCACAAATGTTGGCGTATATTTTAATTAATGGATAGGTGAGAAAAGCGCGTTACAAACTCTTTTTAGGTGGCAGTGCTACGTTGGCAAAAATTAACCCAGCTACTAGCGACATAAAAATTAAAAACGTTTGCTGGCCTATATGTTCTGCATAAACAAAGTCTTGACCTTCAATAAGCGAATTTAAGCCAATATAGGTTTTGCTACCCGGTACTAATACAATTAAGCCTTGCATAGCAACAATAGAAGCGGGGGCGTTGGCCACGCGATTAAATAAGTTACTAAATATGCCAACGGCTAATGCGCCAACAAAGGTCCCTAAGGTGTAATCGAGATACATAGCCGAGCCAATACTGGTGCCATAAGCAATAAAGCCAGATGCGATAGACCACACGGCATGTTTAAGCTTGGTTCTAAATATGACTATTAGGCTGCTACACAGTAAAAATATAGCCAGCCAAGGCGTCCACGCTGGCAGTGGCGCAGGTTGCACAAAGTCGGCCTGTCCAAATAATGCAAAACCAATACCTATGCCAATAAAACCACCAAAGTAGAGTTTAAACAGCAACATGAATGAGTCCATCACCCGTGCTGTACCCGACACTAAGTGCCTTGCTGCAAGTTCTGCTAATCCTAGGGCTAATGCTAAACCTGGAATAAATACAATGATGGACGACAGTACCACTAAACGTATATTGATCTCTGGGGCAAAATAAACACTAATAGCACAGGCAATGATTGACGATACAATTGCTACCAAAGGCTCAAGCATGTGGGCGACACGTTTTGAGCGCCCCGACCACAGCACAAACAAGTATACAATAGATGAGAGTAACGCAGACCAAGCTACATCAAACCAACTGGTGCCCATTAACATAGCAAACGCACCACCAGATGTGGCAAACGCAATGCCCGTAGTGAGTTTATTGTAAGAGTTAGGAGCAACAAAAATAATGTCTAGCTGTTCGTCCACTTCGTGCAAGGTTAACTTGCCATCAAGCATTTGATTAACTAAGTCGTCGGTGTCGGCAAGTGAGCCTAGGTCGTGATCGCCAGGATCTACCCGTGCAACATGGGTATACTCGTCTTCGTGGCCGTCGGTCCAAATAACAAAGGTAACAGAGGTAGGCGACATAACAAACGACGATTTAAGGTCTAAGTAGGTCGCAACTTCCATTAAATGCGCTTCTAAGCGGTATGCGGGCGTACCATATTTGTGCAGCATTTTACCTAATTTAACGATAAATTTGCGTTTTTCTGTAAAGGTTGCGTTTTTCAAATGCTTTTAAGCCAACGGTTAAATAACTAAGCTAAAAATATAGACAAAAAATACTAATCTGCCATAAAAAGTGCTAATTCAGAGTTCATCCAGTGGCTTTTGATTCAAGTGGGCAACATGTAGGAAGGGTGGTTCCCTTTCAAAAGTTGCCAACGAAGAAGAAATGTCACTGGTGAGCTCCCTTGGGCGAGTTTTAAATGAGCTTATACTGCGTTCCTCGAACTCAAAATAGAACCACTATTTTATCATTCAAGCGCCTTGGCTAAGCTCATTTTAATTCTCGCTGAATTGTACCGTTTAAGGTAGATTGGTATTAAAAATTTGCCCACGTTTAATGGGCGCGATTTTAAACACTAATTGGTGTGTGTCTAGTCATTTTTAATCTAATTTTTTATTTTTTTCAGCTATCCATTGCGACATGTATTGTGTGCTGCGCATTGTATGATGTTTGAGCATTTGGCCTGTAAAGTTTTTTTCGCGATGGGCGTTTAAATCGCTACTTATTGAATCGACTTTTTGAATTAACGCAGCGCTTAATTGGGCTTTGTCATACAGCGTATTAAGTAGTGTATTGCCATCTTGTTGTGCTTGTTCAAATTCACTTTGATTGTTGTACATTTCAACGGCTGCATTTGCAAAATCTTCGGCGGTGTTTGCTATTTTTCCAGGCCAAGGTAACTCATTATGCATACCTTCACTGCCAATATTAGTGGTAACACTTGGGGTTTGCATAATCATGGCTTCAAGTAATTTACCTTTAATACCTGCGCCAAAACGCAGTGGTGCTAAACATACTCGTGCGCTTTGCATTACCTCAAACGCATTATCGGCCCAGCCTTTAATTAAAAACCCCGATTTAGGGTTGTTAAGTGCAGTTGCTTTTGGCGGCGGGTACGATCCATAAATATGCAGCTCAGCTTTAGGCAGTTGCTTGCGAATAAGAGGCCAAATTTGTTGTAAATAAAGCACTGCATCCCAGTTTGGCGCGTGCCTAAAGTTACCGATGGTCATAAAGTGTTGGCGCTGCTCAAAGGTTTTAGTGCTGGTGGGCAATGTGTTTAAATCGACCATAAAAGGTAAATGGTGTAATAAGCTAGGCTCTATTTTAAATACATCATTAAGTAAACTCATTTCATAGCTAGAAATAATAAGGCTTAAATCGCAACGTAAGATGGCTGCAATTTCGCGTTTTGCTATGTCTGAATGCAAGTCGTTAGTGGTAAATTCTCGCTCGCCTTTGTGGGCTTCGTGGCGGGCATTACGCAAACATTGTAGATCTTCAGTATCTAAAATTTTCAGCGCATTCGGGCAATGCTTATCAACGCGCCAACCAAACTGTTCTTCCATCATAAAACGGTCAAACATAACGATATCGGGAGCATATGCTTTAACGTAATCGTCAAAACTTTCGCAGTTAAGCGCAATGCTCTGGCTACTAATACCAAAGTCGTCAAGGTTGACCATGTGCTCGGTGCGCAGTGCCGGCGTTGCAAACTCTACTTGCCAGTTTTGGGCTCTAAAGGCATTTAATAACGACATCATGTGCGTGCCTGCAGCAGATGAGTTGGGCTCTGGCCATACGTAGCCAATTACCAGCACTTTTTTCATTGGCTAGGATCTCTTTTTAGTAAGTTTAAATTTACCCATATAGAAACAGGTAAGCTTATTTTTTGTGATGGTTATTACAATAATAACGGTAGTAGTACAGTAAATTTAGCGCACTAGTTCTACACAAGTTCAATGCTTATAAAGTCATTTTATATTAATGGGTAATATTAAAAAATATGACGGCATTTACTTTATTCATCAGCATTGTTTTTTAGGTGTACAGCACTTTATAAATAGCGCTGTAGTGTAGCTTAAGTTAGGGTGGCGATAAATCATTTACGCTATTTTGTATAACCTTAATGCTTTATGAATGCGGCAAAACATGTTTAGATAGCTTTATTAAACTAAATAATTACTAAAGGACAAAACATGAGCGCTTTTAGGCTGTTAGTTGCCTTTATTGGCTGTATTGCATTACTGCCAATGAGCTATGCAGAGCAAGGATATCAAACGCCATCGGCTGAACTTGCTGCATTAGTAGATGCTAAGTTATCGCCCACCAGTAGTTTGTCAGACGATGGCCAATGGCTGGCATTGTTTGAGCGCAAACGTGTTGTGTCGCTAGATGAGTTGGCAAAAGAGGAGCTTAAACTGGCGGGTATTAAACTCAACCCGGCAAACTTTTCACGCTCACGCGTAAGTGCAAAATACAGTGCGGTGCAAATTAAACACGTACAAAGTGGTACGGTTATTAATATTAATAACTTGCCACAAGGTATTGTTCGCGCGCCAAAGTGGTCATCAAATAGTGAGTACTTAGCCTTCGTGGTTGAGCAAAAAAATGATGCGCGTTTATGGTTATACAATGTAAAAACAAAACAAGCTAATGAGCTAAACTCAATTGCGCTAAACTCTGTCCTTACTGCATCCCCCTATGAATGGCTACCCGATAGCAGTGCCTTGGTTGCAAATTTAGCCGTTAATTTAGGAAAAACCAGGTTACAAAATGATAGTCAAAGTACTGTGCCTGTTATTCAGCAAAGTAGCGGCGAAAAAGCCCCTGCACGTACTTATCAAAACTTATTAACCGGTCCGTTTGATGAGGCGCAGTTTAAGTTTTATGGCCAAGGGCAACTCGCCTATATAACGCTTGATGGTCATGCGCAACCGATTGGCCGCCCTGCGTTGCTTAAGTCATTTTCAGTATCACCCGACTCAACCAATATATTAGTGGCAAGCATAAACGAGCCATTTTCGTATCAAGTTCCATACAACCGCTTTGCTACAACATGGCAAATATGGGGAATGCGTGGTTTTTCATTAGTTGAGCTGGCAAAACAACCATTAGCCGATAATATTCCACAAGGCTACGACAGTGTACGTACTGGCAGACGTGACTTTGAGTGGCGAGGCGATCAAGGTGCAGAGGTTATTTGGGCTGAAGCGCAAGATGGCGGTGATATGAAAACCGATGTTGAATATCACGACTTTATTTACAGCTTACGTGCACCGTTTAAGCGCGAGCCTAAACTGTTTGCTAAAGTAGAGCGTCGTTATTCGTGTATAGAATGGGGTAACGATAATATTGCTATGCTCAGCGATTGGCGCTTTAGTGACCGCCAAGTGCGTACTTATATTATTGCCCCACGTGATGCTGATAAAAACCGCATATTATTTTCAGAGCGTAGTTACAACGATGCTTACAAAGACCCTGGTAGAGCACTATATGAGCGCAATGATTTAGGCAGCAAGGTAATAAAAGTGGTTGGCGGACGCTATCTATTTTTACGCGGTAATGGCGCATCAGAGCAAGGTAATGTGCCGTTTTTAGACCAATACGATGTAAAAACTAATAGCAGCAAACGTTTGTGGCAATCAGCGGCACCTTATTATGAGCGTGTTCGTGCGTTACTTGATGACGAAGGTAAGCGTTTTATTACTATTAGAGAGTCTAAAACAGAGCAACCTAACTTTTTTATTCGTGATTTAAATAAACAAAATTTAACTCAAATTACTAATTTTGAGCACCCTTACCCTGCATTTAAAGGCGTAACAAAAGAGCAATTACGTTATACCCGAGATGACGGTGTTGAGCTTTCAGGCACACTTTATTTACCACCAGGTTATGATAAATCTCAAGGTCCATTACCTGTATTAATGTGGGCATACCCGCTTGAATATAAAGACAAAGCAGTCGCTTCTCAAGTGCGTGAATCGCCTTATGAGTTTACCTCTATTGGTTACTGGGGCCCAATGCCTTACTTAGCTAAAGGTATTGCGGTGTTTGACGATCCTAAAATGCCTATTGTAGGTATTGAGGGCAGTGAACCAAATGATAACTTTAGAAAGCAACTAGTGGCCAGCGCACAAGCTGCCGTAGATGTATTGGTTAAAAAAGGAATTGCTGATAAAAACAATATTGCCATAGCAGGGCATTCATATGGTGCATTTATGGTGGCTAACTTATTAGCGCATAGTGACTTGTTTAAAACCGGTATTGCCCGCAGTGGCGCGTATAATCGCACCTTAACGCCGTTTGGCTTTCAAGGCGAAGAGCGCGACTTTTGGCAAGCCCAAGATGTGTACGCAAACATGTCGCCCTTTTTTCATGCCGAAAAAATTAACGAGCCAATGTTGATGATTCACGGGCAAGAAGATCCGAATTCTGGAACTTTTCCAATGCAAAGTGAGCGTATGTACGCCGCGTTAAAAGGCTTAGGTAAAGAAGCGCGTTTAGTTATGCTACCCCATGAAGCACATGGTTATCGTGCTCGTAAAAGCTTACTGCATGTGTTGTGGGAACAAGAGCAGTGGCTAAACAAATACCTGTTAATGGATGAAGAGGCTGAGCCGGAAAAGGTAACAACGGAGCAAGTGGCAGAGCCAACACCGAGGCAGTAGTAAAGTACGTGTTTGTGCTGTGAGAGCAAGAAGATCCACTCTAAATCTCACGGCACCTTCCCAATGCAAAGTGAGCGTATGTACGCCGCACTTTAGAGCAACAAAATGTATTTTTGCACTTTATCATCTCAGACTTTTGCCATATATGAGTGTATAAAATTTCCAAATTCAGACGCTTTTTGTTTTTCATAATAAAGGATAAATAACGCGAAAGCCTTGCTGTTCAGGGCTTTCAAGTGGGAAGATGTTTTACTAATAGGTAAAATTTATTTTGGGCTGATACTTTGTTTAAGGGGGGGGACCTTACCAAAAACTGGCTCAATGTGAGCGAGTACAAATGGTCATATTACATATCATTTATCTTTCACCTTAGCTCTTTTTCCTTTACCCTTTCGCCTAGAACCTATTACAACTTTGTCTTTAACCCATTACGAGTTTTAAATGATTGATATAACAGTACTCGCGGTATTTATTCCCACCTTCTTTTTTGTTTCGATCACCCCAGGTATGTGTATGACGTTAGCCATGACGCTAGGCATGAGTATTGGCGTGCGGCGCACTTTGTGGATGATGCTTGGCGAACTACTCGGCGTTGCTAGTGTTGCCGTTGCTGCAGTGCTTGGCGTGGCGAGTATTATGCTTAATTATCCAGAGGCGTTTGCTATTTTAAAGTGGGTAGGCGGTGCATACTTAATTTACATTGGTATAAATATGTGGCGTTCTAAAGGAAAAATGTCGGTAAATACCAGCAATGCCACAGCTGTAAGTCGCCAGTCACTGTTTACGCAAGGCTTTGTAACTGCAATAGCCAACCCAAAAGGCTGGGCGTTTATGATCTCATTACTACCACCATTTATAAGCATTGAACATGACGTAGCCCCGCAACTATTAGTGTTGTTAAGTGTAATAATGGTTACCGAATTTTTAAGTATGTTGGCTTATGCAACAGGTGGAAAAAGCTTACGATTATTTTTAACGCGCGGTAATAACATCCAGTGGATGAATCGCATTGCGGGCAGTTTAATGGTCGCCGTTGGTGTATGGCTGGCTTTAGGGTAGTGCTGACATACTGTAGAGTAACTTTACTCTACAGTATTCATTTTAATATGGAGTTAGTTTGCTAAGTTATTTAACTCTTCAGTGGTTTGTTGCAATCTAAATTCACGGTAAAGCATATCTTCATCATTAGGGCTCAGATTTTTGCCTGACTTTTCAATCAACTTATCGAAAATAGGCTTAGTATTTTCCATAATAACTAATGCACATAGTTGCTTTTGGTTATTTATTTGAGCAAAGCTGACTTCTTTTGCAATACTACCAACAAGGCTTTCTTCGGCTGTTTGGCGGCTTACTTGTGTAAAAGAACTTTGTGTTTGTACAGAATCTTGCTGCTGCATTTGCTTATTTATTAAGGTATCAAGAACTTGAGCTTTGCTATTAATTTGTGTTGCTAAATCAGCGCGCGCGCTAGCTACAGCCTGTGCTCTACTTGCTGCCATATTACCACTCCAAGGTACACAGCTAGATGAGGCTAACCCTCCTTCAGGTGCGCTTGGCATTAAAACCCAGCTTGGTACAGTATCAGCATTACTAAAGGGGGTTGATTGTGGCTGTTGAGTTGATCCACATGCGCTTAAAAAGAAAATAGTGGCTATTGGTAAAAGTTTATTTTTCATGTTTGATTTCCTTATTATTAAGGTTCCATTGATTAATATTTGCTTGGTACTGCTGTTCAAGCTTGTTTACTTTCTTAAGGTATTTTTTTGTTTCATCATAGGGTAAGTTTGCAATTAAGTGACTGTAAACACTTTCACTATCTAGGTCGTTTATAATAGAAATAGCACGATTAATATTTCGGCTTTTATCAGTATTAAACGCTTTAGCTACATTTCCTGCACCAGTATTGTAAGCTGCAATTGCGCAATATTTACGACTTATTGGATCTTTTATTTTCCGTAAATAACTTTTGTCTAAAATAGAAATGTAAGCAGATCCATAAGTGATATTGGTATCAGGATCAAAAAGCTCCTCTGGTGTTGGCGCTATATCTTTTTTAAAGTGTTTTCTTGCTACATCTAAACCTGCTGAATTAGGTACAATTTGCATTAGCCCAAATGCGGGAATATGCGACTTAGCATTTGGATTAAAAGATGACTCAGCATGCGAAATTGCTAATAACAGAGGTAGTTGTTGTTGCTCGTATTGTAAGTAAAAGTTTAAGTAAGGACTCACTTTTTTATGTAAATATTCGTCAGGGAGTGAAAAAGTACGAGAAGTAATATTTTTATAAGTCACATCATTATCTTTGGTGCTGAGTGATGTGTTTAATTTTTCAATACGCTGCTGTTTTTCTATGGCTAATTGCTGTTTACTTTGTATTGCTTGTTGAGGCTTTAATTGAGTGTTTTTATCAACACTGCTTAGCGACTGTTCATACTGTGTAGTTATTTCTTGTGCTAGCGTTTCTTGGTTCTGTTTTAACTCTTTTTGACTTTTAATTTCACTTTTTGAAATTGCTAAGCTATTTTCTAATTCTTGTTTAGTTGGGCTTATTAATTCTAAAGACGAGGCTAGATTTTTATCAGTTATTAATGTCTCAGCTGCTTGTCCAAGCGTACTGTGAGAATCTAATGTTTCTACAGTAACCGTCATGCTTTGTTCGTCAATAATTATGCGACTTTTTAGGTCTGCACTGTAAACGACCTGCTTTAATGTGCTGCTTTGGATGGGCACAGACCAATGCTTAAGTAATGAATCTCTAAAAGAGTCGTAATCAGCTAAATAAGCTTCTCTAAAATTTGCGTAATCTTGTTTATATTGCTTGCTGAAACTGGTTGCTTCTAAAAGTTGCTGCTTTTTAAACTCAGTAAAAGTGTTCGCACTTATATTTGTTACTGTAAAAGTACAAAGTAGTGGTAAAAACAATGAAAAATGTCGCATTTTGTTCCTTAAAAATAAACGTTAAATTCATATTTAGTAAGTAGTGAATCAGCAATATATTCGCTTGGTAATTCTGAGATTGCGTAAAAAGTTGCTTTATTGGTTGCTAATTTTTTGGTGATAGGTGAAGTAAGCGTTTGCTCGTCACTCATCAAAGTTACTTCATCTAATTTGAATAGATCCTCAGCAACATTTCCCTTTAGCTCAGTATAATCACTAAAGCCACTCGTTAAGTTAAGAAACATACCTTGGGCATTGAGTTGTTTTACTTGCATGTAGTATTTAATGTTATTACTGTCATAAAAAAATTCATTACTATCAGGCACTATTTGTTCAAGACTGTGCTCTTTTAATTTAAAGTTACTAAACGGTACCTTAGGTGAGAAATCGTCAACTAAGCTTTTGTCATAGGACAGGCTATGGACAACAATAGCTACTATGCGAGTTTCTTTATTGATTAAAGTTAGGAGGTATTTATCTTCTTTATAATAACGATATTCGTAACGTTCATCAATTTTTGAAGTTTTAATGACTTGCGGTATACCTATTTGTTTTTGCGCATATGGAAGGTAGTTACCTATGTCTAACTTTGAAATCTTTTTTTCTTCAATTTTATTTGTAAAGTTAGTAATAAATCCATTATATGCTTCTATTGATAGAGCTTTAGTATCTGCCCAGTTACCTAAGCCCATAAGCGCCACCATTAACAAAATAAAATATTCTTTAAGTTTTTTTATAGTTGTTTTTTTTTCTTCAGTAACTTGTTCTGTAGGTGTGCTGTTATTTTCCACGGGCATTTCATTCCTTAAAATATGCGCTAATTAACGGGAGTATCTTTTAGTTTAATAATATCTTCAATTAATAGTGATATGCTGTCTTCATTTGCGATTTGTAGTAATTGCTGCGTTGATCTTTTAGAAAAGCTAATACCTTTACCTTGATAATGATCCTGCCAAAGACGCTTGTTAGTGTGAGTAATTATTTCTAACTGTAACCTAGTAAAAACTTTATTTTGACTACTCTTAACAATTGAGTTTTTTACATGGTAATAAACGTCGCAGGCTGAGTCTGTGATATTAAAGCCATTTTGAATAAACTTAGCGGTTAATAAGCTTTTAACTTCACCTGCTTGCGAGCCAGTACTTTTTATGCAGTTATTCTTAGCGGACAGTTTTGACTGTGCCTCTTGCTTTTTTTGTGCTTGCGCTTTTTGTATATCTGTATGGTTTATTGTTACTCCTGCATAAACCACGCAGTTATTTTTATCTACCCATCGTTCGAATATTTTAGCGTTTTTTAGCAGCTGGTCGCTTGTTATTTTAGCTGTAGAATTAAACTGTAAGTTACTTATGGAATTAGAAGAGAAGAGTTTATTTTCCTCTTTAATTTCTATTTCAGTTTTAAGAAGCTTTGTGAGTGCTTTTCGAGCTTCAAGTGCAGAACGGCGTTCGTCAATTGACTTTAGTCCAGAGCATTGAGAAGAGCCGGAGCTAACATAGAGGGTGTCGGTTACTTTATCTATGCCTATCCAATCAGGGGTTTGAGCTTGTGTTGGGTAGTAATGGGCACAGCTGCAATTAGAGTGTGTTTGTGCCTCTACTGTGAAAGAAAATAAAAGCATAGATATAAAAAGAAGTAATTTCTTATTCATGTTTCAACCAAATAGCCCAGCATTTGCTGGGCAAAGTTTGTTTTATAAACGATTGTGGTTATTATTTTGAGCTAGTTTAGCATTATGTTTGTTACGATCTAACAAACGCTGCTCACCTTCAATAATATACTTTAGCTCATCAACATCCATAGTTAGATTATGAGACTTTTGATAATATGCAAGGGCTAGCTCTAGGTCAGCTGCTCTTTCTGCACAAACAGCATTATTATAATTAATTGCTAGTGATTCAGAATAAATACTTTGAGCTCTACTAAACATCTTACAGGCGTTATCTGGCATATCTTTTTCAGCAAACTCTATTCCCATATCCAGCATTTTTTCAGCATCGTCGGACATGTCAGAATCATCCGATTCCATTAATTCAACTAATTTTGTAACGCTATGCGGGGCAACATCTTGAATTAGTTCTTCTGATATCTGAGAAACTGCTTGCCCTAATAGCGCACTATCAG
Source organism: Pseudoalteromonas sp. HL-AS2 (assembly GCF_031198805.1). Classification (NCBI taxonomy): domain Bacteria; kingdom Pseudomonadati; phylum Pseudomonadota; class Gammaproteobacteria; order Alteromonadales; family Pseudoalteromonadaceae; genus Pseudoalteromonas; species Pseudoalteromonas sp. HL-AS2. The sequence goes on along the minus strand of NZ_CP133572.1, from coordinate 456,079 downwards.
AATTGTGAGGATCATCACCTTCGCAAACTTTACTGCTTACCTGTTGGCTGTATCGTTTTGTGAAAATGATTTCACCAGATTCAACAGATATTGCTTTTGGCTCTAGTATTACTTTAGCTAGTTTTTCAGAGCATCGAACTTTAACATCACGAGAGCGTTTGCATTTATACCATTTGTCACCTTTTTCAACACATTCACTACGCTCTTCGTAATAGGTTGATGTTTCAACATCAGAACCATACAGAGCGGTTACTAAAGTGTCTGCGCCAGTAAGTTTACCTAATCGAGTACGATTATTTGAGTTTGTTAGGTCACCTTCATTAAAGCGCTGTTGAGCAATTACTTTATCAAGCGCTGCTTGATCAACAAAAGTAAAGTATGGCTTGTCATTAACGCGAATAGCTGAAAGGTTACTTTCAATTAAGTTCACTGCATTTGAAGAGCTTCTATCGGTAATAACAGCAATACGTTTTATTTTATCGGTGTTATCTTGATTAGCTGGGCGCATGTAGGTTACAGGTAGTTTTGCTGTTGTTAGTAGATTATTTAAGCCACCAATCATGCCGTTAATTTTACTATCTAAAGCACAACCAGATAACAAAATGCTAGAAATTACAGCAAACTGAATTCCTTTTTTCATTAAATATCCCTATTAAGTTTATATTCATATTTGTTGCTTATTTTTAACAGCTGTTATTAAATGAGTCAATTAAATATAAGTAAAACCTATGGAATTTCATGCTTTTTACTTATTCTTTAGCACTAATAACACACAAGATACCTTTAATAACCTAGTGGCTAAATCAGGTAAACGTTTAGATCCCGGTTCACGCGAAGCGCTTTACGAAGAGTTCAAAGCGCAAAAAGCAATGAAAGACTTAGAAAAAGAACTCGATAATTTAAATAAGTAACTGCGACACCTAATTTTTAATTTAATAGCGTAATTAGCTTTAATTAAATATACAGCCTGTTAGCTTTATTAAGGCTAGCTAGATAATAACTATGAGGGCTAGTAAGCGCTCATTTTTGTGAAATAAAAATTTACTGACTATTTTAAAAAGGACTAAAAAATGAAAGATATTTTTTTCTTTGAATCTATGCTGACACCTAAAATCATTACTTTTGTATATTGGTTAATGTTACTAGGTGCTGTAATTTCTGGTGTAACCACTATGTTTGTGCAGTACGGTGGTGGTTTTTGGGCTGGGCTTGGTATTATTGTTGGTGGTGTAATTGGCGCTAGAATTTGGTGTGAACTACTTATCGTTTTATTCAAAATTCACGAGAATTTACAAAAAATAGCTAATAAATCAGAATAAAATTTTAACGTGTCACAGTAAGTTTCAGTTAGAAATAAAACCAGACACGTTATTTTATCCAAAAAACTCCGAGAAAACCCATTGATCGACACGAAGTGGCGTCGATGGTAGTTCACTTTAACCACTTTGAGGTTCAAAAAGCCTAAAATGCATTTGCAAATATAGTTCTAAGTAAATTATTTATAAAGAGGTTAGGGGGGGCGCTGCGCTTCTTATTCTTTGCTGTTACTAACTGTTACGTTGTTGTTTTAACCAAGAAATAAACTCAGCTGCGGGCATAGGATAAGCCATATAATAGCCTTGAATACCGGTAATATTAAGTTGTGCGAGTGTTTTAGCTTGCTCTGCGGTTTCAACGCCTTCGGCAATAACATTAAAGCCAAGGTTGTGCGCAAGTGAGATTATAGTACTTACAATGGCAGACCCTCTATTACCTTCATGTATTTTATCAATAAAGCTTTTATCTATTTTTAGCTCATCAACGGGGTAAGTGTGTATATAGGCTAACGATGAATAACCAGTGCCAAAATCATCAATCGAAAACCTAAACCCTTTAGCTTTGAGCTGCTGCATTTGTGCAATATTTTCAGCCATGTCATCCAGTAAAATGCTTTCGGTTATCTCCAGTTTAAATCTTGTAGGAGATATACCAAACGCATCTACAATACTAACAATATTGTTGTATAAGGAATGTGTTATAAATTGGCAGGCGCTAATATTAATAGCAACACAAAATGAATCATGAAGTTGCTGTGTTTGCTCTAGCGTTTTAATTAACATGCAGGCGTCAAACAGTACACTGCTTTGCAATTGATCAATCAGACCAGATTGTTCCGCAACAGGAATAAAGTAGTAGGGTGATATAATGCCTTTTATAGGGTGTATCCAGCGAATTAATGCCTCAGCGGCTATAATATTACCTTGGCAATCAAGTTGCGGCTGAAAGTAAGCCGCAAACTGCTTTTCTTTTATTGCAGTTATAATGTCGCTTTCTAATTGTAAACGTAAGTCTAATTCGTGTTGCAGTGCCGGATCGTAAAACGCAAAACGATGGCCGCCAAATTTTTTGGCGCTATACATAGCTGTATCGGCCCTCTTTAATACATCGTTGCTTGTTGTGTCTGGGCCTTCAATAAAACTAATGCCAATACTGACGGTAATTTTATAACTACAGTTGTTTATTTTAAATGGGTTTTTGAAGCAGTCGAGTATTTGGTTGGCACACACTATTGCCTGGCTTTGTGCATTGTTTTTATTACTACTTAGGTGCTTAGGTAAAATTACAAATTCATCGCCACCAATTCGCGCAATAATACCTGCATTTTTAATAACGGTTTTTAACCGCATAGCAACTTCTAGTAAAACCTCGTCACCGATAACATGGCCTAATGAATCATTAATGCGCTTAAAGTCATTTAAATCTAAAAATAATAGAGTGCCAAATAAAAGCTGCTTTTTAGATTCGCTGATCATCAATTCAAGCGTGTCAGTTAGCATGCGGCGATTAGGCAATGTGGTTAATGGGTCGTAAAACACCAACTTTTTAACTTGCTCTTCAGCAAGTTTACGCTCGGTAATGTCGCGTATCATCCATAAAACATGTTTTTTATTTGGCTCATCAAGTAGGTAGTTATTAATAATTGACGTTCTAGCTTCAAAAATATGTCGGTTACCCATACAATTAAGTTCGTACTCGTACAGTTGTACTTGCTCTGTTTTCAGTGTTTTAGTAATGATAGAGATTACTTTATTAGGATCACCTAATGGTAGCGAGCTTATGCGCTGCTCATTATTTAAGCTATTACATTGCAACTCGTTGCTAGCACCATAACTTTCAATATACCGCGCTTGTTCATCAAAAATGATTCCTAAATCGGGGATCACCTCAATAAATGCTTTTAATTTATCGTTAGAACGTTGTAGCTCTAAACTAAGTGCTTTTTCTCTTGCGACAGAGCGCGCTTTTTCTATTGCTAGGCCCGATAAATGAGTAAAGCGTTCAATAAGCTTTAAATCTAATGCGGTTGGTGCGTTTGGATGCGTGTAATAAACGGCAAAACTACCGAGCACTTTGTTGTCTGAGGAAAAAATAGGAGTAGACCAACACGCTTGCAAACCATGTGCTAATGCAATAGTTTTATAATTAGCCCAAAGTGGGCTAGTAGCTATGTTACTAACAATAACTTGTTGCTCTGTGTACACTGCAGTGCCACATGAGCCTACATTATCTCCAATTGTAACACCGTCTATTGCTTGGCAATATTCAGGGGGAAGTTTAGGCGCAGCACCGTGGCGAAGTTGGTTGCCCTCTAGAGTTAAAATCGAGCTTTTAGCATTTTTAGAGTCAATTATTGCTTCAATTTGCTCGCAGATATTATGCAGGCACAGGTGTATATCTACACCCAATGCGATCTGCTCTATAATCTGTTGTTGGGCTGCAAATAATGCTGAATGTTGTGCTGGAGTCACTCAGAAAAGTTCCTAAATAATAGTTAATGTGTCTGAGCGCATAGCGTTAATAAAAACGAGAAATTTATTTTATATTAATTAAGCAGCACCTTATTGATATTGTAAACATTATCTAATTTAACTCAATACTAGAGTCGAATAAAATTTAAACTCTTTTCGTTTTTATTTTTAACTGGTTGTTATCATTTGTTATATATAACAATAATGCTAATTGTTATAAGTGGTGCTTAGTGCCTAAGGTGACTTCAGCGAAGTGCTTTTTTAAAATATCGAGTAACGCATAAGTCTTTGCAGCAATAAAATCTCGTTTTGGCGTTACTGCATACACAGTGTAGTTTGAACGTTGCCAGTCTTTATTAAGTTGCTTTAACTCTTTGTTTTTAATGCGTTCGCGCACTTCTGGCTCTGGTAGCATTGCATAACCTAATCCATCGCATACTAATTGAATAACTGATTGCATATTATTTACTTTTATACGCGGAGCATTAAGTGTGTATGGTGCGCTGTTTGGCTTAAATAATTGATAGTTTAAATGGCTGTGAGCTATATGAGCGTGCTGGTTTAATTGTTCAATACATTGATCATTTTTTGCTAAAGGGTGCGTCGCATTAACACAAAGAGCATAAGGCCATTGGGCTAATTTTCGGGCTATTAAATTTGAGTCGTTAAGTGGGCCAATACACAATGCTAAGTCGGCTCCTTCTTTAAGCATATCAACAGGTTCATCTGTCAAAATTAGTTCTATGTTTAATTTTGGGTGTAGCTCTATTAAGCGTTTTAATGGTTCAGAAAGTAACCCAGCGCCAAAGCCAACAGGGGCAACTAATTTAAGTTTGCCACTTGGTATACCAGTTAAATACTGTAGTTTTTGTTTAGTCTGCTCTGCTGTTTGCAGCAGCTTTTTACAGCTTTGATAATAAATATCACCCGCTTCAGTTAAGCTTAATGATCGTGGACTACGATTGAATAAGTTTAACCCAACCTCTTGTTCTAATGTTTTAATTTGCTGACTTACAGCAGAAGTAGTCATGCCTAATTGTTTAGCAGCTAAGCTCATACTGTTTGTTTCTACTATGCGCACAAACATAGTTAACGAGCGTGTTAACTTGATATTCATAGTAATTAAGTTTTCCTTAATTTAGGGCGTGTTGATCTTTGTGGTATGAAAAACAAACAGCATGAAGATAAGGTATAATTGAATTCGCCAGAAAACTTTACACCGAACCTACATGCCAAGATTAATGTTAACAGACGGGACATGGAATGTCTTATCAAAAGTAATGTACTTAAGTGGTCGAATTTATAATAAGCCCGACCATAGAAAAACGCTCGAAGGCATACTGTATAAGATGCGCACAGGTATTCCATGGCGAGATTTACCTTCTGATTTTGGCCGTTGGAGTGCTATCTACAGACGGTTTAATTTATGGTCCAAAAAAGGGATTTTGAATGAACTGTTTCGCGCATTATCTCGTGATGCGGACATGGATTGGGTCTTCATTGATGGCAGTATTGTCGGGGCTCATCAACATAGTTGCGGTGCAAGAACTGCTGACAATGAATCAATTGGAAAGAGCCGAGGTGGAAATTCTACGAAAATTCATCTTGCAGTCGATAGCGGAGGGTTGCCTGTTTATTATGAATTATCCTGTGGAAATACGCATGATATCGTCCATGCAGAGTCACTCGTAGCTAATTGCCCAACAAGTAATATGGTTGTCGCAGATAAAGGCTACGACAGTGAAAAACTGAGAGCGTTTGTTCGTGATAATAACGCTACACCCGTTATTCCACGTAAGGGCAACAGTTTAGTAGGCAATGAAGATATTGACTGGTGCATGTACAAATATCGGCACTTGGTTGAGAATGCATTTGGCCGTATTAAGCAATATAGAGGGATAGCCACGCGGTATGAAAAGCTTGAACGAAATTATCATTCAATGCTCGCTTTAGCATTTACTATGATGTGGCTACCAATGTGGGCTGATTGATATATGTACTACAAAGATCAACAGCCCCTAATTATTAGCATACTTATATTGCTCGGCAATGCACTTACCCTTAATATCGCAAATGCTAATCATTATCAATTAAGTAATTCTAACACGGGAAACAAATATGAACACCGCAAGTCGACAATTATTGCCTTTAAGTGCCGCAATTTTATTTACCTTTACAAATTATGCGCAAGCAAATAAAACAAACGATGACATGGAAGTGATGGTAGTCACTGCGTCAGGGTATGAGCAGCTAATTAAAAATGCACCAGCATCTATTAGTGTGATTGATAGAGAAGAGTTAGCGAGTCGTTTTTACCGTGATTTAACCGACGCTATGACAGACGTGCCCGGCGTTATAGTGACTGGCGGTGGCGACAGAAAAGATATTAGTTTGCGCGGCATGGCTAATGGCTATACATTAATATTAATAGATGGCCAACGACAAACATCGCGCGAAACACGGCCAAATAGTGACGGTCCAGGTGTTGAGGGGGCATGGACACCGCCTATTGGGGCCATTGAACGTATAGAAGTTATTCGCGGTCCAATGTCATCTTTATATGGCTCTGATGCGATAGGCGGGGTAATCAATATAATTACTCGTAAAACACCTGAGCAGTGGTACGGCGAGGTGCGTTTAGATAGTACGATTCAACAAAGTAATGAGTCTGGGAACATTAACCAAGCTAACTTTTTTACAGCGGGCTCATTAGTTGATGAACTACTTGGAGTACAGCTATACGGGCAATTTACAAAACGCGATGAAGATGACCTAGTCGCCGGTTTTAGAGGTAAAGAGCAAAATAATCTTAAAGCTAAGTTTATAGTAACACCTAATAAAAATCACGAGGTTACATTAGAGCTTGGCCGTGCTGAACAAACGTTAGATGCGACTGTGGGTAAAACAATTGCGCCACTTGCCCCAGGGGATGAGTGTGGTCGCAGTGGTTGTCCTGAATCAACAACTACACAATACGAGCAAAAAACCATCTCGGTAAGCCATAATGGTTATTATGACTTTGGTAGTTCTAATAGCTATATAAAGTACGATGAATATAATAATAAATCACGCGAAATGCTTATTAAAAATACTGATGCACAAACGATGTGGAGTATTCCGCTTGCGAGTGAGCATAATGCGACATTGGGCGCTTCCTATAAAAAAGAAGATTTAACCGATCATACCAGCAACAAATTAAGTGATGTATCGCAAATAGATAACGAGCAATGGTCTATATTTAGCGAAGATGAATGGCGAACCAGCGAGTTATTTGCATTAACCGGCGGTATTCGATACGACCATGATGGTAACTTTGGCGGCCATATTAGCCCACGTTTATATGGTGTGCTTAATGCGAGCGATAATTTAACCGTCAAAGGAGGTATATCTACCGGTTTTAAAGCACCTAGTTTACGAGCAACTACGCCAGAATGGGGGCAGGTTAGTCGCGGCGGTAATATATATGGTAATGCGAATTTGGCGCCTGAAAAATCAATAAATTATGAAGTAGGTGTTTATTACGATAAAGGTGAAAAGTTCAGTACCTCGGCCACTGTTTTCTATAATCAGTTTGACGATAAAATATCACGTATAGCTTGCCCATTAACTCAATGCACCGACGGTCCAAATGAATTTGGTTCAGACCCAACAACCTACGTAAATGTTGATGAAGCAGTAACACAAGGGTTTGAGCTATCAGCATCGCTTAAACTAAGCAGTAAAGTAAGTGCAAGCGCTAATTATACTTACACCGAATCGGAGCAAAAAACGGGCACTTATGCAGGAAGCCCATTAAATCAGTTACCAACACACTTACTGCAAACCTCTGTTAATTGGGTTTTAAGCGATGCATTTAGTGCATGGGCACGTATGCACTATCGCGGGGAAGAAAGCCAACCTACAACTGGGCCATCGCAAAGTAGCTTAATTGCTCCAAGCTATACCACAGCAGATTTAGGTGCAAACTATCAATTAAGTAACAACATTAAATTAGGCGTGGGGGTTTATAACTTATTTGATAAAGAAATTAGCGAAGTAGAGTATGGTTATGTAGAAGACGGACGTCGTTATTGGGCTTCTTTAGCATGGCAGTTTTAAGTGCTTTAATTAGCTATTTAATGACTTCTTTTTAAAAAATAAATAATGGCTATATACTAAATAGCCATTATTTATTGTAGTTAGGCATAAATTTTATTGCAGTAAATGCAGCCAGTATTAAAGTTTGTTTAAAAAAGCTGAAAAATTATAAAATGCGGTTGGCTTTTACGCTTGAGTCGCTTATTCTAGCCACATATATGTAGCTGCTTAGTTTACACTTAAATGTTATTACTGCTTGCTACTACTCTATAATCGCACTTAATCCGCAAAGGTAACACCTCGTTTGAACCACCTAGACAACCATAACCAAGTTAATAAAATAAACGTTATTAGCGCCTTTTATTTAGCAGAAAATCTGTGAAAATTCCTAAACGCCTACAACCGCTAGTTGATGATGGTTTAATTGATGACGTACTCAGCAGGCTTATGAGCGGTAAAGAAGCCGATGTTTTTGTAGTGCAGTGTGGCGATCATATTCGCTGCGCTAAAGTTTATAAAGAAGCCAGTAAACGTAGTTTTAAAAAAGCCGCACAATATCAAGAAGGCCGTAAAGTTCGTGGTGGGCGCCAAGCGCGTGCTATGGGTAAACGCTCAAGTTATGGTCGCCAATTAGAAGAAGAGATTTGGCAAAATGCCGAAGTTGATGCGCTATCACGTTTAGCGAGTGCCGGTGTACGTGTACCCGACACCTACGGCTGTATTGATGGTGTGTTGCTAATGGAGCTTGTGTGCGATGACAGCGGCGATGTTGCACCGCAGTTAGGTAATGTAGCTCTTAGTGAACAAGAGGCGACTAGGCAGCATAGCTTAATGATGCATTACATTAAATTAATGTTGTGTGCGGGTATCATCCACGGCGACTTATCAGAATTTAATGTGTTGGTTGACAGCAAAGGCCCGGTAATTATTGACTTACCGCAAGCGGTTAATGCTGCAGCGAATAATAGCGCCGAAGCAATGTTTGCTCGCGATGTTAATAATATGCGCCGTTATTACGGCGAATATGCCCCAGCTTTATTGCAAACTCAATACGCCAAAGAAATGTGGGCATTGTTTTCTGAGGCTAACTTAACGGCTAACTCCACTTTAACAGGTGAATTTGAAGATAACAGTGAAGCCGCAGATGTTGATGCAATACTTGAAGAAATTGAAGCCGCTCGTGAAGAAGAGCTGGAGCGCTTAGACCGTATTCGAGACGTTGACGAAGATGCTTAAACTTAATTAAATTAAGCTGATGTCTAGCGTTTAGTAGCTAGACATCAAACCGTTGCAGTTAAATTCAATAAAACAAAGGTTAACTTAATCGCGGCCTGAGCCCGTATAAAGCAAAATGTTTTTTGTTTTAACGCTTTCCCTTTCACCTTGAGTAATTTAGCAGTTATTTCACTCCTATTCCCTGCGCTTTAAAGTACTGCTGTATTTCATTTGTATGTGGTTTAAATGCACGCCAGCGGCCAATAGCTTTGTTGTTGAGCGGTTGACGAACCTGCACTTTACTGGCGGTAGAAACCGGCGCTGTATTTAAATGAAAATCAATACACTGCGGTTGCCACGCTAAATCACAAAACTTAACTAAATCTTTAATTTGCACTTCGGGCTGTGCTACTAACTCCTCGTACTGAACTAATTTTATTGTATTTTTATGCAAACTTTGAAAATGCTGCATGAGTTTATAAAAACGGCTATAAAATTTAGCGGTATCAAGTAAATCTAACGAATAAGCGTAATAAGGGTTATTAATACTAAATAGTTGGCGATAGTTACCAATACAGGTGTCCATTGGGTCGCGCAGCAGGCAAATTATTTTTGCATTAGGTAATGCTTTGCTTATTAAATCAATATAAAAAAAGTTAAAGGGGAGTTTATCAATAAAGTGTTTACTATTGCCTGTAACTACACGGGTAGCATTTAAGTAATGAGTGCCAAGTTGCTCAAAGTTAATTTGATAGGCGCTACTCAAGGTTTGGTTATCAAGCACGTGCGGCGAGGTGGTTTTGCTTATTTTTTTAACACACAAGCCAAAGTCTTGCAGCTCCCCTGCTGATTGCACGTCGCTGTGGCTTGATAAAATACGCTCTACTAAGGTGGTGCCAGAGCGCGGCATACCTAAAACAAAAATAGGCTCGTTGCTTGGGTTACCTGAGGCGTTTGGCTCGTTATGCTCAAGGCTTAATTTTTTAATATGTGCAAATAAAGCCGCTGATCCCTCGTTATCAAATGGGCTGTTTTTAAGTTTATCGGCTTTACCTTGTTGCAGTGCTAAAAAGGCATCCGAAAATGCGCCAATATCTTGATATTCTTTTGCTAGAGCATGGCCAATATGTAGTTTTGCATCGGGGTGAGTAACCTGTTCAGCAACCGTTTTTAAGCGTTCAATATGGTTAGTTTGCGTACTTGCCTTAGTTAAATCGCTCAATGCAAAGTGGCTTTGGTGGTGTAATGGTTTTAGAGTAATAGCATTTTCAAACGCATTTTGAGCTTGCTCAAAAAGGCCTAAAAACTTAGCGCAAACACCAAAGTTATAAAAGAACTGTGCTTGCGGAGTTTGTTTGTTATTTGCCAGTGTTAACGCGTATTCAAAGTAATTTATCGCTTGTTCGTGTAAACCCGCTTGTGTGAGTGCAACGCCTAAAGTGTCTGCATCCAGCGCTTTGGTTATTTTGCTAAGTGCAACACTTAATGCGGTTGCTTTGGCTTTTTGTAGTTGTCCTGTAAGTGCGTAACATTTTGCCAGTTGCGCTGTGTATTCAACATTTTCTTGCAAACCTTGCGCTTTTTCAATCAGCTGAATGGCTTTGTAAATTTGCCCCACTTGTAGGTTTACCATAGCTAGTAAAAAATAGCCGTCTGCAAAGTCTGGTTTTTGGGTAACAAGTTCAACTAAAGTTTTATGTGCTTGTTGCACATCACCTTGGTTTAAGTAATTTATGGCGCTTTGATGTAACTGTTTTAGGCTAGGGGGCATAGTTAGCTCGTATAAATAAAAAGGCTCAAATAAATTTGAGCCTTTATGACATAGATTAAGTACAGTTTAAATGTAATTTAAATTATATTTCAAACTTGTAGTTAAATTTAATGCCTACCGTAAGAGGGCGGTTAATGTAATGGCCATAGTTACGTTGTATTTCTGCGCCATTAGCACTTGTAATATCGGCATCTGAGCGACGCACCGATGTAACAGCATATTTATTAAACATATTATCAACATATAATGTAGTTGACCACGCATCTGCAGTTAACTTAGCAGAAATATTACTTAAGCTGTAACCTGGTAGTACTTCACCACTATCACGTAAACCAACTTTTGAAATAACGTCGCTTTGCGCAGTTAAGCCGTAGTTTATATCTAATGTTTTGTCGTTAAACACGTCAGTTTGGTAATTAATACCTAATGAAAACTGATGCTCTGGTGAACCAGGTAAACGATCGCCATCTGCAGCGCCATCAGTACCGTCGGCGTTAAATAAAAATGGTGCATCTGATGTTAGCTCCGCTTTAGTGTAAGCGTATGTTGCATAGGCGCTAAATGAGTCTGATAAAATAGCGCGAGTAGCAATTTCAATGCCTTTTGCGTTAGCACTGCCAGCGTTTGAAAGGTAAGGCAGTTGCCCCACTGCGGTTGCCCCAGTAATTTGCGCATTGTCCCAATCTACGTTAAAGAGTGCAGCGTTAAAGTGTAACTGACTTCTAAACCATGTACTTTTAAAGCCAAGCTCGTAATTGGTCGTTATATCGGCATCAAATAGCATTTCATCTGGTTTACCACAGCCTGTTTGTTGATCATCAGGAAGTGGATCAGGGCACGGAACCAAGCCATTTGAACCACCAATTCTAAAGCCTTCACTTACCGTTACATAGCCCATTACGGTGTCATTAAATTGATACTTTGCGTTAAATTTTAACAGATTACCGTTATCACTTGCTGCATTCTCTTCAAAGTTAATAGCGATATCGTTAGGGCCAGCACCATCATATAATGTATTTGCTAACGGAAAGTCAAAAGCGGCTTTAGACTTTACATCGTATTCGTAAAAGCGCACACCAAGCGTTATATCTAGTTTGTCGGTTACTTGATAACCCACTTCACCAAAAAGAGCCGACTCTGTTACTTTGCTGCTCGTTATTTCTAGGTACTCTAGTGCATCAGGTCTAAGTTGAGTTGCGCCAAAGTTATCAACCGCAAACTGATCAAAACCTGGTGTAAATTCTCTACTTGATGCATCTGTGTCTTTTTTATTATAAAAACCACCTACTATCCAACTAAAATCGCTATCACTTTGTGATACTAAACGCAGCTCTTGGGTAAAAGTATCTACTTCATCAATTTCGCGGGTAAATGTTGAAAATGCTGGAAATTCTTCGTAGCCATAATCAAGACGGATCAGTAAATCTGTTTGGTCGCGTTGACCTTCAGCTTCAAAGCTTGATATACCGGTAGCCGATACTAACTCTGCAAAGCCTAAGTCTGCTTTGAGTTCTAGGCTAAGTAATTGATCTTCTTTCACGCGTGGCTCTTCGTAACGATACGCTGATTCGTACTTACCAATTATATCGCTTAAGCCATTGTTTGCATTTAAGCTGTTGCTATGAACAATTGAACGACCTTCGCTGTCTTGTTTTTGATAAAAATAGTTAAGCGTACCTTCAAAAGACTCACTCGCTTTATAACGAACTGATATACGCCCTGTAGTGGTGGTTTCGCCATTGGCATCTTTTACTTGTTTAAGGTTGTTGTTAACGGCATCAGTATTGCTCCAATCAGGATCGCTAAGCGATACTCCCGGCTCACGAACAACATAATTGTAATCTACAAAACCCGGATCTTTATATAGGTTTAAGCTAGTACGTATGGCAAGCGTATCTTCAATAATTGGTAAGTTGAAAATAAAGCCGCCTTCACCGCCTACTGAGTCACTTTCTTGGGTTTGAAAAACATCACCGTAAATTTCGCCTGAGGTATAATCAAGCTCTGGCGCTTTTAGCATGTAACGAATGGCGCCGCCTAATGTACCTGCGCCATATAATGTACCTTGTGGCCCAATGAGTACTTCTACGCGCTCAATATCAACGAGGCGCATATCAACGCTTACCGGAATTTCATTAATATATGTTGCTACGGTGCCGCCATCTGACGCTGGACCCGATGAGTTAGTATTTAAACCACGTACAATAATAGGTGAGCCTTCGCGGCCACCTTGGTCAGTAATTGTTAAACCAGGAACCCAGCGTGCTACATCGGCAAGTTCACTAATGTTTTGATCTTTCATTACATCAGCGTCAAGCGCGGTTATATTAAGTGGTGCTGCTTGTACAGAGCCGCTGCGTCGTGTTGCCGTAACCTCTATAACTTCAAGTGATTTGTTTTTTGTAACCACTTGTTCTTGAGCTGAAGCGGTATTAGAGAATAAAACCACACTTGAAAGTGTGCTTGAAATAGCCAAGGTTAACAGGCTTGGTTTAAACATAAAAAGTGATCCTAGTGCAATTAGTTATAATGAGTAAGTAAGGGTTTTAGTTTATCAGGGTGGAATACATCTGGGAATAAAAATATGAATTATAATTCACTTTTATAGAATAAATATTGCCTCTAAATTTGTTTAGATTAATAAATAACCACTAGCAACAATTACTTGCTTAAAAAGCATTCAGTAAGCTCTTGCTGCTTAGTTGTTAAAAGCTAAACAGTAGTAAAATTTTATAACAAGATGTGAGTAGCGAGTGACATTACACGGATGAGCAAAACCGTTATGCATTTAAATGCAAGCTGAGGGTTAAAGTAACAAGCAGAAATGAGACAAAAAATATGGCCGTTTTCATTAAAAAATTAAAGTCACTAGGGGGTAGGGCGTATTTATCTTTTGAGGTTGAATTTACAGCAGTGCGTTTGTTTTTTAGGCTAGGCAGAGCCTATGTAATGTGGTTATTCCCCAGAAGCAGGCGATAACGACGCATAAATGCCAAATATGTGCTGCCCGAAGGCTTCTATCTAGGGGGAAGTAACTTTTCCTGCATGGATGTAAGCCAGTAAAATAAAGCCGGGGCAGTTATTGAGCCCATTAGATAACAAACTTCGCGCCGGGATTAAATTGCCTCTAAATTGAACAAATTTTAATCCCTAAGGTTAATACGCCCTAATCGCTTAATGAGGATAGTTTAACTGCTGCTTTGTGGTTTTGAAGTTGAACTGCCAACAGAGGCAATAATTACCAGTAATATTGCCAGCCACTGCCAAATAGACAATAGTTCGCCTAATATGAGTAATCCGGCTAATGCTGCAATTGCGGGCTCTAAACTCATCATAATACTAAAGCCTTGCGACGACATATTACGCAAAGTGATCATTTCTAGGGTATACGGCAGGGCGCTTGAGAGTACTGCAATAGCAATACCTAACGGAATAATATCCCAACTGAATGAAGAGGCTTGCAAAATTCCGCCATAGGGCACAAGTACAATGGCCGAAATAGTCATACCCATAGCCACAGTTGCACCACCAGAGCCTTGATTACCGGTTTTTTTACCAAAAAGAATATAACCTGCCCAACATGCACCAGCGGCAAGCGCCAATATAACGCCAACCGGATCTAGGCTTTCTTGGCCTTTCATATCAGGCAGTAATAATAAAATGCCCGCAATAGCACAGCCTACCCAAAATAGATCACGCTTACGGCGCGATGAAAATAATGCAACTGCTAATGGGCCGGTAAATTCAAGTGCAACGCCAATACCCAGTGGAATACGCTCTATGGCGTAATAAAACAAAATGTTCATACCGCCGAGGCTCAGGCCGTAAATTAAAATAGGAAATCGTTGGCCTGCGGCAGGTAAGTGTTTCCACGGTTTAAAAATCAGGCATAAAATAGTGGCAGAAAAACCTAAACGCAGTGCAGTAGTCCCTTCAGGGCCTACAATAGGGAAGAGTTGCTTGGCAAGCGACGCACCAGATTGGATAGTTACCATAGCGAGCAATATACAAAAAACAGCGAGTAAGAGTTCTTTCGTAGATGAATGCATTATTTTCCTTGTATATCACTATTAAATTTGGCGCATTCTACCTGTTTTTGATACTCGAGGTAAACTTATTCGATAAACAACATATTAAGCAACTTACGCTTTGTTATTGTTAAAGAAAACATATGTTGTTGCGACTGTTAAGCTCGTTGCTTCACAAGCTAAAAAGTAGTTAAAAACGTATGAGTGTTAGCTATTAAACTAACACTCATATTATAAAGCGGCTAATAGGCACTATAGCAAAGGTTTAATTTGTCTCAAACGCTTTATCGTTTGGGTATACAACACCTAATTGCGCGCGAGCGGTATCAAGTACATGCATTACATCAACACTAAGCTGGTGTGTATTAATATCCGATTGCGGCGCTTTTTGTGTCACCATTTGCATAAAATGATCAACTTCATATTTCATAAAATGCTCATCAAAAGGCTGCGAAAGTAGTTCACGTTCACCGTTGTTAGCAATAAACTCTACTTTTTTGAGTTGCGACACTGCTTCAATCCGAATGCGGCCAAGTTCGCCTTGTATTTCGGTAATATTATCGCCTTGCGATATTTTTGAGTAGCTGATCACCGCTTGTTTATCGTGATAATTTAAGAGTACATCGCCTGCGCCATCTACACCTGTATCAAGGAGTACACCACTTGCGTGTACACTATTTGGTGCGCCCCACAGTGCTATTAATAAATACAGTGGATAAATGCCTAAATCAACCAAAGCACCATTAGCAAATTGAGGTAAAAAGGTATTTGGGCGCTCGCCATTTTTATATTTATCGTAGCGCGACGAATATTGACTATATTGTCCAATAAACTTACGCGGCGTACCAATTTTTAGCATGGCCTGTTGCAACAGTGCAAAGTTGGGTAAATGCGTGGTCATCATGGCTTCCATGTATAAGCATTGATGCTTTTTAGCGGTTGCTATAATAGCGGCTAGTTCGGCACTATTGGCCGCTGCTGGTTTTTCTCCCAGTACATGTTTACCTGCTGCTAAGCATTGCACTGCATATAACTGATGTAAGCTATTTGGTGCGGCAATATAAACGGCATCTACGTGCTCGTCTTGGCAAACTTGCTCTATTGAAGTAAATATTTTTGCTTGAGTATTTTTTGGGTGTTTAGCTAAAAAGGCTTCGCCGCTCGTTGTTGCGCGCGAGCACACACCATATAAATTAAAATCGATTAAGGTGTTGGCTGCTTTTAATAAGGTATCGCTAATAAAATTAGTACCGACAATAACAAAGTTCATACTCAACTCTATAAATTCATAAAAAGTGATACGCAGTTTAACAATTATTTGTTCTAAATGCGCGAGGAGAACAGCCAAACCAGCGTTTAACACTGGTGCTTAATGTGGCTTGTTCTTGATAACCCAATAATTCTGATATGGTTGATATAGTAAGTTGCCCTTGTGTTAGGTAGTGCTGTGCAAGTGCACGGCGCGTGGCATCTTTGAGTTTTACAAAGCTGGTATTATGCTTAGCTAGTTTGCGATGCAAAGTACGTGGATGCATATTAAGCGCCGCAGCAATCGTGTGATTAGAGCACTGATAAATAGGCAGCATGGGGCGCATTAACGCGCTTACTTGAATGGGTAATGGGCTGTTGTATTGACTATTTTTAGCTAAAAAGTTTCGTGCAGCCTCTACGTTTGTCAGCTCCCCTTGTTCAAGTGCTATGCTTAAGTCTTGTATCGCAATCACAATACCCGCGCTGTTACGGTGCTCTATTACTTTACAGTCAAAATAGCTGTTATAAGCATACTTACTAGTGGTGAGCTTTTGTGGTAAAAAAACTGTGATAGGTTTGCATTGGTTATTACTAAGCTTTTTAATCGCTCCCATTGCTAAGCCAATCGTTAGTTCGGTAACTTGGTTAATGTTAGGTAGCGGGTTGAGGTTAATTTCGAACGATAAAAATAAGCTTTTATCGTCCTCTAATGGATGAGCCGTAAGCCGAAGAGCAGGGCTGTGCAAATGTAAGTATTTAACCACCCAATCGAGTGCATCACTTAAATAGGTACCGCTTTTAGCGGCAATAGAAATATAACCCAAAATATCAAAACTTTGTCGGCTGGCGAGCTTTAAGCCAAAGCTGGGGCAATTAAATTGTTGTGCGCAGTATTCTAATAATGCTGCATAGCAACGATAGCTTACATATTGGTTTTCGAGCTGAGTAAAATCAACGTTAATATTACACGCTTGCATAATGGCAGTTACATTTGCGCCAAATTCTAAAATTAGCGTATCAATACCTTGTAAAGACGTGGCTCTTATTAAGCTGCTCATAGTTAACCTTTGCTGTTGAGTGTCTAAAAATATCAAGTTTTTATGTTTTTATCTATGCAATATTGTGGTTATGGGCAATTTGTGAAAATTATAAAAGGCATGCTATGAATACAACATTTGACTACATTGTAGTAGGCGCGGGCAGTGCAGGGTGTGTTATTGCCTCGCGGCTATCAGAAAATGCTAATGTAAGTGTGTGCTTAATTGAAGCAGGCTCTAGCGATAATACTGCTTTTGTACAAATGCCTGCAGGGGTTGCTGCAAGTGTGCCTTATGGTATTAATAGCTGGCATTACAATACAGTAGCGCAAAAAGAGCTGAATAATCGCTGTGGTTTTATGCCACGAGGTAAGGTATTGGGTGGCTCAAGCTCTATTAATGCCATGGTGTATATTAGAGGCAATAAATACGATTACGATCAGTGGGCGGCCAATGGCAATAGTGGCTGGGATTATGACAGTTTATTACCCTACTTTATAAAAGCCGAAAACAATAAAACATTTACCAATAGTGAGTTACATGGCACACAAGGGCCACTTCACGTACAAGAATTGAATGAGCCAAGCCCAGTAAATCAATGTTTTTTAAATGCCTGCGTTGAGCAAGGGGTGAGTTTAAATAACGATATAAATGCAACCGAGCAGCAAGGTGCTAGGCTTTCACAGGTTACGCAACATAATGGAGAGCGTTGCAGCGCAGCTAAAGCGTACTTAACTCCTCATTTAAAACGTGCAAACTTAACCGTATTAACCAATAGCCATGTAAATAAAGTAATAATAAACAATAATATGGCGCAAGGTGTACAAATTGAACGTAATAAACAGGTGGTTAATTTATACGCCAATAACGAAGTGATCCTCAGTGCCGGGGCAATTAATTCGCCGCAACTATTAATGCTTTCAGGAGTTGGCCCCAGCAACCATTTACACGCACATAATATTAAGGTGATAGTACCATTAGAAGGGGTGGGGGCTAACTTACACGACCACCTTACAGTGGTGCCTTTGTATAGAGCAAAAACCAGTAAAGGCACGTTTGGCTTGAGTATCCTAGGGGCTGCTAGGGTGTTAAAAGGCTGTATAGATTGGTTTAGTAAGCGCCAAGGGTGCTTAACTACTAACTTTGCAGAGTCGCATGCATTTATTAAGTTATTTGATGACTCCCCTGCGCCAGACGTACAGCTAGAGTTTGTGCTGGGTTTAGTGGATGATCACAGCCGAAAATTACACATTGGCCATGGTTACAGTATTCATAGTAGTATTATGCGCCCTAAAAGCCGCGGTGCTGTTAAGTTAGCCGATAGTGATCCGCGCAGCGCGCCGCTAATCGATCCTAATTATTTAAGCCATCCCGACGATATAAAAGTGATGTTACAAGGGCTGAAAAAAACATTACAAATAATGCAAAGCAGTGCATTTGATGCTATTCGTGGTGACATGGTTTACCCGCTTGATATAAATAACGATGAGCAATTGATTGAATTTATTCGTCAAACGGCCGATACCGAATACCATCCGGTAGGCACCTGTAAAATGGGTAATGATCCACTTGCAGTGGTTGACAATGAGCTGCGAGTTTACGCTATACAAGGGCTACGTGTAGTAGACGCCTCAATTATGCCCAGCATAATAACCGGTAACACCAATGCTGCGGTTATTGCTATTGCTGAAAAAGCGGCCGATTTAATTAAGCAGGCTAATCCTTAAATTAAGCGTTAAGCATAAAAGGCATTAAGCCATTGTTGCCAGTCGTGTTCTAGGCGCAGCATTTGCTGATGCTTTTTGGCATTTAAGTGTTTGTTTTCGTCCTCGGTTGCCATATAAGGGCCAACACGACAAAGTGAGCAGTGATTTGGGGTTAAATAATGCGGCAAAGTAAGGTGGCAGCTTAACTCGCTATGCTGTTTTGGGCTAAATACATAGGTAATACCGCTGGTGTCTTTTACGTGTTTATCACGGTCAACATTGCGAATTTTATAACCGGCAAAGCGGCTAATATCAAATGGCATCTGCCCTAAATACTCAGCGTTTAAACGTGCATTTAAACTGCCTTCTATATTCCACTCCCGGTAAGGCTTTACGTCTTTTGAAGTGATATAGCACAGCATTGGGCCATTGGGGTTAAGTGCATACTCGTTAGCGTATTTTATAAATTGGTGCAGTAAAGCACGATTAAATACGTTCATACTGGTTTGTTGAGTATTGTTTTCAAACGCTTCGCGGCCCACAAAGGCAGGAACAAGCGGAAATTGAAAAATAACCACATCAAAGCTATGTAAGTTAACGTTTAGGTTTTGCCAGCAATGGGGTTTTGTAACATCAAAGCTATTAAGTACGGTTACTTTATTGGCTTTTAAAGTGCTTAGTGCATTGTCTTGGTATTTATACTCAATAGTTGCTGCGTCATCAAACGTAGAGGCAACCAACAAACTCGGCTTTAGGTGTTGATGCAGCGCGTTAGAAAACGATAAATCGCCATCGCCCACAGTGAGTATTTTCCATTTGGGATTTAGGTACATAAGTTATTTAACCTGGACTCTGGTTAAGAGATTTACTAACGTATTGAATCATATTTATATTTAATTTTCTCTAGCCAGAGGTTTTCAGTGAAAACAAGGCGAATTTACGCGTCAATAGCTGGCCTATTGCAAGTAAATTCAACGCAGTTAGCGCTGAAAATAGCTGCTTGAGATCAGGTTATTTAGTATTTTTATCGCTATTTGCAATGATAACGTCGGCGTTATTATTTAACGCTTGTTGCTCATATAAACGCAGCATGGCTAAACGTGTTTTTAACCCTTCAATGGCCACTTGCTTAAGTATAAGGTTAAAGGTAATTAAAATTGCGAACATAATATGAATAGGGCCATGGGTAAAGCCAGCGTCTATGTCGTAAATAGATAGGCCAAACAAAACAAATAATACCACCATAAGTATTTCAATGAGTTGATTAGAATAAAAGCTCAGACGGCCTTCACTTTTATGATCTTTTTTTATACTAATGGCACAAAAAAATGGAATAACTTTAATTTTAAATACCGCTTTTTTTTCTACGTAGTTTTCGCCAAGCGTATTAAGTTGCTGGCGCAATTGGTCAATCATGGTGTGCCCTTAAGCGCAATAGTTTAAATTAGTTAGGGTAAATGCTCATACCAATAGTAAATATATGGCATACAAACACGACAGAGGTAAGTACAAAACGCATTTTTTGATAATCTTTATGGTAACTTTGCCATTGCGGTGAGGCTTTTTCAAAAATAAGCACCAACCAAAAGCTTACCGCTAACCACGCAAGCGCCCATTCAACTGGTAAAAATGATAAAAACGGTACAGGTATAACTACAATAACTGCTTTTATAGCATTACTGTAACTTTGCTCACCAGCGCGCCATAAGTTACCCGCCATAAAGGCTAAAATAGCAATGCTGTAAAAAGTAAAAAACTCTAAGTTTACACTGTTACTGCCAAACATTAGTGGCCAACCAACACAGCCTAAAAATGGGAGCAAGCCCAAGTAGCCTAGTTGTATGTGGTTAATAAATTTTTCCATAACAGCACGCCTCGTTTATATGGTGAGTATTTAGCGCGGCTATTGTAACAGTATTACTAATAGCTACCTTAAAAAATTGCGTATAAAAGTAATTTGCCAAACCACCATCTTAAAAACTGATTGAATCAATCTAAACAATCAATTTTATTTAAATTATCATTAGTCTTATAGTATTAATCAAGCCAACGCAGAAGGTCGTTTAAAACGATAGCGTTGATTACTTTTTAAATACATTAAACATAAATGAGGAAATACCATGAGCACTTCATTAATCAACACAAAATTACAACCATTCAATGCAACCGCTTACCACAACGGCGACTTTGTAGAATTATCTGAAAAAGACGTACTTGGTAAATGGTCTATTTTCTTCTTTTACCCAGCAGATTTCACTTTTGTATGTCCAACTGAACTTGGCGACATGGCAGATTATTACGCACAATTACAAGAAATGGGCGTAGAAGTTTATTCAGTATCTACCGATACTCATTTTACTCACAAAGCATGGCACGACACGTCAGACACAATAGGTAAAATTACTTACCCTATGATTGGCGACCCAACAGGGCGTATTACACGTAGCTTTGGCGTAATGATCGAAGAAGAAGGCTTAGCACTTCGCGGAACATTTGTAATGAACCCAGAAGGCGAAATTAAAATTATCGAAACTCACGATTTAGGTATTGGCCGTAGCGCTAAAGAACTCGTTCGTAAAGTACAAGCTGCACAATACATTGCAACTCACGACGGTGAAGTTTGCCCTGCATCTTGGCAGCCAGGTGAAGACACACTTGCACCTTCACTAGACCTAGTTGGTAAAATCTAAGTACTCGACTTACCAAGTAAGGGCAGGTAACTGCCCTTAAATCAACGAACATCCGTTTGTTGGTGCCTCCTATTTCAATATACTTGTTTAAGCACATGCATTATTTGGCATGGGAGGCTTGCTGTTTAAATTTTCTAAAAGGGTTAAGCCATGTTAGATAACAACATAAAAAATCAATTAAAAAGCCATTTTGAATCGCTTACTCAACCTGTTGAGCTGCTTATCGCCTTGGACGACAGCAAAAAATCAACAGAAGTAGCAAGCTTAGCAAACGATTTAGCCTCACTAAGCGATAAATTTACGGTAATAAACAACCCAGACACAAGCGCGCGTCGTCCGTCAATGGTTGTACATTCACCTATTAAAAACACCCATATTACCTTTGCGGGTGTACCTATGGGCCACGAATTCACTAGTTTAGTGTTAGCGCTGTTGCACACTGGCGGACATGCCAGTAAAGCAAAAGCCGAGGACATTGAACAAATAAAGTCGCTCGACCAAGCGCTTAATTTTGAAGTGTATATAAGCTTAAGTTGTCAAACCTGCCCACAAGTAGTGCAGGCTTTAAATACAATGGCAGCAACTAATAATAAAATTAAAGCCACCATGATAGATGGCGCGTTATTTCAAGGCGAAGTAGAAGAGCGCAACATTTTAGCTGTACCGGCTGTTTATTTAAATGGCGAACCATTTAGCCAAGGTGCACTAAGCCTAACCGACATACTCAATAAAGTAGATAGCAAAGGTGCACAGCGCCAAGCTGAGTCGTTAAGTAAAAAAGAAAAGTTTGACGTGTTAGTTATTGGTGGTGGGCCTGCGGGTGCATCGGCTGCTATTTACTCAGCACGAAAAGGGTTAAACACCGGTATTGTTGCAGATAGATTTGGCGGACAAGTAGCCGATACTTTAGCAATCGAAAACTTTATTTCGATTAAAGCCACCGAAGGGCCAAAACTGGTAGCACAACTAGAAGAGCACGTTAAAGAATACGATGTAGATGTAATGCATAATCAACGCGCAGCTAAGCTTAGTCGCAATAATAATGGTTACGAAATTACTCTAGAAAACGGCGCGGTACTGAGTGCCAAGTCGCTGGTACTGGCAACAGGCGCACGCTGGCGCGAAATGAACGTGACTGGCGAGCAACAATATCGTGGCCACGGTGTGGCATATTGCCCACATTGCGATGGGCCCTTATTTAAAGGCAAACCGGTTGCGGTAATTGGTGGCGGTAATTCAGGTATAGAAGCCGCGATTGATTTAGCCAATATTGTAGAACATGTAACGGTACTTGAATTTGCCGATACATTACGTGCCGACGAAGTACTTATTCGCAAAGCTAGCAGTATGGCTAATATTACTATTATTAAAAGTGCACAAACAACCGAAGTACTCGGCGATGGCAAAAAAGTAACCGGTTTAACTTACACCGACCGCGTAAGTGGCGACAGTAAGCAACTCACTCTTGCGGGCATATTTGTACAAATTGGTTTAATACCAAATACAGAATGGCTAAAAGACAGCGAGCTTGAACTGAGCAAATTTGGTGAGATTTTAATTGATGCCAAAGGCGCAACATCACTCCCAGGCGTTTATGGTGCGGGGGATGCAACCAATACGCCATTTAAGCAAATAATAATTGCTATGGGCAGTGGTGCAACAGCCAGTTTAGGTGCGTTTGATTACTTAATTCGCCACAGCGATGAAACAGAGCAAGCTTAATTTAGTTAATCTGCATCAGGTTAGTTAAAAAACGTCTCTTGATATAACAGCAAAAATACACCCATAGCTGTTTGTTCACCCAAGCCGCCCTTCTCCAAAGGCGGCTTTTTTTAATATTTAATTTAGGGGTTAAATAAACACTGATTATTTTTGTTTTTTAACATGCAGCGTTTATAAGCTGTATGTTACTTAACCCTGGTAATGCCGACTATTATACACACAGCTCCACCGATCATACCGGCCCATGCTTCTATTGGCGTGTCGCCACTTAGCGCGCGGCTAACTTGTGAGCCAGCTGCTTCATAAACATCATACCCCCAAATAGCCAACGCAACGCCAATAATAATAAGCACGATACCAATCACTTTGTTATTCATAATAGATCCTTACTTTTTAGAGTGTTAGTTAAATATACTAGTTAAATAATAGTAAATAAGCTAACGCAATTTATGATTATTTAATAGGTTGAATTTGGTGTGTACTCTGGATTTATATCGCCGCCTACTTCCTCAGGATCTACATCGTTTATGAGAAGTGTTTCGCGCACGGCTTCAATATGATCAAGTACGGTTTGATAACGCTCGCCGTACTCGTATTTAGTCACCTCGATTGCTTTAGGCATGTAGGTAAATGCTATTTTAAGTGCGTGGAGTGCTTCTTGATTTATTTTTTCGTTCATTATTTTCTCTCTTAAATATGTTTTAAACGTAAGCTATGGTTAATAAAATAACACCAAATACAATGCGGTAAATACCAAAACTTACAAAAGTAAAGTTTTCTAAAAAGCGGATAAATAATTTAATTGTAAAATAGGCCACTATAAAAGAGGTAACAAAGCCTACAGCAAGGGCGGTTAAATCGTCAAAAGTAAATAAGTCATAATGCTTTAGCAAATCATACCCAGACGCTGCAGCAAGTACAGGTAAACCAAGTAAAAATGAAAATTCAGCACTGGCTTTGCGGTTTAAGCCACACAACATAGCACCTACAATAGAGCTACCCGCACGGCTTGTACCAGGAATAAGTGCAAATACTTGGGCTATACCAATCCATATTGCTTGCTTATAAGTCACTTGAGTAACATCGGTAATGGTGCAGTTTTGTTCTTTATAATTGCGCTCTAGTAGTAAAAAAATCACCCCACCAACAATAAACATTACTCCCACAACAGGTACGTTAAATAGTGCTTTTATTAGGTCACTAAAAATGAAAGCAATAATGCCTAACGGAATAAATGCGATGGCTACTTTTATCCATAAGTTAAGATGTTTTGGAGTGAACTTATCTTTATAGTTGGCTAGTACCGCTAAAATGGCGGCTAATTGAATAATTACGCCGAATGCTTGATTAGTAGCCGTTGCTTCTATACCCAACCATTGCGCTGCTACAATAATATGCCCGGTTGACGAAATAGGTAAAAACTCAGTAATACCTTCAATAATACCTAAAATAATTGCGTTAAAAATGTCCACGTTCAATGTGTTCCTAAATACTTAATAAAAAAATACAATGGGAGTTGCTAATGCTCATAATATTTCATGAGAAACAATACATAACTCACTTATCAAAATTCCGCCATAGGATAAGAGCTTATTAACAATATCTAAAGTGTTTTAATGTTTATTTAAAATAAAGGGCAGTAATTTTAAATATATAGCTTAAGTTAGTTTTGAATTAAGCTAAAAATGCTTTTGCGGCGTCTACACCCATTTGGTAGCCAGTGTTAAGGGTTGCAAGCTTTTTAGTGGTACGGCCCACTTTAAAATTAACTGGTGGCGCTATAATATTTACCCGGCAATCAGCGGGTGGGTTATTAATAAAATCAATACTTTGGTTATAAACATCGGCTCTGGCGAGGGTTGTGTTAATAAGTGCCGGGTAGTTTTTATATATTTTTTTAGTTAACCATGGTGCTTTACTTGGCCTTTTACGATAACCCAAAGGCTGAGATAAAATAACGGTTATTTCACGTGCACCCATTTCATACGCTTTTATAACGGGAATAGAGTCGGCTACGCCGCCATCGGTCATGGCTATATTATTAATTATTGGATAGTCGCGATACGCAATAGGAATAGCACAAGACGCTTTTAATTGCTCGACCATATCGGTGCTGGTGGCTTTTAAGTAATGGGCTTTACCCGATTCGATAGCCGTAGTAACAATATAAAAGTCTGCCGGGTTTTGCGCAAACACTTCGGTGTTTAGCCGTATTTCACGAATGGTTTCTTGCCATAGCCAGTCTAAATCAAATAAATGGCCACCCTTTATAAAGCGCGCAAGATTAATAAACTCAGGACGACATGAATAGTCGGTGATCACTTTGTAATTGCGCATTGGTTGCTTGC
The DNA here is from genome assembly GCF_031198805.1 of Pseudoalteromonas sp. HL-AS2. NCBI lineage: Bacteria > Pseudomonadati > Pseudomonadota > Gammaproteobacteria > Alteromonadales > Pseudoalteromonadaceae > Pseudoalteromonas > Pseudoalteromonas sp. HL-AS2. Next base: position 430,446 of record NZ_CP133572.1, on the reverse strand, counting down.
ATAAATAGGCGGCTACATTTGTAGCCCCTGCAGATACGCCAAAATAACGTGCAAATGGTTGATAGTTTTGTTTTAAAAACTCATCAAGTACACCGGCTGCAAAAATACCGCGCATTGCACCCCCTTCAACAACCAAAGTGTGTTTATGTTGATTTGTCATAACGATATATTCCTTACATCATTTTTTAATGCTATCAACTTAGTTAGCAAAGTGCGAGGGAGGAGGTAGGCGATTATTTATTATAAATACTCAACAAAATAAACGGGCAGTGTTTAATTGCCCGTTTATTGTTATTTTAACTGTTTAGAAAAATATAATTGCTGTAGGTTTTTAAATGCTTTGAACCCACATTACACCAACTTCTTTTTTAGTTACTTTAACTTGCGTACCGGCGCTAATGGGCTGTTTGCTTTTAAGTTGCCAGCTAATGCCAGAATACTGATGAGTACTTAACCCTTCAATAGTCACATCTTGGTTAAGTACAAAAGTCAGCTCTGCAAAGTCGCTATTAACTGGTTTACGCTCAACATTATTTTGCATCCGCTTCAGGGGCTTCCAAAGCAATATAGAAATTGCAGCTGTTATTAGAGTATTACTCCAAAGCGCAGTAGTCATAGAGTCGGCTAATATTCCCATACTCATGAGCAGCCCGGTTATAAATAACGATAAGCCAAAAAATAACAATATAAAGGTAGAGAGCCCCAATACGGCTACTTCTATGATCAGCGCAAGAACCCCAAGTACCATTAAGGTTTGTGGTAAATTTTGGGTAATAAATTCCATACCGACTCCTTTATTTAGTTATTAGCCTTGATGCTTTTTATTTAAGCTATTAATAATGGCCATACCTTGTGCAACCATTGAGCTTGCATCGGTGGCATTATCAGGAAGCAATACAATTGATGACTCTCTGGCAATGGCTTCTTTTGCAGCTATTGCTTTAGTTGCTAAATCAAGTTGGATTGCTTTTTGGCCTTGCTCTGTATCGGCAGCTTCACCCACTTTACGCAGGGCTTCGGCTTGTGCTTCGGCAACTGCAATAATTGCTTTAGCTTCACCTTCTGCGCGTAAAATTTGTTCTGCCTTTTCACCTTCAGCACCTAATACCTGAGCTTGTTTACGCCCTTCGGCCACATTGATATTGGCTTGACGGTCACCTTCAGATTCAAGTATTTGTGCGCGTTTAACTCGCTCTGCTTTCATTTGTGCTTCCATCGCTTCCATTACAGATTGTGGTGGCACAATATCTTTTATTTCGTAACGTAATACTTGAATACCCCAAGGCTCTGCCGCTTGGTTGATAGAAGTGACAATATTAGTGTTCAGTACGTCACGCTCTTCAAAAGTTTTATCTAATTCCATTTTACCAAGCTCAGAACGCATGGTTGTTTGCGAAAGCTGAGTTACAGCAAATATGTAATCATCAACGCCGTAGGTTGCTTTATATGGGTCAAGCACACGGAAATACAAAACGCCATCTACAGTAAGCGAAATATTATCTTTAGTGATTGCCGACTGTGAAGGCACGTCTTGTGCTTGTTCTTTTAAACTGCGATCTGCAGCAATACGATCAATAAATGGGATGATAAAGTTTAGACCTGCTTCTTTAGTTGATTGATACTTACCAAAGCGTTCTATTAACCAAGCGCGGTTTTGTGGTACAAATTTGACACTACTTTTTAGCAGTACTAAAACAAAAATGAGTAAAAATGCTTCAACGGTAAATATTGTATTGAGCACTTGTGCAATCGGGTCCATGTAAATATTCCTTCTAATAATAAAGAGTTAACAAGTTGAATTGTTAGTGTTGTTTATAATTTCAACGTTGCTAGAGTAACATTACTGATGTGGTTTCACTATAAAATAGTCAGGGTCTGTTGATCTTTCAAGGTTAAATTTACAGCAGTGTGTTTGGTATTTAGGCAAGGCAGAGCCTATGTGGTGTGGTTATTCCCCATAAATAGGCGATAACGTAGCATCAATGCCAAACATGCGCTGCCCGAAGGGTTCTGCCTAGGGGCGATTGACTCTCTGTTACTCGGTTTTCACTTAGCCCACTAGGTTACAAACCTCGCGCCGTGATTAAATCGCCCCTAGTTTGAACAAATTTTAATCCGCAAGGGTCAACAGACCCTAGTAAGGTGATATTCAATTACTTTCAAAAAACTGACAAATTTTATTACGGCCCGTTTCTTTAGCTTCATATAAGGCTGCATCAGCATTATTAATAATTGTTTCGGGGCGGGTGTTTTTAGTTGGATATGCGCTATAAAAGCCCACGCTAAGTGTGAGTGTTTTTGCAACACTAGAGTCGCTATGTACTATGTTTAGCAGCGCTATTTTTTGTTGTAATAATAATGCAAATTGATGGCACTCTGCTGCGTTAAGCGAAGGCAAAATAATTGCAAATTCTTCCCCACCATAACGCGCAGCTAAATCACCTTCGCGCCTGCAAAGTTTATTTAGTGTTTTAGCAACTTGCTTAAGTGCGTCATCGCCTTTTTGATGGCCATAATTGTCGTTATAGCGTTTAAAAAAGTCTATATCGCACATAATTAAGCTAAGTGAATGCTTATTACGAGCACAACGTTGTATTTCACTTTTAAGTGTTTCATCAAAACAGCGGCGATTGGCAATATTAGTTAAACCATCGGTATTAACTAATAAACTTAATTTTTGATTAGCAGTAATAAGTTGTTGCTGGGCTAGTTGCAGCTTTTTTTTGTAATCTATATTTTTTAATGCGTTGGCAATTATTTCGCCCACTAATTTTATTCTGATCAGATCAATGTGTGTCCATGCGCGCTTAAAATTAACACAGTCACAGCCTATAAAACCAATAAGCTCTTTATCAAAAAGGAGCCCTATGCATAAAACAGATTGTATTTTTTGTATCTGAAACTCAACTTTTTCAGCGTTTGCTGCTTGAGGTAATTTTAAAACATCGTTTACCTGAAACAAATGCGTAGCGTTCATTACTTCAAAAAAGTAGGGTAGCTCGGTTTTTGGCACATTTTGTAACCTTTGTTTGAAAGGTTCAATGCCTTCATTCACCCATTCGTGGGTGTTAGTAATGGTTTCGTTGTCGGTATTAAATTCAAATAAATAACTACGATCGGCAGCAAATGCAGTGCCAATGGCTTTTAACGCAAAATTAATATGCAAATCTATATCATCATTTTGTATGTCGATTAAGTCTGTTGATATTTCAGAAATAACCCGATCAAAATTATAGAGCTCAATTACATCGCTTTTTAAAGGCTCTAAACACAACATAGAAACAGAATCAGATAATTGGGTAAGGGCGATATTTAACGGTATGCTTTGTTGTTGTTTTTTTAGCTGTATATTAGTGCTAGTTTTTGAATCGAATAATGACTCAATAGCAATATGTTTATTATTATGCACGCTCAGGAGGGTGACAGCATTAAATGCAGTGCTATCTAAATTGTCGCAATGCTTTAAATCAAATAAAATTTGCGCCGCAGTATTAACACAATAAGTATTATTTTTATTGTCGTATAATAAAATAGCTAAACTGAGTTTATTTAAAACCTGCCACAATTTTAGTATTGAGTCATCACTCACTTGTTTCTCCAAGCTAAACATTAAACGTTATTATTTTTATAATATATTGTTATTTTTATACCTTTTTAAATACTTTTAGTACAGAAGTTTCTATTTTCCCAATTTTTTAGTGCGTTTATTAGGTTTACGTATTATAATTGATACTGTATATCATTACGTATTCCCCGTTGAGCTTTTTCGAAGCTTACTTTGTTTTAAGTATAGGTACTTAAGTATTTCATGACCGAAATAACGACACATAAAGCTTCCCGTCGCCGTTTATTAATTGCTTTGGCGATCACCTGCTCTTTTATGGTTATTCAATTAATAGGCGCATATTACGCCAACTCACTAGCAGTATTAGCCGATGCAGGGCACTTGTTTGTTCATAACAGCTCTTTATTTATTGCTTTAATTGCCTCGAGCTTGGCGATTCACTTTGCTAAAACCTATAACGATGGCTATCAGCGTGCTGAGTTAGTAGGAGGCCTTATAAATGGCTTTTTATATTTAGCAATTAGCTTGGTTATATTGTATGAAGGTGGCGAGCGTTTTATGCACCATCATGAAGGCAACGAACTTGAAATAAATAGCTTTTTAATGTCGGCCATTGCCGCGCTTGGTTTTTTGTTTCATGGTGCCGCTGCTTGGGTGTTATATAAAGGCCGTAAAGCGAGTATTAATGTATATGCGGTGTTTTTACACTCGTTTTTTGACATTATATCTACTATTTCTACTTTTATAGCCGGAGTGTTAATTTACCTGACTGGTTGGGATATTATCGATATTTTATCGAGCATGTTAATTGCTTCATTCGTTTTATTCACCGGTATTAAGGTTATTATAAGTTGCGTTAAAGGGCTGTATATAAATAAAGATAAACTCCCTAAAGTAGCTAAAGTTGAGCAAGCAATTACCACAATTCAGCATGTAAAAAATGTGCATAATGTAACTGTAGTACGAAAAGATAAAACGGTAATAGTGGGTGCGCATATAGTGCTAAAAAAACACTGCACCATTGAAAAACACGATAAAGCATGTCGCTTAAAGGTCGAAAACCTGTTGCGTTCAAAATTTAATGTAACAAATAGTGTGTTACAAATTGAAAGTAGTTGCAGTAGTGTTAATTAAACTTGGCAAATTGCAGCATATGGCTTAGTTTAAGCTATATGTAAATAATAGCTGTTGTAGGAACAAATTGAATCAACAGCAATTTATTGGAATCTAATTATGCCTTTACTAGCAAGTAAGCATCGCTACTTTAACTTTATTGTGTCGTGTTTATTTGGTATTACCGCTGCTTTTGTAAATACCCTACCAATCTTATTTATTAATAGTTCTGAGTTTTTATTAGGGCAATTTTTTGTTCTTTTAAGCTTATTATTATTTGGCTGGCGCTATTCGTTAGTTGTGTTTACTTTAAGCACCCTAGGCATATTTTATCGTTGGGGGCATGCTTGGCCTTCAATCGTTTTTGGTTTAGAGATACTATGGGTGTACTTTTTTTGTCTGCGCTATTCTAGGCCTTTATTTTTTAGAGGAATGCTGTTTTGGCTTGTAGTAGCAATGCCATTACTGTGGGGGGTTGGGCATTACTTTCTTAATATTAGCTTTTTACCTTTGGTTACTGCGCTTGCTAAATATTGTTTAAATGCCGCCATTTATTTATGCGTAATTGATTTATTTAGTTTCTTTTTTAATCGCCATTCTTGGTCTCGCCATTATGGTTCTTTGTATAAAATCCTTAATTATATTGTAACTTTGCTCGTTATTTTAGTGGTAGTGCTTACTTCAATTGTGCTTATTAATAACCATTACTCTAGGGTTGAATACGAAATAAACGCACAACTAAATGAAAAGTCCCAACAAATAGCGCAAAGCCTAGATTTATATTTAGAAAACCATCGCAAAGCAGTAATACTGACCGCACAAAATATTAGCGTAGGGCATAGCCCACAAAGTGCTATTGAGCTTTTAGGGAAGTTATATCCTGGGTTTATAACTGCTATAAGTACCGATGAACTTGCCAACGTAAATTACTTTTATCCCACAACGTCAAAAACACAGCAGTTAAAAGGTAAGGCTGTTGCTAATGTTGCTGATCGCGATTATTTTTACCAAGCAATTGATTCTCAAAATGGATTTATTTCTGGTATTTTTAAAGGAAGAGGGTTTGGACAGCAATCAATAGTGGCAATATCGGCCCCTGTTTATAATAACCAGCAATTTAAGGGGATAGTAGAGGGCTCATTATTATTTGAAAACTTTAGTGATTTACAACCTACCTTATTTAAGCGCCAAGCCGACTTAATTATATTAGATAAAAGCAATCAGGTAGTATTTTCAACCTTAAATGACTTTAAGCAGATGCAAACCCTTAGCAAACAAGATGTAGTTGCGCTGCAAAGTCTTAAACAAACAAGCGCATTTACAGCAACAAACGCGCAGCAATATTACTCAAAAGACACTACATCGGCATTAAATCATTGGCGTATTTTCACATTAATGAATAAAAAGTATGCCAATAATGTTGCAGCCCAAGCGTGGGGGCAATCTCTGGTGTTGATCTTATTTATAATTGTACTAACCAGTGTTTTTATTACGCAGCTAAGTAAGTGGTTAGTAACGCCGATAATAAAGTTAACCGAGCAAATAGATAACTTCGAAACCGATGAACAAACAGTAGGGTTAGTTTCGCATACTAATACCTGGTACGAGGTTGAAAAGTTACAACAACAGTTTGCAAGTTTAGCCCTTAAGATGACTAATAACTTTAATAAGTTACGCACCGCAAACAGTAAAAATGAAGCGTTGAATAATCAGCTTAAAAACTTTAATTTAAAGCTTGAGCAACAAGTTAAAGATAAAACACAGGAGCTAATTAAAGCTGTAGGGGTTGCTAATAAAGCAAATAAAACTAAGTCATTATTTTTGGCCAATATGAGTCACGAAATTCGCACTCCGCTTAATGGTATTTTGGGCATGACTCAGTTGCTAATAAAAAATTCTAAAATTGCTGCCGATGAACAAAATGAGCTGCAAATGATCCAACAAAGTGCCCATAACTTACTGCTTATTTTAAATGAGATACTCGACTTTTCTAAAATAGAAGCTAATGCGTTAAAGTTAGATGTGCAACCAACTGAAATTAAAAAACTAATACGCCAATTAGCCACTGTTTTTGATAACTCGGGATTAAGCGCTAACGTTACATTTAAGCTAACTATTGCTCCAGAATTACCGCCATTTATAGCGTTAGACTCACTACGCTTTTCTCAAGTTATCAACAATATACTCAGTAATGCGGGTAAATTTACTGACACTGGTTTAATTACTATGGATTGCTTTGCAGAGGATGATTGTTTGTTCATTAAAATTACCGATACTGGTATTGGTATTTCTGCGCTGCAACAACAAAATTTATTTATAGAATTTACACAAGCTGATGTTTCCACTACCCGAAAATATGGCGGCACTGGGCTTGGGCTAACAATTAGTAAACGATTAATTGAGCTGATGGGCGGCTCGCTTACCCTGCGCAGTGAAGAAGGGGTAGGAAGCTGTTTTAAAATAAAAATCCCACTCATTCTAAGCCAGGCTCCAGTTAAGGAGATAGCCGACAGTTCTGTTCCTGATTTAGCAGCAAAACGTATTTTAATCGTAGAGGATAATCCAATTAATCAAATAGTAATCACCAAAATGATGATTGCAACGGGATGCGAGATAAAAACGGCAAACGATGGCCTTGAAGCGTTACATTGCTTAGAAAGCTACCCCGCAGATTTGATTTTAATGGATTGCCAAATGCCCAATATGGATGGCTACCAATGCACACAAAAAATACGCCAAATGCCAAATGATTGTAAAAACGTATTAATTTTAGCTATTACTGCCAATGCGTTTGCCGAAGATAAAGAAAAATGCTTAAACGCCGGTATGAATGACTTTATAGCCAAACCCATCAATAAAAATGAGTTGTATCAGTGTATTAATAACTTATTTAAGCCTAGTTGAACAATACTAACAGCGAGCAGAGTAGCTTTGTTTTGGTGTTCGTATTAGAGTGAGCTAGTTACAAGCAGTTAACACTAAACAGGACAGTGGAGGAAGTATGAGCAAAATGAGTAATGTGGATGCTTTACGCAGTGTGTTATTAATTATTGATATACAAACGAAACTTGAGCCAGCCATAGCTGACTTTAGCGCTATTTTAAAGTGCTCATTACAGTTATCGCAAGCCAGCTTAGTGCACAAAATACCGACCCTTATTACAGAGCAATATAAAAAAGGTTTGGGCGCAACCAATCAAACCTTACAGGATGCTTTGCCACAAGCAGATTATTTTCATAAAACCCACTTTAGTGCCTGTGCAGAGCCCGGGTTTTTAGCGCAACTCGCTAAGTATACTCGCCCGCAAGTCGTGGTTATTGGTACCGAAGCGCATGTTTGTGTGTTGCAAACATGCTTAGATTTATTGCAGTACGGCTATGAGGTGATCATTGCAGTTGATGCGATAGGTTCACGTAACGACAACCACAAAATAATTGCTACTGAGCAACTACGCCAAGCTGGTGCGATCATTTCCAGTACCGAGAGCATTATTTTTCAATGGACCAAGCAAGCAGCAACACCTAACTTTAAAAAAATATTACCTATTATTAAATAGCCTTAACTCTGGATAATAAAGTTCTAACTAAAGTGCAGGTTAAATAGCCGGCTTTGCTTGTACATAAACTTATTAGCTTGTTGGGTAAATAACAATTCAATTAGGTCAATATATTTAAATAATGTAATTAACTCGTCTACTTAGTTAAGTTAAGTGTAATATTTCAGCATTTTTTTGCTTGTTAGGGGGAACCGATGAACTTTTTTAAACTTTAATACGTATTGCCTCGCTTAATTTTTATTAAAAAACTTAATTTAAGGCTACTATGTCTAGTGTTGCGCGTTTATTTACGGTTATTTTTAGCCTCTTATTTATAGAATCAATAGGTGTTGGTTTATATTTTGGCACATTGAGCGAAGCCTTTATTGTTGGCTTACCGCTTTGCTTATTACCAATTTGGCTATTAAAAACCCAACCTAATAGTGCTTTAACGCCCCACGTTGTCGCTGCAGCCATTATGATGTTTTCTTTTTTACATATTCAACAAACCTATGGTTTGATTGAAGTGCATTTTGAAATATTTATTTTAATGGCGATGTTAATTATGTTTGTGCAATGGCGTGTTTTTATAACTGCTATTGTGTTTGTTGCTGTACATCACTTATCGTTTTATTACCTACAAACTCAAAACACAGGTTTTTACGTGTTTGATCCAGATAGGCTTGCCTTTACAACAGTGCTAATACACGCAGGTTATGCCATTGTTGAAGTGTTTGTTGCAGGCTATATTGCTAAAACATTGCAGCGCGAACGTAGTGCTGGGCTATCGTTAAGCTCAGCGACAGAGCAAATAATGCAAGACCCTAATCATATTAAACTTTCTTTACGTGCTGATGATCAAAAAAGCCAAGCGGTAGCCGGCTTTAATACCTTATTAGAGTATTTGTCAGATGTAATTAAACAAGTAAAAACTCAATCAGAGTCATTAAAGGTAAGCTCACAAGAGCTGATCCAAGTGCACGACGAGTTAACCGAAGGTGCAGATCAGCGCACCCAACAAACCGACGATATTGCAAGTTCTGGTGCGCAAGTTGCTCATGGCTTTAAACTTGTTGAGCAAGAAAGTGAAGTATTAAAACACCAAGTAGATAATATTACTCAAGCTGCGACCAATGCCTTGCAAGAAGTGTCACAAACAGACAGTAAAAGCAGAGAGCTATTAACACTACTTAATCATACGGAAGAGCAAATAAATCATCTTGTTGGCGCAGGCGACGTAATATCGGGTTTACTTAATGAAATATCGGGAATAGCAGATCAAACTAACTTACTGGCTTTAAATGCCGCAATTGAAGCCGCTAGAGCCGGAGAGCATGGTCGTGGCTTTGCTGTTGTCGCATCAGAAGTGCGCTCACTTGCTACTAATAGCCAAGCAACTACGGCTAAAATAGCCGCTACGCTAAAAGATTTGGTTAGCAATAGCCGCACATCTACTCAGTCTATGAGCCAATGTGTTGATTTTGTAGTCGACTTAACAAAAATAAGCACCACGATGAAAGAAAACATTTCATCTATGAGTGAACAAATTAAAGCGGTATCAAGCAGTACTAGCTCAGTGGCTCAAGTAGTTGCCGAGCAAGCGGGTAATACGGCGCAAATAGCACTAAGCACAGACAAAATGCGCCAAAACCAATATCAAGACACAAAAATAGTTAAGCAGTTAACAGCTAAAGTACAGTTAATTGACGTAAGTATTGATGTATTAGAGCAAAGTATTGCAAAATTTAAGTAAGTCGAATTACTTTATTGTAGGGGTTGTTGCCGCGTGGTTTATACTGGTTGTGACTGGGCTGGTGTACTTTCAGCTTGGGCAACTAAAGCCGTTTGATGAATCGCAAATGCTAAAGCAACAAAATTGGTTTGAGCAATTTAAACAACAGTTAGTGGTTAGTAATACCGTGGCATCGCTTGTTATTATTACAGAGCAAAATTGCGGTTGTACTAAGCAAGCACAAGCGCACATTACGACGTTGCAAGCATTTGCAAAAAGTAAAGGACTTGCCGTGCAAGAGTTGCAACTTACACAACAACTTAAGCAAGCCATTCCAGCAACCCCTGCTGCTGTAATTATTGATAAAAATGGGGACTTTGTTTATGCCGGGCCGCTATCCGAAGGACTAGCGTGCTCGCAAGGAAGCGGTTTTGTAGAAACTGTAATTAGTAACTTAACAGCTGGGTTTAATTCACAGTTATTAATTGCTGGCACTAAAGGCTGCTATTGCGTTACGAGTACATAGGCAAAGCTTTTATTTATATAGAATAATCAATTGCAAATGAGAGTAGTTAGCATTAACATGCGTTCACTGTATTATTGTTAGTTATCTCTCATGAAATTTACTCTTTTATCTATCGCAATCTCATCAATTATATTTAATTCTACCTGTGTATTTGCCGCCGAAGAAGCTGAACAATCAACAACAGCACCGCCCTCAACAATACCGCTCAATAGCGCAACGGCTCAGAATAATATTGAAAAAATAGAAGTAGTAGGCCGTGCTTTTTCGTTATATAGGCCAACCGAGTCAGCATTTGGTACCCGTACAGATACCCCCTTAGAAAAAATACCTCAATCGATTCAAATATTACCGCAAGCGTTAATTAGTGACCAAGCAGCACGTCAAATTACTGATTTATATAGTAACATTGCAGGCGTTAATGGCTTTAGCTATTCGGGCGTAACATTTAGAGGCTTTCGTCAAGACGAAATTTTATACGATGGTGTAAAAGGTGACCCTTTTAATGGTTTTGCCGTACCGCAGTTATTTAATATTGAGCAAGTAGCAGTGCTTAAAGGCCCAAGTGGCGCGGTTTATGGTAGTGGTAATCCAGGTGGCATTATTAACTACATGACTAAAAAACCACAATATATTGCTAAAACTACAGTAGAACTAGAGCTTGGCAATGATGACTTTTTTAGTGGTGCTTTTGAATCTACAGGCAGTGTAAACAACGAGCAAACACAAGCCTACAGAGTGGGCGTGTATAAAGAAAGCCAAAATCCGTTTAGGTATAACACCGGCGAAGACAACACCATTATCGATTTAGGTTATCGCTTTGACTTTGATAATGCGTCAAATTTAGTGCTGCAATACACTAATATAGATCAAGACTTAGCAGGAGCCCGTTTACGTGGCGTACCTGTAGATGATAACGGCGACTTTATTGCTAATCGTGAGTGGAACCATAACGAAGCAAGCGATTATCAAAAAGTGTCAGCTGATGTGTATCAGGCAACCTATAAAAATGAGTTAAATGATATATTTAGTATAGATGTAACAGCGCGTTACTTTACTAATACCGAACAGCAAAACTATCACGAACCGCGGGGCTTGTTAGATACCGATAATGACGGTGTAGTTGATTGGAGTGAACGTGAATTTAGAGATCAAGCGCGCGAAAACCAAGGCTTGAGTTTAACTGCTAATTTAATAGCACAAACAACGATTGCGAATATGGAGCATGTGTTTTTAGTAGGCGCAGATTATTATGCTGCTAAATTTGATGCTATATACCGCACCGCCAAACAAGCAAGTAAAGGCGGACCAGTACCTGGACTATCGTTAATCAATCCGCAATATGGTTTAACATCGGGCGCCGATTACGACTTACAAAGTATAACCCCACGATTTGTTAGTACTGAATCTAAAAGGCTCGGGGTTTATTTGCAAGATCAACTAGATATTACCGAAAAGTGGAATATAACAGCGGGGCTACGCTACGATCACTTTGAAGATACTGATCAGATCAGCAATACTGAGTTTTCAGATAGTGATGTTACGGTGCGTATTGGCACCAGTTATAATATTAACGATACGTTTTTTCCATATGCGCTTTATGGTACAGGCTTTTTGCCGCAAGATGCGGCAAGCCAATCTGAGTTAGTAGGTGGGCCATTCTCCCCAGAAAATAGCTATATTACAGAGTTAGGCTTGCGCACTAAATTATTTGATGACTCCTTGGCGATTAATATCGCGACCTATCAAATTGTGCGTAAAAATATTTTGCAAACAAGCTTACTACAAAATGATTCGGGTATTGACCAGCTAGAATCGCTAGGTGAAGTGCAAAGCGATGGCTTTGAGCTAGAGGTGGTTGGCGACATAACCGATAGCTGGGTAGTAACGGCCAGTTACGCGTATAACGATACCCGTATAAACGAGCAAAGCGAAGGCTTTTCAGCGCAAGCTGCTGGTTCTGATAAGTTTGCCAATGCCCCCCAAAATACTGCAGGCATATGGACTCGCTATGACCTACCCAGCATTAACTCATCTATTGCTGCTGGCCTTGATTATGTTGATCAGCAAGTAAGTTTAGATGGCACCCATGTAAAGCCCTATACCATTTACAATATGGCCTGGAAAACTCAGTTAGAAAACTGGACGTGGCAAGTATCAATTAAAAATGTGTTTGATAAAGAGTACGCATTAAGCGGCTTTATTAATCGCACTGGGCATTTTCCGGGTGAGCCAAGACGTGTTTACTTATCGGCTAAATATCAGTTTTAATACTTAAGCTGATGTGAAATTAAAAGCCCTCGTTTATGGATAATGAGCAGGGGGCTTTTAATAATAAAAGTATTGAGCCTAAATAGTTGCTATGCCATATAGCCCTAACAGCACAAAAACACTGGCTGCAATTATTCGCACTTTATTTAAAGGAATGCGTTTTAGTAGCGCATTACCTGCATAAATAACCGGTACGTTAGCAATTAACATGCCCACAGTTGTACCAATAGTAACCCACAACACCGATTGATATTGTGCGCCAAGTAGCACAGTGGCTATTTGTGTTTTATCGCCAATTTCAGCAATAAAAAACAATACAAAAGCGACTAAAAATGCGCCATAGCGATCGTATTTATGGCTCACGGCTTCATCTTTATCAGGGATCAGCAGCCAAAGGCCAACCACAATAAAACTAATATTCACAACCCAAGGTAGGTACTCAATAGCAAAATTACCACTAAGCCAATCTCCAAACCAAGCAGATAAGCCATGATTAATAATAGTTGCGACTAATACACCTAAAATGAGTGCAATTTTATTATGAAAACGAGCAGCGAGCAGTAACGATAAAAGCTGAGTTTTATCGCCTATTTCCGCAAGGGCAACAGTGACGGTTGAGGTTAAAAAAACTTCCATTATTGATTCTTACAGGCGGGAATACTAAACCAAGGCAAATAGCTATCTCCCGCCTTGAGGATAGTTATCTACCTAGGTCTCGCCGATAATGCTTGCTACAACATTACAAACTTACCACGCACGTGAGGTGCAATTATGTTGATAAGTTTACTTGTGACACCAATAATATTAAAGCGTGGTTATTGTAGCGATATACAAGGCTATAATTACTCACTTTTCCAACACGATTGATATTACTAAGCGGGCTACTCCCCTAAGAGACGCGCATTATTCCACAAACCTTTTAGATAGTAAATCGTGAACCATAGATTAAGCGCTATAAGTAATTAAAACGAATAGCTTAAGCGTACAGGTGCTCAGTGGTTGTTTTAAAAATTGAATACAGGGCCTCAACGGACATACAATTTTGGAACATATACTTTTTTAAACAGTCGCTGATTATTTTAACCTGTGTAGCACTGCTTAAAATAAGATCAAAAAATAACATAATTAACTGCAAAAAGTGTTTGATAACCATTACCATTTAGATTAGTATGCACCTACTAAATGTAATTGAGAGTGGTTTGTATTCATGTATATTTGTCTATGTCACGGTGTGACCGATAAAAAAATTGAACAAACAATTGACGATGGTGCAACAACCATGCGTGAGTTAACTAAAGAGCTTAAAGTGGGCAGCCAATGCGGTAAGTGTTGTGGTTGTACTAAAAAGATCCTTAATCGTAAGCTTATTCAAATTGCCGATATAACGGATCAAGTGGCTTAATTTAGTTAAAAATTACATTACAAAATTTAGATATAAAAAAAGCAGCTTTAAGCTGCTTTTTTTATGCGTGTTAATTACTATTACAGCTGCGACTGTAGGTAGTTTTCTAAGCCGGTATTTTCAATCAGTAATTGCTGAGTTTCTAACCAATCAATTTGCTCTTCTTGTTCATTTAAAATGTGATCAAGGGCTTCACGAGTAATATAATCTTTTTTACTTTCAGCCAGTTTAACTGCGCTACGTAACTCATCAATTGTATCAAGTTCAAAGCTCATATTGGCAGCAATCATTTCTTCGCTGTTTTCACCAATACGTAAACGGCCTAGGTCTTGAAGATTTGGTAAGCCTTCTAAAAACAAAATACGTTCAATTAAACGATCCGCGTTTTTCATTTTTTGAATTGATACTTTGTAGTCTGCTTTATCTAATTTACTAAAGCCAAAATCTTTAAACATACGTGCGTGTAAAAAGTATTGGTTAATACCAACAAGCTCGTTAGCGAGTACTTTATTTAGTGCTGCAATAACGTCTTTATCGCCTTTCATACTATATACTCCTACTAAGCCATTTGTGCTTGATGATAATTTTGCGTTCCAATCTTATCAATTAAACCAAGTTGCTGTTCTAACCAGTAAACATGATCTTCTTCGGTATCAAATAATAGTTTTTCTAAAATGGCACGAGATTGATAGTCTTGTTGTTCTTCGCATATTGCGATTACGTCTTTTACGCTAGCTACTACTTCAAGCTCAAGTGTTAAGTCGTTTTGCATCATGCTTTTAACATCGGTGCCAATTAATAAATCACGACGTTTAGTCATGTTAGGCACACCTTCTAAAAATAGAATGCGTTTTATTAACCAGTCACAATGATCTTTCTCTTCTTCCATTTCGTGGTTAAGGCGCTCATAAAGTTTAGCTAATCCCCAGTCATCGTACATGCGCGAATGAATAAAATACTGGTCAATTGCTGCTAATTCGTTGGCTAGCAATGTATTAAATGCGTCGATTACTTTTTGATTACCTTTCATGATAGATCACCTTAACAAGTTCAATTGCGACCAGTGTAGTGCAAACTGCAGCTATTGCAAGTTTTCTCTATAAAAATCATTATGTTACTATTGGTTTTGATTCTTATTTAAGTTTGCGTTATTACTTGGTTTGTAAGCAGTTTTTAATTTTTATAATAGGTATTGTTAATTGAGCGAGATGAGGGTTAATACACATATTTTAATATAATTTAAAAAGGCATGCTTAACATGCCTTTAAAGTTACTTAAATCAGTTAGAATTGATATTTAGCACCGAGAGTTGCCGTAGTGCCTAGCCCTTTAATATTGTAGCCACCATAAGTATATGATTGCGCACGAGCAGGGTAGTAGTCGCTGTTAAATAAATTTTCGACCCCAAAATAGCTGCTCCATTGTGGAGTAATTTGATATTGACCACTCAAATTAACTATATCGTAACTACTTACAGGACCTTGATCGCCAACGTATTGGCCTTGTTCGTTTTTATCAAAGCGCTTTCTATCGCCAACGTATAAATAGCTAAATGTAAGAGCTATGTCGTCGCTGGCCTGCCACGCTAAATTGGCTGTCGCTTTTGGTGGGCTAATTTGTTTAGCACCTAAGTATTCATCGGCTTGGGTATCTTTACCTTCAACGTAGCTATATGTGGCAACTAATTTAAGTTGTGGGGTAATGGCATAATTTACTAAGCCTTCAAAGCCCCATATTTTTTGCGGCGCGCGTATTGGCTCATAAACGCCTGTTACATCGTTAAATTTATTGCTGGTTCCTAGCTCAGACGTGCTTTTATATGCTGCTACTTCAAAGCGCAGGTCATCAAATTGTGAGGTGAAACCTACTTCGTAGTTATCTATAATTGATGCTTGTGTTTGAATAAGCGCTATATCGTTTACAGTAGCTGCTCGCAATAGTATGCCTATGTCTGATATATCAGAGCCCTGCGAGTAACTAAAAAATGGGCTAAAGGCAGGGCTTAAATTATATTTAATGCCAGCATTGTAAGTTGTTGCATCGTAATTTATGGTATCGCCGCGCACACTTAGTGGTACTGAACATTGCGTAGCGGTTCTGCATAGCTTTAATGTTTGATAGTCGGCTACCGTTAAATCTATGCTTTCTTTTCTTACACCGGCTTTTAAAATAATATCGTCGTTAATTACCCACTTTGTTTGTAAAAAACCAGCAACACTATCCATGTCCATTTCAGGAACCCATATACGGCCATCAACTAAAGGTTGTGAGGTTTTATCGTTTAGGGCATCAATACCATATATTAAGGTGGTTGTTAGATTATCAAAGTCAAATTGGCTATTAAATGTGGCTCTTGCGCCTAGTTTATCTGACTTTATAACAGATTGACCACCGCTATAACCATCATCAAGATTGGCTAAATTAGTTGAAAAGAAAAATACATTTTCTATATTTTGCTTGTACAGATCTAAGGTCATTTGGGTGTTATCGAATAAGGCGTAATCTAGGTATTTAAGAGTAATATTTACATTGCCTTCGGGGCCTTGCGGTTTACCTGGTTTTTGCAGCTCTTTGAGTACGTGAATCGCATAGGTTTTTTCACCTATGTTACCGTCGCCAGTAACATCCCCTAAATCAGTTTTTTGCTGTGAGCTATAAAAGTTATAACTAAACTCTAGTTGCTTATCATCATCAAAATCGTAGCTTAGTTTAGTAAAGTAGTTTTGTGTTTCTGAGTCGGACAAACCATATTGCAAGCCTAAAATATCACCCTCTGAATCACGTTGTACACCGTTTTGCTCGTAACTGGCGCTTATTAAATAGCTAAACTTATCTAAGCCACCATTTATAGCTGCCGATATTCTTGCACCGGCACTTTCATCAAGCTTAACAGCACTAAAGCGGCTAGAAATACTAATTTCGCCCTCAGGCTGGCCGTCACTTTTCGCTTTTTTTGTTATGTAGTTAATTATGCCGCCAGCAGCGCCATTACCATAAATCGAGGTTGCTCCTTTAATAACCTCTATGCGTGCAATGGCACTGGCATCTAGCGTTTTTATGCCTAATGAACCGTTACGCAGTGGAGTTGATTGTGGCACGCCGTCAATCATAACTAAAGGTGCGCGACCACGCAGTGTTTGGCCTGAGTTACTGGAGCTGCCGGTGCTAGGAGCCAATCCTGGTACCATTTGTGCGAGTAAGCTGCTTAGTTCTGGGTTTACTTTTAAGTGTTGTTGAATTTGCTGCTGATTTATAACAGTAATTGAAGCAGGAACTTCATCAATACTTTCAAATATACGACTACCCGACACAATAACGTGTTCTAACTGATCAGCAGAATATTTGTTTTTACTATTTTCATCGGCAATTGCGCAAGCACTAACAGCGACGCTAAGTAAGCAAAGTGAGGTTTTTAACATGGTAACTCAGATAAATAATTAATTTTGGTAATGATAACTATTAACAATAACGGCCACAAGTGTTAATGATAATTATTTTCGATTTCGTCTTTTTAACCAAAAGTAAACACCCGTTACAATAAAAAAGCTCAGTGATAGGGTTATTAGTAGCCATAAAAACTGTACAACTGGCCCAGCAAAATTACCAATATGAAAGGCATATTTAAAGTTCCATGCTTGTGTGGTGAAATTGGTTTTACTGGCGTCAAATGAGTTTAATACTTTACCAGTAAATGGATTAGTCCAAACCCAGCTGTAAGCGTGGCTTTCGCCGGGATTTTGTATTCTTAAAGCAATCGCGTCATCCGCTTTTTTAGGCAGGTATACCCTATATAGCTCACCTTCTGGAAATATGGCTTGAGCATTATTAATTGCTAAATTGTATTGTAATTCGGTATTTTTAAGCACAGGTATTTTGGGAGGCGCAGGTCTGTTTGTTACTTTATTTTGTGTTACCAGTTCTAAAACAGACTGCGTTTGCGTTTTCCAATTAAACGCCATACCCGTAAAGGCAATCAGTATTAATGGCACAAAAAAGTAAACTCCCAACACAGTATGCAGCTGATACAGCAGTACTCTTAGTTTTGCTTTAGGTTTTATAGCTAAACGTTTTATCCGGTTTTTAGGTTTTACCCATAAATAAAAGCCTATTAATACGTTTATTAACAGCAGTAATGCACATACCGACATCCAATTTTTAAATGGTTTATTACCGTCACTGCTCTCAAATAATAACCAGCGATGCAAAGCAAGCGTAAAACCATAAATTGTATCTGTACTTTGGTAAGTATAAATAACATTGCTGGTGTAGGGGTTTACGCTCGCGTAGTGATTATTAGCTAATCTAAACTGCCATGCCATAGTAGGGTTTTGTTCAGGCATTAAAAAAACAGTTTTTTGTTGGGTTTGAGTTTGCACACTGTTTATTAAAGTGTCGAAATTTAGCGGTTTTTCTGCAGGCGTTACTAGCCATTTTTCGGGCTGGATAAGGTGTTGTAGATCTTTTGCGTAAATTAACACCGCTCCGCTGAGGCTCACTATTAATAAAAACAACCCGCTGAGTAGGGCAAGTGTCAAATGAATTTTACGTAACCAAAGTTTCAAAAACGGCATCTCAATTGTGAGCTAAGAACCCTAATTGTAAATGATAATGAGAGCAGTTTTCAATTGAAAGTTTGTTTATAAAGCTATTTTTATTATAAATTATTGTGCTTTTCTATTATGCAGTTTTCAATATTAAAATTATGCTGTAAAAAGTGTTTAACGGCTGCTAAATCAAGTGAGTTATGAGCGTTAATCAGCAGTTCGCAATGGCTGGTTTTATCATCTAATTGCCATACTTTTATAGCTATTACTTGCTCTATATTAAAGTTTTTGGTGAGAGCGCATGTAACAGCTTGGGTATCAAAGTTATTAGGCGCAGCTTGCATTAAAATGCGACAGCTTTGTTTAAGCAGTAACACGCCATGGTAAATAACATAAATAGAAATTAAAATTGTCGCAATTAAATCAACTATATACCACTGGTACAAAATAATTAAAGTACCTGCAACAATAACCACAACAGACGCCATCGCATCAGATACATTATGAATAAAAGCTGCTCTTATATTCATACTGCTATTTGCGCCAGCTCGGTAAGTTAAAAGTGCAGTGATTAAATCTATTAGCAGGGCAAATGCAGCCACCCACACTATGATCCAACCATCAATTGGCTGCGGGTTTAAATAACTGCTCATAGCTTCAAAAATTAAATACACACCTATCAGTATTAATGTACTGCTATTGAACAAAGTAGCTAAAATTTCGGCGCGCTTGTAGCCAAAGTGATGTGTGTTATCGGCAGGTTTGTTACCAATTTTACGCGCAACAAGGGCAATAAATATAGCGGCTGCATCACTAAGTTTATGCAGTGCGTCTGCCATGAGTGACAAACTGCCAGAAAATATTCCGCCAATAACTTGCGCAACAGTAAGCAGAACATTAATGGCAACAGCTAGCGCGAGTTGCTTGTTACTTTGGCTGTCGTCTACATGGCTGTGTGCATGGTCATGACCCATAATATCCCCAAGTAACTACTTATATTAAGATTGTTATATCACGAGCAGCTAAAAACAGCTACACGGGGCTTGATGAAACTTAGCTAACTCATTGTGTATACTTAGGCGTATATTTAGTTAAAAGCCAGGTAGCAGTACTGTTTGTAAAACACATAAAAAATTCATGGGCTTATTAGCGCAAAACTTGCGTCTTAGGCTTTTTAATGCATTAATACATAGTATTAAAATGGGTAAAATTACTAGGTAATTCAGGTATGAATAAAGGTTTGAGCTTCACAAAGCTAGCAGGTAAAGGACAGTCTGTACAAAGTAAGCTAACTATAGCCTTTGTAGTTATTGCATTAATACCTTTGTGTTTGTTTTCTTGGCTGAGCTTTAAGCGAATAAATAATACATTAGAACAACACGCCCAAACTGAATTACAACAGGTAACAAATATTGCTCAGCAGTTTAGTCGCTTTTGGCTGGCTGATTATATTAAAGATTTTAAGTTACTTAAAAACCAGTTAACGACTAACTCTGTGCAACAACAAAGTGCAATAACTGAGTTTGTTAACGTATACGAATTTGTAAATAATGTAGAGCTAATAGATAGCGCAGCTTTGCTTGCTACACCTACATCTTCTTTTATTAGCAAAATAGCTCCTCAATCGTTAACTAATATCCATACTAGCTTGAGTGAGCATGCAACGCCTTCATTTCAATCATTTTTAATTGAAAAACAACCACATTTTATTATTGCGCTTGGTATATATAATACGGAGCAACAATTAAGCCGTATTCTTTTAGCCGATATAAACCCCCAGTGGCTAATGAATCAATTAAATGCAATGTATGCTAAAAACAGCGAGCTTAGTTTTAGTTTATTGCCAAGTAATAGTTTGCCTTTATTAAACCAACAGCCATCAACAGAGCAAACATTATTAAATAAAACACAATTAATGCAAAAAACGTTTACCTATAACAACGAAAATAATGATGTAATGTATGGCTTTGTTAGTCAGCTGAATTTTTTGGGTGATCAAAGCTGGCTGCTATTAGTGTCTAAGCCGAATGTTCAGGAGCTAACAAATACTTATTCTATTAAGTATTTTGCTTTGGCAACACTGCTTATGTTGTTGGCTGTTTTAGCGTGCTCTTGGTGGTTTGGTCGAGTATTGTTTCATCCATTAAGGCGCTTAACAGCCCTTGTTGATAAAATTACCAAGGGGAAAAGCACCCAAGTACCTATTTTACCCGACAGCCAAGAGTTTAATTTGTTATCGAGTAAGCTGTGTAAATTGGCCGAAAATAAACAGCAACAACTAACAGAGTTTTATAAACAAGGGGCTGAACTACAGGTTGTGCTAAGGCACTTAGCAGAGCAAAAAAGTGCACTTGATGAGCACGCGATTGTGGCTGCAACAGATTTAAAAGGCACTATCACTTTTGTTAATAAAAAGTTTTGTGAAATAAGTGGTTATGACGAACACGAGTTAATAGGTAAAAATCACCGTATTCTTAATTCGGGCACTCACCCAAAACAGTTTTTTAAAGAAATGTACCAAACCCTAAAACAGGGAAAAGTATGGCATGGGAAAATATGTAATAAAGCCAAGCAAGGTAATTTATATTGGGTAGATACCACCATAGCGCCATTTTTAGATGAAAATGCTAAGCCACAGAGCTATATAGCCATTCGAACAGATTTAACCGCATTAAAGTTACAAGAAATAGAGCTAGAAGAGCATAAAGCACAACTACAGTTGGTAATAGACACTACCGCTGTGGGAATTTGGGATTGGTACATTGACACAGGTAAAGTCACTTTTAATCACCGTTGGGCTGAAATAATTGGCTATACCTTAGATGAGTTAGGCCCAGCAGTAATAGGCACTTGGTATAAGTATGCCCACCCAGACGATTTAATCGTTTCGGAGCAAAAATTAAACGCTCATTTTTCTGGTGAAACAAACTATTACGTCAATGAAGCACGTATGAAACATAAACAAGGTCATTGGGTATGGATACTAGACACTGCAAAAGTGGTTGAATGGAATGATGATGGCTCACCAAAGCGGATGATAGGTACCCATTTGGATATTACAGAACAAAAAGCAACAGAGCTAGAATTACAAAATAGTCGTGACCAATTTGCCTCGTTAGTAGGCAATATTCCAGGCATTATTTACCGCTGTAAGTACGATAAAGTGTGGACTATGCTTTATATGAGTAAGCAAACTAAAGAGCTTACGGGTTATGACGCTGAGGCAATATTAGAGAATAAGCAGTTAAGTTATTTAGAAATAATTTACTCGGACGATCGTGACGATATTGAAAAAACGATTATTAAGTGCATTGACGAGCACACGCCTTGGTCTGTTGAATACCGGATCATAACGCAAGGTAATGAAGTACGTTGGGTAAATGAAAAAGGCCAAGCCATTTATGACACTGACGGAAACGTATTATATTTAGATGGTTTTATACTCGATATTACAGAGCGTTATCAGGCGCAATTAAAAATAACACGTCAGCAAAGCCTGCTTGAATCTATGAGTAAACAGGGGCAAATAGGTGCGTGGGAAATAGACTTAAAAGCGCAAACGCTTTATTGGTCAGACGAAGTACGCGCAATTCACGAAGTGCCACAGAGTTACTCTCCAGATATAGCCACCGCAATAAATCATTATAAAGAAGGCTATCACAGAGATAAAATTAATGCCCTTTTTGAAAGTGCAATAAGTAGTGGGAAAAGCTGGAATATTGAGCTTATTATTGTTACTTACACTGGCCAAGAACGTTGGGTTAAGTCAATAGGGCAAAGTGAGTTTGAAAACGGCCAGTGTATTCGTGTTTTTGGCTCTTTTCAAAGTATTGATGCACATAAGCGACTTGAACTTGAAAGCGAAAAAGCCAATCGTTACAACAAAAGCTTAGCCATGCTTACTGTTGCACCTGAAGTGCAAAGCAGTGATGTGGCAGAGGTGAAAAAATTAGCCGTTAAGTCTATGTGTGAAGTGCTTGATGTACAGCGCGCTTCTATTTGGATTTTTAACGAACAACGCGATTTAATGATTTGCCATAGTTTAAATATACAAGGGCAAGGTGTTGATTGCTGTAATGCACAGCTCAGTGCAGAGGATTACCCTGCCTACTACGAAGCTATTTATAAACAAAACTTAATAGCCATTGACGATGTTTATAATCATCCCGCTACCGTTGATTTTATTGAGCACTATGCAAAACCTAATAATATAAAATCTATGCTAGATGCCGTTATTACAACCGGTGACGGAAATTTAGGTATTTTATGCGCAGAAACCGTTGGGGAGTTTCGCCAATGGACGCAAAGTGAAGAAACCTACTTACGCTCTTTAGCAACTTTAGTAGGCAGTACCTTAGTGTCACAACGCCGTAAACAAACCGCTGAGGAATTAAAAATAGCCTTGGTTTTGGCAAAAGAAGCCGGTGTAGCAAAAAGTCAGTTTTTAGCAACTATGAGCCATGAAATACGTACGCCAATGAATGGTGTTTTAGGCATGCTTGAGCTTATTCAGTTAGAGCAACTGCCCAAGCCTATTGAAACTAAAGTAGCAATTGCTAAAACCAGTGCGCATTCATTACTGGGTGTAATAAACGATATTTTAGATTTTTCAAAAGCAGAAGCAGGTAAAATTGAGCTAGAGAGTATTAACTTTAATGCCCGCGATTTAATTGGTGAAGTAACCGCAGCGCAAGCATTAACAGCTCAAAATAAAGGCATAGAAATAATTTTAGATTTGGTTGCCTTAGAGCCATCGCAGTTAAGTGGCGATCCAGGGCGAATACGCCAAGTATTAACTAATTTATTAAGTAATGCCGTTAAGTTTACAAACGAAGGCGAAGTGGTGGTTAGCGCATCTATTGAGCGTATTGAAGCCCAGCTAATACTGAAAGTTAGCGTAAAAGATTCTGGTATTGGTATTAGCAAAGAAAAACAACAACAGTTATTTGCACCCTTTATGCAAGTAGATGCGTCTACTACTCGAGAATATGGAGGCACTGGCCTTGGTCTTGCTATAAGTAAGCAGTTATGTGAACTAATGGGAGGCGCTATTGCAATTAAAAGTAATGCTGGCCAAGGGAGTGAGTTTATCGTCACCATGGAGGTGCTAAAGGGCGATCAACAAGAGCGCTATATGCCAAAGGCTAATATTAATGGGTTAAGTATATTGGTGGTTGATGATAACGAAACAAATCGTTTGGTTATTTCAGAGCAGCTCAAGCACTGGGGAGCTAATGTTGAGCTGGCAAATAATGCCGAACATGCGCTGCTAATTTGTGAAAATAGAGTTAAAAACAATCAGGGCATGTATGACATAGCTGTATTAGACATGCAAATGCCCGGCATGGATGGCATAGAGTTATGTGAAGTATTAAAAGCGCATGCAGATTACAAACATATGCCATTAGTAATGATGACCAGTATTGCAGGCTTAGAGGGGGCTCAGCGCTATTCTGACGCAGGCTTTCAGGCTTACTTTCCAAAGCCAGTAACAACCGCCGATTTAATTTCTGCGCTTTCGGTTATTACTAATAGCGAGCAGCACGAAGCACTGCCATTGGTAACATCTGGGTATATTTCATCGTTGCGCAAAGCCAAAACCATTGAGCCTGCTAAAATATTATTGGTTGAAGATAATCCAATAAACCAGCAAGTATCTACTTTAATGCTTAAAAAGCTCAATTGCGAAACAGTCTTAGCCGAAAATGGTCAACGTGCTTTAGAGGAACTCGCAAAACATGAAGCAGGTTACTTTCAAGTTGTACTAATGGATTGCCAAATGCCGGTTATGGATGGTTATGATGCCACTATTGCAATACGTAAAGGTGAGGCTGGCGAGCAGCATAAAGCAATTAAAATTATAGCATTAACAGCCAATGCCATGGATTCAGACAAAGAGCGGTGTATTGCAGCTGGCATGAATGATTATTTAAGCAAGCCAATTGAACTTGATATTTTAAAAGATAAATTAGAGCAATATTTTTAAGGTTAAAGCAGTATGACAAACACAATCGACATTCGTGATGCGCAAGCAAGTGATGCAAAAACCATTTTGCACTTTATTAATGAGCTCGCTATTTATGAAAAAGAGCCACAAGCAGTTAAAACTAATGAACAAGCCATTTTAAATACCCTTTTTAGTGAAGGCGCAACAGCGCATAGCATTATATGCTTTGATGGCGACGAGCCCATTGGCTTTGCTGTTTATTTTTATAATTACTCTACCTGGCTTGGTAAAAACGGCCTCTACCTAGAGGATTTATATGTAAGCCCTGATAGCCGCGGTAAAGGGGCAGGTAAAGCAATAATGAAGCACTTAGCAAATCAAGCGCTGAATAAAAATTGTGGGCGTTTTGAATGGGTGGTATTAGATTGGAATAAACCCGCAATAGACTTTTACGATAGTATGGGCGCTAAGCCGCAAAATGAATGGATTATTTATCGCTTAACAGGGCAAGAGTTAATCGACTTTGCCAAATAAGGCAGAGTGCCTTTTAACACGTTACATAATAAACAGTAGCTTAACCATATAACTCCTGCCTTTGGTTAACTTATATGGTTAAGGTCCGAAATTGGCTAGTAAAGTGTGGCGTATACTTTAAGCTTAAGCTTCTTATTAGTAATTAGTGTGTGCGTTTATGAATGATAAACACTGGCAAAAAGCACGGCAGAGTCGCGATCCTCGTTTTGATGGGCTTTTTTATGTGGCGGTTAAAAGTACCGGTATATATTGTCGGCCAATATGCCCAGCCCCCACGGCTAATGAAATAAACGTTACCTATTATCAGTATGCACATAATGCTGCTAAAGCGGGGTTTAGACCCTGCATGCGGTGTAGGCCCGATAGTGCGCCGGGGAGCTTTGCTTGGCAAGGAGTTAAAACCACGGCACTGCGAGCAAAACAGTTAATTGATCAAGGTGCTTGTTATGATTGCGAAAAACTCGCGGCAAGGTTAGGGGTAAGTAGCCGTTATTTAAGGCGTTTATTTACTCAGCACTTTGGTATTTCGATCACGCAATACCGTCTTTTCAATCAGTGTCACTTTGCTAAAAAACTGATCCAAGAAACCACTCTACCGCTAACGCACATTGCTTTTGCAGCGGGATTTAATAGCATTAGACGTTTTAACGACGCATTTTTACAGCAACTAAATATTGCCCCTTCAAAATTACGCAGCAGCGATAAAGCACCTAGCTCTATTGTAAACTCAACTCTCAATTTAACTCTTCCCTTTAGGCCGCCATATAATTGGCCTGCTATGCAGCAGTTTTTAGCAAAACGCTTAATTGCGCCTATGGAGTGGATAACAGCGACAAGTTATGGGCGTACATTTTCAGACGAGCACTGCAAAGGCAGTTTTAATGCCGAGTTTATAGCTAAAAAAAATCACTTTAAAGTGGCAATAACGATTAATAATACGCATTGCTTACAGCAAGTTATTACCAATATTCGGCGAGTACTTGATTTAGACGCCGATATAAATTTAATCACAATGCATATACAAGATAATATTAATAATGCATTTGCGGTGAGCGAAGGGCTGCGCCTACCAGGAATTTGGTCGAGTTTTGAAGCGGGCATTCGCGCGGTACTTGGGCAGCAAGTAAGTGTTACTGCTGCGCATAATTTAGTAACTAAACTTGTTAGTGAGTTGGGGGAGCAGTGCAACGGGGCTGTTTATTTTCCAACCCCACAGCAATTGGTAAACAGTGATTTTGCGTTTTTTAAAGTGCCTCAAGCGCGTAAAAATGCATTGTATAATTTGGCGCAGTTTTGCACGTTAAACCCACAATGTGACGATTTAGATTTATGGCTAAATTTAAAGGGCATAGGCCCGTGGACGGTAAACTATGCAAAGTTACGTGGCCAAAGTCAGCCCGATATTTTACTCGATGGTGATTTAGGTGTTAAAAAAGCGCAAGCCGCTGTGGCCGTGTTTAGCAGCGATAACTGCGCGCCATTTCGATCATATTTAACTTTTCAACTATGGCAGCAATTATAGTCAACTACTCACCCCTAAAGGGATGAGCTTGTAAAAGCGCTTGTTGACCAGACCACTAACTGAGGATTAGAAATGTTAGTAAACGATAATTTAGATGTAGAAACCTTGGAATGCCGCCTCAGTTCCAAGCTCTTTCGTGGCACTGTAAACAGTCCTATTGAGTTATGGGCAGTCAACCACGTTGCGAAGCTAAATTATCTGGTCGAGAGGAAGTCGAATTTGCTGTGTGCCTCAAGCACAGTTATACGCACTACTCGAAGGAGATACGCGCTATGTTAGCGTATGTACTTAACAAGCACGGGAAGCCTTTGATGCCTTGCAAGGCCGCTAAAGCACGTAAGCTGCTTAAAAATGGTAAGGCTAAGGTAGTCAAACGTACCCCGTTCACAATCAAATTATTGCATGGGTCGAGCGGCCATACTCAGCACGTAGTTGCTGGCATGGACACTGGCAGTAAACACGTTGGCTGTGCAGCTATCGCAAATGGTAAAGTGATTTATCAAAGCGGGGTGGCTTTGCGCACTGACGTATCTAAATTACCAATTTCACATTGGAAGGTTGAAACTGCTAGCTTCGATATACACAAGATAACTAACCCAATTGTGACTAGTGCCGGCTACCAGCAAGGCGCACTGCTGGGCTACTACAACGTTAAAGCCTACGTATTGCAGCGTGACAATTATAAATGTCAAAGTGGACGTAAAACGAAGCACAACTTGAGCTGCACGTACACCACAAAGTATTTCGTTCTCAGGGCGGCACTGATGCACCCAGTAACCTAATAGCACTATGCGAGACGTGCCATAATGATTTACATGCAGGAAAGTTTGAGCTGAAAGTGAAGCGCTCAAAGACTAAACATGCGACTGAAATAGGTATACTCAAAGCCCAGTTAAAACAGTGCTGGGATTTTGAAGAAACGTTTGGCTACGTGACCAAATTTAAGCGCGAACAAGTATTGGGCTTGCCGAAAACTCATTACTATGATGCTGTGTCAATTTGTTGTGAAGATGGCGAGCTTGTACAACAAGGCAAACATGTTTTACGTAAACGTCATGTGGCTTCTGGTGACTACCAACAGACAAAGGGTATCCGCTCCGAAAAGCGGATACCAGTCGGCAAGCTATTTGGCCTAAAAAAACACGACTTTGTACAAACACCACAAGGTACTGGTTTTGTTAAAGGCAAGCGTAGCTCAGGCTACTTTGCCCTAGAAACTATTTTAGGTGATAAGGTTCACGCCAGCGCTAACATTAAGAAAAACACGGTTCGGATTTCTGCTCGAACCACTACGTTAACTCAACTAATGGAGGCGGCAATTCCTCTCGGCACTAAAGTACCGAGTATCCTTGCCGTAAACTGATGATAATTCAAACCTTACTACCGAGTCCTATCGACGATATTATTATTCAAGGCAGCGAAAACGGCGTGAGCTATGTGGGTTTTTATCCACCTAAAAATTACTCCATTACAGCGCTTAGCGAAGTGACTAATGCCGCTATTTTATGCGCCGCAGCGCAGCTTAATGAGTATTTTGCTAAGCAGCGCACTACCTTTACAGTACCTTTAGATACCCAAGGAACCGTGTTTCAACAAAGTGTATGGCAGGCATTACTTAATGTTCCCTATGGGGAACTTAAAACGTATGGCGATATTGCTAAGGTATTAAACAACCCCAAAGCGGTGCGCGCTGTTGGCGCTGCTAATGGCAAAAACCCAATAAGTATTATTGTACCGTGCCACCGTATTATTGGCGCAAACGCAAAATTAACAGGTTACGCGGGTGGACTTGCAAGAAAACAATGGTTATTGCAGCACGAAACCGGATGATCAGTTCTTAATGCATAAAATGCATAAACCAAATTGGTATTAACGCTCGTTTGAGGTAGCATAAGCGCACTTTTTATCTGAAGGCACAGCAATGGCGCAATTATACTTTTATTATTCTGCAATGAATGCGGGTAAATCAACCACTTTATTACAATCTGCATTTAATTACCAAGAGCGTGGTATGGAGCCGGTGATCCTCACAGCTGCAATTGATGATAGAGCGGGAGTAGGCAAGGTATCTTCGCGAATTGGGCTGCAAGCCGATGCGCATATTTTTGATGAAAACAAAGATGTGTTTGCGCTTATACAGTCACTAAATCAAGATAAAAAACGCCATTGTGTACTAGTTGACGAATGCCAGTTTTTATCTAAAGAGCAAGTGATGCAGTTAACCGATGTGGTTGATGAACTGGGTATTCCGGTACTATGTTATGGCCTACGTAACGACTTTAGAGGTGAGCTATTTACCGGGTCGCAGTATTTACTTGCTTGGGCTGATAAGCTAGTAGAGCTTAAAACTGTGTGTCATTGTGGCCGCAAAGCCAACCACGTATTGCGTACCGATGAAAATGGCGATGCAATAGCCGATGGTAACCAAGTAGAAATAGGCGGCAACAACCGGTATGAATCGGTGTGCCGCAAACATTATAAAGCCGCGTTAAATATGGGCCGCTAATGCCTTTATAAAGGTGTCTATATCTGCTTTAGTTATGTCTAAGTGAGTTACTAACCTAAGTTGCTTACTTGGACTAAACAGTATTCCTTGCGCTTTTAAATTAGCTGCTAGCTGCTGTATATTTATATTAGGCTCGCAGCTGGCATAAACCATGTTGGTGGTGTTTTTCATGTTAACGTTAAAGCCATTAAGTGTACTTAATTGCTGCGCTAGGTAGCGCGCATTAGCATGATCATCGCTTAAGCGTTTTACATTATGCTCAAGTGCGTATTGCCCTGCTGCTGCTAACATTCCTGCTTGGCGCATACCGCCGCCAAGTACTTTTCGCCAGCGTCTTGCCTTGCTAATCAGCGCTTTTGAACATAGCAATAACGATCCAACTGGCGCACCTAACCCTTTAGATAAACAAATCGAAACAGAATCAAAGTGCTGAGTAATGGCAGTTATATCCACATTAAGATCGGCTGCTGCATTAAACGCGCGAGCACCATCTAGATGTAGCGATAAGCTGTGCTGGTTTACAAACTTGCGCGCTGCAGCAAGATAGTCAAGAGCAAGTACTTTACCGCCTATGGTGTTTTCAAGGCTTAATAAGCGAGTGTTGGCAAAATGATTATCATCAGGCTTTATTGCCGCCGCTATTTTATTAAAGCAAAGTGTACCGTCTGCTTCGTTTTCAATTGGCTGGGGTTGTATTGAGCCTAAAACGGCTGCGCCGCCGCCTTCAAATTTATAGTTATGGGCACTTTGGCCGCAAATGTATTCGTCTCCGCGCTCACAATGTGCCATTAACGCCAATAAGTTAGCTTGAGTACCTGAGCTACAAAAAAGTGCCTCCGCAAATTCAAAGCGCTCACATGCATATGCTTCTAGTTGGTTAACACTTTCATCATCGCCATATACGTCATCGCCTACAGGGGCGTTATACATTATATCGCGCATAGCTTTAGAGGGTTTAGTTACCGTATCTGAGCGAAAATCTATCATAGGGTTAATCCTTACTATATTATTATTCGAGTTCTTCGCAAATTTGCTCACGCGTAGCTTTATCAAAATAACTCCAAGCAATAAAACGACTAACTTTTTGCCCTTGTGCCATATCAACTATTTTATATTGGGCTATAGGGTGTTGTTTTAATTCTTGCTCTAAAGCCGCAATATTATCTTTTTTCGACACTAAAGAGGTAAACCACATTACTTGCTCTGCAACGGCTGCACTTTCTTTAATCATATTAGAGATAAATTGCACTTCACCGCCTTCGCACCATAGCTCGTTATTTTGGCCACCAAAGTTAAGTGTGCTGCTAGGTGCTTTGCCAAGGTTTTTCCATTTACGTTCGCTACCTTTAACAGCGTCTTCGCTGCTGGCATGAAACGGCGGGTTACACAGCGTTAAGTGGTACAGATCTTTACTGTTTATAACTCCTTTGAATATATTTGCGGCATTTTTTTGCTGTTTTAAGGTTATTTTTAAATTATTAAATTGCGCAATTTGTTTTGCTACTTTAATGGCTGCAGGGTCAATATCGGTGCCAGTAAAATGCCAGTTATATTCATGCCCACCTGTGAGCGGGTAAACTAAATTAGCGCCGGTGCCAATATCTAATACTTTAACTTGACGGCCAGTGGGAATTTGCGTTTGGTTATCGTCGGCTAATAAGTCTGCCAAATAATGAATATAGTCTACTCGTCCCGGAATAGGTGGGCATAAGTTATGCTGTGGAATATCCCAAAAATCTACATTGTAATGGGCTTTTAAAAGGGCTTGATTAAGGGTTTTTACCGCTTTGTTATCGCTAAAATCAATACTTTTTGTACCTGCAGGTGTTGTAATAATAAAAGCAGAAAGTGCAGGATGCTGCTCAGTTAATAGGTCAAGATCGTAGCCATTTAAATGTTGATTACGAGGGTGTAGTTTTGCGCGTGAGGTGCTTGCTTTCATGATGATTATTTTTACAACAGGAATAAAAGTTAATTGTAACAAATACCGAGATAAAAACGTGATAATTTTCCCTATGGCTACGAGGTTGTTACTGGTAGGATGAGCTGTTAGCAATTAAAAAGGACTCACTGTGGCAATCACTCAGCAATCAGTATTTATAACATTAGCCGATCAGCAAACACTGCATTTACGTCGTATTAGTAGCGATAAGCCAAATGGCGCAGTGGCGTTTTTTATGCATGGCGCGGTAGAAAACGGTAAAATATTTTATACCCATAGCAACAAAGGCTTAGCGCCTTTTTTAGCCGAGCAAGGGTTTGTGTGTTATGTGGCTGATTTACGTGGTCGTGGTGAAAGTAAACCGGTTATAGACAAGCATGCTCGGTATGGTCAAACCGAAGCTATTTTAGAAGATATTCCTGCATTTATAGATAAAATAGAGCAGTTAGAGGGGAAAAAACCAGATTATTGGCTGGCTCACTCTTGGGGTGGAGTGTTAATGAATAGCGCATTTGCACGATTCCCAAATTATATTAACGACGTAAAAGCCTGTGCTTACTTTGGCACTAAGCGTTCGTTATTTAATAATCACCCTAAAAAGTTACTTCAAGCTAATTTCATTTGGTATTTTATGGCGCCGTTAATGGCTAAAAAGCATGGGTACTTACCGGCTAGACGCTTAAAGTGGGGCAGTGACGATGAAACACAAAAGTCGCATTGGCAAAGTATGCAGTGGGCTAAAAAAACACCTTGGATAGACAGTGACGATAACTTTGATTACGCTAAAGCCGTTGCACAATTAACCTTGCCACCAACGCTGCATATTGCAGGCGCAAAAGATAAAGCCCTCGCACAACCAATAGATATTCAAAAGTTTATGGAAGAGTCGGGTCCTGGGGTACAAAAAATGCAAATTTATGGACGTCGTTATGGCCATAAAATAGATTACGACCATATTAATATGTTAACCCATCCGCATGCGCGCAATGAGCAGTTTAAAGATGTACTTAATTGGTTTGCGACTGCGCCAAAAGCTTAAGTAATGGCGTTTTGTAGCGTTGCCACTTATCAACATTGTGCAGATTAACCGGTTCACGTATAGCGTGTTTGCTGAGTGTGGTAACCGCGATTTTTTGTTTATAAAATGCCAAGCAATTTTCTTCAAACGAGCAACCTATAAACCTAAGTAGTGCAGTGAGTTGGCCTTTGGGGTCCGTTACTAATTGCTCATAACTTAGGTTATATATTTGCAGTGCCGGAAACGCCTGCCAATGCGCCATTAACTTTTCGTACAAGCTATGGTATTGCTTAAACTCGGTTAACGAGCAAAAGTAAGGCTCGTTTTCGGCAAAATAATTACTAAATACCGAAAATGCCGTGGCATTAAAATCGCGGGTTAAATTGATAAATTTTGCATTTGGAAATAGCATATAAATAAGCCCAATAGCTTGATAGTTGCTTGGCAGTTTATTAATAACAAAGGGACGAGAAGGGCTTGCTGTTTTTAATTTTGCTATATAAAGGTCGCGGGCCTTATTAATTAACTCATGTGTTAAATGATCTAAACAGTGTGGATAGCTAAAACCGGTTTTTTGTTCTAAAAAAGCCATCACATTACTACTTATACTAATACTTTCACCCATGCTTGAGCACTGGCTATGATTTACCAACATTTGTTCAAGTAGGGTTGAGCCGCTGCGTGGCATGCCAATTATGAATAAGGGGGTAATGCCACCTTTAACACTTTTATTCGCTGAGCTTAAAAGAGCAGCTGTATTGTATTTTATTATGTCGTCGTAAAAAGCAGTAAGAACTTGGGTATCAAATTCGCTTAGTTTTCGTTGTAATTGGTTAGCTAATACAAAGTAGTTAAACGCCTGATCAGTATCCTCTAGTTTGTCGTAACTTTTTGCCAAAGCGTAATAGCACACCATTTTAAGGCGTAAATTATTAGTTTGCGTTAGCAAGTGATGCAAGTTACTGAGGTAGTTATGTTCTTTGTCAAAACGCCCCAATTGTACCAACTCTAACAAAATATACGCTGTAACAGGGTAAACGCCTAAGCTCAGTGCATGCGAAAAAGTAGTATGGGCTTTATCTAGCTCACCATACGTTAAATAGTGCTGGGCTAAATAGTAATGTGGGTCGGGGTTATTACTGGCTAAGTTTTTTGCGTACTCAAGCACTTTTAGCGCATCATTTGGTGAATTTACATTATTAAATGCATCAGCAAGTGCGTGTAGAGGTTCAAGCATATAAGGCAGGCGTTCACAGGCTTTTTGTAATAAATATACAGCATCATCATTACGCTCTAGGCGCAGTGCAATTCGGCCTAAACCAAACAGGGCTTCGCCGTTATCAGCATCGGCTTTAAGTATTGTTTTGTAGTAAAACTCAGCATCTTTAAGTTTGTTTTCTGCCAGTAACTGATTCGCTTTTTTAAGTAGCATTGTAACTTTAACATTCCTGTTGATTCTGTCTTGACTATCTATACAGCGAAAAAGGCGAAATGTCTTTCACATTTCGCCTTTACCTTATGACCAATAAGGATTAAAAAGTATAAGTTGCTTTAACGTAATAATAACCACCGTTAATACCAAATGGTGATGTTTCGTAGTATTGACCACCCCAATTATTATTAGGGATAAAGTCGCTAGCGCCACTAAAATCAAGTTTTTCAGCTTCTTGGTCAAGTAAGTTTTGTGCACCTACAGAAAAGCTCATTGATTCGTTTAAAAAATAAGTAATTTCAGCATCTAAGGTAACCGCAGCATCTGCCATTTTAGCTGTTTCGTCATAATCTACATGCACACCTTGGTATTCACCAAAGTAGTTTACGCGGGTAAACGCAGAGAAGCTTTCCCATTGTTGTGCCCAGCTTAGAGTTGCACGATGATTAGGTAAGTCATTCTCAAGACGGCTTACTTTAAACGGCCCTGTAATAATGGTTGAGCGGGTAACTTCGGTTTCATTCCAGTTGTACGCTAAGCTAAATGTTGAGCTGCCATTAAGTA
Source organism: Pseudoalteromonas sp. HL-AS2 (assembly GCF_031198805.1). Classification (NCBI taxonomy): domain Bacteria; kingdom Pseudomonadati; phylum Pseudomonadota; class Gammaproteobacteria; order Alteromonadales; family Pseudoalteromonadaceae; genus Pseudoalteromonas; species Pseudoalteromonas sp. HL-AS2. The sequence continues at coordinate 396,296 of NZ_CP133572.1, read as the reverse complement.
ACTCAGTTGAGTAGTTAGCCACTAAATCAACACCTTGTGTAGTGGTGTCAAAGTCATTAGTAAAAAAGCTTACCTGTGCTAGGTTTTGTACGTTAGGAATGCCCGAGGCAGTAAGTTTGTCTTTGTCTGCTTGGCTAAGTTCAATTTTATCAGATTGACTAATGCGCTCATCAACTTTAATGTTGTAATAATCTACCGTTAAAAATAAATCGCCTAGCGTGTACACAGCGCCAAAAGTATAGCTTTGTGATTCTTCAGGCTCTAATTCTTGCCCGCCAAGTTGTATCGCAATTGGGTTAGTAGGTGGTAATAATGCAGAATCTACTAATACACCACTACTAAGGTTTGTTTGTACGTTACTCACATTAGCTTGGCCAACGGTTGGCGCTCTAAAGCCTGTGCTGATTGAACCACGAATATTTAAATCTTCAGTTAAGTGATACTGAGCCATTAATTTGTAGTTAGTAGTTGTGCCAAAGGTATCGTAATCTTCAAAACGAACGGCTAAGCCCATTAAAAACTCTTCAGTAAAGGGCGCTTCTATATCAACATAAGCGGCGTAGTTACGACGGCTATATTCACCAGCATCAGAGGGTTTAAAACCCGGAAAGCCATTTGAGCCAATACCAAAACCTTGATCGGTAAGTGGCCCTGCAATAAACGAGGCTTCATCGCCAGAGATCACAGTAAAGGTTTCTTCATGCCATTCTAGGCCTGATGCTATGTTTACATCGTATGCTAGGCCAAAATCAAAACCTTTGGATAGATCAAAGTTAAAGTTTTTCTCTAATTGTTCGTATTTACCTGGGCTAAAGTCACGTGGGCTTTCTGGGCCTAAAGACGCATTAATCGTGTCGTAAATAAAGTAGCGAGATTCGTTATAACCAACTGTGCCACTTAAATCGTAATATACATCCTTTAAAAAGCCATCAGTAAACTGACCTTTAGTACCAATAGTGAGTGACGCATCGGTAATATTACCGCCAAAGTTTGGTGTAAAACCACCTGGCAGCATTTCATTAAATGCAAAACAATCTGGGTTATTTGCCACCCCATTAATATAATCTGGATTATCAAGCACGTTATCATCAATGGCAATAGTTGGGCAGTTGCCACTCATATCACCGGTTAAATCGCCAACGAGTAAAGTATCGCCGCCATCGTTTGAATAAGCACCGGGGCGAGTGTGAGGGTTACGGTAATAAAAACCACCTCTTACATCGCGCTCAGAGTAGTTACCAAACATGTAAAATTCTGAATTATTGGTTAGCTCTAAACCTACATTACCAAAAATTGAAATGTCGTCGTTAACTTCTGGTGCGCCCCATACTTGGGTAATAGGTGCTATGTCGGGTACGCCTGCATCATTAAGTGCTTTAGCATCAAAGCGTTGTACTGAGCGGCTGGTTGCATCTGCGGTTTTATATTGAAAGCTTAAATTTGCAAAGCCATTGTCGGTAAAAGGAAGGCCAATATTGCCCGAAACTTGAGTGGTGTCGCCATCACCTTCGTAATACTCGCCCTTACGCACTTCAAGAGAGCCCCCTTCAGAGGCATCTTTTAATACAAAGTTTATAACCCCTGCAATAGCGTCAGAGCCATATTGTGCAGCAGCACCGTCACGCAGTACTTCTACTTGCTTAAGGGCAATACTTGGAATAACCGAAATATCGGCACCTTGAGCACCATCGTTAATACCACCACCTAAAAAGGCGATAACAGAAGCGCGATGGCGGCGTTTACCATTTAATAAAATAAGTGTGCTGTCTGATGGTAAACCCCTAAGGTTAGCTGGGCGCACTAATGACGCTGCATCACTAATTGGCATAGAGTGTACGTTTAATGAAGGTATAGCGCCCTTTAATAGCTCTAGCATGTCGGTGTTACCTGACTTGCTTAGCTCTTCACCACCAATAATATCAATAGGAACTGGTGAGTCACCAATAGAGCGAGGTGCTGAGCGTGTACCAACAACAGCAATTTTTTCTAGATTCTTATTAACTTTGGTTGTTGTTTGCGCGTCGGCTGCAATAGCAGAGCCAGATATAAATAATCCGGCTGTAGTGGTGGCTAAGGCAAATTTAACTGCCTGGTTTAGCACATTACTTTTTAATTTCATTCTAAATATCCCCAGTTAGAATAGTTTTGTTAATCATGTTTGTGTAACACGAGTTATTTTTGTAGCGGACTAGTCACATTTCATGGGGAGTAAGGTAATACTTGCTGACTCCTTAAAGCTTAATAAATTAAGCCCACTTCCTGTGAGTCCAGCTTATAGACTATAGAGAAAAAACAAGTAGAGCAATTATTAATTAACTATTATTTAACAATGAGGGTGTTTTGTATGAAATTGCAACAATACAGTGTGTGCTGCTTGTAATGCGCAGTTTGATTAAGGAAACGGTTAAATTAAGGGGAGTTTGAATGAGGGTTTAAGTGTTTTTGTTACTTTATTGTTATTGCGTGTTGCTCATTTTCACGCTTCCAAATAGCGAGCTGCTGTTTATATTCATCCCATACGCATGGGCAACAACTTCCACCACCACAGCACTCGTCCGGCTTAGGTTTTTCTGGTTTTGCGACTGCAGGTAGTATATTTAATTGCATATTAAGATTTTTTAAATACTAAAAAGGCTGTAAATAATAAAGTATTGACCTTGGCATGTAAATTATTCTTTGTGAACTTGAATCCCTGTGTGAGAATACGCCAATGCGATTATATAAAGTCATACACCGCGCACCATGGCGGGTTGTTAAAATTAGTTCCAAGCGCCAGCAATTGCGTTTTCGTCGTGCTATGGTTGCGCTTAAAATTGCGCTTGCGCAAGAAAGACAAGAAACAAAAGAAATGCTTTCAATTTATAAACGCTACACACAAGGGCAAACAAATAAAGCCGAATTAAAGCGTGCAAACGAGCAATTTGTAGATATTTTAAAGGGTTTGGGTTTAGGGGTATTTGCCATATTACCGTTTGCGCCTTTAACTATTCCCTTAGTGGTTAAACTGGGCCGCTTAGTTGGCGTTGATGTTTTGCCTAGCTCCTTCAATATGAATCGTTCAGTTAAAGAGCTTGATCGTGAAATAGCTCAAGAAAATCAAAAACAAGACCCACAAAACTCATTAAAAAAGTAATCTATAATTGGCAAAATTAGCGATACCTTTTGCGTCTCCTTATTGTTATGCTTAGTGACCATTTATATTTTGTGAGTCATTTAATGAGTGCATTACTTCGTCATACTTCTTCTGGAATTCCTTTATCTTTTATCCTTAAAAACGAATTAACCGATTGGCTTACGCAGCAACCTACATTTGTACAAAACTGGTTAGCAAATAGTGGTTTTGAAAAGCAAGGGCTAGCATTAGTACCAAACCCTGAAACGGGTGAGCTTAACCATGTTTATTGCATAATACGCAGCAGTGATGACTTTTGGGCTGCAGGCGACTTAGCCACCAAGTTACCGGTAGGTTGTTATCAAATTCAAGGTGAAAAACACCTAATAGAGCAGCTTGCTTTAGGCTTTGTATTGGGTGGTTATGAATTTAGTGAGTACAAAGAAAAAGTCACCGCAAAAGCGCAGTTAGGTATTGCTGACAAAACACTTTACGAGCAAATAAAACAACAAGCCGACGCAATTGGTTTAGCCCGCGATTTAGTTAATACCCCGGCTGCCGATATGATGCCGCAACATTTAGCACAAGTCATGAGTGATTTAGCCGACACCTTTGATGGAGACTTTACTCAGTGGATTGGAGATGAGCTGTTAGAGCAAAACTACCCAACAATTCATATGGTTGGCCGTGCGAGTGAAAATAAGCCGCGTTTACTCGACTTAAAATGGGGCGCAAAAGACGCACCATTAATTACTTTGGTTGGTAAAGGTGTATGTTTTGACTCAGGCGGGCTTGACTTAAAACCGAGTGCCGGTATGCGTAACATGAAAAAAGACATGGGCGGCGCAGCGCATGTTATTGCGCTTGCTCAGCTTATAATGGCTGCTAATTTACCAATTAGATTACGCGTGTTAGTACCTGCGGTTGAAAACGCGGTTTCGCGTAACGCATTTCGCCCTGGCGATGTAGTAAAAACCCGTAAAGGCATTATGGTTGAAATTGACAATACCGATGCCGAAGGACGTTTAGTATTATGTGACGCGCTTAGCGAAGCCCAAAACGACGAGCCTGAGCTTATAATTGACTTTGCTACCTTAACAGGTGCGTGTCGAGTTGCTTTGGGCACTGAACTACCAGGGTTTTTCTGTACTGAGCGTACTATTGCTAATAGTATTATGGACGCAGGGTTGAGTGTAAGCGATCCGGTATGGCAACTGCCGTTATTTGATCAATATAAGTCATTTTTAAACAGTGATGTTGCCGATATGGCAAACTGTGCAAGCACCCCATTTGGCGGTGCAATTACCGCTGCACTGTATTTAAAAGAATTTATTGAGCCAACTACGCCTTGGGTACATTTTGATGTAATGGCATGGAACTTACGTGCTCTACCAGGTCGCCCAGTAGGCGGAGAAGCGTTAGGTATTCGTGCTGTATTTAATTACCTGCAAAACCGTTTTAACTAATAATCGAGTATTTAGTATGAGGTGTTAAACCTCATACAACTCAAGCGGTAAATTATCTGGATCGGCAAAAAAAGTAAACTTTTTGCCGGTTATTTCATCTTCTCTTATGTCCTCTACGCTAACCCCTTGCGACTCTAAATACGCTTTAGCCAGGTGCACATCACTTACTTTAAATGCCAAATGCCTTAACCCTTGTGCTTCAGGGTAACTTGGGCGCTCTGGTGCGCCAGTAAACGAAAACAATTCAATTTGACTGCCATCAGGTAAAGCTAAGTCTAATTTATAAGAATTTCGCGCGGTCCTAAAGTGCTCATTAATAATTTTAAGCTTTAATATTTTGCTATAAAAATGCTTAGCGCGAGGGTAGTCGCTGCAAATAATAGCGGCATGATGAATGCCAAGTAGTTTCATAACGCGCTCTCTAAATTGTGTAATTAAATACAAACACTAAAAACAAAAAACGCACAATTAAGTGCGTTTCAATAAGTAGCTGCCTATTTAGGTTGGCTCTGCTTCTTTACATGCTTTTACCGCTGGAGCAACTAACTCTAAGCCGGTTTTATCGCAAGGAGGAAGTTGTGCATCACTTACACTAATAGGTGTTACACGCTCGCCCCATTTAATATAACTAGCAGCCCACGTAAGGCCAGCGCCAAAGGCTGCCGACATAATATTTGAGTGTGGTTTAATTAAACCTTGCTCCACCGCCTCGCAAAGTGCAATGGCAATTGTCGCTGCCGATGTATTACCGTACTGGCCAATATTAACCATTACTTTTTCATCGGGCACTTTTAAACGGTGCTGAATGGCCTGAATAATACGTAAGTTAGCTTGATGCGGCACTAATACGTTTATATCGTCTAGGCTTAAATTTGCTTGGGCTAGTACGTCGTCGCATGCTTCACTCATGCCTTTTACAGCGCGCTTAAATATTTCACGGCCTTCGAATAGTAAATTAGATGGGCCAATCGGCTCATATTTATTTAAGTCACTACCAAAGTTTTCGATATGTAAAATATCACGATCTGTACTGTCACAACCGGTTTTAGTTGCAAGTAAACCTGCAGGTGTATCGGCAGCTTCAAGTACTACGGCACCTGCGCCATCGCCAAATAATACTGCACTGTCACGGCGCGACCAGTTTACATACCAAGTCATGCGCTCAGCAGCAATAACCACAGCTTTTTTAATCATACCGGCTTGTATTTGCGCTGTTGCTGCTTGTAGAGCATATAAAAACCCTGAACAAGCTGCGTTAGTGTCCATAGCGGCAGCGCCCACAGCGCCAATATTCTTTTGCACTAACGACGCAGTATTTGCCACCATAGTTGATGGCGTACAGGTGGCTAAAATAACTAAATCAATATCTTTAGCGTCAATACCGGCACAAGCAATCGCATGCTTAGCCGCAACAGTAGCAAGCTCTGCAGTACTTACATGGCTAACTCTGCGAGATTTAATACCTGTTCGTGATGTTATCCACTCGTCTGTGGTATCCACTATTTTGCTAATTTCGTCGTTACTAATGCTTGCTGGTGGAATGCATTTACCCCAACCAGTGATGTGTGCGTAAGGCATAGTGTGTTCTCTTAAAAAGTGGTCTGACATGTATTACTAATGAATAAGTTATACCAAAAAATGGCTTTTAACACTAGTAAATACCCAAGGAGATAAAAAATGATAGCTTATTAAAAGGGTTTTTGTAGCGTAAATGTAGCAATTTATAGTTAATTGGGTTAAAGGTAGAGCTTAAAAGGAGCAAGTATGAAAACTACACTTATAACTACATTTACTGCAATCACTTTAGCGTTAACAACAAATATGGCATTAGCACAACAACATAAAATTATTTATGCAGGCAGTGTAATGCTAGGTACAGAGCAAACGGTTAAAACTGAGCAAACACTGGTAATAGCCGATGATAAAATTTCAGCAATTAAAAGCGGCTATGTAAGTAAAGATGCACTGGGTTTGCCCGGCGCGCAAGTAATAGACCTTAAAAATCACTTTGTAATGCCTGGGCTAATAGACATGCACGTGCATGTTACTTTTGAGCGCGATGCCAATGTTAGCAGGCATCGCTGGACTACCGAATACGAAGCAGATAACGCGCTGCGTTCAATTAAATATTTACAGCGTACTTTAAATGCAGGCTTTACCTCAGTGCGAGACTTAGGCAGTAACTATCAGGTTATTTTTCCGCTAAAGCGCGCCATTGAGCGTAATGATATTAATGGTCCGCGCATTTTTGCCGCAGGCAATACAGTATCGCCCACTGGTGGGCACGCCGATTTACATGGCTATCGTAAAGATATAAGTGACGGTGTTGGTGCATCATTAGGTATTTGTAACGGTGCAGACGATTGCCGCAGAGCCACGCGCGAAGTGATTAAAAGTGGTGCCGATGTTATAAAAATTACCGCCACCGGTGGTGTATTAAGTAATACCGCCGCAGGCGTTAATCAACAATTAAGCGACGCAGAGCTTAGTGCAATTGTAGATACCGCGCATCATTTAGGGCGTAAAGTAGCTGCTCATGCACATGGCACGCAAGGCATAAAAGCCGCGCTTAAAGCGGGTGTAAACTCAATAGAGCATGGCTCGTATTTAGATAAAGAGGCTATAGCACTGTTTAAAAAAACCGGAGCTTACTTAGTACCTACTTTGCTGGCTGGTGCCACAGTGAGCGAAGAAGCAATTAGTAACCCAAACATGCCAATTGCTATCGCAGATAAAGTGCGCGAAGTAACACCTAAAATGCAGGCATCGTTTAAATTAGCGCTAAAAAATGAGGTAAATATTGCCTTTGGCACTGACTCAGGCGTATCGCGCCATGGCCTTAATGCTAACGAGTTTAGCTTACTGGTAAGTAATGGTATGAGTGAAGCACAGGCAATTAAATCGGCAACCGTGAGTGCAGCTAAACTGCTTGGTCAAGATACTCAATTAGGCGATTTGAGTGTGGGTAAACAAGCCGACATTATTAGTGTTAATGCCTCGCCGCTAAAAAATATTGCAGAGCTTAAAAATGTGCAGTTTGTAATGAAAGCAGGGCTAATTTATAAGCAATAGCCACACTTGCTGTTAAGGCACTGGGGTTAATATGGGGTCAATAAATATTGAGCTTAATAATTATTAACCCCAGTGCCGTGGCCTTTTAATACTTCACTTTGTACCTAGTTACAATGTCGATGAATGATGACTAAGTATTGCATAAGCATTAAAATAGCTTTTCTTAAAATTCAATTAGGTAACATGTGTTTTGTTAATTCGCACCGATCCGGCTATTAGCCGACTTTTAATGTTACGCAGTGGTGCCATAGCTGTGCAGCTTATTGCTGTGCTTATAGTGTACTTTTTATTAGATCATCAAATAGCATTAATGCCCTTACTGTTAGTGATTGCCCTAGAAGCGGGGTTTCAGTTAATGAGTGTGCTGGCTTATCGTAATGTAAGCCAAGCAAAACCGCTGGGCATGCTGATGCAATTAACCGCCGACGTGTTGTTTTTAACTATTTTGTTATCACTCAGTGGTGGCGCAACCAATGCATTTGTGTCGTTATTATTGCTGCCAATAATGATTGCAGCGGTAACGCTAAGTGGCAAAGGGCTTGCTTATATCGCGGTATTAGCCATTGCGGCGTATAGTGTATTACTGATTAAAATGCCCGAACATAACATGCACCAAATGAACATGAGCGGCCATTTTATTAGCATGTGGATTAACTTTGTTTTGAGTGCCAGTGTAATAGCGTTAGTGATTGGTGCAATGAACCGCGCCTTAAAAGAGCGCGAACGCACTATTGCTCAAGTGCGCGAACAACAATTACGCAGTGAACAGTTAGTAACGCTGGATGGCGCAGCAGCGCAAATAACGCATCAGCTTGCTACACCAATTGCTAACTTACAGTTACTATTTGAAGAGTTATTAGAGGATCATCCAAATAACCTTGTAGTGCAACAAATGCAAACTCCACTACAACAATGCGCTACACAATTAGATAGTTTTAGAAAGCTCTCTGCTGCGCTGCGCCTTAATAACACCCAACAACACATTACAACGGCGCAATTACAACAGCAAATTACCGATACACTATTACTGCAATATCCCGATCAACAAATAAAGTGGATTATAGAAAACCAAACGGGTGGCATTAATACCGCTATATTAAACAGTGATGCTATGTTGCTACCTGCTATTTTAAATTTACTCCAAAATGCAGCCACCGCTAATCAGCAGCAAGACCAAAATGTGCTTGAGCTTACTTGGCTGCAAGAGGAGCATTGCGGCGAATATGTTTACTTGCTTATTCGCGACTTTGGGAATGGCTTTTCAGCAACGCAACTCAACGATTTAGGTGGACAGTTAATGCCTAGCGATCATGGTATGGGGCTGGCTGTGCTGCTTTCTAATGTAACCTTTGAGCGTTTAAATGGCTCGCTAACTTTATATAATCACCCCCAGTGTGGTGCAATTGCTAAAGTTAAATTAGCAACTGTTTTTAGCGAGCAAAGTGAATGAAAATATTAATTATTGAAGATGATATAAACCTTGCTAGTACCTTGGCAAGGCGGCTAACTAAATATGGTTTTAACTGCGAAATAGCGCATAACCAAAGTGAGGCACTCCTTAGTGCAAGGCGGTTTTTACCTGCTACTATTTTGTTAGATATGAAGTTAGGTAACGACAATGGCTTAGCGTTAATAAAACCACTGCGCAGCTTGCTCACACACGCGCATATTGTATTGCTCACGGGCTTTGCCAGTATTGCCACCGCAGTTGAAGCAATGCGCTTAGGGGCCAACGACTACCTTACCAAACCTGTTGATATGGCAACTTTACTAAAAGCACTTAACCAAGAGCGCGATACTGCAATAAGCTTAGATGTTGCAACCACAGTTATGTCGCCAGAGCGTTTAGAGTGGGAGCATATTCAGCAAGTGCTACACAGTAATAATGGTAATGTGTCGAGCACCGCAAGGCAGCTTAATATGCATAGACGTACATTACAGCGCAAATTACAAAAAAAGCCAGTGCAGCACTAATAACGCTAGTGATTAAATATAATTTTAAGCTAAAGCGATGCTGGTTTTTTTTGAGCGCACTCAACACATCAATGAAGCACTATAGTAGCTGCCTGATTTAACTAGCTGTGCTAAAATCGCGGCGTTTAAATTTAACCGATATTACAAGGCTTTCACATGGCAAATACAGCGCACGCACTGCATATACTGGTAAAACATAAAGAAATTGCAGAAGATATTATTACGCAATTAGGTAAAGGTGCAAAATTTCAAACCTTAGCTAAAAAGTATTCGTCGTGTCCGTCGGGTAAAAAAGGTGGCGATTTAGGTGAATTTAGACGTGGGCAAATGGTGCCACAGTTCGACAAAATTGCGTTTAATGGCGCTATTTTAGAGCCGCATTTAGTTAAAACTAAATTTGGCTGGCATGTGATTAAAGTGCTTTACCGTACTTAATATTCTTTAAGTGCATGTATTAAGTGCAGTTTAACAGGCTTAATACTTTAAATTAAATTAAATTAAATTAAAAGAAAAGGCTGCACATTGCAGCCTTTTTAAATTCTTTAATTCAGAGTTTAATTACTCAGCGTTTTGCTGTGCTTCTTCTTCAGTTATTTGCTTAAAAGCTTGCACAAATGCAGCGCTAGGTTGTCCGCCGGTAAGGGCGTATTGCTCATTTATGATAAAAGTAGGCACAGTGGTAATACCCATTTGCTGTATGTCACTTTGCTGGCTGCGCACTTCTTGAAAAAACTCACCACCGGCTAAAATTTCTTGAGCACGGTCTGTATCAAGGCCAACACTTGCAACAATATCAAGCAAAGCGGATTGCTCGTTTAAATTCACTAAGTCAGAAAAATGCGCTTTAAATAAAGCCAGTTTTAGCTCGGTTTGCTTATTTAAAGTGGCAGCCCATGCTAATAAACGATGACAATCAAAGCTGTTTATTATCATTCGCTTATCGTCAAAGTTAAACGTGAAGTCGGCATCTTTTCCGGCGTCTATTAAACGTTGGCGGTTATCTTTGCTTTGCTCTGGTGTTAAGCCGTACTTTTGCGTTAAATGTTCATTTAAGTCTTGGCCTTCAGGCGGCATATTTGGGTTAAGCTCAAACGGTTTCCAGCTAATTTCTGCGTTTATTTCACCGTGTAATTCACTGAGTGCTTTTTCAAGATTTTTATAACCAATAATGCACCATGGGCACATTACATCCGACACAATATCAATTTTAAGCGTTTTCATTATTTTCCCTTAGGGCAAAGCGGTAAAGCGAATATAGTGAGTATATTGGGATTAATTGCGGTTTATCAATCATGATTACTCTACAGTGTATTAAAAGCTGCAAATAATGTATGCGCAGCCTGATTACTTTTTTGCATAAGGCAGGCGCATTAGTTTATTAGTGCTGTGGTAGCTGTCGAGCCCGCTTATAGCTACCGTATCTATGGCCTGTAAGTCTAAAAAGCCATCGCTTTGCAGTGCTGCTTCGTCTAAATATACGTCCATTATTTCGCCAATCACAAGCTCAGTACCATTGACTGCTAAATGCTGATGTTCAATGTATTTTACCGCATATTTTAAGCGGCTTTGTTGTACAAATGGGGCACTAAATTCATTTAAATACTCAGCAGTTAAGCCGGTGGCAGCAAACTCTGATTCGTTTTTATCATAACGCGCCGAGGTTTGATGTGCTTGCTGATAAATAGCACTATTAACATGATTAATAGTATAAACACCGGTTGCTAAAATATTTTCGAAAGTGTGACGGGGTACGCTATGGGGGCGCATTATCATACCAATTAATGGCGGGTGCGCACCTAAATGAATAACAGAGCTAACAATCGATAAGTTAGTATTGCCTTGGCTGTCTTGAGTGCCAATTAAGTTAGCGCTTTTAAAGCCCGACAACGAGTTTATAAAGTGGGTACGCGTGTGTTTTTCAAGTGCTGCAATGCGCGCTTTAGTAAAATGCATTAAAAAATCCTTACTATGAAATACTTACCATGGAATACCTCCCATGAAATACCTACCATGAAATAGTGATGCCTTGCCAATCTAGGTAGGCGGGTTCACCGTTAAGTTCTAAATTAGGGTTGTTGTTAGTCAGTTCAAATAATTGCTGCGCTACAAACGCAGCAGTAAAAAGCTTGTTTGGTGGTATATTTTTTTGAAAAGGCTTAGACAGCTCAGTGTCGGTAGTACCGGGATGAAATAAAATGAGCTTAGTGTTTTTAGCGCGCCTTGCCAGCTCCACGGCGGCAGTTTTAAATAACATATTAAGCGCCGCTTTTGATGCACGATAGGTATACCAGCCGCCAAGTTTATTGTCGTTTATGCTGCCAACCCGGGCGCTTAATGCGGTAATAGTGCAGTGAGTTTTAGGTGTTAATAATGGTAATACACTTTGCAGGCAGAGCAGGGGTGTAAGCGCATTAACTTGCAATAGTTGATTAAAATAATCGCTGTTAATGTCCTCTAGTTTTTTTTCTGGCATGTGTTGCTGATTATGTAAAAGGCCATTAAAAATAATTACCTGATGTAAATCAGCCTGCTGGTTTTGTAGTGTAGTGGTAACATTGTTTAAGCTTTGCTTTGAATAATCGCTTTGCAGTTGCGTTATATTATTTAGGTTATTGTACTGCGCCTTGTGCGCGGCTGCGCTTACGCAAACAATATGGTACTGGGTTACTTGGTTATTTAAATGCGCTATATAAGCTTGTGCAATTGCGCTACTTGCGCCAAATAAAACAATAGTTTTCATTTATCACCTGCACTTTTGGTTTTGCATTGATTATTTTTACACTGTGAGTTTGGCATTAAAAAACGACTTATAGGCTGGCGATACTTAGCAAAAAAAGTGTATGTGCAATCAGCAAAAAATCGAATTATGGGCAAGCGAATAATCTTCAACCAAGGATATTTACCTACTGTTTTCCATGCTTGGTAGGTTACATCAAGGCCATAGATCATTATTCCTGATGGCATTCTTGCGTGTAATAACGCCATAGCTTTACTTTTATCTACATTAGGAAAACGCGTATTAAAGTCAGTGGCATTAAGGTCCTCTAATATTATTTTATTATTAATGTCAGCACGCTTTAAATGTTGCATTTCGGCGTTACACAATGGGCAGTTAGCATCGTAAAAAATGATCATGTTATTGCTTTGTAATTATTTTACATATGCTTTTTTACGACACACCATTGCAAATGGATCTATTAAATAACCGCACATAGTGATATTAATAGTGCTCCATGAAACAAAGGAGACTGAGAAATGAGTGAACAATATGCCGCCTTGCGAGGCAATGTAAATTTACTAGGCCAATTATTAGGGCAAACAATTAAAGATGCCCAAGGCCAAGCAATTTTAGATAAAGTAGAAGAAATAAGAGCTTTATCAAAGTCATCTCGCAGTGGCAACGAAAACGACCGTAAAACACTAATAAAAGTATTACATGCGCTCAGCGATGAAGAGCTGTTACCGGTTGCCCGTTCATTTAATCATTTTTTAAACCTTGCCAATGTTGCAGAGCAGTTTCATACCGTTTCGCGTTTTAATGATGTTGGCTTTTGCCAGCTAAATCCTCTCACTCAAACATTAAAAACGTTAGCAACTAAAGCAAATAATGGCCAACTTAATCACAATCATTTGGCCGACACACTCTCAAAACTCCACATAAACTTGGTGCTAACCGCGCACCCTACAGAAGTAACACGCCGCACAATTATTAATAAGCACGTTGAGTTAAGTGATTGCTTAGCTTCATTGGAGCGAACTGATAACTTAGCACAAGAGCGCGAGGCTATTTTAAACCGTATTGCGCAGTTAATTAGCCAAGCATGGCACACCGACGATATTCGTCGCTCGCGACCCACCCCTGTTGATGAAGCAAAATGGGGCTACGCGGTGATTGAAAATAGCTTGTGGCATGCAGTGCCGCGTTTTTTACGTGAGTTTAGCCAGCATGTAAAAGAGCATTTAAGCTTAGAGTTACCAATAAACTACAGCCCAATAGAGTTTACCTCGTGGATGGGCGGAGATCGTGACGGCAACCCTTATGTAACCGCACAAGTAACCAAAGAGGTGCTTGATCATGGTCGTTGGATGGCACTGGACTTATATGGCCGCGATCTAGAAACGCTAAGTACAGAGCTGTCGATGTCTGATGCCAGTGATGAGCTAATAGCCCTTGCGGGGCAAGAATTTGAACCTTATCGCTGCGTGATTAAAACACTTAAAAACCAAGTGTTAGAAACCGTAATGCATTTAGGCGCAAAAATAAAAAATCAGCGCAGCGAAGCCCAAGACTTAATTACCGATATAAACCAAATAAAACATCCAATTGAGGTGTGCTATCGCTCGCTATTAAAATGCAATATGAAAGTAGTTGCTGATGGCCTATTACTGGATGTATTACATCGTATTAATAGTTTTGGTTTGCGGTTAGCTAAATTAGATGTACGCCAAGATTCATCGCGCCATGGTGATGTGTTTTCAGAGCTTACGCGTTACTTAGGTTTAGGCGATTACAACCAATGGCAAGAGCAAGACAAACAAGCCTTTTTACTCACTGAGCTTAACTCGCGCAGGCCGCTAATACCTAAGCGTTGGCAGCCAAGCCCAGAGGTACAAGAAGTACTCGACACCTTTGACGTGATTGCACAGCAAGACGAGCAAACATTTGGCTTATATATTATTTCGATGGCGCGCACAGCCTCCGATATTTTAGCGGTACAATTGCTGTTAAAAGAAAGCGGTTGTAGTTTTAAACTACCGGTTGCGCCGTTATTTGAAACCTTAGATGATTTAAATGATGGCCACAATGTTATTACTACTTTGTTGGATAATGACTGGTACAGAGGCCAAATTAACAACACCCAAAACGTTATGATAGGTTACTCAGACTCAGCAAAAGACGCCGGTATGATGGCAGCTGGTTGGGCGCAGTACGAAGCAATGGATAAGCTAGTACAGTTAGCCGACAAACGCGGCATAGAGCTGGTGTTATTTCATGGCCGTGGAGGTACGGTAGGGCGAGGTGGCGCACCCGCTGCACAAGCCCTACATTCACAACCACCGGGGTCATTAAAAGGCGGACTGCGAGTAACCGAGCAAGGCGAGATGATCCGCTTTAAATTTGGTTTACCCGATGTTGCGCTACAAAGCTTAAATATTTACGCCGGCGCTGTACTGCAAAGTAATTTATTACCACCGCCAGAGCCTAAACCACAATGGCGCGAAGTAATGGCTTTGATCAGCGAAGAGTCGTGCGAGCATTATCGTAACGTGGTACGCCACGATGAAAACTTTGTACCTTATTTTAGAATGGCAACCCCAGAGCTTGAGCTTTCTAAACTGCCGCTTGGCTCGCGCCCTGCAAAACGCAACCCTACAGGTGGGGTCGAAAGTTTGCGGGCAATACCATGGATTTTTGCATGGAGCCAAAATCGTTTAATGCTGCCAGCATGGTTAGGCGCATTAACAGGATTACAAGCGGCATTGGCAAAATACGGCGTTGAAACCTTGCAAGAAATGAGCTTACAATGGCCATTTTTTAGATCGCGCCTAGAAATGCTCGAAATGGTATTTAGTAAGGCCGACAGCTGGTTAAGTGAGCATTACGATAACGCGCTGGTGGAAGATATGTACAAACCACTCGGTGTTACTTTGCGCAAAGAGCTCGCTGAAGCGATTAGTTTAGTACAGTCGCTTAGCCCGCAAAAAAGCTTATTGGCCGATCAGCCATGGATCAAAGAGTCAATTGCGCTGCGTAACCCTTATACCGATCCGCTTAATGTGTTGCAGGTAGAGTTACTTCGCCGTGCGCGCTCAAGCGACAACGGCAGTGAAGGCGATATAGATAACGCGTTAATGATCACCATGACCGGCATAGCAGCAGGTATGCGCAATACTGGTTAATAGCTAAATAAAAACAAGGGGGTTGCGCAGCGCCGTAACCCCTTATTTTATGCATATGCGCTGGCATTTTATGCGCTAACCTTTTAAACTACTTAGCCATTGAATAACAAAAATTATATTATGGCTTCTGCAACCTTTTTAGTACAAGCAAACACCGCACTAAGTAATACCCACATCTCTTTAAGCGTAGCGCAAACACAGGCTTTACGTAGCCAATTAAAAACCCAGCGCGGTATTTTAAACGCAAATAATATTAACCAACTATGCGCGCAACTTAATGTAACAAACGACGCCTTATTACAAGGTTTAGTGCCTTTAGCGTCTGAGTTTGCGGTAGCACCCGTATCGAACTTTCATGTAGGTGCAATCGTTAAAGCACTTGATGAAAGCGGCGAGGTTAATTTTTACTTTGGTGCTAATGCCGAGTTTAACCGCCAAGCACTTAGTTTAGTGGTGCACGCAGAGCAGTCTGCAATTAATAATGCTTGGTTAAATGGCGCGAAAAAAATACTAAAAATAGCGATTAGTGACGCACCTTGTGGTTATTGCCGCCAGTTTATGAATGAATTAGCTGATGCGCGTGAATTTGATATTTTACTGCCCGAGCAGCAATTTAAACTTGCAGACTTGTTACCGCATTCGTTTGGCCCCACCGATTTAGGCAATCAGTACAGCTTATTTAATCCAGCCCCGCAGGCTCGCTCATTTAACAATACTGAAGTAGAGCAACAGCTGGCAGCCTATGCGTTAGCAGCTTATGTACCGTATAGCCAAAACTACAGCGCAGTAAAAATCACTACGTTTAACAACGGTGACTTTTATGGCAGTTACGCAGAAAACGCTGCATACAGCCCTAGCTTATCGCCATTGCAAAGTGCATTAAGTCAGTTGTTTTTAGCCGGTTTGAGTTTTGATCAACATACCGTAAAGGGAATAACACTGTTAGAAACCGCTGGTCATGAAAACCAAGCAGGAGTGGCTCAAGCAGTGCTAGCAAGCTTTGTAAACTTGCCACCACTTGAGCTAATTAGTGCGCCATTAAGTGAGTAACTTGGCAAACTGACACACTAAAAAGTACTGTTACTTAGCGAGCAGTACTTTAGCTGCTTCTAATACTACCGCAACTGATTTTCTTTCAATTTCGCCGTGGTCAACATTAGGAATTTCTTGGCGAGTACGATTAACTAATACACCGGCTACGCACGCTGCTTGTAAACCAAGTGCCGCACACATAGTAAATAAGGTTGCCGATTCCATTTCGTAGTTCATCACACCCAATTTTTGCCACTCTTCGCAGCTGCCTTGTAACGACTTTGGCACATAACCAGAGTGCGTATCGTAACGCTCTTGCCCTGGGTAAAATGTGTCGCTTGATGCAGTAATACCAATATGAAAATCGATATTAAGGTTTTCACAGGCTTTAACCATAGCTTGGGTAGCAAAAAAGTCAGATACCGCAGGGTAGCTAAGCGGCGCAAAATGCTGGCTTGCACCATCTAAACGCACAGAGGCTTGGCTAATTAAAATATCGCCTTCGTTAATGTGTGGTTGAATTGCGCCAGTAGTACCAATACGCAAAAAGCTGTGCACGCCAAGTTGGGCTAATTCTTCAACGGCAATCGACGTCGATGGACCGCCAATACCGGTAGAGCATATAACCACAGAATGGCCATTAAGCTCACCTAAATAAACATGAAATTCACGCGTTTTAGCCAGGCAAGTTGGGTTATCTAAAAATTGCGAAATACGTGCAGCACGATCCGGATCGCCCGGAACAATAGCCAGTTTTGCACCTTTAAGATCGTCAATACATAACCCTAAGTGAAATACCTTTTCCATAACTAAGCCTTTATAAAATTACTATCAATTTAGCATCATTACTATAATTGTTTGTTTAGTACAGGACGTATGTCCGTGTTGATTTGTTTTGATTTATTCACCCACATTGAATATTCAAGCATATATTAAAATTACCCGTAAAATGAGGCGGTTGACTTGTATAGGCAGACATTATATTGATCGTCTAAAGTAATGAGTAAATTATCATAAACAACAGGCACATTTACACTAAGTTGTTTTTATTCATATGGTTAGTTGTTATTTTTTGGATGGTATATACATTAGTGAAGCAAGGCTAATTTAACGTTAGTTTGCTTTTAGCAAGCAGTACTAATGTTATTGTTAGTATTTAAATATTAGCAATTTTGCATAACTAATCAGTACCACGCAAAACATATAGATTTATAAGGGTTTACCATGAGCACCGAATTTCAGGAATTTAAAAGCAAAATTGAGCATTGTTTGTGCGCACCAGGTGATGGTGTATATACAGTTAACACTGCAAAAGAGCGCAAAGCTGCATTAAGAAATAAGCTTTATGGGCAAACCGAAAACATTGGCCCATTATGGCGTGAGTCGCTTAACGAGTTACCCAATTCGCCGCATAAAGCGGTTATGCTAGGTATTAGCTCAGATTGTGGCGGCGGTATTTTACGTGGCGCAAACTGGGGGCCGTTATTTTTACGCTCAGCATTACTCGATCAGCAACCTCAGTGCCGCTCATTCGATTTAGGCGACGTACGCGTTATTCCTCATTTATTACATGATAAATACTTAAACAAAGCCACTATAACCAATTGTCAAAAAGCATTATACGGCAACGAAAATAACGACTATTACGTTAGCCCACTGTCGATCACTGAAGATGTATGCGACAGCTTTTATGCAACATTTGAAAATAAAGGCATTTTTGGTATTGGCGGCGATCATTCAATTAGTTACCCATTAACAAAAGCGTATTTAAAAGCTAAGCGCGCACAAGGCAAGCGTACCGCAATTATTCACTTTGATGCCCATACCGACCTATTGGTTGAGCGCTTAGGCATTGATTTATGTTTTGGCTCTTGGTGTACGCATATTTTAGAGTTTTTACCTGCGCCACATCATTTAATTCAATTTGGTATTCGTTCAAGCGGTAAACCGAAAGAGCATTGGGAAAGCACCTTTGGTGTTAAACAACATTGGGCGCATGAAATTATAGAGCGCGGTGCAGCAGCCGTTGCCGCAGATGCCATTGCCCAGCTTAAAGCCGACAACGTTGACGAAGTGTATGTTAGCTTTGATATTGACGCCCTTGATGAAAAATTTGCCTCTGCAACAGGCACACCAGAGGCAAACGGCTTAACGCCACAGCACGCACTGGATATTTTATCAGCCATAGCCGATGAATTTCCGATCACCGGTGCCGATATGATGGAAATTGCGCCTTTTACCGACAGCTCGCTAGTAGGGCAGTCAAGTTCAGAAACCACCTTACGAGAAGGCGCTAAAATTTCGGCGTTTTTGATTAGTGCGATGAACAAGTAATCTTAAAGCAGGTCGAAAGGCCTGCTTATTGTATTGATAATAAAAGCCTTTTAATAAATATTAAATTTAAATTGCCCCGTTTAAAAAAGCGACTATAATCCAGCTGCTTTTGCTATAAAAGCGTATTTTATTGGAGCTATAAATGGGTGATTTAGTCGGGATTGGCTTATTAATCTTGATCAGTGCGTTGTTTGCAATGTCGGAAATTGCGATTGCAGCATCGCGTAAAATAAAATTAAGAGTAATGGCTGATGAGGGCAATGTTCAAGCAGCGGCAGTATTAAAGCTACAAGAACAACCTGGGGCATTTTTTGCCATGATCCAAATAACCCTTAATGCTATTGCTATATTAGGCGGCATTGTGGGTGAGCAAGCACTTTCGCCTTATGTGCAAAATGTTTTGCAGTTTTTTTATCAAGGCCCATTACTGGCACAAATTAGTTTTTTACTGTCGTTTTTAACCATTACTTCACTGTTTATTTTATTTGCAGATTTACTACCTAAACGTTTGGCAATGATTTTGCCAGAGGCCGTTGCTGTGCGCGTGGTAACAATAATGCGCTGGGTTACCTATGCCTTAACGCCCTTGGTATTATTTTTTAATGGTTTAACAAATATTATTTTGCGTATTTTTAAAGTACCAAGCGAGCGCGAAGATATTGTAACCACAGAAGACATTGTTGCCATGATGGATGCTGGTGCAGAATACGGCAGCCTACAGCAACAAGAATACGATTTAATCGGTAACGTATTTGACCTAGAAGCGCGCTTTATATCGAGTGTGATGTCGCCGCGCGACCAAATAGTTTATTTTGATATTAATGAGTCGAGCCATGATATTGCTAACAAAATAATAGAGCATCCACATAATCACTTTTTAGTGTGTAACGATAATTTAGATAAGTTAATCGGCTCTGTAGAATCAAAAGATATTTTACGCCAAGTACTTAAAGGCGATGCAGCGAATATTAATAGCGAAATGCTCGAAAAAGATATTTTTTATCTGCCCGAAACCCTCAGTTTATCAGAGGCATTAAATGCGTTTAAAACAGCCGTACAGCCTTTTGCTGTGGTAGTTAACGAATACGCATTAGTAGTAGGCATAGTAACAGTAAAAGATTTAATGAAAGGCTTTATGGGCGACTTAATTACTCACAGCGATGATGAGTTAATAGTTGAGCGCGACCAAAACTCCTGGTTAGTTGATGGTTTAACCCCCATAGTTGAGCTGGCTAAAGTACTTGATATTGATGAGTTTCCTCATCAAAGTCATTACGAAACCGTGGCCGGATATTTAATTTATACCATGAAGCGTATTCCAAAACGTGCAGAATATATTCAATACGCCGGCTTTAAATTTGAAGTGGTCGATGTTGAAGGCATTCGGGTTGAGCAGTTACTGGTATCAAAAATAGTACCCACGCTAGAGCCACCGCAAAGCTAAGTACAAACTAAGTTAGCTCGCTATTAGCAAGTAAAAAGTAGCAAGTAAACAGTCAAAATCACAAAGTAAAAACACCTTATTTTATTATTTTAAGGTGTTTTTACTTAGGTTGGTTTGAGCGCAGCGAAGCTCAACGAAAAAAGGCAGCCTCAATTAACATTAGCGTTTTGTATTATCGATTACCTAAAAAGTACCGAATGTAGGTCGGATAAGCGAAGCGCCATCCGACACAGTAAAATATCTTGCCAATTATTATTATCAGCATTTTATGTTATCGAATTGCTAGAAAGTGCCATGAACGGACCTTCAAGGCGTTAATTTGAAACTTTGTTGGGTGGCGCCTTCGGCTTAACCAACCTACCTTTTGACGTTGATTGAGGTAGGTTGGTTTGAGCGCAGCGAAGCCCAACGAAAAAAGCAGCCTCAATTAACATTAGCGTTTTGTATTATCGATTACCTAAGGAAGCACCGAATGTAGGTCGGATAAGCGAAGCGCCATCCGACACAGTAAAATATCTTGCCAATTATTATTATCAGCATTTTATGTTATCGAATGGCTTGAAAGAGAATCGAAGGGGTCAAATCTTGACTTCATACATCACAATTCTTGACTGACCGTTTATCGTTCTATGCAGCTCAACTAAATGTCTATACCAATCACCATTCAAAGCATAACCACGCTGAATTCAGCCCTATTTGGGCTTTACCCAATGCCCTCGGGGAGTTTTGACTGTAAGCAAATAGTCGCTTTAGTCAACCAAATTTACATATGTTTACAGTATTAAATCTAGTTAAAAATAATTCTTAATTAGCATTGGAAAGTGCATGTAAATAATTTAGAATGAACGTTCATTCTAAAGTTTAAATTCAAGTTAAAAGGTAATTTAATATGCAGCGTTCCCGCATCGCGCTATTGGTATTTTCGGCCCTCGTTGGTTCTGTCGTTTTAACTGGTTGTGATCAGGCTGCTGAGCAACCTAAAGCTACTGCTTCTCAAGGCACTCCAGTAGGTGTAGTTACGATAAAAAGCCAAACACTTACACTTAAACAAGAATTACCAGGGCGTGTAAGTGCATATCAAATAGCAGAAATTCGTCCTCAAGTTAGCGGTATTGTGCAATCTCGTTTGTTTACAGAAGGTACGCAAGTAGAAAAAGGCCAAGCGCTATATCAAATAAATCCAGCCATTTTTGAAGCTGAGCTTGCAGCAAGTGAAGCAGCTGTAGCCCGTGCTGAGGCGAGTATTGCCAGCAGTAAATCAAAAGCTGCGCGTTATAAAGAGTTATTGGCAATTAAAGCTGTAAGTCAGCAAGACTTTGACGAAGCAGATGCAACTGCTAAACAGGCAAAGGCTGAGCTACTTACTGCGAAAGCGCAATTACAGGCTGCACAAATTAATTTAGATTACAGCCATGTGGCATCGCCTATTAGTGGTCAAATTAGTAAATCGAGTGTGACTGTTGGTGCTTTGGTAAGTGCTAATCAAGCAATGGCATTGGCAACAGTCACGCAGCTTGATCCAATTTATGTTGATTTAACACAATCGAGTAATGAGTTAACCAAGCTTAAAAAAGCGTTGTCGTCGGGCTCGTTAAGTGTTGATGCAGATATTCAAACCGAGGTTGAGCTTTATATGGAAGACGGTTCGGTTTATCCGCATAAGGGCACCTTACAGTTTTCAGAAGTAACGGTTAATCCAAGTACGGGTTCGGTAACATTGCGAGCTAAATTTTCTAACCCTGAGAAACTACTTTTACCGGGTATGTATGCCCGTGCATCTATTGTTGAAGGGGTTCAAGAAAATGCTGTTTTGGTTCCGCAGCGTGGTGTAACGCGTAATTCCAAAGGCCAGCCAACGGCTATGGTGGTAAGTGAAAATAATACAGTAGAGAGCCGAGTACTAGAAGTTGATAGAACAATAGGTTCGAACTGGTTAGTGACTAAAGGTTTATCTGCTGGTGATAAGTTAATTGTTGAAGGCTTACAAAAAATTCGTCCTGGCGCGCCAGTGATTGTCACTGAAGCAACACCTTTAGCCACTCAAGCGCAATAACGGAGAGTTTAAATGTCACGATATTTTATCGATAAACCGATATTTGCTTGGGTACTCGCTATTATTGTTATGTTAGCGGGTATTTTAGCAGTTAAAAGTTTACCTATTGCACAGTATCCTTCTATTGCACCGCCTGCGATTAGTATTACTGCAAATTACCCAGGTGCATCAGCGCAAACCTTAGAAGACTCTGTAACTCAAGTTATTGAGCAAAAAATGAAAGGGCTAGACGGCTTGTTATATATGTCGTCAACGTCAGAGTCGAGTGGCTCAGCAACGCTTACATTAACGTTTAATGCTGATACAGACCCTGATATTGCTCAGGTTCAAGTACAAAACAAATTAGCAACCGCAACGCCGTTGTTACCAGAGGAAGTACAACGCCAAGGTGTTGTAGTAGCCAAAGCGGCGCGTAACTTTTTATTAGTATTAGGTTTTGTGTCTAAAGATGGCAGCATGACTAATATTGATATTGGTGATTATGTAGCCTCAAACGTGCAAGATATTGTTTCTCGTGTTGATGGTGTAGGTGAAGCGCAGTTATTTGGCTCGCAATACGCTATGCGTATTTGGTTAGACCCTGCAAAATTACAAAACTTTAAGTTAACGCCAAACGATATTAGCGCGGCAATTACGGCACAAAATGCGCAGGTTTCTGCGGGCCAACTCGGTGGTATGCCTGCGATTGCGGGGCAGCAGTTAAATGCAACAATAACAGCACAAAGCCGTTTGCAAACCCCTGATCAGTTTGAAAATATTTTGGTTAAAACCAATAGTGATGGCTCAGTAGTGCGTCTAAAAGATGTAGCTAGAGTAGAACTGGGCGGTGAAAACTATGGTGTAGTCGCACGTTTTAATGGAAAACCCGCATCGGGCTTAGGGATAAAACTGGCCAGTGGTGCGAATGCGCTAGATACGGCAAATGGTGTTAAAAAAGCCCTTGAAGAGCTTAAACCGTTTTTCCCTCAGGGCTTAGAAAGTGTTATTCCTTACGACACCACACCATTTGTATCTTTGTCGATAGAAAAAGTAGTACACACGTTAATTGAAGCTGTGATACTTGTGTTTGTTGTAATGTATTTGTTTTTACAAAACTTTCGTGCGACGTTAATTCCGACTATTGCAGTACCTGTTGTATTACTGGGTACGTTTGCAATTTTGTATACCTTTGGTTATTCAATCAATACGTTAACTATGTTTGCTATGGTACTTGCCATTGGCCTGTTGGTTGATGATGCGATTGTTGTAGTAGAAAACGTAGAGCGTTTAATGACTGAAGAAAAACTCTCGGCATTAGATGCAACACGTAAATCAATGGACGAAATTAAAGGCGCATTGGTAGGTATTGCTATGGTGCTGTCGGCAGTATTTATTCCGATGGCGTTTTTTAGTGGCTCTACCGGTGTTATTTACCGTCAGTTCTCTATTACTATTGTGTCGGCAATGGGCTTGTCGGTATTAGTGGCACTTATTTTAACGCCTGCATTATGTGCAACCTTACTTAAGCCAAGCCATGTACACGATAAAACATCATTTATTGGACGTTTTTTCTCTGGCTTTAACCGTGGTTTTGATAAAACAAACCGCGGTGCACAAGGTATTGTTGGGCGTATGATCAGCCAATCAAAGCGCTACTTACTTATTTATGGTGTGCTTGTGGGTGGTATGGTATATGTGTTTTCAAGCTTACCAACTGCTTTTTTACCAGACGAAGACCAAGGTATATTATTTAACCAAGTAATGTTGCCTGCAGGCTCTACCATTGAGCAAACGTTAGGTGTAGTGGAAAAAGTAGAAAACCATTATTTGAATGATCAAGCCGAAGCGGTAAGTTCTATCTTTACGGTAACAGGCTTTAGTTTTGCAGGTTCTGGACAAAACTCAGCAATTGGTTTTGTGAGCTTAAAGCATTGGGATGAGCGCCAACGTGACGACCTATCGGTAAATGCAGTAGCAGGTAAAGGAATGGGGTATTTTTCAACCATAAAAGAAGCGTTTGTATTTGCTTTCCCACCACCGGCAATTGTAGAACTTGGTACAGCTAATGGCTTTAATATGTTTTTACAAGACCGCGTTGGCTTAGGCCATGACGAGCTATTAAATGCACGTAATATGTTGTTGGGTATGGCAAGCAAAAGCCCTGTTTTAGCGGGTGTGCGTCCAAATGGCCAAGAAGACATGCCAGAGCTGCAACTTGATATTGACCTTGCAAAAGCAGAAGCATTGGGTGTTACTCAAACCGATATAAATAGTACTTTGTCTACCGCATGGGGTAGCCGCTATGTTAATGACTTTATTGACCGCGGCCGCGTGAAAAAAGTATACATGCAAGGCGAAGCTGATTCGCGCATGGTGCCAGAGGACTTAAATAAGTGGTACGTGCGTAATAATAATGGCGATATGGTGCCGTTTGCAGCATTTGCTAGTTCGCACTGGTCTTATGGCTCACCACGCTTGGAGCGCTACAATGGTTTTTCTGCGATGGAAATACAAGGTAGTGCAGCACCTGGCTATAGTACAGGGCAGGCTATGGATGAAATGGAGCGTTTAGTTAAGCAATTGCCAAACGGTATTGCTTCTGAGTGGTCGGGTATATCTTATCAAGAACGCTCAAGTGGTGGGCAAGCGCCTTTACTGTATGGCTTGTCGCTGTTGTTTGTATTTTTATGTTTAGCTGCGTTATACGAAAGTTGGTCAGTACCATTTGCTGTAATGATTATTGTGCCACTGGGTATATTTGGTGCGATTATGGCGGCATTAATTGGTAACTTATCAAACGATATTTACTTACAAGTAGGCTTGTTAACCACCATAGGTTTGGCTTCTAAAAACGCTATATTAATAGTTGAATTTGCTATTCATAAAATGGAAGAAGGCCTGAGCTTAGTGGATGCTGCAATAGCTGCTGTTAAACTGCGTTTACGCCCAGTATTAATGACCTCGCTGGCCTTTATTTGTGGTGTTGTACCTTTGGCTATTGCGTCGAGCGCAGGGTCGGGTGCACAAAATGCGCTGGGTATCTCTATTATTGGTGGTACATTAGCTGCCTCTACCTTAGTGGTGTTATTTGTGCCTTTGTTTTTTGTTTTAGTACGTAAAACATTCTCAAGTAAATCGGCTGTAGCAACGAAGGAGAGCGAATAATGAACTTAAAAACATTAGGTTTAAACGCACTTACTTTAGCTGTATTAACGGGGTGCCAACTTGCCCCAGAGCAACAAGAAATAGCTTTACCTGTGCCTGATGCGTATGCATCGGGTGCAGAGCAAGCGCAAGCTATGCAGCTAAATTGGCAACAGTTTTTTAACGATGAAAAACTGCAAGCGTTAATTGCACAGAGCCTTGAGCATAATAAAGACTTACAAATTGCTGCATTAAATGTGCAGCGCGTGCGTGGCTTATATCAAATAGAAGACTCGGCATTATTTCCATCGCTTGATATAAATGGCTCTGGATCGCGTCAGCGCTTGCCGGGTGATTTATCGAGTACTGGTGAGCCGCGTATTAATTCGCAGTACAGTGCTACCGTAGGTATTACCTCGTATGAGCTTGATATATGGGGCAAGGTGCGCAATCAGTCAGCGCAAGCACTGCAAACCTTATACTCTACGCAGCTGAGCCAATACAGTATGCAAGTGTCGCTTATTGCTGAGCTTGCTAATGCCTGGCTTAACTATGCAACCGACCAGCAGCTATTAGCACTGGCCGAGGAAACCCTAACGTCGCAACAGTCGTCGCTATCACTTACTCAACAAAGTTTTGATTTAGGTGCTGCATCAGCAATTACCCTAGAGCAACTTAAAAGTACGGTTGCTACAGCTAAAGTTGATATAGCAAAGTATAAGCGTTTATTAAAACGCGATAAAAATGCGCTTGATTTACTAGTAGGTAATAGCGTTGCCAGTGATTTACTGCCAAATGCGTCACTTAATCATTTACTCGACTTACCAGAAGTACCAGTTGGTTTACCGTCTGATTTACTCACGCAACGCCCTGATATTAAAGCGGTTGAGCATCAGTTGTTAGCGGCTAATGCAAATATTGGTATTGCGCGTGCTGCGTTTTACCCAAGTATTAGTTTAACCGCTAATGCGGGTACTGCATCAAGCGACTTAAGTGGTTTATTTGATGGTGGCTCGGGTACGTGGAGTTTTGTACCTACTATTAATTTGCCTATTTTTAATATGGGCCGTAACCAAGCTAATTTAGATGTTGCTAAAGCGGCGCAACAAATAGCGCTTACCACCTATCAGCAAAAAATTCAGCAAGCGTTTCGTGAAGTTGCTGACGTACTTGCAGATAGAGAAGGTTATAACGCCCAGCTAAGCGCACTTGAGCAGTTAGTGCAAAGCCGTCAAGCAACCTTTGATATTTCGCAAGCGCGTTACGACAAAGGTGCCGACAGTTACTTGCAAGTTCTTGATTCGCAAAGAACTTGGTACAGTGCCCAACAGCAGTTAATTACGGGTAAGCAGGCATTACTTGCCAGTAAAATTAACTTATACAAAGCAGTTGGCGGCGGCTGGCAAATTACCTCACCAGCGGTGCAAGATTAAGTAGTCTATATGGTCTATAGCTTTTGCTATAGGCCATCACTAGAATGTTAAATTTATAATACTTCTAATTTAACAGCGCTTTATTTGCTGTAACTAAATATTTAGATGCAATTGGTTTTTATAATAGACAGGTTAAATAGTGGAGTTGTAAGTGACCCATAAAAGTAAAAGACATGCAGATCCTGCATTAGTCGAAGCACGGCGCACACAAGTACTAGATGCTGCAGCAGACTGCTTTCGTCGCAAAGGCTATCATGGGGCAGGCATGGCTGAAATTGCAAGAACTGCGGGTATGAGTGCCGGCCATATCTATAACTACTTTGAAAGTAAAGAAGCAATAATAGAGAGTATTATTGAGCAAGATATGCAAGAAATGTTTTCTATATTTCAAGAATTTGAAGAGCAGCCTGGCGATATCCTCACAATACTTTTAGGCAGTTTGCACAAAGGAGTGCAAAGGCATATGGATACCGGGGCGTGTGTAATCGATTTAGACATGATGGCAGAAGCGGCCAGAAACAATAAAGTGGCTACGTTACTACACGAGGCTGATACCCAAGCGCGCGATAGAATGAGACAGTTATTAATTAGCGATAGAAGCTTGTTAAAATCACACTCAGAGCAAGAACTCGATAGCCGTATTAATGTTATTTTTTCGATGATGGCGGGCTTATTTCTTCGAAAAATGCTCTACCCAGAACTCACCGAAGAAACAGTATTAATAGCACTTCGCCCAGCGATGAAAACGCTACTCATGCCTTTTGAAGTGCATGACGAAGTACTGTAAAAAGTACTGTAAAAAGTACTGTAAAAAGCACTATAAAAAGTGCTCAAATTGGTATTAGGGCGGTTACAGGTTAAAACCGCTCGATTGACCATTGTAATGCAATCAGTGCTATAGCAAATGAACCCACCGGCATTAACCATTTCTTATACCACTGATAGCCTCTTATGCTGATTAACACCGGCAATGCTATGAGTAAAATACTGAGCTGACCAATTTCTACCCCTAAGTTAAATGCCACAATACTCAATAGCTGATAATCGCTCGACAGCCCCAACTCACCCAATACACTGGCAAACCCCATGCCGTGCAATAAACTAAATGCAAATGTTACCCAGCCTAAGCGCAATACCAGTGGCCATACATTATTAAGTGCAGCAAAAAGTACTGATAGGGCAATACCTAGCTCTACCCAGCGGCTATTAGGGTATGTGTTTGATAGGGTGCGTTATGGCAAGTTTTTATAAATGCTTCTACAATCCAGCCCAATACAAGTGAACAAAGTGTATTTTCCTAATGTGAACAATTAGCCTACTATAGTGTAAAAACAGCAACGTTTTATAAGTGGACTAAAAAAAGGCTTAATAAATAAAAATTAAAGTGTTAATTATCAATAATATAATTAATCAGGGATAAGTGAATGCTGGCGTAAAATTTGCTTTTACAATATTAAGACATGATTAATAAATATAACAACAACGAGTATATATTATAAAAGGAGAACATATGTGGGCTGCAATTAGTTACTTACTATTGGCATTTATACTCATATTTATTGGCTGGGAAGTTAACTCAATTTACTTTTCGATTGTATTTTATTGGAGTGCATTGTCACTACTTTTAGTGGGGGGCGCTTATATATTCGATATAGCAAAAGTGTTTAGAAAACGAGAAAACGGCGTTATCCCTTTTTATATTCGCTGGGCGTTTATTCCTTTTTTATTTGGCGCACAATTATACAATGCGTGGGCTCGTAAGCACGATAAAGTGCCGCCTATTCAAAAGATTAATGAACATTTGTTTTTGGCATGTCGATTATTTCCCTCTGACATAGATACGCTAAAAGAAAACGGTATTACCGCAATACTTGATGTAACGTGCGAGTTTGACGGTTTAGAGTGGAGCTCTACGCAAGAAAACATTAATTATTTAAACATTCCGGTACTCGATCATAGCGTTCCTACGCATTCGCAGTTAAACCAAGCAATTAATTGGATCCATCATCATGTACAAAAAGATCGCCGTGTGGTGGTGCATTGTGCTTTAGGGCGCGGGCGCTCTGTGTTTGTAATGGCGGCCTACTTGCTTAGCCAAAATAAAGATGCCGATGTGCATCAAATACTGGCACAAATAAAAGAAACTCGCGAGACAGCTAATCTTAATAAACGCCAATTACATCACTTAGCTAAGCGCCATAAAAAAGGTGAGTTAGTAATTAAAAACAAAGCATTTTTGATTGCAAATCCAGTGTCGGGCACAAAAATGTGGCAAGACAAACAACACCTAATTATTGCTAGTTTATCGGCTTATTACGACTTAACCGTATTAACAACCTCAAAAGAAGTTAACGGCGTAGCGCTTGCTAAACAGGCAATAAAAGAGCAGCCAGATATTATTATTGCTTGTGGTGGTGACGGCACAGTGACAGAAGTGGCCAGTGTATTAGCGCACACTAAATGCAGGTTGGGTATTATTCCGCTGGGCACGGCTAACGCATTAGCGCATGTGTTAATGGGCATAAAATCAAAATTTATTCCTGTTGAACAAGCCTGTGATTTAATTATTGATGGGCAAACAAGTTTAATCGACACAGCTTATTGTAACGACGAGCTAATGTTACTACTGGCAGGAATTGGCTTTGAACACTCCATGATTGAAAAAGCCGACCGTGAAGCTAAAAACAAATCTGGGCAACTGGCCTATTTAAATGGTTTTTTACAAGCTTTTGGTGAACAAAAAGCACAAGTATTAACGATAAAGCTTGATGATAACGAACCAACGCAAGTGAGTACCAATAGTTTTATTGTTGCTAATGCCGCACCCTTTACTACTTTGCTAGCTCAAGGTGGCGGGCAGCCCGATCATAGTGACGGGCTTCTTGATGTGAATTGGTTAATACCCAATAAAGAAAATGGCACTACAGTACTGAGTATTGCCGAGCTTATGTTTAGCAGCATTACACAAACACATTTAGCTATTAATTCGCATCATACAAATGCTAAAAGAGTGGAAGTAAGTGCAGAGCAAGAGATTAAATACGTAGTAGATGGAGAGGTGAAAACTTCTAACAAATTAGTTATTACAATCTCACCTGGATCATTAAACGTTATTTGCAAAGAACAGCTAGATAAATAATACACGGCTATAAAACGGCGTTATTACACGCCGTTTTATTATTTATTTTTTGATCGAAGGCCAAACAAAGCCCGATGTATCAGGTGCTCTATCGGAAGTGGGCCTTGGTGCACTTTTAGGTCTACGAATTGGCTTGTTATTTATGGTATGAATATAAAGTGCTTCTACTTTATCTCGTGCCCATGGGGTTTTACGCAAAAATTTTAAGCTCGATTTAATGCTTGGTGCATCAGTAAAGCATTTAATTTTAACCTGTTCACCCAAAGTTCTCCAGCCAAGTCGCTGCTCTAACTCAACAAGTATTTGTTCTAACGTTACCCCATGTAAAGGGTTTTTAGGTTGATTATCCATAGCTACACTACTTATTTAAACTGCGCATAGTGTAACTTAATTCACTCGTAGAGGCTAATTCACTGTAATTGTAGCGGGCTTAGTAGGGTAAATAGCATTGCCTTGTTTGTCGAGTTTAAGCCAAATTAGTTGACTGTTGTTATGTTGTACAAATTTAGCCCCGCAAATAAGCGTAAATGAGTGTATTTGTATTAACGCTCCTTCGCTGTAGCGTTTATTGTCGTACCAACAACTTGTGTCGGTATTTACAAACTGATTAGCATCGATAACAGAGTGGGTTTTAATTGTATTAGCATGGCTGAGTAGCGAATAGCTTAAGCAGCTAATATAAAAACATAAGATTAATAAATGGCGCATTTTAGTCTCAAATTGTCGCAGGTTTAAAAATAATACACTAAGCTAAAAAACATGCTAGGGTAAGGTATACACAAACACCATAAAAATGCGTAATTGGGTATTTTATAGCACCTTAACATTAGACAGCTGCTTATATAAAAGGCGCTTTCTTGACTTGGGTATATTTATATTTAGTAAAACACAGAACAATAAATAGGTGAAAATATATGCAATTTAACCAAACAATGATCGATGAATTTACACTATTAGCTAAATTTCCGCGTGAAAGTAAAATGCAGGGAATTAAACTTCATTCAGACGCAGAGCCTAGCTTGTTAAGCGCCGCACAACGTTTATTTGATAAAGGAATTATAGATAGCCCAGATGGCGGTTATTTAACTGATCTGGGCTTAGAATTAATTGACCATGTAACTGTGGTGCACAGTGCCTTACAAGGCTAATTTTCTGGGTTAATTACCTAGGCTAATTATTTAGACTAGGTTGCATCAGGTTGATTTTGTGGTGCGGCATCAATAAATGCATCGAGCTTATTACAACGCTCATAAATGGCTGCTATTTTAGGATATGCGGCCATATTTACATTAAAACGAATAGCATTAAATACCTGCGGTACTAAGCACACATCGGCAAGGCTTGGTTGCTCACCCACGCAAAAAGCGTTATTACTATCAAGCAGTTGCTCTACTTTTTCAAACCCTACTTCTACCCAATGACGATACCAAGTGTTTTTAGCATCATCGTCTACCCCTAGTTCGTTACTTAAATACTTGAGTACACGTAAATTATCTAAAGGATGAATGTCGCAGGCTATGGCGTAACTTAAATTACGAATTTGTGCTTTTTGCCATGCGTTACCAAATAATAATGGCGCAGTGTTTGGATGACTTTCTTCAAGATACTCTAAAATAGCCAGAGATTGCCCAAGCACACCGTCAGCTGTTTCAAGTGCAGGGAGTAAGCCTTGTGGATTTTTATCTAAGTAGGCTGCACCTAATTGTTCAGACTTTAGTAAATTAACACCAACCAATTCGTGATCAATGTTTTTTAAGTTAAGCGCAATACGCACCCGGTATGCGGCAGATGAGCGAAAATAACTATAAAGTTTCATGGTTAATTATCCTTGTGATCCAGTAAATTGCTTTTTAATTGTGCGCCAGCAATCAGTGTAGTTAGTTTGGCGCTCTTTGCCCTCAAGAGCGTATTTAGTTGGGGATATGATATAACGTGATTCAAACATAAATGCCAGCGTATTATCATAACGTTGTGGCTCAAGCTGGGCATTAGAGGCTTTGTCGAACACGTCGGCTTCAGGTCCATGTGGCGACATACAATTGTGTAGACTCATACCCCCGGGAACAAAGCCATGCTCTTTAGCATCGTAAACGCCTTCTATTAAGCCCATAAATTCACTCATTATATTGCGATGAAAGTAAGGAGGGCGAAAGGTGTTTTCGGCCACCATCCAGCGTGGAGGAAAAATAGCAAAATCAATATTAGCCACGCCTTCAGTACCTGATGGCGATGTAAGTACGGTAAAAATAGAAGGATCTGGGTGATCAAAGCTCACTGTATTCATTACATTAAAACGTGCTAAGTCATATTTATACGGCGCACTGTTACCGGTCCACGCAACTACATCTAGAGGCGAGTGGCCGATATCACAACGAAACATGTTGCCGTTAAATTTAGCCACTAATTCAAACTTACCTTCTATATCTTCAAAAGCAGCAATTGGGTATTGAAAGTCACGATCGTTGGCAAAACCGTTAGAGCCGACCGGGCCACGCTCAGCTAATTCATACTGATGGCCATAGTTTTCACAAATATAACCGCGCGCAGTCGCTGTTAATAGTTGTACCTGAAACTTTATACCACGGGGAATAACCGCTATTTCGCCCGCTTTTATGGTTAAATTACCACACTCAGTTTTGAGCAATAATTCACCTTGCTGCGGTACAAACAACATTTCGCCATCGGCATTATAAAAATAACGTCCGTCCATCGATTTATTAGCAACATAAACATGAATAGCAATACCGGTTTGGCCATTTGCACTACCATTAGCGGCCATAGTAATTAAGCCATCAATAAAATCAGTTGGTTGCTGCGGAATATCGATAGGGTTCCAGCGCAGCATAGTTGGTGGAGTTACTACTTCGGTAATAGGCGCAGTGCGAATTAAGCCATTATCCATTGCGATATAATCGCCTTGAATAACAGAGGGGCGAATACGGTACAGCCAACTACGACGGTTTTGTGCACGCGGCGCAGTAAACGCGGTTGTACTAAATTGCTCTGCATATAAATCGTACTTTACTTTTTGCGGACTAAATTGTCCGATAGGCAATGCACCTGGCAAGGCTTCAGTTTCAAACTCATTGCCAAATCCTGTCATGTATTGTAATTCGCTGGTCATCACTCGACTCCTTATCGTTTTACTGTAAGATACTCTCAAGTGAGAGTAAATTCAAACATCATGCTTTTTGTCACTGTACATATTTATGAACACTTAAACATGATTGTAAATTAAGAGGACATAGCACAATGGCACTCGATTTAGAGACATTTTTACCTTATCGACTAGCAAATTTAGCCAGTAAAATGAGTGAGGAGTTTGCGCCCGTGTATCAACAACAAAGTGATTTAACTATTCCTCAGTGGCGCATTTTATTTAATTTAGCCCAGTTTGGGCAAAGCCATGCAAAAGCACTGTGTGTGCAAGCAGCAATGGATAAATCCACTGTATCACGGGCAATAAAAGCGCTGAACGATAAGCACTATGTGGTGAGTTTAGTTAACCCAGATGACAAGCGCGCTAGCTTATTAGCGTTGAGTGGGCAAGGGTGGCGCTTGTATCAGCAGTTAGCACCAGCAGCTTTAGCGTGGGAAAAGAATCTATTGGGTATTTTAACTCAAGCTGAGTATCAAACTTTACTTAGTTGTTTAGATAAGTTAACTAGTAAATTAGATGAATAAAACAAAAAGCCCATCAAAAGATGGGCTTTAAAATTACTTTAATTTGTTAAGTTACCTTAGCAAATTAGAAAGTGTAACGAACACCGATACGCATTTCCCAAAGTGAGGCATCACGTTGTACATAAGTACCAACATTGCCTGAGTTGAAACTTTCGTAAACGTAACGACCTTGATCATCACGAGATGTTTTTACAACCGGGTTACCCACAAAGTTTCCTTTTTCAAGTTTACCCCAATCATCGTTTAGGAGGTTGGTTAAATTATCAATAACAAAGTAGGCTTCACCTTTATGACCTTCCATAAAACCTGGTAGCTCTTGAGTTACTTTGAAGTCGAATTTAATAAACCAAGGCGCGTATTCACTATTACGACCAGTGATACTACCGCGTTTTAAATTTTCATCATTAACAAAGGCATTGAATGCATCAATATCAAAGTCATCTCCATAAACTACATTTGGATCATTGACTAGTGGGACATAAAGTAATTGACGGTTTTTATCAGCAAATGACGGTGACCATAAATTATCTGAGTCAGCAAAGGTATAGCTATATGGCATACCTTTTGATGCTTGGCCAAATAAATTGAAGCGTGTTGCATAGCCATCAAAGAACTCATGCGCGTAACCTAGTTTCAGAGTAAAGCGATGTGGTACTTCATAATCTGATGTTGCGATACCTGGATTGTTAGGATTTACAGTTGCTAAGTTATGATAATTTGAATCCGCTACTGAACTGGTCATTGGATTGATATCTTTAGCATCGGTATATGAATACGCAAGCGTAAAGTCAATACCATTTTCATAACGTTTGCTAAGTGCCGTTGAAAGTACCAATGCATCGCCACCATTATCAGCATTGGTTAGCATAAACTCACCATTACGACCTTCAGGTGCTGTGTAGATTGGGCGTCCATCTACTGGCTCATAGCCATTTTGCGCTACCCCTAAATCAGTTAGTACTGCGGCATCATTTTTACGTGAATAAAGCGCATCAGCAGAAATAACATAATCGTTATCAGTAGTAAATGTAGCACCTAAGGCATATTTCCATTCTGAAGGCATTTTAAAGTTTGGATCAATTACATTTGCAATACTATCACCTAAACGAATGTTAGTATTGGCAACTTCATCGAACATTTCTTGTGGTACATCGTAACCTGGCGTACCACCATCAAAATTAGTCATTGCAGTATTAAATAGATCAACATTATTACGGCGAGTATAGATATTTGTTACACCATCATTTGAGTAAGCATTAGATACCCACACATTTGGATTACCACCAGTGTATAAGCCAACCCCTGCACGCACTTCTAAGGCATCAGTGGCATACCAATTAAAGCCTACACGAGGTTGGATAAGATCCATACCGTCTAAGTTTTGTTGGTTTGAAAACCCGTAACGATTAGTAAAGTTTTCGTTAAAGTTTGGTACATCACTGCTGTCATAACGGTCATAGCGCAAACCAAAAGTTAAACTGGCATCAATGTTGTCGAAGTTATATTCATCTTGCAAATACAAAGTGTGTTGTTTATAAGAAAATTCTGCTGCAGCATCAGCAGGATTATTAGTACCAGCAGCATTATTATATTCAATTCGTGAAGCTAAACCATTTTCAAAATCTTCAATTGAATTAAAGCGAAACTCACCTTGTGTGTGTTGTACAAACATATTAAATACATTTAACTTCTCATATTCATAGCCAGCACTAATTGTATGTTTATCAAGATAGTACTTACCAGCTAATTTAAATGTAGTTGTGTCATATTTCAGCTTATTGGAATGACGAGAATCATCTGGGCCTATGTAAACCGTTGCACCACCTGCAGTCTTAACTTGAAATTCACCAAAACCTGATGCTGCATCAAGTGATTGTACGCGTGCATCTACTTCAGATTTTCCAAAACGAAGCTCGGTTGAAAAATCATCGTTCCAATCCGAATAAAGAGAACTAACAAAAGAGGTAAACTTGGCGCCTTGTTCATAATAATGGCTATCTAATGATAAACGACTTGACCCAGTGTCTGATTGAGAAATAGTAAAAGCATCATTGTAGTTATAAATGAAATTTGCACGATGGTTATCATTTATAGTCCAGTCAAGTTTAACTAAGATTTTTTCATCTTCAACTGGCATGCTGCCAAGCATAGTACCTGCGTTGTAGTTATATTTTTCTTGGGCAATACGTTGAATATTCGCAATATCGCCTGCTGTAACACTTGGATCATCACCTTGGGCTGCGCCATAGTTGAATTGTGCGATGCCTTCTTGCTTTTCATAAGTTCCGAAGAAAAATAGCTGATCTTTAATTAGTGGTAAACCTAAGTTAAAACCATAACGTTTATCAGTATAGTTACCATTATCGGCTTTCACACCTTCAACTTTATCACCTTTATAACTGTCGCTGGTGAAATCAAAGAACACACCACCGTGCAGCTCGTTAGTACCAGATTTGGTTACAGCATTAATATTACACGCGGTGAAACCGCCGTATTGTACATCAAATGGGGCAAGCTCAACGGCAACTTGATCGATTGAATCAAATGAGAAAGGAGCGCCGATAGTCGGATAACCGTTTGAGCTTAAACCGAAGTTATCGTTCATGCGGATGCCGTCAACTGTTAAGCTATTATAGCGAGGATTATTACCACCACACTGAATTGCACCACGGCTTTCATCAACGTAGACACGTGGATCCGCGCGAACAATATCTCTCAGATCACGGTTAATAGCAGGGGCATTTTCAAGGTCTTCTAGTGTAAATGTTGAAGATGGTCCTGTACCACCGGACATTGCACTAATAGGGCGACCAGTAACAACAATTTGTTCAATATTTGAAGCCGGCTTTAGTTGTACGCTAACTGGATAATCAGAGCCTAGAGTTAGGAAAATATTTTCAACGAGTTGATCTTCATATTTATCTGAGTCAACTATAATGTTGTATGGTCCGCCAACACGAAGGCCGCTAGCACTAAAATAGCCAGCATCATTCACGTAAGTTACCTTAGAAGAGCCGGAAGGTACGTGAATAATAGTTACTTCAGTACCTGTAGCAGGGTTACCGTTAGGGCCAACAATTTGACCTTTGACACCCGATGCAGTTGTATTTGCTACTGCAGCGCCACTTACACCAACACAGGCTGCGATAGCGAGTGATAGTGCTGTTTTGCGAAGTTGAATTTTCATTTTGTTTTCCCATGTGGTTTATTAAACTTTTTATATTTATAAAGTATTTGCACTAAACAAACGAACCAAATTCATGCAGTACTAAATCTATACATATTATACTTTAGTTTATGTTTACAAATAAGCTACAAGTGTAATGTTTTTTATGTTTATAGATTAATGCTACGGATTATTAATGTTAATAATGAAATGTTCGTGTTGTAAAAGAGAGTAGATACTATTTATGACAGATAGATGAAAAAAGGGAGTTTAAATGAAAAAACCCATTACAAAGTTGTAATGGGTTTAACTAATATAAAACGTAATGTTTTATTAGGTATTAAAACTTATAGCTCACACCAATTTTAGCTTGCCATGCAGATGATGACGTAGAAATTTGGCTATAATTGCGTACATCAGCACCGTTATGACGATTGTTGATAATGTATCGGCCTTCATCATCTATTCCAGCTAGGTCATATACAGCTTGATCAGAGTAACCTAAACGCTTTTCAACACCCCAGTCGCTATTAAGTAAGTTAGCAAAGTTATCAATCATAAAGTAAACCTCACCTTTATGGCCTTCAGCAAAACCTGGGATCTCTTGTTTAACACTAATATCCATAGTAGTAACCCAAGGTTGAGTTCCTGTATTACGGTTTAGAATTTGGCCACGCTCAGAAATACCAGCACGGTTAAGTAGCGTTTCAAGTTCGCTCCACGACAAACCAGATTCATCCCAGTTTACATTTGCATCATCAGCACCCGTTGGGATGTATGCAAGGTAAGCCGAGTTTGAATAAAAGTCACGTGTATCGCCTAAATCATCTTTTTCATAAAGACCCATTGTATAGCTAAATGGGCGGCCAGAGCGACGCTCAAAGTACATATTAAACTTGGTTTGGTAGCCAGAAAAAAGCTCAGTATTATAGCTCACATTAACCTTAAAGCTATGCTCCACTTCGTAAGCACCACGCTGTGCTAAATCAACATTACGGCTTTGTGTTATTGTATGTTTATAATTACTTTGTGCTTGTGATGATGAACCACCTGAAGCTTCTGTAATATCTTGATGTGCATAACTGGTAGATATGTATAGGCCGTTATCCCATTCTTTAGCAAGAGCGGTAGAGAAGATTACCGAGCGCCCATCTTCAGCTGAGTTGGTCATTGCTATATCAAAGTTATCTTTTAAGTCACCTTCGTAGATACCTTCATAAATAATACGATCGCCATCAGCGGTTGTTCCAACAGGCTTGATTGCAGTGTTATGCCATACAGCCTCATTTTCTTTTTTATGGTAAGCAATTTCTGCTTGCCATTTAAAGCCATTACCTAAAAATTCTGAGTCAAATTCATAATCAAAACCAACTTGCGCACGGATGCTTGAAGGTAATTTAAAGTTAGGATCAATATAGTTAGTGCTACCCGCACCTTGTACTAATGAACCTTTTATTTCGTCTGGAACTTGAGTGATATCAACAGGGTTATTTGCGTAGTAACCATCAATTACGCTTTGTGGTGCGTCAACAAAAGTAAGACCGTCTTTTTGGAATGAGTTGTTATACCAAACGTTAGGAATACCGCCTTGGAAACGACCTACGCCACCATTGATAGTAAGAGCCTCTGTTGCATAATATTTGAAACCAACACGAGGTAAAATAATATCTACACCATCAAGGTTTTCTTGGTTAGTAAAACCATAGGTTTCTAAAAACTTTTCATTCAATGTTGGTTTATCGTCAGATGCCAAACGCTCATAACGTACACCCGCAGTTACTTCTAAATCATCAGTAGCATAAAACGTATCTTCTACGTAAAGAGCAAACTGACTGCGCGTTGCATCGTAAGCAGTATCTGCTGAGTTGTTGGTATAGGCATTACTGTAAGTAAAGTCATGTTTACCTTTGTAATTACCTACTTCGCGGTTTTCGAAACCAGCAAAGTTATCAAACTCCCATGAGCCTAAAGAGTTGGCTGCAAATAAATTATATAAATTTAAAGATTCATACTTAGCACCAAACTTAATTTGATGTTCGTCTAATAAGTATGTGCCATCAAAAGTTAGTGTTAAATTTTCAGTCGCTGCTTTATTAGCATGACGGTATTCATCAGTACCAAACTGATAAGCTGGTCCACGGAAATATTCTTCAACTTTAACACTACCAATTTTAGAATTAGTGATGCTGTCAGATGTTACATCTTTATAAGCAATACCAATTTCAGTAGAGAAGTCTTCATTCCAATCTGAGTAAAGCTTGGTAGCAAAGTTGTTGAATTTAGTCGCGTAAGTGTAACGATTTGAAGCAAGTGAAACGGTACTGCCACCAGTACCAAAATTACGCTCGTCTTTATCGTCTTGCCATTGATAAGTAAAGTCCAAACGATGGTCATCGTTGATGTTCCAGCTTAACTTAACTAATAATGACTCATTGGTGTCTTTAGGGTCGCCACCAAGAGAATCTTGCATACCATACACGTTATCTAATATAGATAAGAATTGATCAAAGCTTTCTTTAGTTACATCGTATTCATTAGCAGCACCAGAGCCTTCAAAACCATAGTCTAAATCTAACTCGCTCTTCCATGCATTGTAGTTTACAAAGTAAAAAAGCTTATCCTCTAGTATTGGTCCGCCAAAGTTAAAGCCGTAACGCGCTTCAGTTTGGATTGGCTTTACTTGTTCAGTAACAAATGTTCTGTGGCCATCTTCATCTAAAGCTGGTCTGCCATTTGCGTATACTTGTGAAATACTGTCTACATCACCCGCCATATCTGGGGTTGATGTTTCGTAAAAACCAGAGAACTTAAACTCGTTAGTACCTGACTTTGTTACTGCATTTATAGTACCGCCACCAAAGTTGCCTTTAGCTGCTGAAAAAGGAGATACGTCTACAGAAATTTGTTCAATTGCATCAAGTGCAACAGGTGGTTGCGAAGTAGGGTAACCGCCGAAGCTCAAGCCAAAATCGTCGTTTTGACCAATACCATCAACAGTTAAGCTATTACTACGTGGATTATTACCAGCAAAGGTTAGCTCTCCATTACCGTTAATATTTGCAAGTGGATTTAAGCGAGCAATATCTTTAATATCGCGGTTAAAACTTGGCATGTTTTGAATTGTATCTTCGCCAAAAGAGCTGCTAGAACCACCTGATTGTTGTACTATTTTATAGCCAGAAACTTCAATTTTTTCCATGTTTAATGGTCTAAGCTGAGAGTTTAAGCGATAAGTATCACCTAATTCTAGGTAGATGTTTTCAAGCGTAGTGTCGTTAAAAGTATCAGAGTCGATTATTACTGTATATGGACCCCCAACACGTAAACCATTAGCTATAAAAGTACCACTTGAATTGGTTGTAAGTTCACTTACAGTTCCAGTAGGACCATGAATAACTTTAATTTTTACATTTGCAGCACTTTCACCAGATGGAGTAGTGATTTTACCGCGCATTGCAGATGACGTGTCAGCAGCCATAGCACTTGCAGAAACACCAAGAGCTAAAATAATTGCTCCGGTTAATTTCGAAAGGCGAAGTTTATTCATTATGTTGTTTTCCCGTATTAAAAGTTACTTAGTTAGTTGTTTTTTCGCTAGTTTGCA
Organism: Pseudoalteromonas sp. HL-AS2; assembly: GCF_031198805.1. Lineage (NCBI taxonomy): Bacteria > Pseudomonadati > Pseudomonadota > Gammaproteobacteria > Alteromonadales > Pseudoalteromonadaceae > Pseudoalteromonas > Pseudoalteromonas sp. HL-AS2. The sequence continues at coordinate 355,759 of NZ_CP133572.1, read as the reverse complement.
TCTTAAGTGCACTGACTAACGGTGTTGCTGATTCATCAAATAAACTATTTAATAAACCGGCGAGTCTTATTCCGCCTTGTTGCAGCCGAGTTTTAATTATTGGCATATGGTCGAAAATGTAGCTGTAGCTAATATTTGTTTCATTTTTATTATAAATTGATTCTGCTAAGTTGTTTGATTCTACTAACCAACTAGTAGGGGTACTGGTTAGGTACTCACTAATTAAAGTTTGATTATTAGTATTGATAAAGTCAGCAAATTCAGTGTATGAGAGGTTTTCGCCTTCAATTAACTTACTGTCCCACAAACTGTGTAGGTTGGTTTCTTGACCAAAGTGCTTCACTTTAATATTGTTACCACCACGGTCATCTGCACGCCCAGCATGAAAAGGCTGATGGCTGTCGCCTACCAGATGCACTAAAAAGCGTAAGCTAAACTGCTTAGCATCTAATGAACTTTGCTCGTCTTGAAGTACTTTAATTGAGTAATGAATACCTTCAAGAATGTTGGTAACAGATTCTTTATTTTTTGTATGAGAATGATTGAGTGAAATAGGTTTGTTTGCAGATGTATTAATATAATGCCAGCGTGATGATTTTCTTTGCCAAAACTCACCAGGAGCAGAGCGCATTTCATCTGGCCAAGTAGACACTTGTGCTAAAGATTCATTATTTAATAACGGCAAAAGTTTTGTTTTTGTTGTCTCACTTAAGTGAGACTCTGCAATTTTAGCTATGATCCTGTGTCCATTTTGACCCCATGCATGAGCATTAGTACAAACAAGTACAGCGCTGACGACCAGCGTTGCTTTAACTGAGGACATTAAGTTGTTACGCATTTGGTTTCCTTCAAATTATTATAGGGTCAAAATCACTAATCCGGTCAATTGTCCTTGTTTATTTAGAGGATAGGAAGGCGTTAAGAATATTCATATTAACTTGTAGGTAAATTAATTAAATCAGATGCTTATAGTTAATAGGTAAAATTACTTATTGCAATAAGTAATTAAAATTGTTCAAATAGGCTAATAATAATATTAGGATGTTTTGTTTGAACATTAAATGCGTCATTTACAATAAAATACTGTTAATTGTATTTTTATATTTGTTAATTGTTTTGGTGTGGGTGTGTGGTCAACTAAGTGTTGATAGCAGTGAGTTACGCTTTGTAAAATTAATAGAAACATCAATTGAATGCCAAACATCTGCAATTAAAAATGAAAACCAGTTAATCATTTTTGCACCATCAAAAAAAATAGCAGGTACATTAGCACATAGCTTGTGTACCGATGAGGTGGTAGCTAAGCAGTACGGTTCGGTTGTAAGTTACTGGCGCTATAACACGACTGAGAGCTTTGAATTTGTAGGAAAAGGCATTGCCGATCTCATTTTAACTAAAAACAATATTATGGATGCATTTAAAGCCGAGACTACCTATAACTACCAGCCTGTAGTTGGGTTTTCTGATTACACTGCATTTTTTATTTCGGCTAAAGAAAAACCTAAAATAACAAAAGAATACTTTTTGGGTAAGCGCATTGGATTATTAGATTATCCAACCAGTCGCTCAGGGCATATATTGCCCAAGCAAATATTTAAAGAGTTGGATATTAATCTCGAAAACTTAAATATTGTTTATGCTAGCTCTCACGATGCCTTACGTGATTTATTGGCTAACGGAAAAGTAGATATTATAGCTTCGTTTTGGCAAGAAAGTGATGCAAAACGCTTTTCAAAAAACTATATTACACCGCTAAAAAATAATATTGCAGGCACGCGTTGGTATTTAAAAATGCCACATAATAATACCGATCTATTATGCTCGGTACAGGCGCATTTATTAGCCATGTCGCAAGAGCAATCTCTTCATTACTATAAAGGTGCGCAGTCATTTTGGCAGTGTGATAATGACGTTGTAACTTATAAGCGAGATGAAATATGAGTAAGCAGTTATTTTCATTTATTACGCTATTCATTTTTTTATTACTTTGTAGCGTATTTTATTACTCAGTAAGCTATAAACAACAGCAAGTGCAAAAGCTTAATATAGCCACGATAGAAAAGCAGGTAGCGCTGGACTTACCTTTACTCGAGCTATCTAATGAACTGCTTAAGTACTCCAGTAATATAGATAATATAAATAGTTATTTAGAGCAGTTAAATTCGCAACTAATCGGCACTAATTTGTTATTGTTAAATATTGTCGCTGATAAAAAGCTATCAACCACATTAACCGGAGCGCAGTTTTTTACGCGTTTAACGACTAGTATTGGCCCTGTTTTTTTAGTTTTTGATATAAAACCACAGCCATGGCCGTGGCGTTATATTTATTATTATGTCGCTATTTTTATGTTAAGTGCTTTTGTTAGCCACTGGCTGAAAACGGTTATTACAATAGAGCAAAAAAGTAAGCAGTTAGCTACGCTGCAGCCTGAACCTGTTGAGGAAAGTAAATCACCCGTGTTAGTTATTAATCTAAATACTAAAACGGTGTCAGTTAATATTAATCCGCAATACCAAGTATGTTTAGCAAATAAACCACTTAGTTTTTATTTAGCGCTTATTGAATTTTGTAACAGTAATAGCGATGTTGTGCTCAGCCATAATAAAGATGTGCCTGATGAGCTAATTGAATTAGCTAATAAATATTTTTATCGATTAGTAGAGCTGGGACACACGATCCGCAAGCGCCCTAACTTTAATAATAGCCTTGAAAAAACATTGAGCGAAATACGCGCGGCGTTAGATGAAGTGTTGAGTGAATACCCGCAACAAAAAGAAATTTTTTATCCGCCTAAGGCATTTGGAGAGGGTTCTCGTTCGCGGCTACACAGTTACGGGTTAGTTAATATTGTTAAAGGCGATTTAGAAATAGTAGGTAAGTAATATTAGGGTCTGTTTATCTTTCAAGGTTGAATTTGCAGCAGTATGTTTGGTATTTAGGCAAGGCAGAGCCTATGTGATGTGGTTATTCCCCATAAATAGGCGATAACGTAGCATCAATGCCAAACATGCGCTGCCCGAAGGGTTCTGCCTAGGGGCGATTGACTCTTTGTTGCCTACATGGATGTAGGTAAGGGGCGTGAGCAGGACGCGGAAGCTTTGCTTGGTTTTTTTACTTATTCTTACATGAATGTAAGCCAGTAGAATAATGCAGGAGCAGTTATCGAGCCCACTAGGTTGTAAACCTCACGCCGTGATTAAATCGCCCCTAGTTTGAACAAATTTTAATCCGCAAAGGTCAACAGACCCTCGTTCCTACTATCTCCAAAATATAGATTATTTAGGGGCAAACTGGGCCGCATCTATTGGGCTGTGCTCTGCAAAAAAACGCTTCAATGCGTTAGAGTCTGTTTCATCAGTAACTACAAAACCTTTTGCTGTGGTTAGTGCAGGGTAGCCATCACCACCTGAGGCGTTAAAGTTATTAATGCTCATACGGTAAGTTTTACTTTTATCTAATGCTTGCCCATTTATTAATACCTTTACTAAGGTGTTGTTTTTATGCTCAAACGATAATTTGTGGTACTGCATGTAAGCGCCTGAATCAGGCGGGAAACGCGTTACAACTTCTAAATATTGCCATAAATCTTCTCCTGCAATATCGATATAAGCCACTCGATTTTGAAACGGTTGGGCTTTTAAAATATCTTTATAACTTACTTCGCCTGCAGCAATACTGTCGCGTACACCGCCGCCACTCATAATACCAAAGTCAGCATCGGTACTGTTCATTTGCGCTTGAATAATAACGCGAGCTAAATTTGTTTGTTGGTAGCGTACTTTATTACGATCGCCCTCAAGTCTGGCATTTACATAACCAATTTTACCTTCAATTTGTTTAGCGCCTTTTTCCTGATACTCGGCTAAAAATGCGTTTAACTGTGGGTTAGGTGTAATGTACTCGTTAGCTAATACACTCGACGTTGTGCCATCCGGGTGTTGTTTATCAACATATAAATTAACGGGTAGCAGTTTATAATTTAAGAGGGTTAGCTGGCCATTTTCAAGCTTAAACTCGGCTTTACCAACATATTTACCCCATTCGTGGGCTTGCATTATCCAAGTGCCATTTTGTTGATCGGGCGTGCAGGCTAGGCCGGGTTTAAAGTTATCGTCATTTACGTTTTTAGCCGCCATACATACAGGCTCTTGAGAGTGACCACCGATGATCATATCTAAGGTGTTAGTTGGCAGTGAGCGCGCAAGTGTTACATCTCCAGGCGCATTAATTGCGTGGCTGGCATCCACATAATGCCCCATATGAGTGAGCGCAATAGTAATGTCGGGGTTATATTGTGCTTTAATTTTTTGTGCTAATTGTGCCGTGATTTCGATTGGATCTTTAAACTCTAATTGGCGAATATATTCGGGATTACCTATTTTGGCTGTATCAGTGGTGGTTAAACCTATAACAGCAATACTCAGCCCATTTTTATTAAATACTTTATAGCTATCAAATACATTTTTACCGGTCGATTTTTCAAATATATTTGCCGATAAAAAAGGAAAGTTAGCCCATTGCTGTTGCTTTTTAAGCACGCTCATCGGGTTATCAAATTCATGATTTCCAAGGGCCATCGCATCATAACCAATTAACGACATACCTTTAAAGTCAGGCTCAGCGTATTGTAAATCTGACTCTGGAATGCCGGTATTTATATCGCCACCTGAGAGCAGCAGTACTGTATGCCCCTGCGCGATTGCTTTATTGCGTAGCGAGTCAATCAGGGTTTTACGGGCAGCCATGCCATACTCACCTTTTTCATTGTGCCAAAAGCGACCATGATTATCGTTAGTATGCAGTACGGTTAAATATTGTGGGGTGGGGCTAGTGAGTGTAGTACTACACCCAAGTACACTAAAAGCAATGACAAACAAAAAAATTATGCGCATAAAACACCTATTGATTAAAAGCACTTACGTTTATTGGCGCATAGTTTAACTAGTTTGCTACAAAAACACACTTTTACATTCTTTAATCACACTTTAATTTTTTAGTAGCAGCTAACTCTCTGCGTTTTAGCTCTTCGCTGGCATATCTGGCTTTTTGATGATTAATACCTACCATCCAGATTAAAAAACTAGCAGGTAAGCGTGTGTAGGGCTCTCCCTTATGTAAACCAAAATCACAAATTTGGTTGTTTTTTTCTGACATTACAATTCTCCATTTACGAATTTGCAGAGGAATCATAACAAAAATAAAACAATTTATAAGTGCATTTTCATTAAACAGCGTTTTTACAAGGATAAGTTCAGTAGGAAGGTGATGAAATGTAATTAAGTTGTAACCGACTTGGTTTGAATTGTATCAGGGGCTATTTTGCAGTCGATTTTTAGTCTTACTCGCATTACTCTAAGTATCACTAAACTTTACACTAAATAAAATAATAATAGGGAAAAACGATGAAAAAGCTTTTATTAGCCTCGTTACTTAGCGCAGTAAGCTTTGCCAGTTCAGCAACCATTGTAGAAGTAAGTACCAGCCAAGGTGTTATTAAAATTAATTTATTTGATCAAAAAACACCAAAAACTGTAGAAAACTTTATGAGTTATTTAGATGATGCAGCGTATAACCAAACAGTGATTCATCGCTCAGTCAAAGATTTCATAATCCAAGGTGGCGGTTTTACCTACTCAGATGATTTTGATCGAATTACAACCAAGCCAGCAGTCATTAACGAACCTATTTACTCTAATGTTAAAGGCACGATTGCCATGGCTAAACTAGGTGGAAACCCAAACAGTGCAACTAGCCAGTGGTTTTTTAACTTAAAAGATAATAGTGCCAACTTGGATGTGCAAAACAGTGGTTTTACTGTGTTTGGACAGATTACGGATGATAGCCAAGCGACTTTAGATAAAATAGCTGCTTTAGTACATTGTGGTGAAATACCGGTAGTTGGTATCACTACAGAGCAGTGCTTAAAAAGTGATGTAACCATTAGTAATGCTAATTTAGTGACTATTCAAAGCGTATTAGTTATAGATGACGATCCTAATTCAGCGCAGAACCTTACACCGGCTAAAAACACTTTAATTAGCCAAGTAGTGCCACCTTCGCAAAAAGAAGATTCAAGCGGTAGTATGGCTTGGTTACTAGGGGCTTTATTATTAGTGTTACCACGTTTAAAGCGCGCTAAATAACAAATACTCAAAATAAAGAAACCCCGCTATGGGTGTTAAATAGCGGGGTTTTTAGTTGTTTAATGTAAGAGTTAAAACAGTAATACCCGCCAAATTATTACCAGCCATAACGCAAATACACTGCCACAGCCTATTAAGAATAGATTAAAGCGTATTCTTATTTTATTACTGCCTAAGTGAACAACGCTATGTAAAATACGCGAAATCACAAACAGCCAAGCTAAAACAGCCACCAGAATGCTTGCACTATTGAGTTGCATTGCAAGTAAGCACCCAGCATAAAACAACACGGGTATTTCAAATTGATTGGTAAAGTTTCTATCAGCAACACGCACATTGTCACCTGCATTATCTAAACGCATAGTGGCAAAGTCGGTTAAATTTATGTGTTTATTTTTAGCTGCGGCAAAACGTCTTTTACCCATAATAATCATTACAATGAGTGAGAGTAAAACTTGGGCGAACATAGCTAAAATGATCAACTTTTCCATGGTTTTTCCTTATTATTATTTGAATTAGTTGCAGTATGCAGGTGTTTTTCACAATGTGTTACACAATTAACGGATAAATTGTGGCAAAACATTAATCTAAAATGTTAATTTAGGCTGTAAATAGCTTTTTAAATAAGCGTAGATCGCAGTTGCGACATACTTTTAATGGAAATAAAATGAAAAAAATTATTGGCTTTAGTGCCATTGCACTTGCTGTACTAAGCGGTTGTTCAAATACATCATCTGTATCTCAAGCACCTCAAACTGTTTTATTATCAGACTCGCTCGTTGTAAGCCCTAATGATAATCGCGAATATAAAACGCTTAAATTAGCTAACGACATTGAAGTTATTTTAGTATCAGACCCCAGTGCTGAAAAATCAGCCGCGGCATTAAGTGTTGGAGTGGGTTTATTACATGACCCAATGAGCCAACAAGGCATGGCCCATTATTTAGAGCATATGCTGTTTTTAGGCACAGAGCGCTACCCAGATACTAAAGGTTACTCTGACTTTATGACCAAAAATGGTGGCGCACACAACGCCTATACTTGGCTCGATATTACCAACTATATGTTTAAAATTAACAACGATGCGTTTGATGAAGGGTTAGACCGTTTTGCTGACTTTTTTAAAGCACCTAAGTTATACCCTGAATACACAGACAAAGAAAAAAATGCAGTAAATGCAGAGTGGTCAATGCGCCGCGAAATGGACTTTTTTGGGCAGTTTAAACTAGCGCGTAAAATGATGGGTGACCACCCAGCTAACCGTTTTTTAATTGGCAACCTAGAAACCTTAGGTGACAAAGAAGGCAGCTCATTACACAAAGAAACAGTTGATTTTTATAATAAATACTACTCTTCAAATATTATGAAAGTAGCGCTTATCTCTAATTTGTCAATTGCGGCAATGGAGCAAAAAGCACAAAAATACTTTGCTGATATTAAAAATAAAAACATCGAAAAACCAACAGTAACCGCCAAGCTTAACTTTGATAATGCCGGTGGTAAGCGCGTGTTTTATGCCCCTAATGAAGATGTAAAACAGTTACAACTTGATTTTACCATTAGCAATAACAATAACGAATTTGCACTCAAGCCTAATCGCTTTGTGGCCTACTTATTAAGTAATGAAATGCCTGGCAGTCCAGCGCAAATATTACGCGATAAGGGGTGGGTATCGCAATTGTCAGCATCGGCAGTGCCAACCCACTATGGCAACTACGGGTCGTTAAACGTTAACGTAGAGCTTACCGATACAGGCATGCAAAATCGTGAAACGATAGTGGCGACTATAATGCAGTACATTGAATTGATTAAAAAAGAGGGCGTTGATAGTAAATATTTTAACGAAATTCGTACCTCGTTAAATAATCAATTTAAGTTTTTAGAAAAAGGTGATGAGTTTAACTATGTAAGTACATTGACTCAAAGCATGCAAGATTATCCATTAAATCATGCCATTAATGCGCCTTATTATTACGCTAAGTTTGATGCAGACTCAGTAAATAAAGTGCTTAAACAATTAAATGCCGACACTTTACGCATTTGGTATGTATCGCAGCAAGAAGAAACCGACTCACAGCTACACTTTTACGACGGTAAATACCGCATTAGTGACATAAGCGAGCAGGAAGTTGCAAGCTGGAACAAAAAAAGCCAGTTTAATTTAGCGCTCCCTAGCGTAAATAACTTACTGCCAGAAAATTTTGCTATTAAAACCCAAGCATTTAAACAGCAAAAATCCCCAGAGCTTGCTTATGATAAAAATGGCGTGAAAATATGGCGTCAGGCAAGTCAAAAATTTGCCGAGCAACCAAAGGGACTTGTTGAAGTTTATATAAATACCCAGCCGGGGCTAAACGATGTAAAAGCGGAGGTTTTATACTCTGTTTGGGCCGATCTGTACAACATACAGCAAAGCCAACTAAGCACTGAGGCTGCTATTGCAGGTATGAGCGTAAACCTTGCACCAAGTAATGGTTTAGTTTTGTCTATGAGTGGCTTTACAGATAAGCAAAATGTACTGCTTAAACAAGCATTAAGTGGGTTAAACAGTGATATTAGTGGGCAAGCATTTAACCAAGCTGTAGATCGTTTTAAACGTAATTTACTTAACCAGCAAAAACAATTTCCTTACGCGCAAGCATTTGCTGAATATACAAAATTAAGCCGTACCGGTAGCTTTGATACTGATACTTTAATTAGCACAGCCAACACTTTAACTTTAGCTGATTTTAATGCTTTAAAACAAAACACCTTTGCTAATAACGATTTACGCGTATTTAGTTATGGTAACTATAATCAGCAAGACATAGCAGCAATAGCATCCGAGCTGAGTGCTATTTTGCCAAGTAACTATAAACACACTGAGTTTGCGCGCAGTAAAGCATGGTTACCACAACCAGGTGAAACCATAGTGTTACAAAAAGATATAGATGTAGCCGATGTAGCCGTGGTTGATATGACAGTTCATCCAACACCGGGTTACAAACAAAAAGCACAAGCTGCCGTGCTACAAGGGCATTTTAGAACCATTGCATTTGATAAAATGCGTACCGAGGAGCAACTTGCGTATGCCGTTGGTGCGTTAGCTCGCCCCATTGAGGATTACTCAGCGATTGGTTTGTTTATTCAAACACCAGTAAAAGGGCCAAAAGAAATACAAACGCGTTTTGATCTGTTTAAAAAAGAGTATGCAGTTGAGCTCGACAACATGAGTGAAGAGACGTTTGCACAGCTTAAAAATGCCACGTTAGTATCGCTTAAAGAGCAACCTAAAAACTTAAGTGACGAAATGAGCCCACTATTAAATGATTGGTATCGTGAAAACTTTAATTTTGATTCAAAGCAACAGTTAATAAATGAAGTTGAGAAAGTAACGCTTAGCGATATTAAAGACTATTACCAACAAACAATGCTTAACCCTAATGCGGCACGTTTAAATGTGCAATTACGCGGGACTAAGTTTATAGAAAGTGACTTCGCCGATTTACCAAATCAAACAAAAATCACCACGCTAGATGCCTATTACAATGGTATTAAACTACAAAAATAAGCTTTATTTATACAGCTAAAAATAAACCCCAATGTATTGCTACATTGGGTTTTTTTTTATTTAAGCCATTAGTAAAAAGCCTATCACCGCAAGTGCTGCAGCAATAAGCGTATAAGGCAATTGTGTAACAGCGTGGCTCATTAAGTTACAGCCAGCGCCTTGGGCTGCTAATACCGTTGAGTCTGAATAAAAACATGCTTGGCTGCCAAATGATGATGCTGATAATAACGCGCCAATGACTAATGGAATATTAGCATCTACCGCCGTTGCCAGCGGCATAACAATAGGAATAGACACAGCAAATATTCCCCAGCTTGAGCCCGTTGCAAATGCTAAAACAGACATTGCAATAAATACCACTGCAGGCAAGTAACCCGCGGTCATGTATGGGCTTAAACTATTAATAACATATTGCGGCAAGCCAATTAAATCACACACATCTTTAAATATAAACGCGGCTATAACCGTGCCTATAGCCGGTATCATGCTTTTAAATCCATCGAGCATACGTTCAATCATTTCACTAAACGACATTAATTTTTGTAACGCATAAAATGGCAAAATTATAGCCATAGTGGCCAGTAAACCTTTATAAACGTCTATCTCAAAGTAAACGGTAAAGCCGACTAATAAAATAATAGGCAATAAAAAGTTATGTAATTTACCTTTAGGATCAGCATCTTCAAAGTTTTCTTCTACTGCTTTTACCGCGTACTCGTCTGCTGTTTGTACTTCACTGTATTGCGCCGGATCGACTTGTGCTTGCTCAATTTGTGCCATCTGTTCTGCTTTTTTCATCGGGCCAAAAGCAGGGATCACACCAAGTACCACTAACAGCACAACGAGTACCGCAAACCATGCGTAAAACATATACGGAATAGCCTGAATGTAAACAGCAATGCCTTTGCCTTCTTCAGCAATACCGTTATCTACGAGTAAACCACCAAAAAATACCGCCCACGTAGATAGGGGCACAAGTACGCAAATTGGTGCCGCAGTTGAGTCGACAACGTAGGCTAGCATTTCACGGCTTACTTTAAATTTATCGGTAATGCGTTTCATGGTTTCACCCACAGTAAGCGCATTTAAATAGTCATCAATAAAAATAACTAATCCAAGGCAAAAGGTCATAAATAATGAAGAGCGTTTGCCCTTAGTGTATTTAAGTGCCAACTTACCAAATGCAGAAGCACCACCGGTACGGACTAATAAGGCGATTAACGCACCAAAACCACCACACACCAATATTAGCCATCCAATGGTTTCGTCACTCATTACTTTAAGTGAGGTGCTGGCAAAATTAGCCAATACCTGCGAGGGATCAGCCATTATGAGCCCAACAAGGGCACCAATTAATAAAGATAAAATAGGGCGGCGTAGTACTACAGCCAAAATAACTACCACTAAAGGCGGCAGTAAGCTTAACGCAGAAGGTTCAAGCATTTAAGTATTCACAAAATTAAAAGCATATTTAAAAATTTAAACTGCTTAACAAAAACAAAGAAGATGATAAGTTAGTTGTCTTATCACTTTCCAAGTCACTGCTTTTGCACGCGATATCACTAGGGAACTGTTATTTTAAATTAATAATCAGCAGTAATATGCGTTGGCTTGGCGCCAGACGGTGCAAGGAGTGCAACCGCTTTTGTTATGCCTATAAAAACATCGGCGCAAAAGTAATCTGCTTTACATCTTCAGTCAACAAATAAATGCTTTAATTGACTCATTTTTATTATTTGGCTGAATATAACGCTACAAACCAGAAGGATAACAATACATGCGAAGGCAATTTAATACCGAGAGATTAATTATTCGCCATGCTGTTGAAGCAGATGCTGGCGATTTATTAAAGTTAGTAAATCAAAAAAGTTTTATAAAATACATTGGGGATAAAAAAATTTATACCCTTGAGGATGCTATAACCTATATTAAGCAAGCTTTTAGTGAGGCGCACCAATCGCAAGGGTTTGGCCCTTATGTGATCACTTTAAAAAATCAGCAGTTAGTGGGGGTTGTTGGTTTTTATAGCCGTGCAATGTTGCAGCACCCCGATATAGGATTTGCGTTATTAACAGCGTTTGAAAAACAAGGGTATATTTACGAAGCTGCAAAAGCGTTAGTTGAAAATAAAAGTATATATGGCATTAATAAATTATGCGCCATTGCCTCAATAGATAATAGCGCATCACAAAATGTGTTAATTAAGCTTGGCTTTAAGCCACAAGGGCAAGTAATAATAGATAAAGAAAGCCGCAGCGTTGTTTCTTTATTTTTATATCATTAAATAATTTTAGTAATGATTATTTAAACCGCGTTTGTTCAATTTGCTTGCCTACTGCTAGGTTGATTTCTTGCCAGGTTTTTTCAAGCGTTGCTACCAGCGCATCATAGCCGTCACCGTCGAGTTGCGTTACATTAGCAAAATTGTGCAAACTTAATAAGCGTCGGCCTGTTTCGGGATGGGTATAATATAAACGCCATAGCCCAGATATATCTGCGTTGCCTTGTAGGTCGCCATTAAAATGATGAATTTCATATTCTAATTCATAAAAAGTTTGTTGATCTAGCTCGGTGATCACCGGTAAACCTTTTATTACCATCCAGTTAGGTAGGGCATTAAAGAGTGTTTGTTGGGCACTTACGGTGAGCATCGAATCAGGTGACTCACCCCATAAGTGATAGTTTGCAGCATGAATTTGATTGTGATCTATTTTCATAGCAATGCCGCGATTATTTAAGGCGCCCCTCAGTACAACTGTTTGTACTCTTAATTGCGCATCAGTTGCACTTACATCTCTTGAGGAGGCAACAATAGGTTGTTCAAACTGATAATACGCGATGGCAGTTTGAATTGATGAACTGCAACCACTAAGCAGTAAAACGAGTAAAATAACAAAAAAAGATGATTTAACCATTATTGCTTCCTTGGTTTTGGGTCTGCGGGTAATGCTTTATCAAATATAAACATATTAGGCTGCTCATTTAGGCCTTTAGTTAGCGGCTGTAGCTGCTCACTTAAACGTTTAAACTCTTGCAAGGTTTGCTGTAGCTGATTATTAAACTGCGAACCTGCTTGGTAGCTGGCCATGGTTTTATCAAATTGGCGCATAGTGACTTCAAATTGTTCCATACTCTTGGTCATTTTTTTGAAGTTTTGATTAAAGTCACCCGGTAAATTTTGTGTGTCTTTTTGGTTTAGCAAATCGCGCATGTCGTTGGCCAACCCTTGGTAGTCGCTAAAAGTGGCTTGCATTTGTGCTAGGCTATCTTCGATTTTTAGCTCGTTTACCTTATTAAGTACATCAGAAACCTGATCGGCTAATACAGTAATACCGCTAGATATACTTGGAAAAACATCATATTGAGCCAGTTTTTCTAGTTTTGCATCAGGCGCATCGGTATAAATGTCAAAGTCGACATACACAGCACCGGTAAGTAAATTACCCGGTTTAAGCGAAGCGCGCATACCATTGCTTACCCAGCCATTTAAACTCGTTTGCCAATACTCTTTAGCTAAATCGTTATCGTGGTACAGGCGCCCATATTCTATTTTAATAAGCACAGGTACAGCCGTATTTTGGTTTTTAAAGTGAGCTGGTTTGCCGTTAATAATCACATTGGCAGGGGCTTCTACTACTGTACCAATTCGAGTTCCTCGGTATTCAACCGGAGCGCCAGCGCGCAGGCCGCGAATTGATTGCTCAAACTCAATAAGATAGTAGTCAAAGTCATAAAAGCGCTCTTCTAGTGCTTCTTTATAGCTTTGACTAAGCGAAAAGCTATGCTCATTTTGGGCAATATCGCCAGGTGCTTGTTGATCGGGTAAGCCCACCGATATACCGCCTTTTAAAAGTTTACTAAGCGATCCGGTATTAATGTTTATGCCATCAGCAGAAAGGTCAATTTCTATACCTGAGTTAACCCAAAAAATAGAATTTAAGGTGATCAGGTTTTCGTAGGGTGCTTTAATAAAAATACCGTACTTCATGGCTTGGTTTTTCCAATCAAATGTCGCGGTTTCTATTTGCCCAATTTTATAGTTTTTGAAAAATATACCGGTACTTACTTCAAGTACCTCAGCGTTGTAGCTTAATAACTTAAAGCGTCCGCCTTTAACATCTTTACCAATTAAGGCAGGCTCGTCTTGTAGTTCAAACTTTTCTTTTTTCTTTTTACTTTCCCCAGGCGAAAACTCTAAATATACACCTGATAAAAGCGTACTCATGCCACTAATGCCGGTTTCATCTATACGCGGTTTTACCACCCAAATTTTGGCATCTTCGGTGAGTAAGTTATCGTAGTTTTTATCTATTTGAGCGCGGGCAATAACACTGTCTTGCGAGTCGGATAAACGCACATGATCTATTTGGCCAATTTTAACACTGCGTACTTTAATTTCGGTTTTTCCCGCAACTATCCCCTCCGCTTGTGGCATGGTTATATAAATAGTGGGGCCTAAATTAGTTTGGTATTGATAAAGCATCCAAACACCCACAAACAGGGCAATAACGGGAATAATCCAAATTGCAGAAATTTTTGATTTTTGTGTAATATTAGCGGTTTCGGTCATGCATTATTCTCTGCGTTATTATTTTTAGGTGAATCCCATAGCAAACGTGGGTCAAAGGCGTGAGCTGCCATCATTTGACATAGTACCATAACAGTAAAAAAGGCAACGCCTAAGCCGGGCGTTACCGACATTAAGTTACCCAATTGTACCAAAGCAACTAAAATGGCCACAACAAACACATCAATCATAGACCATTTCCCAATAAATTCAGTAAGTTGATAAATACGTGTATACCCTATGGTGTGATCATTTGCGGGTTTGGCAACCATAAAACACAAAAAGCTCAATACTAAAGCCTTTGCAAGTGGGACTACAACACTGGCAATAAATATAATCATAGCAATAGGGTACGAGCCATTTTGCCACAGTGCAATAACACCAGCAATTAAGGTTGAAGGGCTTTCATCACCTAAACTGGTGGTATACATAATGGGTAAAACATTGGCTGGAATATAGCAAATAATAGAGGTAATTAGCCAAGCCGTAGCTTTTTGTACACTGTTGGGGTTTCTAAGATAGGTTTTACTATGGCAACGATTACAAACACTTTGCGTGCATAGTTGATGGCACACATGGCAAGCTTTTATATCGTTATCAATGGCGCGATGAGTAAGGTTTATATTTTCAAGTTTTTCTACTGGGCCAATTTGTGCCCACAAGCGGGGGCGGTTTAAATGTGTTAACGCACTAATATATAAAATAACAAAGCCCACATAAGCCCAAAAGCTCACCCCAAAACTAATATCGGCGAGAGACATTATTTTAACCATACTAACAAGTACGCCAATGAGAAAAATCTCCGACATAATCCAAGGCTCAAGCGCTAGGGTAAATTTTAATAATCGTCGAGCAATACCTTGAGGTAGCGCTCTAAGCGCACCTAAGTGTAATGGTATTAGTATAATAAGTAAGCTCATAGGCAAGGCTATAATACTTAAATCAATAAACAGCCCTAATAAGTTACTATCATAATTAAATAAAATACGCGCGGCATCGGGCAAGGTTATAGTTTGCGTAATACCACTGCTGCTAAACGAAATAAAAGGATAAAACATGCTGCTGAGTAGCATTAGCAAGGCACTAAAGCTCAGCGCTACAACTCGGCTGTCGTGATCTGTATCTGAGTCAGAAACCTTATGCCCGCAATGGGGGCACGTTGCGACATTTTTAGCCTCAACCAGGGGGACCTCAATAATATAGTCGCAACAAGGACACGCTATTTGCAAAGTGTTCGCTTAGAATTAAACAAAGAGTTAAATTTTGCTATAATTATCGCCTAAATACAAATGTTATAACTGTTGTTGAGCGTAATTAATTATTAGTTAAGAGTGCATTGCAGTGGCACTCGCTACATTATATATAGCTAATACCACTGCTTATACATCAATCAAATAATGCCACTGTTTGGCGAGTAAGGGCAATCAGCTCACCCGATTGCGACCAAATACAGCCGTCTTCTAAGCCGTAACCACCTTTTGCATGATGGGTAATTGCTTCAAAGCCCAACCATTGACCAGGAGTTAAGTTAGGCGCTTGCACAAACTCTAAATACCACGACATACTACTAGCAGGCGCTGGTTGTTTAAACATTTGTAATAAGGTAGGAGGCCATGCATCGGTTAGCGCTATAACATGTGCTTCTGTAATGGCCGCTGGAGTTTCTTTAAAGCGCATCCACCCACCTAAATGGGAGGTTTCTGCACTGCTAAAAGGCATAGCACCTTGTTGTGGGCATAAATCAACATGTTGAAAAAACTCCGGCATTTGCCCTTGTATAAATGGCAATGTATGGCGCTCATTAACTTCCTGTAAGCCTAACGACTTTGCAACGGGTACATTAATAGCTGAGTTGCGGTTACTAGCAAAGCAGGCTTGTACAATTACACACACTTGTTCATTTTGAATTGCTTTGGCCAGTACTTGAGTACTACTTTTGCCTTCACGCAGTATTTCTACCGATAAAGAAAATGGCGTATCGGCAAGCAGCGGGCCAACAAAGTTAGTACTTAAAGATAATAACCGGCGCTCACTATTTACTTGAGCTCTCATTGCTTGATATAAAAGTGCTGCAGATAACCCACCAAAAGCGGTGCGCCCTTGGCACCAATTAGCTTCAAACTGCATGGTGTTTGCCACATTATTAGTGTCGTCTTGATTATTAATATTAGCGGCTTGTTGCAGTAAATGATCGAAATTCATTAGTTAGCGTGTCCTTAAAAGTACGAATTACTAAATATATAACACAGCCAAACTTGTCAGACCAGCAATAAAAGTTCAATACAAACGGCGTAAAAACCAGCGTTGCTAGCAAATATTGCACTTTATTTAGCTTATTTTGTAAAAAAATCAAAAAAAATGATATTTTTTTCATTTTTACAGTTGAATTAAGTTTGCAGCATCCCTATTAACTAGTCATCGAACGTATTAACGAATATTGAAGTTGGAGAAATTTCATGGGTAGAATTATTGGAATAGACTTAGGTACTACAAACTCTTGTGTTGCAGTACTTGATGGTGGCAAAGCACGTGTTATTGAAAACGCGGAAGGCGATCGCACAACCCCGTCTGTTATTGCTTATACGCAAGACGGTGAAACTTTAGTTGGTCAGCCAGCTAAACGTCAAGCGGTTACTAACCCAACAAACACAGTATTTGCTATTAAGCGTTTAATTGGTCGTCGTTTTGAAGACGAAGAAGTACAGCGCGATATCGGCATCATGCCATTTAAAATTGTTAAAGCCGATAACGGTGATGCATGGGTTGAAGCGGGCGGCGAAAAACGCGCTGCACCACAAATCTCTGCTGAAATCCTGAAAAAAATGAAGAAAACGGCTGAAGACTTCTTAGGTGAAGCAGTAACTGAAGCAGTTATCACAGTACCGGCATACTTTAACGATTCACAGCGTCAAGCTACAAAAGATGCGGGCCGTATTGCAGGCCTTGAAGTTAAACGTATCATCAACGAGCCAACTGCTGCAGCACTTGCTTACGGCATGGACAAAAACCGTGGTGAAAACATTGTTGCAGTATACGACTTAGGTGGCGGTACTTTCGATTTATCAATTATTGAAATTGATGAAGTTGAAGGCGAGCACACGTTTGAAGTACTTGCTACAAATGGTGACACGCACTTAGGTGGTGAAGATTTCGATAACCGCGTAATCAACTACCTAGTAGCTGAATTTAAGAAAGACCAAGGTCTAGACTTAAAAACTGACCCACTTGCAATGCAACGTGTTAAAGAAGCAGCTGAAAAAGCGAAGATTGAACTATCTTCTGCACAATCTACAGAAGTAAACCTTCCGTATGTAACTGCAGATGCGACAGGTCCTAAGCACATGAACGTGAAACTAACACGTGCTAAGCTTGAGTCACTTGTTGAAGACTTAGTAACTAAGTCAATTGAACCATTAAAACGTGCACTTGCTGATGCTGATTTATCAGTAAGCGACATCAACGACATTATTCTTGTTGGTGGCCAAACACGTATGCCTTTAGTACAAAAAACAGTTGCTGAGTTCTTTGGTAAAGAGCCACGTAAAGATGTTAACCCTGATGAAGCTGTTGCAGTAGGCGCGGCAATTCAAGGTGGTGTACTAGCTGGTGACGTTAAAGACGTACTATTACTAGACGTTTCTCCATTATCTCTAGGTATTGAGACAATGGGCTCGGTAATGACAGCACTAATTGAGAAGAACACCACGATTCCTACTAAGAAATCGCAAACTTTCTCAACAGCTGAAGATAATCAGTCTGCAGTAACAATTCATGTACTGCAAGGTGAGCGTAAGCGTTCAAGCGACAACAAATCTCTAGGTCAATTTAACCTAGAAGGTATTCGTCCAGCACAACGTGGTACACCACAAATCGAAGTAACATTCGATGTGGATGCCGATGGTATCTTACATGTATCTGCTAAAGATAAAGATACAGGTAAAGAGCAAAAAATTACGATTCAAGCATCTTCAGGCTTAAGTGATGAAGAAGTTGAACAAATGATTCGTGATGCTGAAGCGCATGCTGAAGATGACAAAAAATTCGAAGAGCTAGTAGCGACTCGTAACCAAGCAGATGCAATGGTTCACGGTACACGCAAGCAAATTGAAGAAGCTGGCGATGCACTTCCAAGTGAAGACAAAGAAGCGATTGAAGCGGCTGTAGTTGACCTTGAAACTGCTATTAAGAGTGACAAGAAAGACGAAATTGAAGCTAAAACTCAAGCGCTTGCTGAAAAGTCTCAAAAGCTTATGGAAATTGCACAAGCTAAAGCTCAACAAGGTTCAGCTGACGCAGGCGAGCAACAACAATCTGCTAAGCAAGATGACGACGTAGTTGATGCAGAGTTTGAAGAAGTTAAAGACGACAAGTAATTGTTGCTTACGCTTCTAGCTAACACAAAGCACTGTAACTTAGTTAAGTGTTTAAGTTAGAATGAACGATTGAGGCGCGCAGGCAATAGCTTGACGCGCCTTTTGCATGAGAATTAGGTGGTAAATCGATACGATTTATCGGTTTATCAAGCAGCCTAGCTGCAAATAGAAAAGAGTAGTGTGGTAGATATGTCAAAACGCGATTATTACGAAGTCCTCGGCGTAAGCAAAGATGCGAGTGAGCGAGACATTAAAAAAGCGTATAAACGCTTAGCGATGAAATATCATCCAGATCGTACTTCAGGCGACAAAGAGCTTGAAACAAAGTTTAAAGAAGTAAAAGAAGCTTACGAGATATTAACTGACGCGCAAAAACGTCAAACTTACGACCAATACGGCCATGCAGCTTTTGAGCAAGGTGGCGGCGGTGGTGGTCATGGTGGTTTTGGCGGCGGTCATGGCGACTTTGGCGATGTTTTTGGTGATGTTTTTGGCGATATTTTTGGTGGCGCCGGTGGCCGACGTCAATCTCGTCAGCAACGTGGATCTGATTTGCGTTACAACATGGACTTAAGCTTAGAAGAAGCGGTTCGTGGTAAAGAAGTCGAAATTAAAATACCAACTTGGGTAGGTTGTGATCCATGTGATGGCAGCGGTGCAAAAGCCGGATCCAAGCCTAAAACATGTACTACGTGTCATGGTGCTGGGCAAGTACAAATGCGCCAAGGCTTTTTTGCTGTTCAGCAAACGTGTCCTACGTGTCAGGGGCAAGGTCAGATTATATCTAACCCTTGTGACAGCTGTCATGGACAAGGCCGCGTAGAAAAAACGAAAACCTTATCGGTTAAAATTCCTGCGGGTGTTGATACCGGCGATCGTATTCGCTTAACGGGCGAAGGCGAAGCGGGAATGCATGGTGCGCCTTCTGGCGACTTGTACGTGCAAGTATCTGTTCGTGAACACCGTATTTTTGTACGTGACGCAAATAACTTACATTGTGAAGTTCCTATTAGCTTTACTACAGCGGGTCTTGGTGGCGAAATTGAAGTGCCAACACTTGATGGACGCGCTAAGCTTAAAATTCCTTCTGAAACACAAACGGGCAAAATGTTCCGTATGCGTGGCAAAGGCGTTAAATCTGTTCGCAGTGGTGCAATAGGCGACTTAATTTGTAAAGTGGTTATTGAAACACCAATAAACCTGAACGAACGTCAGCGTGAATTATTAGAAGAATTAGAAGAAAGCATGGGCAAAGATAGCTCAAAAAACCGTCCTAAAGAGCAAGGCTTTTTTGACGGTGTTAAAAAGTTTTTTGATGATTTAACTAAATAATTAATGTGTTTTATAATATTAAACGGCGCTTTTTAGAGCGTCGTTTTTTTTGCTTAAAATAATAGCGTAGCAACATATGACACCAGCAATAGAGTTACTGAAAAAACAAAAAATTGGTTTTGAATTATTAAGCTATGAGCACGATCCAAACACCACTAACTTTGGCCTTGAAGCAGCCCAAAAGCTAAACCTTAATAGGGATCAGGTTTTTAAAACCATAGTGCTGGAAAACCAAGATGGACAGCTCATAGTCGCCATTACACCTGTTTCTCAGCAAGTTAACTTAAAGCTGCTTGCCTCATTGTGTGGCGCTAAAAAGGTAGCTATGGCTGCGGCAAAAAAAGTGCAAGCAAGCACAGGTTATGTATTAGGAGGCGTGAGCCCACTGGGACAAAAAAAACGTCTTGCCACTTTTTTGCACAGCAGTGCTGCACAATTTGCATGTATTTATGTAAGTGCAGGTAAACGAGGCTTAGACATTGCAATTAACCCCCATGAGTTAGCCAAATTAACAGCAGCAGTGTTGGGGAAATTTTAATCAGCATTGATTTTATAACGCTTAGTTAATTAAATTACTGCAAAAATGGAGGACAAATGGCAAAGCCAAATAAAAAAGGGCCAACCAAAACGGTCGATATATTTTGCTCAAGCTGCAGGGCACCTCTATTTAAGTACCGTAAAGGGGGAAAAGGTGCGTTAGTTAAATGTTTTATTGAGCGCATTAGCCAAGACTATACTAAGCAGCCTTGTATTTGCCCAAAATGCGAACGCCCATTTGCGCGGCCCGCGATTATTAAAGGCACTGCTGCGTATAAAATGATTGGTGGAAAAGTTACTTTTAAATAAGGCATCTGTTTATTTCAATATTCCGATTAGGGCGGACATAAGCCCTTGATTGAATTTGCTACATTGATAAACTTAACCGGTTTTGCTGTTTCAATGATTGAAAAATACCCTCCCCACGGATCGGGCCAGTCAATTGGGTTTTTAAAATGGAAAAGGATAGACGTGTGATTGCACTTTTATTTGATATTGTAGGTATGACGGGTACTGCTTTAGTAGTGGGTTCATTTTTTTTGTTACAACTAAATAAAGTATCACCAGCGAGTTTGCTTTATAACATGATGAACTTAACCGGCGCTATATTGCTGCTTATTAGTCTTTGTTATAACTTTAATTTAGCCAGTTTTGTAATTGAAATATTTTGGATTGCAGCCTCTTTAATTGGTTTATATAAATATGTTAAAAATAAACCAAAGCTAGCCAAAGCTTAATTATACTTTTATACCGTGAAATTGCCTTATTTCACGGTTTTTATGTTTTTAATACAATTGTTAACAAAAAGTTTATATCTCTCTTTGCATTATGCAGATAAACTATACCCCATTATTAATAGCTAACATTACCCGTTTTATAGGCGTTTATGTTCTTCATTCCTAAAAAAATTATTTTCGCATTTTTATTGCTACTCTTGTTGTTAACAGTCACTTTTTGGTTTGGTCGAATACATGACTTAGAGCAAGCAAAAAAACAAGCCAACCAACAAGTAAGCCAATTAAATAACTACATTGATAATGAGCTTGCTCGATTTGCTGCGATCCCGCAATTACTCACCAATAACAACTTACTCATTCGCTTTACTAATAACGAAGAAGAGCATTATAGCGCTATTAACAACTACTTAGCGGATATACAAAAAGCCAGTGGCGCATCTGATATTTATATACTTAATACTCAGGGCGAGGTTGTTGCGAGCAGCAATTGGCAGGCCGATTATACTTTTTTAGGGAGTAACTTTTCATTTCGACCGTATTTTAAACAAGCATTTGCGGGTGAAAAGGTAGCTTATTTTGCGCTTGGTCAGCGTTCAAAAGAGCGTGGATTATATTTTTCGCAGGCTATTTATCATGAAGGTAAAGCAATTGGGGTTGTGGCGCTAAAAGTAAATGTTGCTAAGTTTGAAGACGACAGATCGCTGCTTAATACGGCAGCAGGTAGTCATTTTTATTTACAATTAGCAGATAATGTTATTGCTATGTCGGATGAGCCTAATTGGCGTTTAAACAGCTTTCAAGAGCTGGATATTGCAGCCAGGCGGGAAATAAATCAACGTCGTGCTTATTTAGACTACCAGCCGGGTCTTATTCCTTTACAACAATTTAATAGCCAAAACATTGCACAATTTAAAATTGCTAAGCGTTTATATGTAGTGGCCTCTAAGCCATTAAAACACTTTAATGCTCAAATGAACGTATTAGTAGATGTTTCTAACATAGCAGCCATGCAGTTACCTCGGTTGTTATGGTTGATGATTTTTTATTGTGTGTTTATTTTTATCGTTTATAGCTTACTTGCACGTTTTGCTGGTTATAAAAAACTACTTTATTCTAGGCACAGTTTAGAGCAAAAAGTGATTGAGCGTACCCAAGCACTTGAAAAAGCTCAAACCGCTTTAGTACAGTCTGCAAAACTTGCCACCATAGGGCAATTAAGCGCAGGCATAAACCATGAAATTAACCAGCCTTTGTGTGCCATGAACGCTTATTTAGCCAGTGCAAAAATATTGCTAAATAAAGGTAAGTTAACAGCATTAAACGAGAACTTAGTCATTATTGAGGGCTTAGTAGAGCGGGTGCATAAAATTGTTGCGCAATTAAAACACTTTAGTAAACCTTCAAAAATGCAACTAAGGCCGCACCCCTTGTCGGCATTATTAAATAACGCTTTAATGATCACTCATTCACAACTAAAACAAGATGATATTAGCGTTATTCCTCCGCAGTTTGAGCAAAATATTACCGTTTTGGTCGATTCGCTTAAGTTTGAACAAGTATTAGTTAACGTTATTACTAATGCATCGCAGGCAATGAGTAACTGCGCAACGCGGCAATTAAGTTTTGAAGTTGAATGCTTTGATGGACGCGTAAAACTATCGATATTAGATACAGGATCTGGCATAGAACACCATACTTTAGGCTCTATTTTTGAACCATTTTATAGTACCAAGTCGAGTACCGGTTTAGGCCTTGGTTTATCAATATCTAAGCAAATCATCGACTCGTTTGATGGTCGTTTAAGTGCGCATAATCGCCCAGAAGGGGGGGCGCAGTTTATTATTTGTCTTTGGAGTACTGCGGAGTCACAACATGATTGAGCCACTGCTTTGTAAACAGGTAATGGTTATTGATGATGAGGCGATGATCCGCGATTCGTTAAATCAATTACTCACTTTGGAAGGCTACCAAGTTCAATGTTTTAGTGATGGGGCAACGGCGCTTAGTCGCTTAAGCCGAGGCTATAGCGGCGTGGTACTTAGCGACATTAATATGCCAGCAATGGACGGGCTTACGTTACTTGAGCAAATAAAAGCGTTTGATAGTGAGTTACCGGTTATATTTTTAACTGGGTATGCCGATGTGTCGGTGGCGGTAAAAGCGATGCAGTTAGGCGCTTATGATTTATTTGAAAAACCCCTTAACGAGCATTTAATAGATTGTATTGCCAGAGCGTGCGATAAACGCAGCTTGGTAATGGAAAACCGCGCTCTTAAACGCGCGGTAGAAAAAACCTCAGCGCCGGGTGTGCGTATTTTAGGTGATACGCCTAAAATGCAGCACATGATGAAGCTGCTTAATACCGTGATAGATACTCCTGCAGATATATTAATTGAAGGCGAAACCGGGACTGGCAAAGAGCTGGTTGCACGTTACTTACACGACCACAGTAACCGTTCAAGCTGTCAATTTGTGGCGATTAACTGTGGTGCTGTGCCAGAGCAGCTCATAGAAAGTGAACTGTTTGGTGCTGTAAGCGGTGCATACACTGGGGCCACAAAAAATAGAAAGGGTAAATTTGAATTTGCCCAAGGTGGCACTGTTTTTTTAGATGAAATAGAAAGCACCCCGTTGTCGTTACAAGTAAAGTTACTGCGTGTACTAGAGGAGCGAAAGGTAACGCCGGTTGGCGCTAATCATACCGTTAACTTAGATATTCGCATTGTTGCTGCTACTAAAGTTGATTTGCTGGCATTGGTGAATGAAGGTGGGTTTAGAGCCGATTTATATTATCGCCTTAGTTTGGTCAAAGTAAGCATTCCAGCGCTGCGCGATCGAAAAGCTGATATTCCTTTATTATTTAAGCATTTTAGCTCAATTGCGGCAACGCGGTTTTACAAACCACTTGGGGCATTAAATGTAGAGTTAGAACAACGTTTATTAGCCTATGACTGGCCAGGTAACGTGCGTGAACTAAGAAACCAAGCAGAACGAGCAGTATTGTTAGGGCCTGAATTAGCATTTGCGCAAAGTGATTCAGCTGATCAGCAAGTGTTATCACAAGATTTAAGTTTGGCCGAAAAGGTCAGTTATTATGAGCAATCTTTAATAGAAGAAGCGTTAGAGCGTAACCATGGCAGTATAAAAAACACCATGGGCACGCTGCAAATTGCGCGTAAAACCTTGTACGACAAAATGAGTAAATATGGTCTAAATCGGGATATGTTTACTGATTAGGGCATGTAGTAGTGTGCGATAAAGGTGATGTTTTTAAATAAAAGTGTGCGGATATCCGCACACTTTTTTGCTTTAAAAAGAGTGTTAATCATTTAACTTTCTGAAATTTATGTTTATTTAGTAGTTGGCCATCATTTTGCTTAATGGGTGTACAACAATAAGTAGATTCTAATTTTTAGGACACATGATGATAAACAACACACACGTTAAACGCTCTGCGCTTACTTTATTGTGTAGCATAACTGCCTTACCTAATATGGTATTAGCTGCTGAATATTCTGTGTATGGTAAAGCAGAAGTACAAATAGCTAAAACCGATACAGGCGTTATGCGCTACGCCGATGAAGGCACACAAATAGACGCGCCATTTTCACGCATAGGGATCAAAGGACAACACACACTTAACGAGTACGTTAGCGCAGTATTTAAATACGAAGTACAAGTAAAGGGCTTTGAACATGACGATACTAACGAGCCGTTTGCAGCGCGTAATACCTATTTAGGTTTAAAAGGTGCGTTTGGTGAAATAGTTGTCGGTAGAAACGATACCCGCTTTAAATACTCAGAAGGTAAGCTGGATAATTTTAACGAAACACAAGCCGATATAGCACAAGTTATTGCTGGGCAAGACCGCCTTGGCGATACCATCACTTACACTTCAAACTATTGGCATAATGCTCAGTTTTCATTTACTTATGCCCCCAAAGACGATAATAAAGATAACCAAGCGGGTTTTGCCGCTACACTTATTTACGGTGATCGTAATTTAAACAATACGCCATATTATATTTCTTTAAGCCATGTTGACTCACTTAATAATATTAAAGCGAGTCGGATTGCAGGTGTTTATAAGTTTGAGCAGTTACAGCTAGGTGCTTTGTATCAACACTCAGAGTCAATAGATGGCACTAAATCAGGCAATGGCTATGTACTAAGTGCAAGCTATACATTAGATAAATGGGTTCCTAAATTACAGTTTGCAAAAGATGACTCAGCACTGCGTCAAGAGTCAGAAGCCACTCAGTGGAGTACAGGTTTAGACTATGTATTTGATAAACAAACCACGGCTTATCTTTTATATACAGACTTAGACTTAGAAGAAAACGCCGATAGCAGCTTAGCGCTTGGTCTTAGGTACAAATTTTAAGGTTTAGATAAATGACACAACAAATTTTGCAAAATAACGCGCCTAAAAACCAATTGAAGCAATGGTTATTACTGCTACTTGGGCCAAGCATAATGCTATTGACCTGTTTACTCGATCCCCCTACGGGCATGTCCAGTGCCGCGTTTAAAACTGCTGGGTTAGCATTTTGGATGGCGTCGTGGTGGGTAAGCGAAGTAGTGCCTATTCCGGCGACTGCTTTATTGCCACTTGTTATATCGCCACTGGCTGGTATAGCAGGTATGAAAAGTGTAGCCGCGCCTTATGCTCATCCATTAATATTTTTATTTTTAGGTGGGTTTTTAATTTCTATCGCAATGGAGCGCTGGGGGTTACATAAACGCATAGCACTGAGCACCATGTTGTATGCAGGCACTAAGCCTAGCTTACAAATATTAGCTATGATGCTGGTTACGGCTTTTTTATCTATGTGGATGTCAAATACAGCCACTGCAGTGATGATGCTACCAATAGCTTTGTCTATTACACATTTAGTAAAGCAGTCAGATCCTAGCAATGAAGGATTTGGTAAAGCTTTACTACTCTCTATTGCTTATGGTGCGAGTATTGGTGGTATTGCAACATTGATCGGTACTCCGCCTAATGCTTTAATGGCAGCTTACTTGTCCGATAGCTACCAAATAGAAATTGGCTTTGCACAGTGGATGCTAGTCGGTGTGCCACTGGCGGTAAGTATGCTGTTTATTAGTTGGATTTGGCTTACAAAGTTTGCTTATAAAGTAGACGCAGGTATTAAAAATAATCAAAAAATAGACACCAAAGCTGTATTTACTGAACAATTAAAAGCACTTGGTGAAATGCAACGCGCCGAAAAAGGCGTGTTATTTGTATTTGTGCTTGCTGCCGCGTGTTGGATATTTAGACCTTTGCTAGGCGAGTTTAGTGGTTTGAGTATTTCAGACACCACTATTGCGATTGCAGCGGCGTTATTATTATTTGTATTGCCTGCAAATAAAGGCACTAACGAGCGTATTTTAGATTGGGAAAGTGCTGCTAGAGTGCCATGGGGCGTATTATTATTGTTTGGTGGTGGCTTAACACTTGCCTCGCAAATAAAGTCATCGGGCTTGGCGCAATATATTGCACAAATGATTCAAGGCGCGAGTGCTATTCCTCTCGTTATGAGTATTTTAGTGGTCGTTGCATTAATTACATTTTTAACCGAAATCACCAGTAACACCGCCACCGCGGCTGGTTTTTTACCCTTACTTGGCCCCGTTGCAGAATCCATTGCAGGCTCACCACTTGTGTGGGTTATTCCGGCGGCGATTGCCTGTAGTTGTGCATTTATGATGCCAGTAGCCACTCCGCCAAACGCAATTGTGTTTGGCTCAGGGCAAATACAAATGCGCGACATGATACGCGCAGGCTTTGTGCTTAATATTGTGGCAATTGTTTTAATTACCTTAGTAACAATGACAATTGCAGCGCAAGTATTTGGCTTTTAAATTACGCAGCTATTGGCTGCTAAACAACAGCCAATAGCTGCAACAGTTACCACTTAGTTCCAACCAAAACCAGAGTAGTTTTGTATATAGTTCAATACTATGCAAAATTACTCTTTATTGCTCGTATTACAGAACAAGGTTATAGTCTCAAATAACTTTAAAATTTGAGTAATCTATTTTGACTATCGACGCACCGCAAACACCTTCGTTAACTACACAATTTGATGAGTTACAACAGTACTTTATAAAAACTCCTTACTTGTCGATTAATAAACGCATCACAGTGTTAAAGCAATTGCGCAGTCGTATTGTAGAGTTTGAGCAAGAGCTGATAGACGCAGTATCAAAAGACTTTGGTTATCGCACCGCATTTGACACCTTGCTAGGCGATATATTACCCACCATGCAAGCCTTAGCGCACACCATAAAAAAACTACCAAAGTGGTCTAAACCAAGCAAACGCTCAGTAGGTTTAAGCTTATGGCCTTCAAAGGTGAGCGTAACATACCAGCCTAAAGGCGTGGTTGGCATTATAGCGCCTTGGAATTACCCAATACAGCTTGCCATTGTGCCTGTTATTACCGCATTGGCAGCGGGTAATCGTACAATGTTGAAGCTCAGTGAGTTTACCCCCCACACCAATCAAGTGCTTGAAAAGCTATTTAGTGGTGAACTAGAGCAGCATTGTAAAATAATACAAGGGGGGAGTGACGTTGCTAGTGAGTTTTCATCGCTGCCATTTGCACACCTGTTTTTTACAGGCTCAATTGCGGTAGGTAAGTTAGTAATGGGCGCTGCAAGTGCTAATTTAACGCCAGTTACCTTAGAGCTTGGCGGTAAATCGCCTGTTATTATTACTGAAAAAGCAGATATTAAAAAAGCGGCGCAAGCAATACTCTTTGGTAAAATGGCCAATGCTGGGCAAATTTGTGTTGCCCCCGATTATGTATTTGTACCCAAAGAGCTTGAGCATCAATTGGTGCAACACTTGTGTGAATTATATAAAAAACACTACAAACAAGGGGTAGAAGGTAAAAATTTAACCTCTATTGTAAGCGACGCTCACTATGCACGCTTATCTGGTTATTTAGAACAAGCACAGCAGCTAGGCGCAACCATAATTAAACCTCTTGAAGATAACCAGCAAGACCCAGATAAACATCGAATGGGGCTACATATTGTCACCCAAGTAACCGATGACATGCAATTAATGAAAGATGAGCTATTTGGCCCAATATTACCTGTAATGAGTTACACCAACTTAGAGCACGCAATAAGTTATATAAAGCAGCATCATCACCCATTAGCCTTGTATATTTTAGGGCAAAATAAACAAATTCAAGAATATATTATAAAGCAAACACTAAGTGGTACTGTTGCGGTTAACGACACCTTAGTGCAAGTAACTGCCGATGATGCGCCGTTTGGTGGAGTGGGGCATTCTGGAATGGGGCATTATCATGCTAATGAAGGGTTTTTAACCTTTAGCCATGCTAAAAACACGCTGGTTTCTGGATCATTCAATCCACGTATCGGCATGCTACTTAAACAAAGCAAAGTACTAATTAAGTTATTAAAGTGGCTTTATATTAAAAAGTAGTGAATATAACAAAAAGGCTAAACTCATCTTACTGCATTAGTTAGTATTAGCGAGCTTAGCCTTGTTATTTAAACGCTGTTTTAGAGCAATTAATTAAAACAGCGTTTAAAGCAGTTTATTAAAACAACCGCCCTTCACCAGCGTAAGTGCCGGCTAAAATTCTGGTATAAATAGCGTCGGCTTTTTCTTTTGCTTCTTCAACTTCTTTAGGCAGCATTTTTTGCTCGTCGAGCTTGCGACTATGGCTTGCTTGCATATTGCCGTTATACTCGGCAATGGTGTTCCAAATATATGACTTTTCTAAATTCTTAGGCATGCCTAAGCCTTCAAAGTACATTAAAGCTAAATTAAATTGCGCCAAAGTATAATTATTGGCTGCAGCTTTTTCATACCACGTTTTAGCAAGTTCATAATCTACGCTTACGCCATCACCATTGGCATACATAACGCCTAGGTTAAATTGTGCAGCGGGTAGGTTTTTGTTTGCCGCTTGTTCAAATAACTTTATTGCCATTTGTTTGTCGAGTTTTACCCCGTTGCCTTCATCGTATAAAACGGCTAAAGCAAACATAGAATCGGGGTGATTTTTTGCTACCCCTTGTTGATAAAGTTGAGCAGCTTTACGGTAGTCACGCGTTACACCATACCCACCTTCATATAATTTACCCAGCTCATAAATACCAGGGGCAAAGCCTTTATCTGCTAGGTAATTAAACTCTTTTAGTGCTTGTGCAAATTCGCCTTCATTAGCGGCTTTGATCCCTTCCTCTAACCCAGCATGAGCGAAAGGGCTACTAAGTAAAATGCCCGCTAGGAGTAAGGTTTTTAAATTAAACTGTGACATAAGAATGTCTCCAATAAGTGATAGTTGCAATGTGTACTATTTAAACATTATTCTATTTTAAATTTTGCGCTAAATGAGGTAATGCAACGTTTAAAAATTAAGTGCAAAGTTTATTGCTTGTTATGCATTACGCTGGCCTTAGTATTAAGCACCGCATTAGCAAATGCAAAGTACGCTTATTATAGCTTAAAGCCGAGCAGAGTTGTTTTAGCAGTGTAAGATACAGATATTACAAAAAATTTAAAGCAGTAAAAAAAGCCCTTTCGGGCTTTTGGGTCATATCAACCGTCACTAATATGAAAAATGAAGATGTAAGCTAAACTTTGTTTATTAAAACCTGAGCTACATAAGTATTACGTGCTTAAATAAAATAACAGCATCCGTGCTGAAAGTTCATCCTTGGGCACTGAGGTCGGTACATTTAACTTATGCGAGTGATTATCAGTTAGATTTAAATTAAAGTCAAATGCAAATAAAAACCATTATCAAGTTTGTGTGTGCGCAGGAGAATTATGTTAATTAAAATAAATACAAAAAAAATAATACATGCAATGGTAGTCATCAGCTTTTTACTTTTAGCTAGCTGCTCTACTTCTTTTGCTTATAACAATTTACCTTGGCTATCATCATTTTGGGTAGATGACTACATAGACCTAAACAGTAGCCAAGCAAAACAGCTTAAAATTATAATTAAACAAACCCGTAATTGGCATCGTCAGGTAGAGCTGCCTAAGTACAAGCAAGATCTTCTCAAGTTACAAAAAACATTTAATAGTGAGTTTAATATCAGCGATTTAACACAGCAGGTTACTGTAGCTAAATTGCATTGGAGCAATTTATTAATACAGGTTAAAGCGCCTTTAATAGAATTGGCTAAAACACTCAGTACCAAGCAACAACAAGAGCTTGTAACTAACATACAAGCTAACTTAGCTGACGAGTTAAAACAGTATCAAGAGCAAACGACGCAACAACTTAGCGAAGAGCGCCTAAAAGAGCAGCTTAGTTATTATAAAGATTGGTTAGGGAAATTAACTAAGCAGCAAACACAGCTCATAACAGTAGCTAACGAGCAGTATATTAATACCTTTGTGCTTTGGCAGCGTTATAAGCAAAATAGGTTAAACGCACTGCAACAGGCTTTTAGTTATGAATTACGTAATGTTGAACAGTTTGAGCAGCAAATGAGCATTATAATTACCGATCGTGAATATTTTATTAGTGAAGAATTAGCGGCCAAAAACCAAGCTAATTTAATGGCTCATGTAAATTTGCTTGTTAGTTTAAATAGTACTTTATCGGATAAACAACGCCGCCACGTAAATAAGCACTTTGCTGAGTTGATAGAGACGGTGGACGATCTTATTGCTGATTAGGTTTTTTACGCAGTACAGTAACGAATTTGTATATAATTATTTACTAATATGCCTAATGTTATGGGCATGCTGTTTTGTTATATTTATGTTTCACGTTAAACTAATTTTTTATTTTTTATCAAGTTTCATAAATGGATATAGCAGCACTTAATAGTACAGAGTTTTTAAGGAAAAATGTTCTCAAATGGGTCAGCTTATGCTTTGGTTGCTTGGCGTTGGTATTTGCAGGTTTTAATCTTACTGTGAATAATTTAAGTGTGCTTGGTTATTTTGAAGTTGTTTTTTCGCTGTATTGTTTTTGCATTTATTTTCGTTTGGGTAAACACCCGGTGCAAGTTTGGCAGTCTGTTGTTATGTGTGCCTTTATTTCTTTTATTGTGGTTTTTGGAGCTTATATAGCCGCACCTAGTAATGGGGTGTTTGTTTGGGCGTTTGTGCTGCCTACTTTGTATTATTTATTACTAGGAAAAAACTATGGATTTATTTTTTCCATTGTTTTGCTCAGCTTGCAAAGTATTGTATTAATTAATAAATCCTCGTTAGCTCCTTTTACTTCTCTTAATTTATGTTTAAATATATTATTTGCTTATATTGTTATTTGGGCTATTTCACATACATTTGAAAGTAGCCGCTCGCAGTTTTCAAAAAGACTTAAAAACCTTGCCATGCTTGATCCTCTGACCGGAGCGGGTAATCGTTTGGCAATGAATCATTATTTTTCGGTTGAGTTACGTGAGCGTGCCCAGCTTTACTTGTTTTTAGTTGATTTAGATTATTTTAAGCAAATAAATGATAAATACGGCCACGATGTGGGCGATAAAGTATTGATAGAAGTAGCCACGCTATTAAAAGTTACTTTTGCTAAAGGTTATGTTTTTAGGGTCGGGGGCGAGGAGTTTGCACTTATAAGCTCGTTTAATAGTGAGCATGCAGCGCTTGCTGTTGCCGAAAAAGTAAGAGCTGCACTGGAAAATAAATACATAAACGTTGATAACTATAAAATAAACCTAACAGCAAGTATTGGCGTTGCAAATTATAAACCCCAACAATCACTCAATGAATTGCTTAAAGCAGCCGATAAACAGCTTTATAAAGCCAAAGATTTAGGGCGCAATAGCGTTTATTATCCAGCGGTTAAAAGTGACAAAACAGCGCTTATATAACGATTAATACATGTGATCAAAATTTGGGATACTGTTTTCCCAAATCGGTTTATCTTTGCCTAAATACTCGCGCACAGCATCAAAAAATAGTCGCGTTCTGACCGGTAAGTCGCGATGCGGATATAACGCATACATAGCACTGTGGTCCATTATTTTTATATTGGTAAGTAATGGCACTAACTCGCCATCAATAACTTCGTTATCGAGTAAAAATGCAGGCGCCAAAAAGTAACTGGTGCCAGAGAGTGTTTTCATTAGCAATACTTCAGCGTCGTTAGCCCGAAACACACTCCTTATTTTTTGCTCGCAAGCCTCACCTTTATCGTTATAGTAATTTATTGCATCCACTCTAAATGCATTGCTTTTATAGCTTGCCGCCGGTAATTGAGCCAGATCGCTCATAGTTTTAGGCATGCCATAGGTTTTTACAAATTCAGGTGTTGCTAATATTAATAAACGATTACGGGCAATTTTACGCGCAATGAGCGATGAATCTTTTGGCTCGCCAATTCTAAATGCTAAATCAAACCCTTCAGATACTATATCGACCAAGCGGTCATCTAAACGTAATTCTACTTCTACTTGTGGAAAGCGTTTTTGAAAATCATTAATAACAGGTTGTAAATAACGGCGACCAATAATGGTTGACGCTGTTATTTTTAATAATCCACGCGGCTCTTGGTGATAGTTTTCGGCCATGCGCAGGGTTTCACCTAGCAGCTCTCTAAGGTCGGCTGCTTTTTTTATCATTTCGGCGCCCGCTGCAGTAAGCGAAAAAGAACGTGTTGTTCTGTTTAACAACCTCACGCCAAGCTCATCTTCTAAACGGCTAATTTGTTTTGATATAACGGAGCGGTCAATATTACGTATTTCAGCTGCTTTGGCAAAAGAGCCTTGTTCAACCACTTCAAGTAACATTAAAAGTCGACTAGTTGTATCCATAATATTACCTAAAAGAGTTTATTGATGCCATTTTGGCATTAATGAATTTAGAAATCTATTATTTTTGTCAGCACGATTGTTCCGTACCATGCAACGCTAATTATAAAGGAGCGTCGTAATGAACAAACATTTAATTGCTGTAGCACTGGCCACAGCATCCTTAACACTTACAAGTTGTGCCGATGAAAGCACGGCTCAGTCGGCTCCAACAGCGCAACATCAGCCAATAGATGTTGCCAAGGTTATTGTTAAACCGGTACAAAGCTGGCACACCTACACAACTCGCTTAGAATCGCCTCAAGAAGTTGCTTTAATGCCACGAGTATCGGGTGTTATCGACAGCATCGAGTTTAACGAAGGCGACTTGGTAAATAAGGGCGACGTGTTATTTCAATTAGATAACCGTTCATTTACAGCCAAGGTTGCCAGCCTTGAGGCGCAAGTTAACAGTGCAAAAGCAGCGCTTGAACAAGCAAGCAGTGAAGCAACCCGTGCGGTACGCTTAACGCAGCGTAAAGCTATTTCAACTGAGCAAGCACAAGCACGTACTTCAACACTGCGCCAACGCGAAGCGCAACTAGCGGCGCTACAAGCACAGTTAACATCGGCGCAGCTTGATTTAGAATTTACCTCAGTTGTATCGCCTATAGATGGCATTATTTCGCGCGCTAATATTACTAAAGGTAATAATATTTTAGCGGGGCAAAGCGTATTAACGTCGATTGTTTCAAATGAAAAAATGTACGCTTATTTTGATATAGACGAGCGCACTTGGAATTCATCGTTTAATGATGTTAGTGCAGCAAGCCGCCAACCTGTGGTAATGCAAAAGGTAGGTCAAGATGATTTTGCTTATTCAGGTTACATCAACTTTATTGACAACCAAATTAACGCCGCTACGGGTACTTTACGCGTGCGAGCAGTGTTTGCAGATAATAGCGGGCAGTTACGTGCAGGCTCGTTTGCGCGTATTAAGTTAGCCGCTAATGCAATTACTGAAACAGTGATAGTGCCAGATAGAGCAATAGGTACAGATTTAAAAAATCGCTTTGTACTTACGGTCGGCGAAAACAATGTTCTGCAATATAAATTAGTAACCGTTGGAGAGCGTTATGGCTCATTACGCGCGATTACTGCAGGCCTTACAGAGGGTGATGTGATTGCTGTAAATGGCCCCGCTCGCGTCGGACCTGGTATGCCAATTTCTCCTAATACCGTCACTATTGATACCAGTGGAATTGCATTTACTTTAGGTAATAGCAACAACCAGTTAGTCGCTAAACAATAAGGTTTATTGATGAAGTTTTCGCACTTTTTTATCCAGCGCCCAATATTTGCGGCGATGTTGTCGTTAATCATTTTAATAGCAGGGGGAATTTCATTATTTCAACTGCCAGTAAGTGAATACCCAGAAGTTGTTCCACCTACCGTAGTGGTAACAGCCAGTTACCCGGGGGCAAACCCAACCGTTATTGCACAAACGGTAGCAACACCATTAGAGCAAGAAATTAATGGCACCGAAAACATGTTGTATATGTTTTCACAAGCCACTAGTGATGGTCGTATGACCTTAACGGTGACGTTTGCGCTTGGCACCGATTTAGACCGAGCACAAGTACAAGTACAAAACCGAGTAAATAGCGCATTGCCGCGTTTACCACAAGAAGTACAGCGCTTAGGCGTGGTAGCCGAAAAATCATCGCCCGACTTAACCATGGTGGTGCATTTATATTCTCCTGAAAACACCCACGATACGGCGTATCTATCAAACTATGCCGATTTAAATATTAAAGATGAAATTGCACGCTTATCGGGCGTAGGTGATATTCGCCTGTTTGGTGGCGGTAAATATTCTATGCGTGTGTGGCTTAATCCCGATGCTTTAGCATCGCGCGAGTTAACCGCATCGGATGTAGTAAGTGCACTGCGCTCACAAAACCAGCAGGTTGCTGCGGGTAGCTTAGGCGCTCAGCCAATTTCGAACGACAGCCAGTTTCAAATATTGTTAAATGTTAAAGGTCGTTTAAACAGTATTGAAGAATTTGAACAAGTTATTATTAAAGTAGGTGAGCAAGGGCAGTTAACCCGTTTATCAGATATAGCTCGTGTAGATTTAGGGCAAGACACTTATGCACTGCGCGCTGAGCTTGATAATCAACCAGCACTGGCTATGCCAATATTCCAACGCCCGGGTTCTAATGCAATTGAGCTCTCTGATCAAGTACGCGAAACCATGGCGCGTTTAGCGAAAGACTTTCCTACCGGTGTTGAATACGACATAGTGTACGACCCTACAGTATTTGTACGCGGCTCTATCGATGCGGTAATTACTACCTTGCTAGAAGCAATCGCATTGGTTGTTATTGTGGTGATTGTATTTTTACAAACATGGCGTGCATCTATAATTCCATTGATTGCGGTGCCTGTTTCACTCATTGGTACTTTTGCAGTGATGCAGTTGCTGGGAGTGTCTATTAATACCTTGTCGCTGTTTGGTTTAGTATTGGCCATAGGTATTGTGGTAGATGATGCCATAGTAGTGGTAGAAAACGTTGAGCGTAATATTGAAAAAGGTCTGTCGCCACTTGAAGCAACCCGCGTTGCCATGAGTGAAGTAACCGGCCCTATTATTGCAATTGCCTTGGTACTTAGTGCGGTATTTATTCCTACAGCGTTTATTACCGGGTTGTCTGGGCAGTTTTATAAGCAATTTGCCTTAACCATTACTATTTCAACTATTATTTCAGCTTTTAACTCGCTGACTTTATCCCCAGCACTCGCTGCATTATTATTAAAACCCCATGACGCAAAGCCAGACGCTTTTACGCGGTTGTTAAATAAACTATTTGGTCGTTGGTTATTTGCACCCTTTAATCGCGTGTTTAATCGTGGCGCTAAAGGCTACGAAAAACTGGTACAAAAGCTGATCCGCATGAGCGTGGTGGTCATGGTTGCTTACGTTGCTTTAGTGGGCGGTACTATTAAGTTATTTGACTCTGTACCCGGTGGCTTTATTCCTCAGCAAGATAAACAGTATTTAGTGGCGATTGCACAGCTCCCTGATGCTGCGAGCCTAGATCGTACCGAAGCGGTTATTAAACAAATGCAACAAATAGCGCTAGAAGTGCCTGGCGTTGCCCATACGGTTGCCTTTCCGGGGTTATCGGTTAACGGTTTTACCAACAGCCCTAACAGCGGTATTGTATTTACGCCCTTAGCTCCTTTTAGTGAGCGGACTGATCCTAGCCTATCTGCCATGGCAATTGCAGCGCAACTTAATCAGCGCTTTGCAGCAATTGACGAAGCATTTGTAGCGGTATTTCCGCCGCCGCCTATTCAAGGTTTAGGCACCACAGGTGGCTTTAAATTACAAATTGAAGATAGAGCAAACAAAGGCTTTGAAGCATTATTTAATAGCCTACAGGCGGTAATAGCCAAAGCGCAACAAGACCCTGCATTAGTTGGCCTGTACTCAAGTTTTCGTATTCAAGTGCCACAAATGGATATAGATATAGACCGTGAACAAGCACTTATTCAAGGCATACCACTGGATGAAGTGTTTAATGCGCTACAG
Organism: Pseudoalteromonas sp. HL-AS2; assembly: GCF_031198805.1. Classification (NCBI taxonomy): domain Bacteria; kingdom Pseudomonadati; phylum Pseudomonadota; class Gammaproteobacteria; order Alteromonadales; family Pseudoalteromonadaceae; genus Pseudoalteromonas; species Pseudoalteromonas sp. HL-AS2. The sequence continues at coordinate 319,147 of NZ_CP133572.1, read as the reverse complement.
ATATATTTAGGCTCAGTGTATGTAAACGACTTCAACTTATTTGGCCGTACTTACCAAGTCAATGCGCAAGCTGACGCCGATTATCGCGTTGATCCAGAACAAATATTGCATTTAAAAGTACGAAATCGTGCGGGTAATATGGTGCCATTAGGATCAGTGTTAACGGTAACTCCTACCATAGGCCCAGACAGAGTAATGCATTACAACGGCTACCCAAGTGCAGAACTTAATGGCAGCCCAGCGCCAGGTTATAGCTCAGACCAAGCGCAAGTTGCGATTGAAAAAGTACTTGCCGATACGCTACCTTCAGGTATTGAATACGAGTGGACCGAAGTAACCTATCAGCAAGTACTTGCGGGTAATACTATGGTGTATGTATTTCCGTTAGTGGTACTGCTGGTATTTATGGTGCTGGCTGCACAATACGAAAGCCTACGTTTACCACTGGCAATTATAATGATTGTACCTATGACCATATTTTCGGCGCTAATTGGGGTGTGGTTTGTGGGCTCAGACAATAACATATTTACGCAAATTGCATTAATTGTGCTGGTGGCTTTGGCCTCTAAAAACGCGATACTTATGGTGGAGTTTGCCAAAGATCAACACGAAACCGGTTTATCACATTTAGATGCCATGTTAGCGGCATGTCGAATGCGCTTACGCCCCATATTAATGACCTCAATAGCCTTTACCGCGGGCGTTGTACCATTAGTATTAGCAACGGGTGCGGGAGCCGAGATGCGCCACGCTATGGGTAATGCTGTATTTGCAGGCATGATAGGAGTAACCGTATTCGGCTTATTATTTACCCCGGTATTTTATATGTTAGTAGCCAATAAAAAGCAAAAAGCACAGCAGGTATCACATGATTAAATTAGTGCAAAAAAGCCTTAAAACGTCGCTTACCACAAGCGCTATATTAATTGCTGCTATGTTATCGGGTTGCGCCGCTAAAATTGACGCTGCCAGCGAGCAAAACGTGGTTAGTGAGTTTATAGCTAGTGCCAATATAGCCAGCGAGCTTAATAATATTGATGAGACAAACTGGTGGCAAAAGCTAGAATCAGCTCAGTTAAATCAGTTGGTTACAGACGCATTAGCCAATAACCACAACTTACAAACCAGTCAGTTAGTACTTAAAAGCGCCTTGGCGCGCTTAGGTGAGCAACAAGCGCAGTATTTACCGCAAGGCGGGGTAGAAATTGGCGCGCAGCGCAGTGGTTTAGGCGATACTAACAGTCGTCAATCGAGTGCTAATTTAGCACTTAATTGGCAGCTCGATTTATTTGGTCGTATTACGGCATTGGTTGATGCAGCGAATGCATCGGCCATGAGCCAAGCCGAGCAAGTGCGTTTATTGCAAATTGAAGTGGTTTCGTCGGTTGTTAAAGGCTTTGTGAGCTATCAAGGTAATGTACAAAAGCAGCACATTGTTACGTTGCAAATAGACGCACTAGAGCAAAGTATTGCGGTACTTCAAGCCCAGGTTGATGAAGGCGTAGCAAACGAGCTTGATTTAAACCGTACTATGGCACAACTTAAGCAACAACAAGCACTAATGCCGGCAATTGAATACGCTAAGTATCGTGATTTATCTACACTGGCTGTGCTTAGCGGACGGCTAGCACAAAATGTTAAACTCACTAATGAGCAAGCCATTTTAGAGCATAAATTTACCGTATCGTTAAATGATGCTAATGAATCTATCGCACTTAGGCCCGATATTAGCCAAGCACTTTATGCATTTAGCCAAGCAAATAGTTTAAGTGTTGCTGCAAGTAAAGCGTTATTACCAGATATAAGCTTAAGTGGTTTTGCAGGCGTGCTTAGTATTGGTAGTAATAGCTTTAGTGATACACAGCAGCAATGGCAGGTGGCTCCGCAAATTCAGTGGTCAATACTGAGCTACCCGGCACTCATAGCGCAGCGCGATGCACAGCAACTTTTAACTCAAGCGGCTTATAGCGATTATCAACAAGTGATACTCCAAGCGCTGAGCGAAAGTGAACTTTCTTTGCAATTGTTGGTCAACCAAGCTCAGCAAAAGAGCTTTGCTGAGCAGCGTTATCAGTTTGCTAATAATGCATTTTTACAAGCGCAAGCAATGTACGAAGAAGGGCAAATTCCTTACTTAGAGTTGTTAGATGCGCGTCGGGATGTTCTAATAGCTCAAGAAAATGCTGTTGATTCAACGATTTCATCACTGCTCGCTAAAGTAAATGCTTACCAATCATTTAACGGGCGATGGAGTTATGCGTTAAATAATACTAACCAGTAGAGTTTTTTGATGTCTGATACTGATATTTCACCGCAATACACGCTACCGCAGACTATGCGAGCAATTGTATTGCCTGAGCCTAATGAAAAAATTTGTTTAGCCGATGTTGAGTACGCTGTTCCTGAGTGTGCAGACAACGAGCTGCTTATTAAAGTTGAATATGTTGGCTTAAACCCAGTTGATGGCTTGTTTGCTAAATCGGGTTTTTGTAAGTGGCAATATCCACATATTTTAGGGCTTGATGCCGTTGGCGTAGTGGTAAAGGCTGGTAAAGGTGTTTTCCCGGGCGTTGGCACGCGTGTAATGTGGCATGCCAGTATTGGCGATCAAGGGGCGTTGAGTGAATATACCAAAGTAGCTAACTATGCTGTATCGGTTGTTCCTGCTGAGCTTGCAGGCGATATGGCGGCTACTTTACCTTGTGCCGGTATGGCTGCACTTATAAGCCTAGATAAAATTAATATTACCGAGGGCGATACCGTATTAATTGACGGTGGCGCAGGGGCTGTAGGGCAGTTTGCCATTCAGTTTGCAAAGCAGCGCGGTGCCGACGTATTTACCACAGCAGCTAAGCGTAATCATAAATTGGTGAAACAATTAGGCGCCGATGTGGTATTTGCTTACCAGGATAAAGACTTATGCGAAAAAATTCGCCGAGAGCTTGGCCCACAAGGCTTTGATGCGGTAATAGACACCGTTGGTGGCGCCTCTACAATACGCAATATAGAACTAATGCGTTTTTGTGGGCGAATTGCTTGTTTAAACCCATTGCCACATTTTGAACAAGAGCTAATGTATCGTCGAGCACCCAATATTGGTGTTGTATCCTTAGGAGGTGCTTGGTTGGCAAATAGTTTATGTGCCCAGCAACGTTTAAGTTTTATGGGTAACTTATTAATAGAAGGTGCTTTGAGTGGTGACATTAAAACACCCGAAATTACAGCTGTCGACTTTAACGCACAAGCAGTATCAGCAGCACTACATAAACAATTAGACGGCGGTTTTACCGGCAAACAAGTGGTTAAAATAAGCACTTAGTTAATTTTATAATTGAGCGGATACTAATTAACGCAGCATATAATTATGCTGCGTTTTTTTATGCCCGTTTAAAGTCGCTTTATTTTTAAGGCGTGATTTAGCTAAGTTTTGTTGTTTAATTAGCCAAATGAAGAAAAATAATGTTTTTCAGCGCATAGCCGTAAGCCCTTGTGTTTAAACAGTTTACGTTCACGTAAAGAAAATAAATTGAAAAAACTGTTAATTATTTGCATAGAGTAATTGATCTAATCGAATTTTTATGACGTAATGTAGTTATTATTATCTGGTCGGATGAGTTCAATCATGAGTTTACGTACAAAATTAAAAAAAGTATTACCAAGTATTTCAATTACTGAACAAGAAGCGCTAGACGCCGGCGATGTATGGTTAGAAGGGTCTATCTATCAAGGTAAACCTGACTTTAGTGCACTACGCGCCGTGCCAGCTGCAGTATTAAGCGCAGACGAAAAAGCCTTTATTGATGGCCCACTGCAAGACTTGTTGGGTATGATTGATGACACCGAAATTCAAAATGGCATTCATTTACCGGATTACATTTTAGACTTTTTAAAGAAAGAGCGTTTCTTCTCGCTGATCATTCCTAAATCGTTTGGCGGTTTAGAGTTCAGCCCATACGCTAACTCAACAATTGTAGCCACTATTGCCACTAAAAGCTCTGCAGTAGCGGTAACAGTAATGGTACCTAACTCGTTAGGCCCAGGTGAGCTATTACTGCATTTTGGTACGCAAGAGCAACAAGCACACTACCTACCACGTTTAGCAAATGGTACAGACATTCCATGTTTTGCATTAACTAGCCCAGAAGCGGGTTCTGACGCAGGTGGTATTCCAGATTTAGGTACAGTTACTAAAGGCATGTACAACGGTGAAGAAGTACTTGGTTTAGAAATTACGTGGGACAAGCGTTACATTACACTGGCGCCTATTGCGACTGTATTGGGTTTAGCATTTAAAGTTGTTGACCCTGATGGTTTGCTTGGCGGCAAAGAAAACCTAGGTATTACCTGTGCGCTTATTCCTAAAGAGCACCCGGGTGTAGAGTTAGGTAATCGCCATGATCCTATGAATATTCGTTTTTATAACGGTACTACGCGTGGTAACAAAGTATTTGTACCTATGGACTTTATCATTGGTGGCCAGAAAAACATTGGTCGCGGTTGGCAAATGCTAGTTAGTTGTTTAGGCGCAGGGCGTGGTATTTCATTACCAGCACTGGGTGTAAGTACGGCGCAAGTTGCATTTAAATCAGCATCTGAGTACGCTGCTGTGCGCGAGCAATTTGGTTTAGCAATAGGCCAGTTTGAAGGTATTCAAGAAAAGCTTGCCGATATTGCAGGTAAAACATACCTACAAGAAGCAATGCGAGTGCTTACAACTGAAGGCTTAGGCATGGGCTTAAAACCATCGGTAGTAACTGCAATTGCTAAATACCACATGACTGAGTTGGGCCGTGATGTACTCGACTCTGCAATGGATATTCAAGCGGGTAAAGCAATTCAAAATGGCCCACAAAACACGCTAGCAAGCGGTTATGTAGCACAGCCAATTGCCATTACGGTAGAGGGCGCGAATATTCTTACTCGTAACCTGATGATCTTTGGTCAAGGTGTAATGCGTTGTCATCCATACTTACAATCTATGGTTGAATCAATTCATAGCGAAGATAAAAATGCAGATAAAGAATTTAACCGTATTTTACGTAAAACAGTAAGTTACAGCGTAGCAAACAGCTTACGTGCGTTCCGCTTGGGTGTATTACCATTTACAGCGGGTGCAAGCTCAACGTTACCAGAAGTACGTGAATACGAAAAAGCAGCACATAAACTGTCAGCTAAATTAGCGGTATATGCAGATTTCTCGCTACTTGTACTTGGCGGTAAGCTTAAGCAAGCAGAAATGTTGTCGGCACGTTTAGGTGATGTAATGAGCTTTTTATACGCAGCAATGGCATCAATTAAATACTACGAGCAAAAAGTATCAAGTAGTGAACGTGAGCAAGCAGCACCGTATTTTCATTATGCAACTCGCTTTGCACTACAAAGTGCTGAAGAAGCGCTGCACAAGTTTTTAGATAACTTCCCTGCAAGTGGCACGCGTAAGTTCATGCGTTTTATTACCATGAATTACTCAACTAAAATGCCAAAAATTAGCGACGACTTAATTCGTGAACTAGCTAAGCAAGCTCAGCTAGATACGGCCTTTAAAGCGCAAATTACGCATTTAGTTAAGCCAGTTAAAGGTGATGGACATTACATTAACGAGCAAGCGTACAAAGCTAAAATGGCATCGCTTGGTGAGTTGGCTAAAGTTAAAAAAGCACTGCGTGCTAAAACAATTAAAGCGGGTATTCGTTTTTCAATCACACTTGATAACGCACTTGCGGCTAATGTAATTACAGCAGCTGAACATACTCAGCTTATTGATTACAACACTAAGCGCGAAAAAGCGATTCGTGTAGATGAGTTCGATTTTGATATGAACTTACTTGACGACAACGCACAACCGGTTAACCCACTTAAAAGTGTTGTAAACCAGTAATCACCCGGTGTAAATAAATTCAACAATGTAAGCGCCTGTAGTTTGGGCGCTTTTTACGTTTTTAAAGAAAGCCCACAAAAGTTAATTGAGGGGCTTTTTGTAACTTAATGAGGAGCTATTTAAAATAAATAAGAAATAGTTAAGTTACCCGATACAGCAACGTAGGTGCCTGTGCGGTACATAAAATCTTCATATTCATCAGCTTGGCGTAGAGTTAAAACAAAATCTAAAGCCGCAGGGCCCCAGTTGTAGCCTAAGCCGCCACCAAGTTGAAAGCCTGACATAGTCTCATTTTCACCCAAGGCACTCCACTTATCTGAAAAGAAACCAGCACCGCCATAGCCCCTAAAGCCTTTTTTAGACAAACCCACACCCCCGTAAGCCATTAGGTCGAATCCATCACTTTCTATCGCTGAAAAATCGTCGTTTTCTAATGAGAAGTAGGTAGCTCTAATTTGAAAGTGATTATTAACAGCATAACCAGCAGCTATATTAAAACCACTAAAATCCAAATCTTCGCTTGAGCTATTGTCATTGGCTAATGTGAACGCGTAAGCACCCGCTCCAATACTCCAATGTTTTTGAGGTACTGGTTCTAGCTCATTCGCTTGTACAAAAGAGCCTAGTAATAAAGAAGATAGCAGCAAAGTTCCCTGGAATGTTTTTTTCATTATTTTTCCTATTTTGATATTTTAAAAGTACGATTTAAAGATAATTCTCATAAAGCATATTCAGGTTTTAACGACTAAAAAATTTAGCCCGTTACACCAAGTAAGCAGCATGTATGATGTTATAGAGATGAAATCGGCGAGAGAATAGCGCATACAAAAGCAAGTGTCTAATGTTAAGTTGTTGTATTTATTTGGTTATTTGCAATGGTGGTGTGGTTGGGATACTTATCATACTAATTGTGAGCGGTATGTGAGCGTGTATTGAGCAATGCTGCTAATTGTTTTCTGTTTTTTGATTTAAAGATGAATAGAGGTAATAGCTAACGTTAATGAAAATAAATTTATAAATAAAATTGTTCTTTGTCACTTAAGTAGTTTTTACTATTAAATAACACTTTTTATAATAACAACGCTTTGCGTTAAACTAACTAAAATTTATTAATATTAAGTGCGGCTATGGCTTTTTACCTTTCTTTATTACAGCAACAGTTTAAACAGATAAAAGTGGGGGCTACGCTGACTTCTTTGTGGAGTGGTTGTGGCAGCATAGTGGCTTGTGAGCTTGACGGACAGGCGTGTGTTATAAAGGCGGTGAATATTCCTGAGATTATAAATCACCCAAAGATTAAACAAACGGCGTTTGCTGTTAATCGTAAGCGTAAATCTTATAATGTTGAATACTACTTTTATAATGATTGCAGCCAGCAGTTACCTAATAACGCTGCTGCTATTGGCTGTTTAGCCGCAATCCAAAATGATCAGCAATATGTGCTGGCGTTTAACGATTTTACCCAGCAGGGCTATGTACAAGCTTTGCCTCAAGACTATCGCGAGGTTATTAAATGGTTAGCGCATTTTCATGCGTTTAATCTAACAATTGAAGCTGTTACTCACGCGGCTGAAAAGTTATGGCCACAGGGCAATTATTGGCATTTAAGTACGCGTCCCGATGAGCTTACAAAGCTCCAGCAATCAGCTATTAAGCAGGTTGCAGCTAAGCTAAATACGACATTATGCAATAGTGCATATAAAACAGTAATTCATGGTGATGCCAAGCTGGCAAATTTTGCCATAAACAAACAGCAGCACGTGCTAGGGTACGACTTTCAATATGTAGGTGCTGGTGTTGGGGTTATAGACGTGATGTATTTTATGACAAGCTGCTTTAACGAAACACAATTGCATCAGCATGCTGATAGTTGTTTAGAGTGGTATTTTAGCGAATTGAAGTTAGCATTAGGCGTTTATCATCCTAAGGTAGAGGCAAGTAAAGTGATTAACGATTGGCGCAATTTATGGAGTGTTGCATGGGCCGATTTTTATCGTTTTTTAGCAGGGTGGAGCCCAGAGCATAAAAAAATAAACAGTTACATGTTGCTTCACGTAAAGAGTGAGTTAAAAAAACACATTTAATTAACGCTTGAATTAGGTATATTGCCTTAATATCAGGCAAAATAATGTTATTTGGCAGCAATTGTGAAAACTTAACGAAAACTGCAGGCCAAATGCACTTTTTTACTATAAAATATCGCAAATTTTATCACTAGGTTTTTTTAATATGGCTATTCACGTTATAACTCATCCCCTTGTTCAACATAAATTAGGCTTAATGCGCTCCCATGGAATTAGCACTAAAAGCTTTCGTGAATTGTGCTCAGAAGTAGGTACTTTATTAACCTACGAAGCAACTCAAAACCTACCGTTAGAAGATAACGAAATTACCAGCTGGGATGGCACAAAGTTAAATGTGCAGCATATTAAAGGTAAAAAAATTACTGTAGTGCCTATTTTACGTGCGGGCTTAGGCATGATGGACGGTGTGATGCAGTTATTGCCGGCTGCCAAAGTAAGTGTTGTAGGCCTTGAGCGAAACGAAGAAACATTAGAGCCAATTCCATACTTTGAAAAGCTAGTAAGTAATATTAATGAGCGTTTAAGCTTAGTGATAGATCCTATGCTTGCAACAGGCGGCACTATGATTGCCACTATTGATATGCTTAAAAAAGCAGGCTGTAAAGAAATCAAGGTAATTGTATTAGTTGCTGCTCCTGAAGGGGTTGAAAAAACATTAGCTGCCCATCCAGATGTAGAAATATATACCGCATCGGTAGACAGCCACTTAAACGATAAAGGCTATATTGTGCCTGGTTTAGGTGATGCAGGTGATAAAATTTTCGGTACGGTTTAAGTGAAAACAGTGCAAAACGATACGATGAAAAACAATGCCATGTTCTCAATAAAAACGATACTTACTGGTGCGCAAATGTTGTTTGTAGCATTTGGTTCATTAGTATTAGTACCGCTGTTAACAGGGCTTGATCCAAGTGTTGCTCTTTTTACTGCGGGCTTAGGTACGCTATTATTTCAGTTTGTTACTAAAGGCCAAGTACCCATATTTTTAGCGTCATCGTTTGCTTTTATTGCACCGATTATTGCCTCAATACAAATGTGGGGCATACCTGCCACTATGGGGGGGTTAATGGCGGCTGGTTTTGCTTATATGCTATTGAGCTTTTTAGTTAAATTTAAAGGCACTGAAACGCTACATAAAATATTACCACCAATAGTAGTCGGGCCGGTTATTATGGTTATTGGCCTAGCTTTAGCACCGGTTGCGGTAAACATGGCCATGGGCAAAAGTGGTGACGGCAGCACGCAAATTATTGCTTATGATAGTGCTATTTACATCTCATTATTTTCTTTAGTGGTTACGCTTATATTAGCGGTATGGGGTAAGGGTGTATTTAAACTTATTCCAATATTAGCAGGGGTGATAGCAGGTTATAGTTTATCGCTTGCTATGGGCGTAGTACAATTTGACGCCGTAACCAATGCACAGTGGTTAGCTGTGCCTAACTTTGTTTTACCTGAGTTTAAATGGCAAGCCATTTTGTTTATGGTGCCGGTGGCGATTGCTCCCGCTGTTGAGCATATTGGCGACATGATGGCGATTAGCCAAGTTACTAATAAAGATTTTTTGAAAAAACCAGGGCTACATCGCACTCTATTTGGCGACGGATTAGCTACCTCAGCAGCATCATTGTTTGGTGGGCCGCCAAACACAACTTACTCAGAAGTAACCGGTGCAGTAATGCTAACTAAAAACTTTAATCCTAAAGTGATGATATGGACTGCAATTATTGCCATTACTTTAGCCTTTATAGCTAAAATGGGCGCAAGTTTACAAACAATTCCAGTGCCGGTTATGGGCGGCATTATGATTTTATTGTTTGGCTCAATTGCAGTGATCGGATTAAACACTTTAGTTAAATCTGGGGATGATTTAAGCGAACCGCGTAATTTAAGCATAGTAGCGCTTATTTTGATTTGTGGTATTGGTGGAATGCATATTGGCAGTAGTCAGTTTAGCCTAGAAGGCGTAAGTTTATGTGCCATATTAGGCATAGTGCTAAACTTAGTGTTACCAAAAGCCGAGAAGAAAACCGCAGCTTAAATTTATAGATAAGTTAAACTAACCTAATAGCGCATATATATGCGCTATTTTTTTAGCTAAAATAAAGGCGCAATAGAAATATGGATATCAGTGATTTTTTAGCAAAACATCAATTACCAATAAGCTATCAACAGCAGTGTGAACAGTTTTTTATTCCGGTAGCAAAAAATATATTGCACGCTAAAAAAACCAATACTCCGTTATTTGTTGCTATTAATGGCAGCCAAGGCTCGGGTAAAACCACCTTGGCTGATTTTTTAGTAACTTGGTTGGCAAAAAATAGTTCGTTTAATAGCATAGCGCTTTCTATTGATGACTTTTACCTTACTAAGCAGCGCCGACTGCAGCTTGCAAAAGATGTACACCCGCTACTTGCTACTCGCGGTGTACCCGGCACGCACGATGTAGCTTTAATGAAAAGCACACTTGAGAAGTTACTAGCAGGGCACAGTGGTGTGCCTCTACCTCATTTTAATAAGCATTTAGATGACAGTGCACCACATAACGAGTGGCCGCGTAATAATGCCGCTGTCGATATTATTATTTTAGAAGGGTGGTGCGTAGGTAGTAAGGCACAATCGGCATCAGCATTAACTGCACCATTAAATGAGTTAGAGCAAAATGCAGATAGCCAAGGTGTTTGGCGTAACTATGTGAACAATTGTTTAAAAACAGAATATTTAAACATTTTTGCTAAAGTTGATTATTTAGTGATGCTTAAAGCCCCTAGTTTTGCTGCCGTATTTGCATGGCGAAAAGAGCAAGAGCAAAAGCTTATAGCCTTAAAAGGGCAAGGTGCAGGCACTATGAATGACGCCCAACTTAGATACTTTATTGCTCATTTTGAGCGTGTCACTCGAGAAAATTTAAACACACTAGCATCAACAGCAAACGCCCTTGTAACACTTAACGAGCAACGGGAAATTAGTTGCTTGGAGTTTAAAGCTGATTAATTAAAATGTTATGTCAGCAGCTACTGTGGCTTGCTATAACAAGGTTGAGTTTACTAAGCTCCTCCAAAAAGTCGCTCTTTACTCTTTAAGTTTGCATCTAAAGTGTAAAGGGGCTTTACACAGCGAACAAGGCTAAACATTACACACTTTCATTTGCGGTTACTTACTAGCGTATTATTGGTATAATCGACGGAGTTTTTAATTGAAAGGTTTATCATGAAGTACTTTTATTTTGTTTTTATTTTACTCACGTCATCAGTCTCAATTGCCAGCGCGCCAGTTGACCTTGAAATTAATATGAAAAACACGGGGCTTGCATATAAACAAGCAGTGCAAGCGACTAATATTGACGAGTTTAACCTTGCGATTAATGAATTCATCTCGTTAGTGGAAATAAGTAAAACAGCTAAGTTTTATAAAGAACCAGAGCAATCATTACAAGGGCTTGATAAAGTCATTGCTCAGGCTGAGCTTGCAAAACAAGCTGCTAACCTGCAAGGTTTGAGTGCGGCTAAACAGCCACTAAAAAACATAGATAATTTACGTAAAAAGTACCATGAGTTACATGAGCCTCCAGGCTTTTTTGAATTACTATTTGGAAAATAAGGGACCCTCGATGGAAATTTCAGTTGCAATGTTAGATGGCCAAAAGCTCAGTGCTAAATTTGGCGATCATGAAGTGATAAGCGATCAGAGTTTGGCTGCAGGTGGCAACGCAGAGCACCCAGAACCGTTTGATTACTTTTTAGTGAGTATGGTGTTATGTGCAGGTTTTTATGCAAGAAAGTTTTGCCAACAACGCGATATTTCGACACAAGGGATGTCACTTAAGCAAAATAACGAAAATGTGGATGAAGATGGTAAAAAGTTATTTTCTATTGAGATAACACTCCCAGATGGATTCCCTGATAAGTATAAAAAAGCACTGGTTGCCGCGGTAAATACCTGTACCGTGAAAAAAGTAATTCAGGCAGTACCTGAATTTTCAGTGGTAGTTAAATAACTAGTTAAATAAAGTCACTCAGTGTTGCACACAACACTGAGTGACTGCTTTATAAAGTGATAGTGGTTAAATGCTATTTCTTTTTCATACCCTGAACAGCTTTAAAGCGCGGGTTCTCCTTACAAATCACAAACACGCGTCCTTTACGTTTTACAACTTGACACCCTGCACGCTGCTTAGCACTTTTAAGTGAGCTTAATACTTTCATTTTATACCTCATTAATAAATAAAATAGGGAAATTCTCATAACAGTATTATGTTATGTGATATTGTATCATTTTATTCATCGGGATCTATAGCCACTCAAAAATTATTTAATAAGCATTTAAAAACCATAATTGCTGGCTATTTATGCAAACAAATCAAAAAATGAGCAGTTAAACCAAAAGTGCTGGCTATTGGCGTTTAGCCTGTTATAACTATAATTACATTCGTTAAAAATAGCATAAACAGTAGATCTCAGAGGTAACATATGAGCGACGCAATACAAAAACAACAACAAATAGATCAAGGAGTAATGGATACTCTAAAAGAGCGCGACCATAGTGTTTTAGCACAACAAGTAAACCCCTTAACTTGCACCCATAATGATATTATTGAGTTACTTGCCCAATATATGGCATTAAGTGAACAGGATAACGATGATCTATTTGATCACTGGTTTGATAATCTAACTAAAGAGCAGCATACAGTACTAAAAGTATTTGAAGTGTACCGTGGGCAATACGAACATCAAAACTAGCCTAATAATAATCTTATTTATTGCTATGAAAGCTAAATAACAATGCTATATAAGTATAGAAAAACAAAAAACCCACTTATAGCCAAGCTATGAGTAGGTTTTTAGTGCGCTTTAAAAACGCATCAGCTAAAACAGCTTAGATAGCTACGATGTTTTCAGCTTGTGGGCCTTTTTGACCTTGTGTAACAGTAAACTGTACGCGTTGGCCTTCAGCTAGAGTTTTAAAACCGTCGCCAGAAATTGCGCTAAAATGTGCAAAAACGTCTGCGCCAGATTCTTGCTCGATAAAACCAAAACCTTTTGCTTCGTTAAACCATTTTACTGAACCAGTAGTTGTATTAGACATAATAATATCCTTAAAAATTAATAAAAGTGTGCCTGAAAATAGGCGATTGAGCCGGAAAAAACCTATATTTAACTTGAGGATAACGCGAAGGATTATTACTAATATCAACGTGGTACTTACAAATAAACAGTATTTCTTTCAAACTTATATAAATAGATGGGTTATAAATAACCCATCAACTTAAACATCTTAGATACAAACGATGTTTTCAGCTTGTGGACCTTTTTGACCTTGTGTAACAGTAAACTGTACACGTTGGCCTTCAGCTAGAGTTTTGAAACCGTCGCCAGAGATTGCACTGAAATGTGCGAAAACGTCTGCGCCAGATTCTTGCTCGATAAAACCAAAACCTTTAGCTTCGTTAAAAAACTTTACTGTACCAGTAGTTGTATTAGACATAATTGTATCCTAAGAAATTAATAAAAAATGTGCCTGAAAGTAGGCGATTAAGCTGGAAAAAATAAATATTTAACTTGAGGATAACACAAAGGATTATTACTAATATCAACGTGGTACGTACAAATAAACAGAACTTCTTTCAAACTAATATTCATTAACGGGTTATTACTAACCCATTAAATTAAACAATTTAGATGCAAACAATATTTTCAGCTTGCGGGCCTTTTTGACCTTGTGTAACAGTAAACTGTACACGTTGGCCTTCAGCTAATGTTTTGAAGCCATCGCTAGTAATTGCGCTAAAATGAGCAAAAACATCAGGGCCAGACTCTTGCTCAATAAAACCAAAACCTTTTGCTTCATTAAACCATTTAACTGAACCAGTTGTTGTAGACATAGTAGTATCCTAAAAAATTAAAGTGCGCCCTATATAAGGCAATATAAAGAGTAAGAAAACATATATTTAACTGAGGATAGCGCGAAGGATTATTACTAATAACAACGTGGTACTTACAAATAAACAGGGCTTTCTATCAACCCGATGCGACGTACTTTAACAGCAACCTCTGGCGGATATCAAGCTTTATTTTAAGTTTAGTTTTACGCATAGCACTTTGATCATCTGACTTTGTTACATACTTTATATAGGAATACTTGTATTGAGGGTGCTGTAACGCAAACAAACACTAATCCTATAGGCTGTATTTTCTTAAGCTACTGGCCGCTATACGTATATTCGTTAATTATAAATTGGCATAGTTAATCTTAAAGTAGTAGTACATTAATAATTACTTTATCGATAAGTCGTATTTTAAAATAAGGGTATCTATATAGCGGGTTCTAAGTGTGTGTTGTTTTTCGTGATCGGCACCATGGCTCAAAGCCCGGTTGAGTAACTTTATAGCGGGGTGCAGTTTTGCACGCTCATCTTGATCTAACCCCGCTTTACTGCGTAATTCGGTTATGTCATCAACCACCAGGCGGCCTATATCAACAGCCACTATTTCGTCTATTAAGCCATTTTGAGTAAGCACGCCATATTTGCTGCATAAAAATTGTTGCCATACTTGTTGAACATGTTCTTCTATTTCACAACCAAATAGCTCTTCGTTAAATTCAAACCCTTGCTGAGCAAGTTTGGTTAAGCTGGCGGTATATTGCTGGGCAAAGTAATTAAATGCCTGGCTGGATGAATCGATTTTTTGTTTTATCAGCCCTTGGCCCCAGTTTACACAACCTCGAGGGTAATAATCGTCGTACTCTTCGCATTCGTACAAACCCGAATATGAGCTGCAACTTAGTTGGTTTTTAATACAATAACTAGGCTTAGGAAATACACTTTGCTGTTGCCAATGCTCAAGCTTATCTGCATCAATATTGAGTGCCTGGCATAGCTCGTCGGTATGATAAAAATGGGTTGTTAAGTACTGAGATAAACGCATAAAAGCTCGCCTAATATTAAAAATACAAACACTGTTTATATATACAGTTGTTCATTTTGTATTATCAAACTTAATATTACAAGCCATTTTATTACAAAATATGCGTTTACAGCTGCAAAAGCACACATAAATATGGTACAAATAGCGCAAGTTTTATAAAGAATGATTTTTTATGCGCAGCCTAGAACAAATTAAACAAGCAAGTCTTATTACAGCAATTAAAACACCTTATTTATCGAGTGGCGAAATTGACCTTGCAACATACGATCGCCTTGTTGAGTTACAAATAGCAGCTGGGGTTGACGGTATCGTTGTAGGCGGCACTACCGGCGAAGGCCAGTTAATGAACTGGGAAGAGCACTTAATGCTTATAGCGCATAGCGTAAATAAGTTTAGCAGTAAGCTGGTAATTGTAGGCAATACGGGCAGTAATAATACCCGAGAAGCGATTAAAGCCACTAAATATGGTTTTGCCAGTGGTATGGATGCTGCGTTGCAAATTAACCCTTACTATGGGCGCACCTCTATTGCGGGTGTAAAAGAGCATTTAAAGCGTGTTCTTGATATTGGCCCTGCATTTATTTACAACGTAGCGGGGCGTACAGGACAAGACTTAACGCCTGATATTATTGAACCATTAGCAAAGCACGAACATTTTATTGGTGTTAAAGAGTGTGGTGGTAACGAACGTATAGCTCATTATGAGAAGCAAGGCATAGCGTGTTGGTCGGGTAATGATGATGAAAGCCACGATGCTCGTCATACTCATGGCGCTCATGGGGTTATTTCGGTTAGTTCTAATCTTATGCCAGAATTGTTTCGCCAGTTAATGGATGCGCCAAATGATGCGCTAAATACGTCATTACAACCATTAATAAATTGGTTGTTTTGCGAGCCAAATCCAATTGCGATTAATACTGCACTCATGATGACAGAGGCAGTTAAACCGGTATTTAGATTACCTTACTTACCCCTTAACGACGCACAGCAACAACAAGGTGAAAAGTTGATTAATCAGCTAAGCGCAAGTGATGTTGTTGGTGGCCATGCTCGCTGCATAAATGAACAAGAATTCTTTTTAATATCATAGAATTATTAGCCAGCGCTGAATGAAAATTCAGCGCTGGCTTTTTTTATTGTTTATTTTACTTTTTTTGTTAAAAAATGTAAGATCCTGCGTCCTATCATTAACTAAATATGTATATTTGTGAAATTTGTTGTTGAACAACTCGCTACATGGATCCAGCCAGAACAGCGACAAATAGAAAGCGATCATTGGTATGATAACTCGCCTATAACGCTTGATTGGGTTGCACCTATGCAACGCCGGCGTATGACTCGTTTTAGCAAAATGGTATTACACAGTGCCCAGCAAGTAAGTAGCGCTGATCAGTATACTAATTTATCGGCGGTGTTCTCATCGCGCCACGGGGACTTTCATAAAACAGCCAATTTATTAGTTGATATAGTTAATCAGCAACCATTATCGCCCACAGGTTTTGGCCTGAGTGTGCATAATGCCGCAGCCGGACTTTTTAGTATTATCAAAAGTAATACCTGTGCAATGAATGCTATTGCAGCAGGGGCTGAGAGTTTTATGTGTGCAATTGTAGAGGCCTACATTCGCCTTGTTGATAGCAATGAGCCGTACATGTTAGTAGTCCATAGCGATGAAATCCTCCCCGATATATATAACCAATTTGCTGACGAGCTACAAATTACTCATTCCACTGCTATGATAGTGCGCCTTGCTCAAGCAAATGAGCCGTGCTTTAGTTTAAATAAAGTACTTAACCCTGCTGCAAAAAATAGTAACTTACCAATGAGCCTGCAAGGTGCTAAAGCCCTACACGATAAAAAAAGTGCGATATTAACCCACACTACATTGGCTCATCATTGGCAACTTACCTACCATGATTAAACACATTATAAGAATAACAGGGCTTTGTTGGCGTGTGCTTGCAACCGGTGTTTGTTTTAGCGTGTTTGGCATAGGTGGTTTAGTACTAACATTAGTGGTTTTTCCGCTGCAAAACGTATTAGAAGCAGATGTAAACACCCGTAAAAACAGAGCAAGAGCGACAGTACATTACTGTTTTAAATTTTTTGTTGGGTTAATGCATTACACAGGCGTTATTCGTTTTAATATTAAAGACAAAACCCAGCTTGCTAATTTAAACGGAAAATTAGTACTTGCCAATCACCCCTCTTTAATTGATGTGGTTGTGCTTATATCTGTGATTAAAAATGCAGATTGCGTAGTAAAAGCCCATTTATTTAAAAACCCATTTATGCGCGGTGTAATTAAAGGTACTGGTTATATAAGTAACGAAGATCCAGAAGGTTTATTACGTGAATGTGAGCGCAGTATAAGCAAAGGAAATAACTTAATAGTTTTTCCTGAAGGCACACGTTCACAGCCCCATACTGCACTTAAGTTTAAACGAGGAGCGGCCAATATAGCACTTAGATGTAATGTGCCAATCGCTACAGTATTAATAAAAATGCAGCCTAATACCTTAACCAAGGGTACACCTTGGTATAAAGTAGCGCCTTATCAAGCGCACTTTAGCTTGCAGCTGGCCAGCAAGCAGTTTAACAGTAACCTGCCTTATGTTAGTGACACACCCGCTATACAATCTCGGCATTTAACTAACAGCTTACAACATTATTTTACAGAAGAACTGAGCAATTTATGACTGAATTAAAAGTACAAATTAAACAATTAATTATATCCAGCCTTGATCTAGAAGATATGACAACTGCAGACATTGCTGATGATGAAGCATTATTTGTTGATGGTTTAGGGCTCGATAGCATAGATGCACTAGAACTTGGTTTGGCAATAAAAAAACAATTTGATGTGAAAATAGATGCCAATTCAGAGCAAACAAAAGCGCACTTTGCCTCGGTGAATTCTTTAGCACACTTTATAGAACAAGCACGTTCTTAAATTATAAAAATATATAGGAATAACAATGAAAACCGCTGCTGAAATTTATGATGTATTACACGGCATTTTAGAAAACGATTTTGAGATAGACCCAGCCGACATAAACCTAGACGCCAACTTATATCAAGACCTTGATTTAGACAGCATTGACGCTGTTGACTTGGTAGTAAAACTAAGAGAAATCACCGGTAAAAAAATTGATCCTGATGCATTTAAGCAAGTACGTACTGTGCAAAATGTAGTTAGCGAAATAGAAAAGCTCGTTAACTAAATAAATGCTTAAAGCCTTGTTAACCACCCTTATTATGCTTTGTTTGGCCTGCTACCCAGTTATTGTGTATGTGGGCCTGACGCAGTTTAATAGCCAACTGCTATCGATCGTATTATTATTTTTGCTTGCACTACGCTTGTGGTTAAGCAAAGCATTATTTGACAAAATGCCGTGGTTAAAGCCAGCGACATTTTTAGCTGTGATAGCAATCGTATTGTCAAAAGTGTTCGACAGTGATGTGGGTTTACGTTTATACCCGGTGATTATTAACACTGTGATGTTGCTCGTGTTTAGCTACTCACTTTATAAAGGGCCATCAATAATAGAAACCTTTGCCCGCATCACTGAGCCTGAGCTCGATGAGCAAGGTGTGCAATACACTAAAAAAGTAACTCAGTTGTGGTGCGTTTTTTTTATAGTTAATGGTGGTATTGCCTTATATACCAGCCTGTTTGCTAGTTTGGCAGTGTGGGCTTTTTATAATGGTGTGATTGCCTATGTAGCTATGGGCGTGTTGTTTGCCTTAGAGTGGCTAGTCAGGCTAAAAGTAAAAAGGAAAGCGCGTGTTTAGTACCTTTCAAAGTAAAGTATTTCAAAGTAATAATGTTAGTGTGTGCTTTAATCATGAAAATAAGGCAGTGACACAACGCCAGTTTGTTAGCGATGTTAATCGGCTATTAGCTAAGTATTCACCGGCCACAGCGCCCACATCTGTGGTGTTATATAGCACTAACACTTATAAGTTTGCGGTGAGTTTAATGGCACTCACCTTGCGCGGTTGCACGGTTATACTGCCACCTAATGGTCAACCCGAAACACTCAAAGCCTTACTACAGCAAACGCCTTGTTTTTTAGGTGACTCAGAGCTTGTTGAACCACTGGGTATTGACTTTATCAATATAGAAAACTTGCCTGAACAGCCTGGCTTTTTTCCTTTAGCGCAACTTGTTTGGCCTAAAGAAGGGAACTTGGTGTTTTACACTTCAGGATCAACAGGTAAAGCTAAGCCAATTGTAAAGTCGTGGCAAACAATTAATAAAGAGCTGAGCATTTTATCAAGCAGTTATGCGTTAAAATGTATGCCAATGTTTATTGCTAGCGTATCGCATCAGCATATTTACGGGCTGCTATTTAGGTTGTTATGGCCACTTAGTACCGGACATGTCGTTGATACCGACTTACTGCACTACCCAGAGCATATAGCCGCCAAGCTCAAGGGCGCTAAACAAGTGGTGTTAATTTCTAGCCCAGCACAGCTAAAACGATTACGCGCAGACAACGTATTAATTGAACAAAAATCTCACTTACAATGGATATTTTCATCTGGTGGGCCGCTGGCAAACGAAGATGCAGTATCGCTATTCAGTCAGTTAAATAAACCAATAACACAAGTGTTTGGCAGTACCGAAACCGGTGGTATAGCGTATCGACAAGTTACCTCGCTTGAAAACGTGAGCTCGTGGCAGCCGTTTTCAGGTATAAAAATGAGTGTTGGCACAAACGATAGACTCCTTTTAAATTCACCGTTAGTGAACCACAAAGATTACCCGCTTGACGATAGAGGTTTGGTGCTTAAAAGTGGTCAATTTAAACTGCTTGGTCGATTAGACCGAATCATAAAATTAGAAGAAAAACGCCTCAGTTTGGATGAACTAGAACACCACCTAGTAAGCAGTGAGTGGGTAAACGACGTTAAAGTAATTGTATTACCTGGGGCAAGGCAAGTAATAGGTGCGGTAGTTGTGCTTAGCCAGCAAGGGGTAAAACATTTACAAAGTGAAAGTAAATTAGCCACTAATAAGCTTTTAAAAGAGCATGCACTAACGCGTTTTGAGCGCATTTGTACGCCTAAAAAGTGGCGTTTTATAGAGCAGTTACCTTATAACAGCCAAGCTAAATTAAACTTAAAAGCATTGGAGCACCTTTTTGACAAAGTTGATTAAAACGCAGCCGCAACTACTTAAATGTGAGCAAACCGAGCAAGGTTATCAATTAAGTTTATTTGTGCCCAAGGATTTAGATTACTTTAATGGCCATTTTAAAGACGGCCCTATTTTAGCAGGCGTAGTGCAGCTAGATTGGGCGGTTGCTGCAATTTGTAAGCAGTATAATATTCAATTAGCGGTAAAGAATGTCGAAGTGCTAAAGTTTCAGGTGGTGATTACGCCAGGCCTTACTATGGTATTAGCCATAGAGCAAAAAGCGCTTAATAAGTATGTGTTTTCTTATCGCTCGGCTAAGGGGCAACATGCGTCTGGGCGGATTGTTTTTGAAAGTGTTGTTTAAATGAATAAGTTTTGTATTGTCATTCCAAACTACAATCATACCTCTGTGATAGCGGCGGTATTAACCAGCCTAGCTGAATATAACTTACCAATTATTATGGTAGATGATGCAAGTAATGAGGCAGCTAAAGCAGTGTTTTCTGCACTTACACAGCAGCACCCGTTACTTACCATTGTTACCCATGAGCACAACCAAGGTAAAGGTGGGGCGGTACAAAGCGGTTTGCATTATGCGTATCAGCAAGGGTATTCCCATGCTATTCAAGTTGATGCCGACGGCCAACATAACTTGGCCGATTTAGCGCAGCTTTTGCGCCTGTCAAACGCCAATCCACAGGCATTAGTAAGCTGTTGCCCAATATACGACGCTTCAGTGCCTAAGCATCGCTATTTAGCACGGTACTTAACCCATGTGTGGGTATGGATTGAAACCCTTAGTTTTGAAATTGTTGACTCTATGTGTGGCTTTAGAGTGTATCCGCTGGGAGCCTGCGAAAAACTGTTAAAAGAAGTTAAGCTGGGCAAGCGGATGGACTTTGATCCTGAAATATTAGTGCGTTTATATTGGCGTAATGTGCCGTTTATATTTTTACCTAGCCAAGTGATCTATCCAGAAAATGGGCTTTCTCATTTTCAGCCATTGCACGACAACGTGCGTATATCTTGGCTACACACGCGATTGTTTTTTGGTATGTTAGTGCGCTCGCCTTGGCTTATAGCACACAAATTAAAGAGACGTTATGGCCGTTAAACATTGGTCTAAAATGCAAGAGCGCGGTAATTATTTAGGCATTCAAACTCTGCTATTTACACATAAAATACTGGGTCGCAAAGGGCTGTGGCTAATTTTGTTTCCTGTGGTGGTGTATCTCTTTATTACTGGTAGGGTTGCCCGTGCTGCTTCAAAACAGTTTTTACAGCAAGTTAATTTGTACACCGGCACTGGGCAAAGCGTGACACTTAAGCAGCAACTAAAGCACTTTTGTAGTTTTGCCGACAGCGCCTTTGATAAAATAGATGGTTGGCTTGGGCGTATTAGCTTAAGTGATATTGAATATACCAACGAGCATTTATTTAGCCAATTAAATGAGCAACGCCAAGGGGCTATTTTTATTGGCTCGCATTTGGGTAATTTAGAAGTGTGCCGAGCGCTTAGCCAACATCGCAGTGGCAAAGTTATTAATGTGCTGGTGTTTACTCATCATGCAGTTGAATTTAATAAAATGCTGAAAAAAATTAACCCCAACGTAGCGGTTAATTTAATTCAAGTAACTGACTTAGGCCCAGGTTTAGCTATTTTATTGAAAGAAAAAATTGAGCAAGGCGAAATTATTGTTATTGTTGGCGATCGCACCAGTACCACCACTGCCGCGCGCTCTGTACAAGTGCCTTTTTTAGACAAGCCAGCCCCGTTTTCTCAAGGACCTTTTATTTTAGCGGCATTACTTGATTGCCCAGTTTATTTTTTGTTTTGTTTAAAAGATAAGAAAATCAATAAGTACCACGTAATATTTGAGCAATACAGCAATAGCTTAAAAATGCCACGCACCCAACGACAGGCAATTTTAAACCAAGTTATTACAGACTATGCGCAGCGTTTAGGTCACTATGCGGCGCAATATCCTTATCAATGGTTTAATTTTTACGATTTTTGGCAAAATGATCAGCAAGTCGCCCGCGATCAAGCAAAGGAGAAATAGAAGTGCCAGTTCAAAACACACAGCTTTTTGGTCAGCAGCGATTATCAATCGAAAACATTGTTGATATTGCACATAACCACACCCAAGTGCAAATTAGTGGTTGCAGCGAATTTAGTAGCAAAATTAATAGTGCGCTGAGTTTTTTAGATACATTATTAAAAGAAGACGGCGTTATTTACGGTGTAACGACCGGTTATGGCGACTCAGTAACCGTAGCAGTACCATTAAATTTAGTAGATGAACTCCCCCTACATTTAACGCGATTTCATGGATGTGGACTAGGCGACGTATTTAATAAAGTACAAGGACGAGCAATTTTAGCCACGCGGCTTACGTCTTTATCGCAAGGCTACTCGGGTATTAGCTGGGAAATGCTGAATTTACTGCGCGACTACTTAAATCACGATATTGTACCGGTTATTCCTCAAGAGGGATCGGTAGGTGCCAGTGGCGACTTAACGCCATTATCTTATGTTGCTGGTGCTATGATAGGCGAGCGCGACGTATATTATAAAGACACCGTACGTAATAGCTTAGCGGTAATGCAAGAAGTTGGCTTAACGCCGCTCGTGCTGCGCCCAAAAGAAGGCCTTGCAATAATGAATGGCACCGCGGTAATGACCGCATTAGCCTGCTTAGCCTTCGACAGAGCCAATTATTTAGCCAAATTAGCCAGTCGTATTACCGCCATTGCTAGCTTAGCGCTCAAAGGAAATAGCCATCATTTTGATGAAATTTTATTCTCGGTAAAACCTCACCCAGGGCAGCAGCAAATAGCACGTTGGATCAGAGATGATTTAAATCATCACGACCATCCACGTAATGCCGACCGCCTGCAAGATCGCTACTCAATTCGCTGTGCACCGCATGTTATTGGTGTGCTGCAAGACAGCTTGCCGTTTTTTAGGCAAATGATCGAAAACGAATTAAACTCAGCCAACGACAACCCAATTATTGATGGCGAAGGGGAGCATGTACTGCACGGCGGGCATTTTTATGGCGGCCACATTGCCATGGCAATGGACAGCATGAAAACCGCAGTAGCTAACTTAGCTGATTTAGCCGATCGACAAATAGCCTCATTGGTTGATACTAAATATAACAATGGTTTGGCGTCTAATTTATCAGACAGTGCCCCTGAGCGTCGTTATATAAATCATGGTTTTAAAGCGGTACAAATTGGTGCCAGTGCTTATACTGCTGAGGCATTAAAATTAACTATGCCTGCCAGTGTATTTTCGCGCTCTACCGAGTGTCACAATCAAGACAAAGTAAGTATGGGTACCATAGCCTCGCGCGATTGTTTACGTATTTTACAGCTTACCGAGCAAGTGATGGCCAGTACCTTATTAGCCGCTATTCAAGGGTTAAGGCTGCGAATTAAACAAGGCGAATTAGAATTTACGAGTTTAACTGACGATATGCAGCATATGTATAGCGATATAACAGGTTACTTTGAAAACCTGACCGAAGACAGACCAATGGAAGCGGTGCTAAGACAAACTATTAGCTATATTCAAAGCAAACGCTGGGCGCTTTATGAATAATAAAGGCGCATTACTTTCGCACAGCGTAGAAATAGAAATCCCTTTTCATGATTGCGATCCAATGAATGTAGTGTGGCATGGTAATTACCCACGCTATTTAGAAATTGCTCGTTGTGAGTTACTCAGAATATTTGACTACGACTACCTGCAAATGAAAGACTCTGGATTTGCGTGGCCCATTGTTGATATGCAAATTAAATACGTAGCATCAGCTGTATTTACACAAAAAATTAAAGTGGCAGCGTATTTAAAAGAGTATGAAAACCGCTTACGTATTGATTATGTTATTACCGATGCAATCAGTAATAAGCGCATTACCAAGGCGTCCACTACACAAGTGGCGGTAGAAATTAGCTCCAAAGAAATGCAATTTGTTTCACCCCCAATACTTTATGAAAAACTAGCCCCTTTTTTAAAGTAGCTGGCAATTAAAGGAGAAGGAATGACAATGTTTAAATTATTTATAACCAGCGTATTGCTGCTATTTTGTAGTGCATTGCAAGCAAACACTGTATCGCAGGTAAATACCACATTAAAGGCTGATACAGTAACGGGTGAGTTTAAACAATATAAACAACTTGCTGGTTTTGCATCGCCGTTCGTCTCCTCTGGAGTGTTTTCTCTAAATGCCAAAAAGCTAGTATGGCAAGTAGAACAACCGGTAAAAAGCGCATTGATTGTAGAAAATGGCCAGGTATTGGTTGAAAATGCTAAAGGGGAGTTTGTACCACAGCCAGGCAGTGAGCAGTTTGTAGGGCTTTTAACTGACTTACTCAGTGTAGATATGAGCGCCCTTGCAACACGCTTTAGTATAAAAGCGCAAAACAATTGCCTGCAACTAACCCCAAAAGAAGCGTTGTTACAGCAATTATTTAGCCACTTTACTTTGTGTGAAAGTGATAAAACGGTACACAGCATCATCCTTTATGAGCATTCAGGTAGTAAAACAACTATTGAGTTTAGTTACCCTGAGCAGCCTTAACGGCTCAATCGTTTAAATAGTTAATTAATGGAATAGTGGATTGAAGAAACGAATTGGCATTGTTTTTATTTGGTTTAGTGGTTTAATTTTGCTTTTAACCAGTATATTTTGGCTGACTAAACCTACATTTAGTGCTGATATGTTTAGTTTGCTGCCAAAATCGCATTCTCAATTAGCTTATGGCGAACAGCTGTTTTTTGAAAAAAATGCCCACCGTGTGGTGTTTTCATTTGCTGGTGAGCAAAAAAATAACGCCCACGATGAATTTAACAATTGGCTTGAGCAGCAAGGTATAACAAGCACATTTAATTTTCCCTCTATAAACGCTTTAACAACCACATTTGCGCCTTATAAATATGCACTATTAAGTAAGCCCTATAAGCAAAAAATAGCAGACAAAGCCAGCTTTGAGCAGTTTTACCTGCAGCAATTAAATCAGTTAGGATCGCCATTTGTTAGTGCTACATTAAGTACTGATATTAGTTTAAGTTTAGCTGGCTTTATTAGCGAAAACTTAAGCCAAAGCCAAGTTTTTACTATTAAACAAAACCGCCTCACTCGCCAGTATGAGGGGGTTGAATATGCAATGCTTTTTGCCACACTGCCAGAGCCAAACTTGAGCATTAATAATGCAATTAGCTTAGCTGCTAAAATTAAAACGCAAATAAACACCCTAAGTAAAGCGCACCCAAATACCACTATTTCCTATTCAGGGGTGCTGTTTCATACGGCTGAAAATGCCCAACAAGCAAAATACGAAATGAGTTTGTTTGGTGGTATTAGCCTAATGGCACTAATGGTTATGGTGTTTTGGGTATTTAGAGCGATTAGCAGTATTTTATTAGCGAGCTTTACAGTGCTTAGCGCATTAATGGGCGGCGCTATTGTTATGTTATTGGTGTTTAACAGCATTCACTTATTAACCTTGGTATTTGCCGTAACCTTAATAGGCATTGCTATTGATTACGCCTTTCATGGCATGACCGATTTAGCCAAAGTAGCAAATGAAACTGCACAGCAAGCCTCTTCTAACGGCTATAGCAAAGGGGTGAAATCAGCGTTATTACTCTCTTTTATTACGACTGCATTAGGCTACAGCTGCTTATTAGGTGCACCGTTAACCTTATTAGCGCAAGTGGCTGTGTTTGTTATAGCGGGCTTATTTAGTGCATGGCTGTTTACTGTGTTAATTTTACCATTTTGGCAGCAAACACTGCGTGTATCGACATCAAGTTTATTACTCAGTAAAAAAATAACGCGGGTGTTTTTGTACTGTAATAAAATAAAAAAACCACTGTTTATTGTGCTAAGTATAGTGCTTGCAAGCTTATTGGTATTAAAACCGATTGAGTTTAATGATGATATTAGATTGCTTAATGCCAGCTCTGAGCAGCTAATGGCAAGTGAAAAAAAACACTTAACTTTACTAGATCAATGGCGCAGCCATATAGTATTTATTATTGGCGACAATGCACAACACGTGTTACAAAAACAACAGCGGTTAGTTAGCGATTTAACCGCGAGTAACCCGCATATTAAACACAATGCCATTAACCGATGGCTGCCTAGTATTGAGCAGCAAAAAAATAATTTAGCGGTGTTTAATCAAGCTAAAAAAAGTGGTGTATTTGCACTAAGCGAGCAATTAACTGGGCGGCAATTAAGTAGCGGCCCCGCGCAATTTATTACCTATAACGCATTATTAAATAGCGAATTTAAACCCTTATT
This sequence comes from Pseudoalteromonas sp. HL-AS2, assembly GCF_031198805.1. Lineage (NCBI taxonomy): Bacteria > Pseudomonadati > Pseudomonadota > Gammaproteobacteria > Alteromonadales > Pseudoalteromonadaceae > Pseudoalteromonas > Pseudoalteromonas sp. HL-AS2. The sequence continues at coordinate 292,793 of NZ_CP133572.1, read as the reverse complement.
GTTAGCGCAAATGCATGTTGAGCCGCAGCAAGCCATAACCTGGATGACAATTACCAATATTAATACACAGAGCTTAAGCGCCGCGCTTTTAAAAGATGATGGCTTATTGCTATATAATAAACCGCAGCAAATTAGTGCGTTATTAAGCGATTACCGAGCATACTTATTGTTAAGCTTAGTGCTTGCAGGGGCCATTTGTTGGTTACTTTTTAGTTGGCGTTTTGGCGTAAAAATTGCCACTTTACAACTGTTAAGTTTGTTATTAGTAGTTGTTAGCATGCTGTGGGTGTGTAATGCAATTCAAGGCAGCCTGTCGTTATTTAATATGTTGGGCGCGTTGCTAGTGGTAGCCTTAGCTATTGACTACCTTGTTTTTTATCAAATAAATAAGTTACAGCCAAAAAATATATTGGCAATTAGTTTATCTGCAGCGTCTTCTATGTGGGTGTTTGGTATGTTAAGTGCCTCAAGCACCCCTGCTATTTTTAGTTTTGGACTTACCGTAATGGTAGGGATTTTAGCGGTATATATTTTATCGCCGCTGAGTGTATTACCCTCGCAAAAGGAAGGATAAAGTGAATAACCCTGAGCAGTTTGATGTTGTTGTAATTGGTGCGGGCCCCTCTGGCGCACTTGCAAGTAGCCTTTTAGTGCAAAAAGGCTGGCGAGTATTAGTACTTGAGCAACAGATTTTTCCGCGCTTTACTATAGGTGAGAGCTTGTTACCGCAATGTATGGAGTATTTGGCCGACGCTAATTTAGTCGCTCCATTGCATGAACACGCTGCTAGTTTGGGGTTTCAGTTTAAAAACGGCGCTGCGTTTCATCGAGCGGGTGAAAATACCGCTATTAATTTTACCGAAAAATCATCACCAGGGCCAGGTACTACTTATCAAGTGAAAAGAGGGCTGTTTGATAAATTACTAGCCGATAATGCACAGCTGCAAGGGGCTGTTATTCGTTATCAGCACAGTGTTAAAGACTACAAGGTTACTGATGTTTTTGAAAACAGTTCCGATAAAGGTAATACCAATAAAGATAGTACCGATAAAAATGGTGGTGCAACCTTATTAGTACACGACGCGCAGCAGCAGCCTTACCAAGTTCAAGCACGCTTTGTGTTAGATGCCAGCGGCTTTGGCCGAGTATTACCTAAACTACTAAACTTAGAGTTACCTTCTAACTTTCCGGTACGCAGTGCTTATTTTAGCCACTTTGTAGATAATATTAGCGATGAAAATTTTGATCGTAATAAAATCCTCATTACCGTACACCCAGAGCACCGAGATATATGGTATTGGCTAATTCCCTTTAGTGATGGCACCGCAAGTATTGGTGTTGTAGCAGAGTCTGAGCGCTTTAATGACGACGAAGCAGAGGTAATGTTAAATCGCTTTTTAGAACAAGATCCACATTTAAAAGCACTGCTAGCTAAACGCGAATTAATTGGGCCAGCTCGTAGCATAACAGGCTACTCCTCTAATGTGAGTAAGCTGTATGGACAGCACTTTGCGCTATTAGGCAATGCGGGAGAGTTTTTAGATCCGGTGTTTTCATCAGGAGTAACCATTGCGCTTAAATCAGCAAGTTTAATTGCACCTTTGGTCGATCAGTATTTAAAAGGTGAGACGATTGACTTTGAGCAGCATTATGCAAAACCGCTACAAGCGGGAGTTAACTGTTTTAGAACTTTTGTTACAGGCTGGTACGATACGCGCTTTCAAGACGTAATATTTCATACAGAGCAAAACAAACAAGTGCGAGAAATGATCAGTGCAATTTTAGCCGGATACGCATGGGACACGAGTAACCCATTTGTTGCACAAAGTGAGCGCCGCTTAAATGTGCTAGCTCAGCTGTGCCGAACCTAATATGTTGAAATTAATACTCCAGCGTGCGCTGATATTGCTAACCTGCATAGTGCTGTCAGCCTGTGCGAGTCAGTTTAGTTCCAGTGCAGCTATAAGCATAGCACCTGCGGCTAGCCTAAATTTAAATAGCATGGCGCCATCAATGTATGGCCGCTCTTGGCAACAAGTGTTATTTATTACCACTGGGCAAGAGCAGCATACCTTGTTATCGCAATTAGCGGTTAATGAGGCGGGAGGGGTCAAGTTGCTGATGATGACCAGCCAGGGCTTTCCAATTGTAGAGCTTGAAAAATCACCCAAAGAGCCAATTAAAGCTAAAAAAATGCTTGTAGGCGTCGATATAAATCCTGCTTATGTATTGGCCGACATTGCCTTAGTACATTGGCCTGTCGCGTTTATAAATGAGCAGCTGAGCGGCGCACTGGTGGAGCAAGTAGGCACACACAGACAAGTACTACAAAATCATAAAACCCTGATCACCATTGACTATAACGATGATGCAATTACGCTGCATAATATTGTACGTGATTATAAAATAATATTTAAAAAGGTAACTCAGTGACATATTGGCTAAATAACTTAGGTATTGTTAGTGCGATGGGAGTAGGCCCGCAGGCAACTCTCGATAGCTTAAACAGTTATAACTCTGCAACGCCTATATTAACTATAAATTCTACACTTAGCGCGCAACAACAGCCGTTATATGTTGGCCAAGTAACCTCGGTTGCGTTGGCGCAAAAAAAACGAATAAATACCTTTATTGATATGTGCTTAGCGCAACTACAAACAACTATTGAGCAATTTTCGCATATCGATAAATCCCGTATTGCGGTGGTGTTAGGCACGAGTACTTCGGGTATTGCAGATGGTGAACGGGCTCGTGCTCATTTTGAACACACAGCGCAATGGCCAAATGACTTTCATTATTATGAACAAGAACTTGCCACCCCAGCACACTATATTGCGCAAAAGCTTGATGCAAAAGGACCCTGTTATAGTATTTCTACAGCCTGTACATCAAGCGCAAAAGCATTGCTAAGTGCCCGCGCACTGCTAAAAGCTGATATGGCCGATGTTGTTATATGCGGTGGCGTTGACACCCTATGCCAACTTACTCTCAATGGTTTTGATTCGTTAGCGTCGTTAAGTAGCGGAGTTTGCCAGCCGTTTTCAAGTAACCGAGACGGCATTAATATTGGTGAAGGTGCAGCATTATTTGTAATGAGTAAAGGCGTAAGCGCAATTACAGATAAAGCAATTGCACTGTACGGTGGCGGCGAAAGCTCTGATGCACATCATATTTCAGCGCCCGATCCCAATGGTATGGGCGCGCAATCTGCAATGCAAAAAGCACTAAAACAAGCGCAATTAGCTGCCCATGAAATTGACTACATAAATGCACACGGTACCGCAACGCTAAAAAATGATGAAATGGAGGCACTTGCAATTAATCGTGTGTTTGGCAACAATACGCCACTTAGCTCAAGCAAGCACTTAACTGGGCATACCTTAGGAGCTGCAGGCGCAATTGAAGCCGCGCTATGCTGGCTACTTCTTAAAGAGCAAGGCCAGTATGCATTGCCGTATAACGTATTATCAACAGGCGGTAACTTGGCCGATGTAAAAATAATAAAACAAGCATTTAAGCCCAAATTGCGTTACTGCTTGTCAAACTCATTTGCCTTTGGTGGCAATAACGCCAGTTTAATTTTAGGTATTGCCGATGAATGAGCTGAGCAGTAATCATTACGCAATTGAGCAGTTGCTTGCCCACGACGCACCAATGATTTTAATTGACACTTTAACGCATTATAGCGCCGAGAGTGCGCGTTGCCAGGTAACGATTACACCGCAAAGTGCGTTTTATAATGCCGATATTGCCGGTGTACCCAGTTATATTGGGGTTGAGTATATGGCGCAGTCAATAGCCGCTTACGCAGGCGCATTAGCAAACGATGCAAATGAGCTTCCTAAAATAGGCTTTTTAATTGGTACGCGTAAATATCAAACCCATCAAGCGTGTTTTAAAGTTAATAGTAGTTTAACTATTAAAGTGCATAAGCTATATCAAGAAGAGTCGGGATTGAGTGTGTTTGAATGCCAAATAATCCACGGCGATACATTAGCATGTGAAGCAAAAATTAATGTTTTTCAGCCCGAAAATCCGCTGGAATTTATAAGAGATAATCAATGACAAAACGAATTTTAGTCACAGGTTCAAGCCGTGGCATAGGCAGGGCTATTGCGCTTAAATTAGCATCCCAAGGGTATGACATTACAGTGCATTGTAAAAGTGGTGTGGCAGATGCACAAGCAACTTGCACAGCAATACAGGCATTAGGCCAAGCTACTAGCTTATTACAATTTGATGTATGCGACAGAGCCGCCGCCAAAGCACAAATAGAGCAAGACATAGCCCAGCATGGTGCTTATTATGGCGTGGTATGTAACGCAGGTATTACCAATGATATGGCGTTTCCGGCTATGCAAGGCGAGGACTGGGATTGCGTTATTCGTACCGGGCTTGATGGCTTTTATAATGTGGTGCACCCCACGGTAATGCCTATGGTGCAAAACCGTAAAGGTGGGCGTATTGTAACCATGGCTTCTGTATCGGGCATTGCCGGTAACCGTGGGCAAGTAAATTACAGTGCGGCAAAAGCCGGTATTATTGGCGCTACAAAAGCGTTGTCGTTAGAGTTGGCTAAGCGAAAAATAACCGTAAACTGCGTTGCACCTGGGTTAATAGAAACCGCAATGACTGACGAGTTACCGGTAGACGAAATGCTAAAAATGATCCCGCTTAAGCGTATGGGCACAGTAGAGGAAGTTGCGGGTACTGTGGCATTTTTAATCTCAGATGATGCGGCCTACATTACCCGCCAAGTCATTTCAGTTAACGGCGGTATGGTGTAATGAAGCGCGTTGTAGTGACAGGTATGTCGGTGATCACCGCACTTGGCGATGAATGGTCGGTATTTAAACAAGCACTGATCAGAGGCGAAAATGCAGTGACCACTATGCCACAGTGGGACAAAGCACCAGAGCTTAATACGCGTTTAGCGGCGCCGGTTACTCATTTTGAGCGACCGAGTCATTATAAACGTAAACAAATACGCTCAATGGGGCGAGTGGCGCTTATGTCAACACGCGCTACAGAGTGCGCGTTAGAGCAAGCCCAGTTACTCAATCATAGTAGCTTAACCGATGGCTCTACGGGGGTTTCTTATGGTTCATCTATAGGGTCAACCCCGCCGTTACTCGCGTTTGCTAATATGATGGAGTCGGGCTCTATGTCTGGGGTAACAGCCACTAGTTATATTCAAATGATGGCGCATACTGCTCCGGTTAATGTTGGAGTGTTTTTTGGCTTAAAAGGGCGAGTGATCACCACAAGCTCAGCTTGTACCTCAGGCTCACAAGGTATTGGTTATGCCTATGAAGCAATAAAATTTGGTCGTCAAAAGGTGATGGTTGCTGGTGGTGCAGAGGAGTTATGTATTACCGAAGCCGCAGTATTTGATACCTTATATGCTACCAGTACAAAAAACGACACACCCAAGTTAACCCCCAGGCCATTTGATAAAGACCGTGATGGATTAGTGATTGGCGAAGGTGCTGGCACACTGATTTTAGAAGAGTATGAACACGCAAAAGCGCGCGGTGCCACTATACTGGCAGAGGTGGTTGGTTTTGGTTGTAATAGTGATGGTGAGCATGTTACTCAACCTACCTCTAAAACAATGCAAATAGCGATTGAACAAGCCCTACACGATGCTAATTTAACCGCCGAGCAAATTGGTTATGTAAGTGCGCATGGCACCTCAACCGATCGAGGCGATATAGCAGAGTCGCATGCCACTTTTAACGCATTAGGGGCAAAACCCATTAGCTCTTTAAAAAGTTATTTAGGCCACACTTTGGGCGCATGCGGTGCTATTGAAGCGTGGGCGACGATTAATATGATGAATGATAACTGGTTTGCCCCCACAATAAACCTCACCGAGGTGGATAACGAGTGCGCTCAACTTGACTACATAACAGAGCAAGGGCGAGAAATTAACACCGATTATGTAATGAGTAATAACTTTGCTTTTGGCGGTATTAATACCTCTTTAATATTTAAACGCTATAAAACAGATTAAAGCATGCAAAAGTAAAGTAATGACTAACTGTTAGCACTTTTTTACTGTATAATTTGCGACCCTTGATAATGTGGCCGCAGGTTATATACCATGAATTTTAAATCTTTTAGTTTTGCTCCTGAACTTGTTCAGGCGTTAGACGAACTTAACTATCACACCCTTACGCCCATTCAGCGCGCAGCAATTCCTGCTGTTCGTAAAGGTAAAGACGTTTTAGCAAGTGCACAAACGGGGACGGGTAAAACCGCCGCGTTTGCGCTACCAATTATTCAAAAATTATTTGAGTCTGAAGTAAGCACTACTAATGCTCCGCATGCTTTAGTTTTAGCGCCTACGCGCGAACTTGCAGAGCAAATAGCAAATAACTTTAAAGACTTCGCAAAACATACTTCGTTAAAAGTAGTCAGCTTATTTGGCGGTGTTAACACCGCAGGCCAAGCTAATGCACTTAAAGAAGGTGTTGATATTGTAGTAGCAACGCCAGGGCGTTTACTTGATCATATTCGCTTAGGTAACTTAAGCCTTGCCAGCGTAAAGCACTTAGTACTTGATGAAGCCGACCGTATGCTCGATATGGGCTTTATTGAAGAGATGCAGGGCGTTATAAAAAGCTGCGCTGACGATCGTCAAATCTTGTTGTTTTCAGCCACTTTCCCAGCAGCAATTAAACAGTTTGCATCTAAAGTATTAAAACAGCCAGAAATAGTACGTGTTGATCAAACAAACAGTACTGCTAGCACTGTAGCGCATGTGGTTTACCCAGTTGAAGAGCGCCGTAAGCAAGAGCTGCTTTCTGAGCTAATTGGTAAGAAAAACTGGCAGCAAGTGTTAGTATTTGTAAACATGAAAGAAACAGCCGATGAGCTAGTAACAGAGCTTAACCTTGATGGTATTCCGGCTGCGGTTTGTCATGGCGATAAGTCACAAGGTAATCGACGTCGTGCGCTGCGTGAATTTAAAGAAGGTAAAGTACGTGTATTAGTGGCAACAGAAGTTGCGGCGCGTGGCATTGATATAGACGGTTTACCGCGTGTAATTAATATTGACTTACCTTGGCTTGCAGAGGACTACGTACATCGTATTGGTCGTACTGGCCGCGCAGGTAAAGAAGGCCAAGCAATTTCGTTTGTAAGCCGTGAAGAAGAAAACATGTTGTTTGAAATTGAAACCTTAATTGGTCAAAAAATTAAACGTGTTTACTTAGAAGGCTATGCAGTAAGTAACCGTGAAGTATTAATTGATAAAATTGGCAAAAAGCCTGCACACTTACGTCGTACTCGTGCTAATAAGCCATCTGGTCAAGCAACTGGCGAAGCAAGAGCAGTAAATCGCTCACGTATATCTAAAATACGTAAAAGCTTAAAAGGCGAAAAACTGTCGCTTAAAAAGTAATTAATAATGCGCTAACCTAATATGGTTATTTGCAGTTACAAAAAAACCTGAGCTTGCTCAGGTTTTTTATGGCTTAAATTAATAAAACGCTTATTTTGCGTTTTCTAGCATTGAAAGCGCCACCGCTTCAGCGGCTTTAATACCATCAATACCTGCCGATAAAATACCACCGGCATAGCCTGCGCCTTCGCCAGAAGGGTAAAGCCCTTTAGTATTAATACTTTGAAGTGTTTTATCGCGCTTAATACTTACCGGCGAAGAGGTACGTGTTTCTACCCCTGTTAGTAAGCCATCATTAGTTGAAAAACCACGAATTTGCTTATTAAATGCCGGAATTGCTTCACGCAGAGCATCAATTGCATATTTAGGTAATACATCTGCTAAATCGGTTAATTTAATACCCGGCGTGTAAGATGATTGCACATCGCCTAAAGTTGATGACGATTTACCCTTTAAAAAGTCGCCAATAAGTTGTGCTGGCGCATCGTAATTACTGCCGCCAAGTTCGTATGCTTGTTTTTCAAGTTTACGTTGTAACTCAATACCCGCTAATGGGTGACCCGGGAAGTCTTGCTCTGGCGAAATACCTACAACAATAGCGCTGTTTGCATTGCGCTCACTACGAGAATATTGGCTCATACCATTGGTAACAACTAGGCCTTCTTCAGAGGTGGCTGCAACCACAGTCCCCCCTGGGCACATACAAAAACTATATACGGTACGGCCATTATCACAGTGGTGAACTAGTTTGTAATCAGCAGAGCCTAAAATGGGGTTACCTGCATTGTCGCCAAAACGGCACTCATCGATCATAGATTGCTTATGCTCGATCCTAAAGCCCACCGAAAATGGTTTAGCTTCCATGTAAATACCTTTTTTATATAGCATATCAAAGGTATCACGGGCACTGTGACCCACAGCAAGCACTACATGGCGGGTATTTAGCTGCTCGCCATTTGACAAGGTTAAGCCCGTTACTTGGCCGTCTTCTAAATGAATGTCGTCTACGCGAGTGCTAAAGCGAATTTCGCCGCCAAGTTCTACAATATGCGCGCGCATTTTTTCAATCATAGTTACCAGTTTAAAGGTTCCTATGTGTGGCTTACTTACGTATAAAATTTCTTCTGGCGCGCCAGCGGCAACAAACTCGGTAATAACTTTACGGCCATAATGTTTTGGATCTTTTACTTGGCTGTATAATTTACCGTCGGAGAATGTACCTGCGCCGCCTTCACCAAATTGTACATTTGACTCGGTATTTAGTGCGCGCTTACGCCAAAAACCAAAGGTATCTTTAGTGCGCTCGCGTACTTCTTTACCACGCTCTAATATAATTGGCTTAAAGCCCATTTGTGCCAACACTAAACCTGCAAATAAACCACAAGGGCCAAAGCCTATTACGACAGGGCGCTCTTTTAAATCGTTATTTGCCTGGGCAACAAACTTATAAGCGGTGTCGGGTGCTACTTTTACATGCTGATCTTTGGCAAAAGTTGTGAGTAACTGCTCTTCGTTATCAACGCTTATATCTAAGGTATAAATAAGTAAAATAGCTGTTTTTTTACGGGCATCGTAACCACGTTTAAACACATTAAAACTATGTAACTGTTCTGGCGTTATTTTTAGCTTACTGACAATGGCATCTTTAATTGCATTCTCGTCATGATCTAGCGGTAGTTTTATTTCGGTTAAACGTATCATTTTGTCTCTTTTAGGTGTCTTAGCGGGCTTTTAATTACCGCTCACAATAAGGGAAGTAGCGCAAATTGCACCACAAAACATAAGGCGCTTATTTTACGTTAAATTACGCTATTATGGCACTTATATATTGTATTTTAGCCTTGGTTGGGTATGATCCGCCGTTGTCGTTATAAAACCTTAGGCATTGAACCATTATGGCATTTGTAGTCACCGAAAACTGTATTAAATGTAAGTACACAGATTGCGTATCAGTGTGCCCAGCAGATGCATTTTTTGAAGGCCCTAACTTTTTAGCTATAAGCCCAATTGATTGCATTGACTGTGGTTTATGCGTACCTGAATGTTCAGCTGATGCTATTTATCAAGAAGATGAATTACCAGAGTCACAACAAGAGTTTACCGAACTAAATGCCGAGCTTGCACTTATATGGCCACGCATTACGCAGGCAAAACCAGCCCCAGCCGATGCTGATGAGTGGAATGGTATTGCTGATAAGCTCAAGCTTATTGAAACCTAATCGCTGCGCTTAAATACTTCTTTATTATTAATTAGTTAATGTTATGCAAAAAACTTTTTGCAAGGTATTAACAAATCCATTGGTATAAACTACAATCCACGCCAGAAATTACTCTTATTGAGTAATTTAAGTCTAAATGGATGTTTATGCAGTACTTAATAATAATAAAAAAACAATCAGTGTTCTTTATTTTAAGCTTTTTCTTTCTTTTACTCACCACTCCAAGCGCGCTTGCCAATAAACAACACTATTCACTCACGCGTATTAATAAAAATATAACAGTAGATGGGGTAATGAATGAGGCGCATTGGCAAGATGCCACGCGCATTGCATTGCAGTTTCAAGATGAACCAAATGAAAAAGGTACGCCACCGGTAAAAACCGATGCTTATATATACGAAGACGGCAGTAACTTATATGTAGCGTTTGTTGCACACGATCCTGACCCAACGCACATTCGCGCTGCACTGCGAGATCGCGATACTCTGTGGCAAGATGACACCGTGGCACTAGTAATTGATACCTTTAATGATGAGCGCTCTGGTTATGAATTTTATGTGAACCCGCTAGGGGCTCAGGGCGATATTCGCATGACCGACACCGATGGCTGGCAACAAGACCTTTCTTGGAATGCCATTTGGGATAGCGCAGGCAAGATTACTGAGCAAGGTTATGTGGTAGAAATGCGTATTCCTTTTAAAGCGCTGCGTTTTGCACAAAATAAAGAGCAATTAACCTGGGGTTTTGCCCTAATGCGCAATTATCAACGAGATGTGCTTTATCAGTTATCAAACATTGGGTTTGATCGCGATATTAAGTGCAGCCTTTGTCAGTTTGATAAACTTACCGGCTTTGAAAAAATAACGGCCAGCAAAAACCTGCAATTAACGCCTACTTTAACTGCGCTGCGTAACGATACCAAATCACAGTTACCGGGTGATTGGGAAAATGGCGATGTAAACGCCGAAGTGGGTATAGATTTACGCTGGGGCTTAAGCCAAGACGCCGTTATAAACGCCACTATAAATCCAGACTTCTCGCAAGTGGAAACCGACTCTCTGGCACTGGATATTAATACCACTTACTCTATATACTATGAAGAAAAACGGCCGTTTTTTTTAGACGGTGCGTCATATTTTAAAAGTAGTTTATTTGAGCTTTTATATACTCGCACCATTGCAGAGCCTAATCTAGGCGCTAAATTAACCGGCAAAACAGCTAATCACAGTTATGCGGTGATGTTTGCCGATGACGACAATAGCAATATTTTACTGCCAACTAATCAGGGCTCAGGATTTGCAAGCTTAAACGAAAATACCAAAGTGGCAGTGGCGCGTTACCAGTACGATATTGGCCAGCAAAGCACTATAGGGGTTTCAAGTACGCATCGTGAAGGTGATGACTATCGCAATACGGTTTTATCAGTTGACGGTAGTTACTGGTTTAATCAATCAGACACCTTAAGTTATCAAGTTGCGAGCAGTGATACCCGCAACTCAGCATTTTTAGTTGAAAATTATAACCTATCACAAGCACAATCCGATCAAGCGTATGCAATTAAGCTCACCCGCGATAAACGCGATTATAAATTATTCGCAGAGTACGAAAATATTGGCGCAGATTATCGTGCCGATTTAGGCTATCAAGCTAAGGTCGATTACGAAAAAGTTATTTTAGGAGGCGGGCAAACCTGGTATCGAGATGAAAATGATTTAGTTACCTCTTGGTCATATGTAGCTGATTGGGATAAAACCTGGGCGAAAAATGGCGATTTACTTGAGCAAGAGTACGAAGGTTATTTAAGCTTTAAAGGCCAAAAACAGTCTATTTTCGAAATAGGGCTGATACATAGGTATGAAAATTATAACACTAATTTTTACAATCAAAACATTGGTTATATTTACAGCGGATTTAAACCAACAAAAGATCTCAGGCTATCTTTGTATGTTGAATACGGGAGTCGCATTGACTACAGTAATGAGCAACTAGGTGACGCCTTTGATACCCAAACTCAAGCGGTGTGGGATATAAACAATCATTGGCAAGTTGACATAAAGCATAGCTACAGCCAATTAGACAACCCACAAGGGGAGCGTGTTTTTACAGCTAACCTAATTGATTTTAGGCTTTACTATAAATTTAATATGCGCTCAATGCTAAAGCTTATTTGGCAATTTGAAGATATTGATCGCAACGAAAATGCTTATTTTTATCAAGTGAACCAAACTAATAAAGATTACGGCAGCCAACTCGTTTATTCGTACAAAATTAATGCGCAAACATTATTTTACTTAGGGTATTCAGATAAAGGTTACCAAGATGATTCACTTAAAAGCTTAGAGCGCGACCAGCGCACCTTTTTTACTAAAGTCAGTTACGCATGGCAGCTTTAAAATGCACTTAATTAGATAATAATGAATGCCTTGCAATCATTAAGGATTGTATAATAACTTAATTAGTAGTAAAAACAGCCTATATGATGTTTTATTTGCTTATGCTTTAATATGTTAACAACGTTAGATGGACCTTTAAGTGAATAAATTAAAATCTATAAATGTAATTATAATAATGGCTATTTCTTTATGTTTTAGTATTAATTTAGGTATAAGTAATCAGATAGATAAAATTAATTTATTTCACTCTAATATCGATGTTCGTAATTTTGAAATAGATACCACCACATTGACATTGGCCCCTTGGTATAACCCAATATTAAATGGCTATTATATTGTTAAGCAAAACAATATAAACTTTATAGTATTGAAAACCAGCAAAACAGAATTTATAGCGGTTAAAGCTAACGATTTAATTTTAATTACGCTTACATCGCCACGAAACCTATTTATATTTTTTGTGATTTTTCTCATTGGCTTTGTGTATTTAAAAAAAGAGCTTAAAAAACATTACTACACAAAAAAAATTATCCAACTTAATAAACAAACAGATACCTTACTCAAAGCATTTAACTTACAAACAAAGTCAGCAGCTAACGCTAATAGTATTACAACGCTGAGTGAGTCTATAAGCACCCTTAATAGCCATGTTGAGCACTATGTAAAGCAAACTCAAACCAGTATTTACCAAGATAAACTCACCCTACTAATAGACCGCCATGCCTATATTAAACATATAGATAGACAAATTAGCCAAGTAAATATTGAAAATTTAAAATGTGCTTTATTGTTTATTGATTTGGACGGTTTTAAAAAAGTAAATGACTCTTTTGGGCATAGTTTTGGTGACGAAATATTAGTTCAAGTGGCAACTCGTTTAGCCAATGTGATACGCCATAATAAGTTAAATAACATAAATCCAGCCAATCAGTTAGAGCAAAACTTATCTCGACTAGGGGGCGATGAGTTCTCTATTTTTATAGAGTCAGTTGAGTCAGAAGCGCAAGTTTTAGATATTGCAAGGAATGTATTAAACGAGTTAGAAAAAGACTTTGTGTTAGGTAATAAAATTATAAAAATAAGTGCCAGCATAGGTATTGCAAAATACCCAGAGAGTGCCTCAACGCCGCAAGCCTTACTGCAACTTGCAGATGTAGCTATGTATAGAGCAAAGCACGATGGTAAAGGTATTTTTAAAGTCTACTCTCCCGAAATGGGTAATAAAATGCGCCGCTATCATTATTTGCTAGAAGAGCTGCGTTTAGCGGTCGCCCGCAAAGACTTTTATTTAAACTTTCAACCTATCGTACATGTTGAAGATTGCATGATAGATTATTTTGAAGCACTAACACGTTGGAACCATTCAATTGAGGGAATGATTTCGCCTGTTGAATTTATTCCTATAGCTGAGGAGTCTAATTTGATTTTAGAATTAGGCGATTGGATTATGTTAGAGGCATGTAGACAAATGGCTGCATGGCATAATGCTGGTTTGCGCAAAGTAAGAATATCGGTAAACGTGTCGGGAGTGCAGCTAAAACATAGATCTATATATGACTGGGTTATGGCAACCCTTACCAAAACCGGGCTGTCACCTAACTCACTGATGCTAGAAATTACAGAATCAACGCTTATAAAAGCAGATTCTTTAATAATTAAAGAGCTTGAAAAATTACGTAAAGAGGGCATTACGATTGCCATTGATGATTTTGGTACTGGTTTTAGCTCTTTAAGCACTTTGGCTGATTTACCTATAGATGTGATTAAAATTGATCGCTCTTTTATTACTCAAGCAAATAAAAGTAAAAAGTACCTCGATATATTAAAAACTATTTGCGAACTTGGACAAAAGCTGGGGCTTAAAATAGTGGCCGAAGGAGTAGAAGAGCCAGCACAGTTTGAATTAGTAAAGCGTATAGGTGTGAGCTCTGTACAAGGCTATTTAGTAAGTAGGCCAGAGTCATCTGTTAATGTAGGTAATAAACTACTCAACAAAAATGTGAGCAATATGTCAGGCTCAGGAACCAGTGCCTGGGAAATAAGTAATTAGTAAATTGCTTATTTAACAGCCGCACATAAAAATGCCACTTAACTTAAGTGGCACTTTTTTGCTAATAAATAGCATTCATTTAATTAAGATTATAAATTAAACGTACGTGATACGGCCAATACTAGACGCTCATCTGCGTAGTCGTAATCTAAGCTGGTGTTTTCAGCGGCAACTTCAATATTAAAGCCTTCATAGCTAGTTTGGTATGCTAAGCGGTAATGGTTGTAAGATTTTTTTTCATTACTATCCCACGCGTATTTTTTACCGTCTAATGAGTTTGAAATATCAAAACTTGCACGTAGTGCATGGTTAGGCGCAAGTTCATAAGTATGGGCGATCATTGAAATAACATGACTTGCACCGCTGCCAAAGTAGTCCCAGCTATACCAAAAGTTAAGCTCTGTTTGGCCATAATCACTCGCATAGCCAAATTTTGTATAGGCTTCGCCATAATTACCATCACTGTTATTGCCTTGGTAAGTGTAATAAGCAATACCGTAATCAGCACTAAAGTGTTCATCAAGCTGAATGTATCTACCTACATAAGCATCAAGTTCAAAATCAGTATCATCACCAAAATCTACATTAGAGGCCCAAATACCTGCATACACACCGTTATCAAATGCGTAATCTAGGCTTGCTTGAATTGCAGGGTCGTTATCTGTTTGCGTTACACCATTGAAAGTATAGTCAGAAGCGGCAGTAATGGTTGTTGACCAATTAGCCGCTGCAGTTGTAGATAAAAGTGTAAAAGGTAAAGCGATAAAAAGTTGTTTTAGTTTATTATGCATAGTGTTTTTCCTAGCTCATATTTTCAATTTTGGTGTAATCAATTTTGTTTGCTTTTGGTGAGCCTATAATGTCGTTCACCGTTTTTAATTTGTTGTAGCCAATATAAGCAATACAAATAAAGAACAAGGCAATAACTAATGCGCCAACCCATTGAATTTGTAAAAACTCTAACTTAAATAGTAATGTTAACAACGACAAAGCAACAATATTCATAGTTAAGTATTTAAATTTACCTAAGCGTTTAACCGTCAAGTTTAAGTTATCTGTGTATAACCGGATAAGCGAATCAAGAGAGTTAATTACAAAAATAATACCAACAAATACCATGGCAAAGTTTTTAATACCTTCGGTAGGAATACCAGCTTCGTGGTAGTGATAAAGCACACTAAACCAGGTAGCAATTGGAATTGATGGGAAAATCAACATCGCAGCTAATACTTGATACGTTCTTAATCCACCCACAAAGCGTGCAGTAAATTGACCTATCATAATGCTCCATGCAAACCACCAAAATAAATAAAACTCATGGTAGTCATTCAGCGGTAAAACAAACTCATTAATATTGGCAAAATAAGTACCAATAGCGCCTAAGTTATTCGAAAAGGCAGACAATTCACTGTCACCAAATACAAATGCACCCGCCCACATAAAGGCAATGAGCGCTAAAAACATCCAAGTAGTAGAAATACTTAAAATACGTACATACTTAATGTCGGTACTCGAGTAGGCAGCAAACGATATTGCAGCCAACACAATTAAATAAAACACCGGAATAACACTTGAGCCATCACCGAAGTCGGGTAAGTACCAAGGTAAGTTAGTCAGTAGTAAGTAAGCAGTAAATGCACAGGTGCCAATGATGACAACGTTATTAATAAACTTAACCCAAGGAATGTCGAAAAATTTAACTTTAGGTTCTATTACACAGAAATAAAAGCACGTAAGAAAGTAAAATCCCCAGATTAAAAACCCCCAATAGCCAAACTCAATAGCTAGCGGATTTGCAAATGCGTACTCTGGGCTTGCTTTTATGTCTGCATAACCGGCAAATTCGGTTAACGGAAACATAATAAGGCCAACATCTAGGCCTGAGGTAAATAATATGGCTATAAAGGTAAATGTTCTAACTGGCGTTACGCCTACAACACGTACATTGCCCCATTTAAATAAAATAGCGATTACAGCTAATAAGGTGAAAATAATCCCAGCACTAAGCCAAATAGTCATTATCGCCCTCCCAAAATAAATAAAAGTAATTCATAAATACTCCGTTTATTGTTTTTCTCGCGTTAACACAACATAACCAATTTATATCGTGAGCCACGGCGAGCCTCACAAAGGGTTAACTACCTAAGTAGCTAAACCTTTGCCAGTGGCTTAATTTATATCTTGCTATTACGTTGTGTTGTTTGCCAGTTAGCGCTCATTGCTACAGATGCATTGAGTTTTGCTAGTGGCTTATTACCTAAAATAATATCAGCGGCTTTTTCGGCCACCATAATGGTAGGGCCGTTTAAGTTACCGTTTGGTATGGTTGGAAATATAGACGAGTCAACTACTCGTAAACCTGCAATCCCATGTACTTGGGTGTTTGAATTAACGACTGCCAGTTCATCTTCACCCATTTTGCAAGAGCAAGAAGGGTGATAAGCGCTTTCAACCGTTTGACGTACAAAGGCATCTATTTCTGCATCGGTTTGAATATGCTTACCTGGCTGAATCTCTTCATCGCGATAATCATCAAAGGCACTTTGCTCAATAATTTCACGAGTTAGGCGTACACAGGCTCTAAAGCCTTCAATGTCATCTTGATGTTGTAGGTAATTAAATACAATTTTAGGTGGTTGCTCAGGATCTGCCGATGCAATAGTAACGCTGCCGCGGCTTTTTGGCTTGTTATGACCTACATGTACTTGAAAACCATGGCCGTCAAAGGCACTGCGTCCGTCGTAGCGCATTGCGGCAGGTAAAAAGTGGTATTGCAAATCTGGCCATTCAACTCCAGGCTTAGAACGAATAAAAGCACATGATTCAAAGTGATTTGTAGCGCCCAGTCCCTTGCGGGTTAATAACCAACGTGCACCAATTAAACCTTTTGAAATTAACCCTAATTTACCGTTTAAGGTAATAGGTTGTTTGCACTTATATTGAAAGTAAAACTCAAGATGATCTTGTAAGTTTTGCCCTACACCGGGTAAATGGTGTTTTACCTCAATGCCTGCTTTTTTAAGCACTTCGCTATCGCCAATACCCGACAGTTGTAAAATATGTGGCGAGCCAATAGAGCCGGCGCTTAATATCACTTCTTTTGCAGCAACAGCGGTTTTAACTTCGCCATTTACTTTGTATTCAATACCAGTGGCTTTTTTGCCCTCTAAAACAACGCGCTGGGCAAGTGCACCGGTAACAATAGTTAAATTATTACGCGATTTGACTGGGTCTAAATATTCACGCGCGGCTGAGCTACGTACACCGTCTTTTACCGTCATGTGCATTGGCCCAAAGCCTTCTTGCTGCGAGGCATTGTAGTCGTTAGTGTGTGCGTAACCCGCTTCAATGCCCGCTTTAATAAAGGTGCTGTACAAAGGGTTTTTCATTTCGTTACCGTTATTAACGCCCAGCGGGCCTTTACCGCCACGGTACTTATTTTCACCTAAGTAAAAGCTTTCTGCTTTTTGAAAATACGGCAAACACGACTGATAATCCCAGCCGTTTGCGCCATTGTGTTGCCATTCGTCAAAGTCTTTTGCATGGCCGCGTACATACACCATGCCATTAATAGATGACGAACCACCGAGTACTTTACCGCGCGGACAATGCATTTCGCGGTTGTCTAAATGCGGCTCAGGTTGGGTATGAAACTGCCACGCGTACTTATCGCTATTCATTGGAATAGAAAGCGCGGTAGGCATTTTTATAAAAATGCTTTTATCACTGCCACCCGTTTCTAGTAGTAATACACGGGTGTTTTTATCGGCTGATAAGCGATTTGCTAACACGCAACCTGCAGAGCCTGCGCCCACAATAATATAGTCATACGAATTACTCATAATCAGTATCCTTTAAAATGGGCTTTCTATGTCGGTCATACCAACATAAACAGATTTAGTTTGGGTATAAGTATCGAGGGTTTCTATGCCGTTTTCGCGGCCAATGCCCGATTGCTTGTAACCACCCACTGGCATTTCTGCAGGTGAGTTACCATAAGCGTTAATCCAACAAATACCCGCTTGTAGTTGATGAATAACACGGTGTGCACGTTTAATGTCGCTAGTAAATACACCGGCAGCTAGACCAAGGTGAGTACCGTTTGCACGTTTAATCACATCGTCTTCGTCATCAAATACCAACACGCTCATTACTGGGCCAAATATTTCCTCTTTAACTATGCTCATGTCATCGTTGCAATCAATAAACACAGTAGGGGCAACAAAATAGCCGTTAGGTGCAGATGCAGGTGAAAGTGTTGTACCACCTGTTAGTAGCGTTGCGCCCTCTGCAATACCTTTATTAACGTAGCTCATTACTAAGTCTTGATGCTTTTTAGAAATTAGCGCGCCAAAGTTAGTATTTAAATCTTGAGGATCGCCGGCAATAATATTTTGTTCAGTACGGGTTTTAAGCTCATCAATAAATTGTTGATATACATTTTTATGAACATAAATACGGGTACAATTAGTACACACTTCGCCTTGAGTATAGAAGTTGCCTAACATTGCAGCACTTACTGCTTGTTCAATATTGGCATCATCAAATACAATTAATGGCGACTTACCACCAAGCTCCATGGTGACATCTTTTAAAGATCCCGCAGCGCTCGCAACTACCTTTTTACCTGTACCCACTTCGCCAGTAAACGACACTTTATCTATATCAGTATGCTGTGTTAGCCATTGGCCTACATCGCCTGCACCTTGTACTACATTAAATACACCTGCGGGTACGCCAGCTTCTACAAAAATTTCAGCTAGCTTAATTGCGCCAAGTGGTGTTTCTTCCGATGGTTTAAAAATAAACGCATTACCAGCGGCAAGAGCAGGGCCCGATTTCCAACAGGCAATTTGTAGCGGGTAGTTCCACGCACCAATACCAGCGCAAATACCTAAAGGCTCTTTACGGGTATAGTAAAAGTCGCTGCCAACCATTTGTTGTTGGCCAACTTGTGCCGGTGCTAAACCAGCAAAGAATTCAATAACATCAGCGCCTGTTTCAATATCTACACAGTTTGCTTCTTGCATTGGTTTGCCGGTATCAAGTACCTCTACCAGCGCTAGCTCATCATTGCGCTCGCGTAAAATTGCTACGGCCTTGAGTAAAATGCGACTGCGCTCAATAGGCGACATGGCCGACCACTGAGCAAAACCTTGCTTTGCACTTGCAATGGCAGCGTTTTGAATAAACTCGTCAGCAATTTCTACTGCATAAATAACTTCACCCGTAGCAGGGTTAGTTACATCAAATGTTTTGCCGCTTTTATTTGCAAGGAAATGGCCGTTAATAAAATTTTGATAGACAGGTGTTGTCACGCTAGGCTCCATATTGCTTGATGAGTGAATGCACATAACTTTTTGCTAGCTTTTCACTGTGATTAAACTGATGTTCGTTTGATTTACTAAGTACTGCTCGTAACCATAGGCCGTCGATCATGGCGGCGCTAAGTTCGGCGGCTTGTTTTGCTTGCTCAGCGGGCATTAATTGCTTAAATGAAAATGCTAAATTACTTTGCAAGCGTTTGCTGTTTACATTTTGTAGCCGGTGTAATTCGGCATCGTGCATTGATTGTGCCCAAAAGCTCAACCAAGTTCGTGTAGTATCTGAGCGCTGTTGCACAAGTGCAAAGTTGGCTTCAATAATAAACATTAAGCGCTGCGTTGCGTTGGTATTTGCTTCAAGTTTGCAAACAAGCTCCTGTTTTAAACTCGTAAGTAAATACCTCACCGTTGCTTCAATTAATCCCTGCTTACCACCAAAGTAATGACTAATAATGCCAGAGGATAATCCCGCATTTTTACTAATACTGTTAATAGTGGTTGCCTGTAAACCGCGCTGTGCAACCGACTCAATTGTTGCGTCAATTAGCTGCTGACGTCTTATAGGTTCCATTCCAACTTTAGGCATATTTATTATTAATTGACCGTTCAATAAACATAAGTTTAAGGTAATAGCTCTAACAATTCAAGGCGCAGGTAAATGATCGGATGCCTAAATGTAGATGAAATATTAACAAGAAAGGTGATCTAGTATACGTAAATAACAAACATTGAATTTGTTTTATATTATTTAAAAACAAGAGTTTACGTGTTATTTTGTAGTGCAATAGGGGAGGGTTATTTTGGCTAAGAAATAAAATGTAAATAATTTCAAATAATATGCTTAGTACGGTAATCATTAGAGCACTAACGGTATGTGTTGCTGTTTATATAGCCAAAATTGCAATGGATATAATTATAACAACAGGCTGGTTTTATAAAGTTAATTGTAAATATAGCAAAGCAAGAAGGGCTAATATAGGTACAAAGCAGACGTATTGTTACAGCTTAATTTAAGGCGCTAATATACCTTTGAACAAAAGAGGATAACGCCTAAGACGATTTCCAATGTAGTCATCGGCCATAATTTGTGCGCAAATTTCATCCACGTTATTACATGCTGCAAACACCCAGTCAAATCGCTCAATAGCGAGGAGAAAGCCTTTTTTTAAATGGGTTTGGGTACGGTAGTAAGCTAGGTTGTGGCGAATAATTTCGAGCTTGTGCGGGTTAGCTTCAAGCTCAATAATTACTTGCGTAATAAAGGAAGTATTGAGCTTGCTAGTGGCGCGTTTTTTAAGCCTGGGTGGCAGCATTAGGTTTCATTGGCAATATTGTGTAATTTTTTTAAAAAGTCATCTTTGTGTTTTTCATGTTCGTAATCAAGATGATACGTATTATGAAACCCAAAACGCAGTTCTACGCCGCTGCCTTGTAAATAAATGGTATAACCGTCTGCGTCTGAATACGCGGTAACACCTTGATAATGCTTACCATCATCCTGCATTTCGCCGCGTTGTATTATGCGTTCATACACAGCTAAAATTTGCTTGTTGTCGATTTCATTTTTCATTAATTAATCCTTAACTTTGCAAGTATATACGTTTTAGATATGTGGTCCGATCATCTTAAAAACAATGGTTAAAAATGATGATATTACTTTGTAATTTGGTTATTTTAAATTATGCTCACGGTTCATTATTTGTTGAGCTTACACCATGATAGACAAGGCGTTACTACTTAAAACTCGTGAATTATCAGATCAATTAGTTGCCCTGCAAACACCTATAAGAATACTGGATGCGATTAATTGGGATAAACAAATTAAAGAAGAATTTTTTAGACAGAAATGTCAAAAAAATCCAGTTATCGATCGTGCTTATTATCAGCAGCGCGATTTAGGATTTGTGCCCAGCGAACTACGCCAAGCGTTTTCTACTTTGCAGCGTAACATTATTAACCAGTTAGGACAGCTAAACCCAATAGCTCAATATATGGGAAAAATGTGCAGCGAGTATAAAACCGTATTAAGCATGCTGGAATATCGAGGAACGCCTGAATTTCATGACCTATCAGTAGAGCTATTTGGGCACCCTAAAGATTTGTTTCATGCTGGTGAGCCTTCACTTACTGAGCTGGCAAACATGTTAGAGCGGCCGCTTAAAAACTTATTAATTGCCGATATACTGCCAGACGATCCTAAAAATATAGCAGCAAGCGATGCTGTGCGTATTTTATCTGAGCAAGTTAATGCCAGTATGGTAGGGATCAACGTAGAGGTAATGCTAAGCGATGGCATAGTGAGCGATGCAGCAGCTGGGGCTAATAACATTAAGCTAAACAAAGATGTGAAGTTTTCGCAGCGTGAACTCGATATTCTAGAAGTGCACGAAGGCTGGATACATGTAGGCACGACGCAAAATGGCCTAGCGCAACCTTACTTAACCTGTTTAAGTAAAGGCACGCCAAGCTCAACAGTGACCCAAGAGGGCCTTGCGGTATTAACCGAAATTATTACCTTAAAATCAACACCACGGCGCTTATCTAAATTAGTTAACCGTATTCAAGCGGTGACCAAGGTAATTGATGGTGCTGAATTTGTTGATATTTACCGCGATTATGTAGCGCAAGGGTTATCGCAAGATGAAAGCTATACTTTAGCTCAGCGTGTATTTAGGGGCAGTACCCCCACAGGTTTGCCGTTTACTAAAGACATTGCCTACATTAAAGGCTTTGTTTTGGTGTACAACTTAATTCGGGTTGCCATACAACTGGGCAGAATCGATCAACTGCCTTTATTACTGGTTGGAAAAATATCGATTGATGACTTTAGGCTGATTACGCAACTGCATAGTTTAGGAGTAATCGAATCGCCTAAGTTTGTACCTCCACACTTTAAAGACTTACGCGGTTTAGCAACTTGGCTCAGCTTTGGGCGCTTTATTGGAGACTTGTCGTTTGAACAATTAGAAAACGATTATAAGCCGCTGTTTTTATAATAACTACTGGGAGCTTTTCTCCCTTAAAGCAAAAAAAACGCAGTTGGAATGAGCAACTGCGTTTAAGTATATAGTTACAAGCCAACGTAACTATAGTTGAGGAAAGTTTGCTAGTAATTAGCCAGGTAAAACTTGGCTGTATAGTTGGTGATTTGCCTTGCTACAAACTAGGTTTGTAATCTACTCAGATTGATTATAATCAAGAAGCAGCGAAATAATAAAACGTGTTTTTAATGTGTGCAATAGTTAATTTTAAATAGCTTGGAATTAATTTAAGTTAATATAAAACAGTAGTTTGGGTTGTTAATTTAAATCATCTAATGGATAAGTAAAATTAATCGAAAGCGCCATTACGTTAGTAAACCTCTTTACCAGAGCTCCGGTTAAATAGGCATAAAAAAAGCCCTTTACGGGCTTTTTAAAGAGTGACTAAATGCAGGCTAGTTAGCGCGCATTGGTACTTTCAAAAATTTTATCGGCAGAGGCTGCTACAAACCCGGTGTAAAGCTCGCCATCGGCTTTAGGGTAGCGAATAGCAAACTCATAAAAACAGCTAGGAATGCTCATTTCACCATCGCTAAAGCTTACTGAGTACTCATCAGCAAGGGTCGACGATTGCTCAAGTAATACCTCTGGCGAGCCTTTTACTTCGCCGCCTGAGCTATTAAGTGTAAAGCCTGCATCTTTTAGCGCTTGGTTAACATCTTCAATGTTATCAAATTTATCAAGGGTATTAATATTTACCGTAAAGTGATTAGCTCGGTAACCCCATGCCGACATCCACGCTGCGTATTCGCTCTCGGCAAGAAGTTGCTTATAAGTGTCTGTGCTTACTTGCCAGTGCGTGCCTGAGTATAAAAAGTTATCGGCAGTCACTGCGTCCTCGTCAATTTGACTCACCATATCATTTACAATTGTTTGTAACTCAGCAGAGCATTTATCTACCAACAACTCAGAAATAAATACTTTTGGCAGTGTTAAATCACTGTGCTCGTAGTGCTTTGCGTATAGTTTTTTAGCTTCAAAGTGATACTCACCACATTCTTTATAACCCAAAGCTAAAAAGTGTGCTGCCAGCTTTTCTAAGCCCACTTTTTCAATGTTAAAGGTACGCAGAGCAATATGATCGTTAATAATGTCATCTTTTTGCGTTGAACCTAATAGATCATGAATTTTGTCTGCCGATGGCGTTACGTTTAAGTAGTTTTGCCATAGGTTATCAAATAATGTATTTACATCAGTATGCATTTTAAATCCTTAAATTTTGTTATATACCTTAACGCTAGTTAAGTTGTATTTATTCAATTATTAAGCCCGGCGCGAGGGTTTGCGGTAAAGTTACTTTATCTGATTCAACAGAAGCTACCGGGTAGGCGCAATAATCGGCAGCGTAATAGGCGCTTGCTCTGTGATTACCACTGGCGCCAATGCCACCAAATGGTGCAGCGCTAGACGCACCGGTAATGGGGCGATTCCAGTTAACAATGCCAGCACGAATACGCTTTAAAAAGTGGTTATAATCGTTTTCACTATCGGCGAGTAAGCCGGCAGATAAACCAAAGCTGGTGTTATTTGCTTCATTAATGGCGCTGTCAAAATCGCTGTAGCGATATATTTTAATTAATGGCCCAAAATGCTCTTCATCTGGCATATCATTAACATTAGTCACATCGATAATACCTGGGCTGACAAAACCAGTACCTGGTTTTAATTGCTTAAGTTCAACTAAAATCTCAGCGCCTTTAGCGACAAGTTCATTTTGCGCAGCCACCATACCTAATGCTGCTTTTTCGCTGATCATAGCACCCATAAATGGCTGCTCTGTTGCAAAGCTGTCATCAACTACAATATTTTTAGTGGCGCTAATAAGCTTAACTAGAATGGCATCGCCATTACTCGAGTTTTCAATAAATACACGGCGTGCACAGGTACAGCGTTGGCCAGAAGTAATAAAGCCCGACTGAATAATGTCGTGTACTGCGGCGCTAACATCGTTTACGTCTTTAATTATCAGCGGGTTATTGCCGCCCATTTCAAGCGCTAAAATTTTACCCGGGTGGCCAGCAAACTGTTTATGTAATAAATGACCTGTATTAGAACTACCGGTAAAAAATAAGCCATCTATATCTTGGTGAGCGGCCAATGCCTTACCTGTTTCAATTTCGCCTTGTACTAGGTTAATTACACCAGCAGGTAAGCCCGCCTTTAACCACAGCGATAAAGTAAATTGTGCTACATGAGGAGTAAGCTCTGAGGGTTTAAATACCACAGTGTTACCCGCTAAAATAGCGGGTACAATATGCCCGTTAGGCAAGTGCCCAGGGAAGTTATAAGGGCCAAAAATAGCCACTACACCGTGCGGCTTATGCCTAATAAATGCTTTAGCACCTGGCATTGGGTTTTCTGTGGTACCGGTACGCTCATTATATGCTTTTACCGAAATAGCGACTTTACCTGTCATCGCGCCTACTTCAGTACGGGTTTCCCATAAAGGCTTCCCGGTTTCTTGGGCAATAATAACGGCAAACTCTTCGCTGTGTTCTTTTAGTTGTGCAGCAAAGTTCTCTAGTATGGTAATGCGTTGCTCAAGCGGGGTATCAGCCCACTGTAACTGCGCTGCTCTTGCGGCTTTTATTGCGCTATTTACTTGCTCAGCACTGGCGCCATTACCTTGCCAAATTGTTTCGCCATTGCTTGGATTAATTGAGGCAAACGCTGGGCCTTGGCCTGCTTGCCATTGGTTATTTACAAGTTGTGTATTCATATATATTTACAGACGAAAGAATCGTGCTGCATCTCCTTGGCTTAACTTAAGTGCATCAGCCACTGCTTGGCTAATGATTAACGTATGCTTTGCATGATTATAATGCGCGTGTTTAGTAAATGTAGCTCTAAAGTCACTCACACCATGATTACAAATAGCGAGCGTGTCGGAACTGTTTTGTGTTATATGTTCAAGTTCACCTATGGTAATAGGGCACACTTGAGACTCGCGAATACTGCGAATATTACCTAGCTTAGCTTCTACAGTGGGGCCGGCATCAAATAAGTCAACATAGCCGCGATGTTCAAAACCTTCTTTTTCGAGAAGTTTAAGCGCGGGTTTGGTTTTTTCATGAACATGACCGATCACAGCTTGGGCTTTTTTACTCAGTAAATTTACGTAAATAGGGTACTTAGGCATGAGCTCGCTAATAAATACCTTGTCGCCTAAACCGACTAAATGATCTGCTTGTGGAAACTCAATACTAAAAAAGTGCTCTTGTAGCCATTGCCAAAATGGCGAATGGCCGTGCTCGTCGCTTACACCGCGCATTTCGGCAATGACGGTATCGGCAAAGCGTTCACTGTGCTGCGCCATAAACAAAAAGCGCGAGCGCGATAAAAAGCGCCCAGTTAAGCCTGTACGGCTGTCTTCACGTAAAAACAAAGTGCATATTTCAGAGCAACCCGTGTAGTCGTTACACATGCTCAAAATATCAACAGTGTTGTATACATTTAATGTAGGCGAGTGATGCACTGTTTTACCTAAGTGATAATGATATAGCGGCACAGTTAAGCCTACAGCGGCTTCTATTGCGGTTGTGCCAATCACTTTACCTGTTTCACTGTCTTCTAAAACAAATAAATAGCTCTCGTCCAATGGTTTATTAATGTTTTTAGCAAAGCTTTTTTCAGCGCGATCAATTTTTTCTTTTAGCTGGGTGTCATCTACGGGCAAAGAGGTAAACCCATGCCCAGACTCTATTGCTATTTGCTTAAGCGCATCAAAGTCGTTGGCTGTAATAGGACGTAATACTTGCATTAATTACTTGCTCCAATAGCACGCCCAAAGGCGTGCTGGTTTACTATTATTAACCGTTAACTACATCGCTTACGGCTTTATCAAAGCGCTCTAGGCCTTCTTTAATATCTTCTAACGGAATAACTAAAGACGGAGTAAAACGAATAACATCCGCACCGGCTACTAAGTTCATTAAACCATTGTTAGCACTGGCTATTAAAAAGTCGCGTGCACGCCCAGCAAACTTGTCGTTTAGTGCAGCACCAATTAATAAACCTTTACCGCGAATTTCACTAAATACATTATATTTTTCGTTAATCGCATTTAGGCCATCACGAAACAGCTGTTCGCGCTCTTTTACGCCGCTAAGTACTTTTGTGGTATTTACTGTATCAAAAGCGGCTTCGGCTACGGCGCAGGCTAATGGATTTCCACCGTATGTAGAGCCATGTGTGCCAACTTTTAAATGCGCTGCTATTGCCGTGGTGGTGATCATGGCACCGATAGGAAAGCCTCCACCTAACGCTTTTGCTGTAGTTAAAATATCAGGTACTACGTTTAAGCCCTGATACGCGTATAAATCGCCAGTACGGCCAACACCCGTTTGCACTTCATCAAAAATAAGCAGCGCGTTGTGCTTAGTACATAGCTCGCGTACTTTGTGTGCAAAATCGTCAGTGGGTGAAATAATACCGCCTTCACCTTGTAGTGGCTCCATCATTACCGCACAGGTTTTATCGCTAATAAGGGCTTCAAATGCGCTAATGTCGTTAAAATCGCAATGCACAATATCGGCAGGCTTAGGGCCAAAACCATCTGAATAAGCTGCTTGACCACCAACCGTTACGGTAAAAAAGGTACGACCGTGGAAGCCTTTATTAAAAGCAATAATTTGCGTTTTTTCAGCACCGTGTACGTCTAGGGCAAAACGACGCGCTAATTTTAGCGCTGCTTCGTTAGCTTCGGCACCTGAGTTGGCAAAGTACACTTTTTCAGCAAATGTAGCATCAACCATTTTTTTAGCTAAACGCAAAGCAGGCTCATTAGTCATTACGTTTGATAAATGCCAAATTTTTTCACCTTGCTCTTTTAGTGCATTAACTAAAGCCGGATGACAATGTCCTAAACAGTTAACCGCAATACCACCGGCAAAATCAATAAACTCGTTATTATCTTGATCCCATACACGCGAACCTACGCCGCGTACCGGAATAACTGCTGAAGGATTGTAATTTGGCACCATTACATCGTTAAATAAGTCTCTAGTTACTTGCATTTTTACACCTAAATTATGTGGCTACTTAAAAAAGTGTTGCTAAAACAAAGAAGAACTTAGCCTGTATTCTTCAGTAAACACTGTGTTTTTTGTTATAAGTGTCATTATCGAAGGTTGTGAATGAAATTTGCAGTGCTATTTTGTGAAAAATGATTAGAATAAAAGTCAAATTAACGAAGGGTTTGTGCATTATGATAACTCCACAAGACGAAAAGCTATTATCTATTTTAAAAACTAATGCCAGAGCGAGTATTTCAGATTTAGCTAGGCACCTTAATTTATCACGCTCAACTGTACAAAGCCGCATGTTAAAGCTAGAGGAAAGTGGCGTAATTAAAGGTTATAGCGTTGATTACGGCGATGACTTTTTAAATAGTATGGTAGCCGCTCATGTGTCTATTAAAGTAAGGCAAAAACTGACGACAAAAACCAATTTAGAGCTAAAGCAAATTAATGCTATATCGCAGCTTTATGCTATTAGTGGCGAGTTTGACTTAATTGCAGTTGTGCAAGCACAAAACTTAGAACAACTTAGCCACTTACTCGATGATATTGGCAACTTAGATGGTGTAGAACGCACTACTTCATCTGTTATTTTAGAAACCAAATTTAAACGTTAGGTTTGTTGTATAAAAATGTAAACAGGTAGCGATTACGCATTGATATAGCAAGCAATTTATAATAAAGTTATTGCATAGAGTACAAGCTCTAATGTCATGAAAGTGGATACTATTAGCTTGTACTTTGTAAACAAGGACTGTTTAAATAAACTTAGGAAAGTTGAATTTTACTCTCCCTTTTTAATTCAATTAATAGCAATCAATTTACAGTACATTGGGTAGTTTATTTCATTAGCCGCACTGCCAAGGAATCAGCAATCTGCTGACATAATAAGGACAAATTGTGAAAGTTATTATAACCATCATTGTTTTATTAATAATAACGAGTGGCTATTACCTTAGTGTTCATGCCGCCATTTTTAATGCGAACAAAACTATTGAAGTTAAAGAGTATAGCGATTTATTTTATAAACTAGGCTCAGATTCGGCCCCAGACTCAGTGAGCATAGATGAAATTATTGCTGGAGCTTCACAATTTGCACTTTCAATGTGCGATGATGCAGTTTATCAGCAGGTTTTAGGGAAAACGGTTGACTCTTGCAAACTCAAGTTTCATCAATCAAAAGCAAAATGCGCACAGTTTTTAACGGCGCATAACTCAGCATTTTACGATAAAAAAACACCGGTTAGCTTAGTCGCAGAAAAGTTTATTGACTGCGTAAGTTCGTAATATTTTAATTACTTATCTTTTGCTCGGGTAAATGCGTTAAACTTGTCACTAATAATTTAGTGGCTTTCTCGTCATTTAAATAGCTCTCTTAATCAATGGTATTGGTATTAACCTTGATAAAGTGCACTTCATTGCAGCTTATATTTCTTAATTTGCTAAAATAAGTTTATTAAAGAGAGAATGATTAATTTACCCACTATTTAGTGGTAGCAAAAGGTAATTAGCAATGATGAACACCAAAGTATATAAAGCAGTACACGACTTAGCTGAAGAGCTAATGGCGGCTGCAAATAAAAACGATACAAAAAAATTCGAGTCACTTTACGCGCAGCTTAAAGCAATTTGTATTGAAAACGAAAACACCAGCAAAGATCACCCAGTACAATGGGAAACGCTGGCTGATTTTACCGAAGAGTTAGAAGAAGCAATTGAAGGCTACGAAAAAGCCTTAAAAAAATCGATAGCCATTAACTCTAAAGATCATATGTCGTCGGTTGCATTCTCTATGGCAACTTTGCAGCTAGAATTAGGCCAAAAAGAGGCTGCAATTAAAAACCTTCAAGATGCTAAAATCAGCGCTAATAAAATTTCGGATAAAGAGCTTAAAGCAGAAATACACGACCTACTAGAGTCGCTAGTAGAAGAAGAAGGCTAGAGCCTTTTTTATTGATATTTATTTTGCTGAGCTACCTAAGCTCAGCACTTTAAAGTAATACATTAAGCACCATTAGTTATTATGGTTTTAAAGGGGCTTTTCTAATGATTTGCTTTTTGGCTTCGTCGAGTTTTATAACATAGGCATTACCGCCGATACCTTTAAATTCTTCATCGGTAAATACTATGGTGTTGTCGTCGTAAAAAGTAACCGCTTCTTTTTGGGTAACAATGCCTAGGTCTATTCGCGACACGTCACCCGAGAAAAACTTATCCCCTTTAAAATTCTCAAATAACCAAAGGCTAGTTGAGTCTAATAACACTAGTTTTTTCCGATCAGGGCTCAGTGCAGCAGAGGTTATCCAGCAGAGCTTTTCCATGGTGGTACAGGTTTTAAATGAGTCGATTAGTTCTGCGTTAAAATTAGCCGCATGATCACCCACTTTATATACATTTGTAATGCCATCAAAGGGTTCAGTACGATTTTTGGTAAATAAATATAAGTGTCTACCTAATGCTACAAACGCCTCTAAGTCATAATTGCGGTTATCTGGAGCAACCGGTGTACCGTCTAACTCGGGGTAGGTAAACTTAATTATTTCAGCTTCGGTGGTATCGGTTTTAATATCAATGGGGTTTTCTATTTTATAAATAGTAAGCCAGCGGCGCTCATTGGTGTTATTACCAAAATCACCTAAAAAAAAGTGACCAAATTTATTTTGGGTCATATCTTCCCAATCTATATTTTTAGCGTTAGTCACTAATATTTCTTTAGCAATTGAGCCATCATCATTGAGTCGGTAAAGTTTAGGCTCGTCGCCGCTATCGTTAATAGCCCATAAGCGTTTATGCTTATCATACTCAATACCAGATACTTCTTTGAGCCTAGGGTCAACAGAAATCATTTTTTTGCTATACAAGGTATAAATAGCAGAGCCTATATATGTGGCACTAAAAATAAACAGAGCAGCAATAGAAAGTAGAATGCTTTTTTTCAACATCAAATTAATATATTTCAGAATGTTAATTAATATATCGTTATTATCGCTGATGGTAGAAGAGAACTAAAGACTTATCTTGTAGCGTTTATTAACGGTTGCTTAAAATTGCATGTATTTTAAACTAAATAGGTTAATTAACATGATTTTGTCGAAGAAAAGTGACAATTATTGCTGATTACGCTATTAATAGCTAAGTACTGTATAAAAACTAAGAAGTAGGTAATGTGTCTGTATTTGTTGCAAGGCAAGCAATATTAAATCGTCGCCAGAATGTGGTTGCTTATGAGCTATTATTTCGTGATAGTGATAAAAACTATTTTCCAGAAATATCTGATGGCCAAGCAACGGCAAGGTTGATCATGGAAAATCAGCTTAACTTAGGAACCCGCCATATAACGTCAGGTAAAAAAGCGCTGATTAATATAGGCCCAGAGTCGTTAAAGCTCGATTTATGTGCATTTTTACCCTGTAAAGATGTGGTGATTGAGTTACTCGAAACCATAGAGCCCACAGACGATAATTATGAGTTATGCCGTGATTTATTTCATAGTAATTATAAACTAGCGTTAGATGATTTTGTGTACACCCCACAGTGGGAGCGATTTTTAAAGCTGGTAAATCTGATTAAGTTTGATATACGTCAAACCCCATTACCGGAAATTGCCCAGGTTGTTAAAAAACTAAAAAAACATAAAAGAATAAAAATACTTGCCGAAAAAATAGAAACGCCCGAGGAGTTTGAACTTGCCTACAAAATGGGCTTTGATTACTTTCAAGGTTATTATTTTGCAAAGCCAACTATGCTTAAACAAAACGATATTGACTATAATTACGCGCTAGTAATTGCAATTTATGCAGAAGTTATGAAACCCAATCCAGATATAAGCGTAATTTCTGGTTTATTTGAGCTTGATGCTGCGCTGGCATACAAACTATTACGCTTAATTAATAGTGGTGTGTTTCCTATTAAAAGCCAAATATCTTCCCTTAAACAAGCATTAGTATACTTAGGTCAGGAACGGTTAAAAAAGTTTGTAAGTTTGATCGTTACTGCTTATACAGTTAAGTCTAAGCCTGCCGAATTAATGAAAATGTGCGTAGTCCGTGCTCGCTTTTGTGAGCTAATTGCCGCGCAAATAAGTAAACAGCAAAAAGGTGAAGCCTTTTTAACCGGGCTGTTTTCGTTACTCGATGCCATATTAGATCAACCTATGAGTTTATTAGTTAATAAACTACCATTTCCAGATGACATTAAAGCAGCGTTACAGGGTGAAAAAAACACCTTACATTATATTCTTGAAACCGTAAAAGCATATGAATCAGGAAGCTGGTGGGCATTAGAGCAGGCCGTTTTATTAATAAATATAGATAGTAAATTACTACCTAACATTTATAAACAAGCGGTAGACTGGGCCGATAGCTATAAAAATATCACGTAATGGAATAGATAATGCGTAATTATAATTTAGACTTCATTCGTGGTATTGCCGTACTTGGCTTGGTGTTTATGAATATATACACCTTTGGAGTATTCGAACTCGGTTATACGCCCCTAACAACCCCACCAAGCAGCGATAGCCTGATTCAAACATTAAACCTAATATTTATAGAGGGGCGTTTTAGGAGCATATTTAGCATACTCTTTGGGGCGGCTTTATACATACAATGGCAACGCTATAACTTGGTTTTACCACTTAAAAGCCGCCTATATTGGTTACTAGTTTTTGGTTTATTACATGGTTTTTTACTTTGGGCCGGCGATATTTTGTTTTTGTATGGGGTGTCGGGGTTGCTTGCTATAAGGTACTTAAGCAGTACCAATGAGCAACTTTTAAAGCACGCCTATGGGTTTATTCTACTCTCGGGTTTGGCAACCGCTTTAGTTATGTATAGCGTACCAGAGACATTAATATACCGTGATTCGCCAGAGTTTAATGCTTTGTATAGCCAATACTTTCAATCATATGGCGATCACTTGTTATCTAACATAACTATGAACGCCTTAATGGTGTTTATGGTGCCTATACTTACCATGTGGGTAACGACAGCGCTAATGTTATTAGGTATATATCTGTATAAGCAACAGGTGTTTGCTAGTGGCTTATCGGCAAAGCAACTCATTTTAGTAATTAGTAGTGCGCTACTATTTACCAGTTTACGGCTAACTACAGAGCAATATAGCAGTGGTGTATTTTATGCGCTGCAAGAATTAATTAACAGTGTGGCAGCATTATGTATGGCGGTTATTTATATTCACATTGCAGTTAAGTTGTGTAGTAACAATGCCAACACAGGAAAATTAATTCAACAAGTAGGGCGTTTAGCATTTAGTTTATATATAAGCCAAACGTTAATGCAACTTGTGTTGTTTAAAGTGTTTTTTAAGCAGTGGGCGCTCAGTTTTAATCGTATTGACTATTGTTTAGTTGCTACCTTACTAATCGTTATTCAGCTTATTATTACCGCCATTTATAGCCGCTATTTTCAACAAGGCCCTTTAGAATACATATGGCGAAAATTAACCTACGCAAAAATCACTGCTTAAACGGCTACAAAGGTTAAATTAAGGGCGAAAAATTATTGTGGGTGGTTTAAACTAGCAGCCTTTAAAATTAAGGTGAATTGCTTCCATGACAGACTTAAAACGATTAAATAAATTTATTAGCGATACTGGCTTTTGTTCGCGACGCGAGGCTGATAAATATATTGAAGACGGTCGTGTTACTGTTAATGGTATTCGCCCGGAAATGGGCGTAAAAGTTTCATCTACTGATGTTGTATTGGTAGATGGCAAAACACTTAAAGCAATCCCTAAACGCGTTTATATTGCCTATAACAAACCCGTTGGTATTACCTGTACTACAGAGCGAAAAATTCAAAGTAATATTGTTAAAGCAGTTAATTACCCCGATAGGATCTTTCCAATAGGGCGCTTAGATCGCCCATCTGAAGGGCTAATATTTTTAACTAACGAAGG
The DNA here is from genome assembly GCF_031198805.1 of Pseudoalteromonas sp. HL-AS2. Lineage (NCBI taxonomy): Bacteria > Pseudomonadati > Pseudomonadota > Gammaproteobacteria > Alteromonadales > Pseudoalteromonadaceae > Pseudoalteromonas > Pseudoalteromonas sp. HL-AS2. The sequence goes on along the minus strand of NZ_CP133572.1, from coordinate 259,421 downwards.
CGACATTGTTAATAAAATTTTGCGCGCTGGCAATAATCACGAAAAAGAATATGTAGTTACTGTAGATAAACCATTAAATCGTCAGTTTGTAGCTAAAATGGGTAATGGTGTGCCCATACTCGATACCATCACTAAAAAATGTAAAGTAACCCAAACCGGTGCGCAGCAGTTTACTATTATTTTAACCCAAGGGTTAAATCGTCAAATACGTAGAATGTGTGAATATTTAGGTTACGAAGTGGTCACACTCAAACGCGTACGTATTATGAATGTGACGCTTAAAGGTTTAAAAGTAGGGCAATGGCGTCACTTAACTGAACAAGAAATGGCGATTATAAACAACTCTATCTCTGACTCAGGAAAAACCCAAGAGCATTCAGTATACGATGAAGCAAACGCTTTACAGCAACAAAGCCCGCAAGCTGTAGCTAAGCCGCAAAAAACAAGTGATAAAAAACGTGATTTTCAGGGCGAAAACCCTAAACGTTTTAATCAAGGTGAGCGCACTGAAGAACGTAAAAAAGAGCGTAGTAAAACGCCTTATCAAAAGCGCTCAACCACTTATGTTGGTAAACCTAAAAGTATAAAAGCAAATAAATCATCCGACTCAAAAGGAATATTGAGCCTTAAAAAATAAAGCGATATAACATTAGGTACAGTACAACAACTTAATTAACCTGCGATTTTAATAATTTATTATCAAAATCGCTATTTGTTGCTATGTATATATTCTATAAGTTTATCCAGAGGCATAGGTTTACAGTAATAAAAGCCTTGTATTCTAATGTTATTAAACTTAGATAAATAACCGATCAGCTCAGGACTTTCTACACCTTCTACTACCACTGTTTTATTTAACTGCGTGCAAATATTAATAATGCCTTCTAGCAATGCTCTTTTTTGCCCAGCTAATTCGGCGCCAATGGTAAATTCACGATCTATTTTTATTATATTTGCCGGCTGACGCGATAAATAAGACAAGCTTGAGTAACCCGTACCGAAGTCATCAATTGCTACATTAAAACCTTTACTCATCAGAGCTTTAAGCACTTCTTCAATAGCGCCTTTTTCTGACATAATCATTTCGGTCACTTCGATGGTGAGCAACTTAGGCAGTATGTTTTTTTCAGACGTTAACTTATAAAGCTTTTCGGTAAAGTTTCGCTGTTGTATTTGTTGCGGTGAAAAGTTAACCGCAACACAAATATTTTGTAATTCAGCTATGGTACTCATATCGTTTAGCACTTGAGTGAGGACTTGTTCGCCCACTTGTAATATTTGCCCTGTTTGTTCAGCAATAGGAATAAAAACAGCAGGAGAAATATAACTGCCATTATTTTTCCAGCGAACTAAAGCTTCTACAGCAACAATACATTGAGTAGTTAAGTTATAAATGGGTTGATAATAAACCTCTAACTCCTCTTTTTTAATCGCTTTTTGTAGCTCACTTCTAATTGTAACCATAAAATTATGGCTCTCATCCATAAGCTTATGGTAAAAACAAAATTGATTGCCGCCTAAAGCTTTAGCGTTATCCATTGCTATATCAGCTTGTTGTAGTAGTAATGCAGGGCTAATGACCTCTCCATCAGACATGGCTATGCCAACACTCACAGTAAGGTGGATATCAACCTCACCTAAGTTATATATATCGGCTAGCGATTTTATTACGAGTGTAATTTCATCCGATAGCTGCTGCTTAGATATATTACAGTAATGCAATACAAACTCATCATTACCAAAACGCGATATGGCGCCTGCCCCAACAGCATTTTTCTTAAGCCTTTTAGCGACTAATTGCAAAACCATGTCACCTAATTTATGGCCTAAACTATTGTTTACTGCGCTAAAGCCATCTAAATTAAAAAACACCATCGCACAATTTACATCGACACAGTTAACTTGCTTAGCCTCTATTTCTGCATTTAATGCATCACGGCGCAGCAGGCCGGTTAACTCGTCGTATTTAGCCATTTTATGTAACACAATAGACTGTTGTCTGAGCAAAAAAGTAGAGTCAGTGGCTAATATCAAAATATAAATAAACGCAAAAGTAAGCCATATGATCATTTGCTCAATTTGTGCCGCTTCTTTAAGCTTTGAATAGTTTTTAATAAAGCTATAAACGTTGTGCTTAATTAATCCTCTTACAACAATTTCGTTAACTATATAATGCTTGCTATAACGGCTTAATAAGCTATTTAAGTCTTGAACATTTTTTTGGTTTTTGTCGATTGCGAAATAAATTTTAGGTGTTAACTCAATAAAAGTATCAAACGAGCTGAGATAATCTATGTATCTGTTTTCAATTAACAAGTTTAAATTTAACAGTGCCAGCACTTGGTATTTTTTACCATTTGTTGCTGTTATCGGAATTGAGAACATAATTATGGGCGTGTCAGTGTCTAATGTTGCTGAGTTAGCCGCAAATCTAACTTCATTTTTAGCGGCTTTTAACCAGTTAGTAATAGGTCTGGTTGCAATTAATCCGTCATTAGTAAATTGCTCAGAATACGTTGTGCCGCTAATGTAATTCAAGTCTTCATCGAGAAGAAGCATACTGCTAATAATTTCAAAGTCTTGGGTATAAATTTTTAAGTCTATATTAGCCATTTTTATAAAGTCGTCGGCATTCACTACTTCTAAACGTGTTTTTATGCGAGTAAGTGATGTGATATGACTTTCGAGGTTTTTATTGAGTATAGTTTCAACAAATTTAATTTTATTTTGTGCATCTACAGCTACATTAGTTACCGTTTTAACCGCGGTAACTTGCCAAAGTGTTATGCCAATAAAAATAGCAAAAAACGTAATTACTTTAGCGGTTATAGAACCTTTAACGGTAGTAATTGGGTTTTTAATTTTTATAATTAAAGCTAAAAAAAACACAAATACCATTACAGCACTAAAAGATGAGATAAAAGGGTTATGGCTGTCCCAAAACCAGCTACTGCTATCGTGTCGCCACAAACTTAGCTCAAAGTTAATAAACAATATCGCGCCGGTAATGAGTAATATAGGTATGAGATATTTAATTTTTTTTGTAGGTAAAACCTTAGGTAAAAAAGCCAATAAAATAGCTAAGCCTAACGCAGTCAAAGAAAGTTGCAGAGAAATAACAGGCATTAAGCTTTGCGTAACAACAACACTTTCTAAAGCTCCCAAAAATGCAACAACAAGAAAAAATTGGATAAAACCTAAATACAATATACTTGCTGCTGATTGAGTTAGGGATAGTCTCATTATTTTATCATGTCCTTAAAATGATTAACCTTAAAGTTACATTAGCATTATTAAAACAAAATACCAGATATTTAAAATGTTTGTATGTATATAAAATATAAGAAAAACGATGTTTTTTGAGCGGCATAATCACAATGGTACTTTATTACTAAGAGTAGGCAGTTATAAGGCAGGTATAAAGTGGTATATAAAATAAACGCAGCTTTAGCTGCGTTTATTAATTTACTAAAAGCTTATTTGCTTTATTTAATTCGAGTTTTAAGTGGCTGATATTCAATTTTATATATAATGGTATAAAGCACAGGCACTACAATTAAAGTTAATATGGTAGCAAAACCTAAGCCAAACATAATGGTAACCGCCATTGATTGAAAAAACACATCAAATAATAGTGGGATCATCCCCAATATAGTGGTTATTGCTGCCATAGCAACAGGGCGTACACGGCTTACTCCTGAATCAAATACCGCCTGGTATGGCGCTTTACCTTCAGATAACTCAAGATTTATTTGATCCACTAATACTATGCCATTTTTTATTAACATACCGCTTAAGCTTAGTAATCCTAATAATGCCATAAAGCTAAACGGCGCATTCATGACCAATAGCCCAGCGCTTACCCCAATAATTGCCAGTGGTACAGTAGCCCAAATAACTAAAGGCTGCTTAACAGAGTTAAACAGCAATACTGTAATTGCAAACATAGCTAAGTAACCAATCGGCAATGAGCCAAAGATAGCTTTTTTAGCTTTACTCGATGACTCGTATTCGCCACCCCATTGCATTTCGTAACCGCGTGGCAGCTCAATGTTTTCGATATCGGTGCGAATGCGTGCAAATAGTTTAGCCGGCGTTTCGTCACTTAGTACATCATGGTCAGCCATAACGGTAATAGTGCGCTTACGATCGCGGCGCATAATCAAGCTGTCTTCCCATTCAACTACAAACTCATCAACAACTTGAGTAACCGGTATAAACACCCCCAATACTGGGCTGAAAATTTGTAGGTCGTGTACACTTTCTACGTTTAAGCGCTCGTTAGCAGGAGAGCGCGCAATAATAGGCAGTAATTGGGTGCCATCACGATATACACCTACTTGCTTACCCGACAAGTTAGTAAGCAATACTTGATCAAGGTCTGATTTACTAATACCTAAACGACGCGCTTTTTGTTCGTTAAACTGTGGGCGGATCATTTTGGTACGTGCCCGCCAATCATCACGAATATTATGCGAACCTGTATCTTGCGCTATGATATGTTTGGCTTGAGCAGATAGTTTTCTAAGTACAACTGGATCTGGGCCAGAAAAACGCGCTTCTATTTTTGCATCAGTTGAAGGGCCTATTTCCATAGGTTTAACTTTAAGCTGTGCGGCAACCGGATTGTGCTGTGCGAAGTCTCGTACTTTTTGCATAACAGTGGCAACTGCTTCACGGTCAGTTACACGAATAATTAATTGCCCGTACGCGGGGTATGATTTTTCAGGAGCATAGGTAAGCATAAAGCGCGGAGCACCTTGGCCTACAGTACTGGTTATTTCAGTAACGAGCGGGTTTTGCTGTAAAAACGCTTCTAACTTTTTAATCCCCTCAAGCGTTGAGCGAATATCAGCGCCTTGTTCTTGCCAATAATCGACATAAAACATTGGCGTATTAGATGCCGGAAAAAATGATTGCTTCACAGCGCCAAAACCAACAACAGCACTACACAACAGTACTAACATTAAAACTAAAGTGCTTTTTCTAAAGCGCATAGCAAGGTTTAAGCTGGCTTTGTAACTGGTGAATATAAAACCTTGATATGGGTCGTCATACTGTTGCTCGCCATCAGCGTTTAATTGCGTTTCTTTAAACATTAAGTTGGCAAAAAATGGTGTGAGGGTAATGGCAGTGATCCAGCTTAATAAAAGCGAAATAAGTAATACCCAAAATAAACTACCGGCAAACTCACCGCTGGCGTCGGAGCTTAAACCAATCGGCGCAAATGCAGTAATCGCAATCACAGTTGCCCCAAGTAATGGCCACTTAGTTTGTTCAACAATATTAATAGAGGCTCTTAGCTTAGTTTGCCCACGTTTGAGGTTAATTAAAATACCTTCGGTAACAACAATGGCATTATCAACAAGCATACCAAGTGCGATTATTAGCGCACCTAACGAAATTCTTTGCAAATCTATAGCAAATAACTTCATAAAAATAAAAGTACCTAAAACGGTAAGCAGTAAAATACCGCCAATTAATAGCCCGCTTTTAACCCCCATAAACAGCAGTAACACTATAATTACAATAGCAATCGCTTCAACTAAGCTAACAATAAAACCGTTTACCGATTTTTCTACTTCGTTTGGTTGGTTATAAACAGCATTAATTTTAATCCCATGTGGCCGCTGGTACTCAAGCGACGCAAGGTGCGCGTCAATGTCGTTACCTATATCAACCACATTAACGCCCGACATAAACGACACGCCAATTAACAATGCTTGTTGTTGGTTGTAACGAATAATATTGTTGGGCACTTCGGCGTACTCGCGATATACCTTAGCTACATCACCTAAATAAATTAGCTCGCTGGCACCCGATTTAGAAATAAGCAGGGTTTCTAACTCTTTTACATCTTTAAACTCGCCAGTAGGATGTAAACGAATAGACTCACTGCCGACCCTAATTTTACCTGCGTTAGAAACCGTATTTTGCGATTGTAATAATTGAAAAATATGACTAGGCGCTATACCTAATTGAGCAAGTTTTTGCGTAGAGATTTCCACCATTACTTGCGCTTGTTGCTCTCCTGCAATAATTACTTTACTTACGCCTTTAACCAGTACTAGTTCGCGTTTAAGGTAGTCTACGTAGTCTTTAAGCTCGTCGTACGAATAGCCGTCGCCGGTTACTGAATACATTACGCCGTAAACATCAGCAAAGTCATCAATAATTTTACTAGCGTATACACCACTGGGCAAAGATGGGTTGAGGTCGTTAATTTTACGCCGCATTTCATCCCAAATTTGTCTTAACTCTTGTTTTCGGTAGTTACTTTTCATTTCTACGGTAATTTGCGACTTACCATTTGACGAAATAGAGGTAACGTAATCAACGTAAGGTAATTGCTGAATCGCATTTTCGATAGGAAAGGTAACTTCTTCCTCTACTTGCTGTGGCGACGCGCCAGGATACATGGTGATAACCATGGCTTTTTTTAACGTAAATTCAGGGTCTTCTAATTGCCCTAAGTCAAAATAAGAAACACCACCGCCAATAAGTAGCAGTAGGGTAAACATCCAACTAATAACTTTTTTCTCTATAGATAGTTGTGCAAAGCTCATAATTACAGGCCTCGCTCTTTATTCCATGGGCGTACTTGCATGCCTTCTTTTAATGAATGTACACCGGCAGAAACAATTTGCTGTCCTTCTGTAATCCCACTGAGTACTTCAATGCCATCGCGGTGTAATTGGCCCACTTTTACTGCTTGTCTATGTATTTGGCCGGTTTGCTCGTTATATAACCATACATAAGCGTTGTTACTAATAGATTGCTGCGGATCAGAAAACACCGCCTCGTTGGGCAAAATAGTGTAAGCGGTTTGTGATTGCGTTACTTTACTTAAATCGATAAGTACGCGGCCAGTCATACCGGCAAGTAAGTTAAAATCTTCTGGCACTGGCAGCGAAAACACAACTTTATACGTTAATGTGGCGGGATCTGCTTGAGTGTCCCACTCCTTAAGTGTGAGTGTGTATTTTTTATCGTGATAGCCGTCAAAAATAACCGTTGGTTGGTATTGAGTTCCTTTAATAAAGCGCGCCACAATTCTTTCAGGTACTTGAATTTCAACATCCATTAAATCGCGGGTTTCTAAACGCAGTATATTTTGCTTTGCTTGTACGCTTTCAAAGTTTTTTACAAATACTTTAGCAATCGTGCCCGCAAACGGCGCTCTAAGTTGGCTATATTCAACATTCGTTTGTGCAATTTTAAAGGCCGATTCGGCAACTTGCTTGTTAGCAATAGCCTGATCAAGCTCTGATTGGCTGGTAATGCGTTTTTCGAATAGTTGTTCAATGCGCCCTAATTGTGATTTAGCCAGCTCGTAGCGGGCTTTACGCTCATTATATTGCAGCTGAAAATCTTCAGGGTCTAACTTAGCTAATAGCTGTCCTTTTTTTACATGCTGACCCGCTAATACCGGAAACTCAACCAGCTCACCACTTACTCTAAATGCAAGGTAAGAGCCTTGATTTGCAACTACTTCACCAGGAAAACTGCGAATGTTAACTTGCGAATCGTGACCAATATTAAATAACTTTACCGGGCGTATTGGCTCTTCTTTTACTTGCGGCTCAGGCTCTGAGCAGGCTATTAAACCAAGTAAAGTCGTCGTTACTACACATAGACGTAAGAGGTGCATATTTTCTCCATGAAAATTAAAAGCTAAATAAAGTCAGTGCAGCATACTCCGCAAACATATAAAATAAAATTCATTAAATTTTAAAAACTCAATAAGTTTTACTTATGTTGTTATTGGCAGTGCTATGAAACTCAACCAGCTACAAATATTAGACGCCATTGTACAAAGCGCAAGCTTAAGTGCAGCGGCACTTAAACTACACAAAACGCAGCCAGCGCTTACGTTAGCAATTAAAAGTTTAGAGACAAAAATAGGCTTTGCGCTACTCGACCGTTCGCAATACCGTTTACAATTAACCGAAAAAGGGCGGATTTTTCATCGCCAAGCTAAGCAACTACTCAATAACAACGAAGAGCTTGCACAACTTGCAAAAGAGCTAGCACTGGGCAATGAAGCGCAATTTAGAATTTGTTATGAACAAATATGCCATGTGCAAAGCTACAATGAGATCATAAGTAATACTTTTAGAGTATTTAATAGCACTGAGTTTAGTTTAACCAGTGGTAAACGCTTTATTTCGTTGGAGCAAGTTAATAATGGCCAAGCAGAGCTTGGCATAGGCCCTTGGTTTGACTTGTTTCATGCTACCGGCGATTTAGAAAGCTTGCCCATAGGCAAGCTCGACATTGGTATTGTTAGCGCAAAAAATATTATACCCAACACACTTAGCTACAGTGAATTACAGTCGTACCCGTGTTTAGCCATGTTTGAAAGCGGCCTGAGTATAGACAGTGATAGGTTGTCTTATTCTAAAGGCCCAGCAATGATGAAAATTGACGATATATCGAGCTTAAAATCGTTTTTACTATCGGGCGCTGGTTGGGCTATGATCAGCTTAGAGCATTGCGCTGAAGAAATTAAATCGGGGTTATTACAAAAAGTCAGCATAACTGATCGCGAGCATGAATTTAGTACGCAAATTCGCGTTTTTAGGCAGCACTCTAGCCATCATGGGCCAGTAGCACGTACTATTTGGCAGCAGTTTACTCAACTTAGCCAGGCGTATTTGAAAAAACATGGAAATTGATAAAGAAACGCTTATTTATACCGTTATTGGTAGTATTCCTAAAGGGCAAGTTGCAAGTTATGGGCAAGTAGCCGCTATTGCGGGGTATCCGCAAAATGCGCGTTTAGTGGGGCGGTTATTAAAGCTAATGCCCAACGACTCAACAATTCCTTGGCATAGAGTAGTAAACAGCCAAGGTAAAATATCGTTTCCTATAGGCAGTAATAAATATCAAGAGCAACGACAAAAACTGTTATTAGAAGGCATTGCATTTAAAAATGAGCGAGTGAATATGCGTGTGTACCAATGGCAGTAATATAACAAGTTTAATCTGCCTGCTGTTTACTTAGCCACTTACTTAATGAGTGCGCTGTTAAAATAGTGCTAGCGTTAAAGTGTTTATAACTAAGTGCTTAACGCAATAAAAAAGGGCAAGTTAAATGCTTGCCCTAGTTTGCGTGTAAAGTGCATGCTTTACACTAAGTTTTTGCCTTTTTGTTTCGCATTTTTAAGATCTTTTATAAGTGAGCAAAGTAAAATAACAAATACACCAAAGGCAATCACAGGCCAAATTAATACATAAATAGTAAGTAATGTTGTAGACATAATTTTTCCTTATTTATTGTCACTAAATTCAACAACACGTTGCTTAATTAAAGCAAAATCAAACGCGCTTTTGTTGCTGGTTAAGGTAAGCACTACACAAATAATAGCGCTGGCACCGTAAGCGGTCAGTGAGCTTAGCAATACAATATAGTCGCGTAAAAAACCTAAAGTAAAAAACAGTAGTATTACGGCTGTTATTGCGCCCAAAATTAACCCCGCAGTGCGGCCAAAAAAGCCAAAACACATTAAGCCAATAACAACACCGCCGCCTACGCTTGCTATTACCTCAAAAAATAACGCGACAGCGCCAGTTAATTCCAGCCACTCAAAGCGTGCGATAATAAAGAGTAAAAACGCGCCGGTTACCGCGCCAGTAAACGCCAGATTTGTCACCTTATTCCAATATAAGCTAGAAATAACCGGAAACACAATTGCGCCCCACAGTGCGCCAACAAAAATTAGCATTGAGAGAATATCGAGTTTAAGGCTTGCAAATATAACGCCTAACATGGTGGCAACAACCATGGTAAAGCGGCCAACCCAAAGCATTTTTTTAGGGTTAGGATTGTTTTTACTTAAATGTTTACCGTATACGTCGGTCATTATAATTGCGGATAAGGCTGACAAGTCAGAATCGGCGGTGGATGAAAGCGAGCCAATAATCATCACAAATAATACTAATACCATTACAGGTGACAGGTAGGTGGCGGCCATCTGTGGAATGAGGTTATTTAAATCACCGTCTATAGGTTGCACGCCGGCTAGTAACGCCAGTAAACCCAGCATACCTAAGCCTATAACAATAGAGCCATAACCTATGGTTGCGGTAATAAAACTCGGTTTTATTAAGTCTTCGCGTACAGCAAATAAGCGTTGGGCAATAGTTTGATTACCAATAGCGTATGCAAGAACTGCAACAAAAAATGGCGCGCCTTGCTCTAAAATGGCAGTAGTAGAGAAAAAGTCAGCTTGTTCTATTGTTAAGTTACTCATGCCTTGAGTAAATAAGTCGGGGCCGTCGAGCTCAAAAAATAGCATAGGAATAATAACCACAGCGGCGAGCATCATAGCCATTAACTGGCCAAAATCGGTAAAAACCGAGGAGCGAAACCCCGACCAAAAAGTGTATATAAGCACGCCAGAGCCTGCAATTAATACCCCTTCGGTAAAGTTCAGTGGTGATAAAATATCTACCAGCGCACCGGCTGCAGTAAAGTTAACCATTAAACTAATTATACTGCCGACTATGTTTGAAGAGGCTAAAATCATTTGGCTAGCACTGCCATGCCGCGCATGCATAATTTCGGCTAAGGTACGCGCATTTGGCGCAAGCTCTCTAAAGCGCTTACCAAAGGGGTAAATAAATAAAATCATCAGTGCGCCCCAAAAACCGTAATGGATTGCCCCCGATAAACCATATTTGTACCCCGAACTTGCAGCAGCATAAAACGATGCTGCCCATATCCATGTGGCTGTCATACTCGCTGCAGACATGCTAAATCCAACGGATCCGTTGGAAACCATATAGCCATCGGCATTTTCTTGTTTTTTGCCAATACTTAGCGTGAATAAAAAGGTTAAACCATAAAAAGCAAATAAAACCAGCAGTATAGTGCTGGTACTAAACTGAAACATTTTGACTCCTTCGCCGCGTCACTCGTCATTACAATAGAGATAATAAGGTGACGGTTATTATTTATTTTACGCAGTTAAAAACGCACGTAAATAATTAGAGGGCTACTAAAAACTTTATAAAATAGCTTAATAAAACTAGTAGCAAAAAATAGCTGATACGATCATCAGTAAAGAATAATGTAAGCAAAAACGCCCACATAAGAAATTAATGTTAACACAAATGGAGGATGTTATGTGATTTAGCTTGGTTTACAGTATTAAATGCTGAAATTGGTGCTGCTCAATATTTAATATAAATCAATTTTCCGCTAACGAATAACAACCAACAGGACGGCTATTTAATGTAATTACACAGCCAGTTTTCAGTGTTTGGTTAATACAGCAATAGCAACTTAAGCCTTATCGTTACCCTAAAAGGAAGTAAAATGTCGCTCTACCCATTTAAAAAATATTCAGCCACAGTGCCCACCCAGTGGGTTGATTTTAACGGCCATATGAATACAAAATATTATGGTTTAGTTATTTACGATGCGCATATAGATTTTACCGAACATCTGGATTTAGGTGAGCGATACCGTTATGCAAATAACTGCAGCAAAGCATTAGTAGAGAGCCATTGTATTTTTGAAAGGGAGTTGTGCGAAGGCGATGAAATTGAGGTTGTGTCTTGGCTGTTGTACGTTGATGAAAAACGTATTCATACATTTCATGAAATATATTGCACCAATAAAGGGTATCGCGCCGCTGCGGGCGAGCACTTAGATTTGCATATTGATTTAGCAACCAGGCGAGTATCTCCATTTCCAAGTGAGGTGCTAGAGCGTTTAAAGGTAATAGAGCAGCAATTTTGCCAACTACCCAAGCCCGTTAAAGTAGGCAGTACAATTAAAATACCCAGCATAACTTGAACTATGGATAACAAATCTATCTCAAGCAGCTATTTTCGGCGCTAACTACGTTAAAATTACTTGCAATAGGCTAGGGCGTGTTGATCTTTGTGGTATGAAAAACAAACAGCATGAAGATAAGGTATAATTGAATTCGCCAGAAAACTTTACACCGAACCTACATGCCAAGATTAATGTTAACAGACGGGACATGGAATGTCTTATCAAAAGTAATGTACTTAAGTGGTCGAATTTATAATAAGCCCGACCATAGAAAAACGCTCGAAGGCATACTGTATAAGATGCGCACAGGTATTCCATGGCGAGATTTACCTTCTGATTTTGGCCGTTGGAGTGCTATCTACAGACGGTTTAATTTATGGTCCAAAAAAGGGATTTTGAATGAACTGTTTCGCGCATTATCTCGTGATGCGGACATGGATTGGGTCTTCATTGATGGCAGTATTGTCAGGGCTCATCAACATAGTTGCGGTGCAAGAACTGCTGACAATGAATCAATTGGAAAGAGCCGAGGTGGAAATTCTACGAAAATTCATCTTGCAGTCGATAGCGGAGGGTTGCCTGTTTATTATGAATTATCCTGTGGAAATACGCATGATATCGTCCATGCAGAGTCACTCGTAGCTAATTGCCCAACAAGTAATATGGTTGTCGCAGATAAAGGCTACGACAGTGAAAAACTGAGAGCGTTTGTTCGTGATAATAACGCTACACCCGTTATTCCACGTAAGGGCAACAGTTTAGTAGGCAATGAAGATATTGACTGGTGCATGTACAAATATCGGCACTTGGTTGAGAATGCATTTGGCCGTATTAAGCAATATAGAGGGATAGCCACGCGGTATGAAAAGCTTGAACGAAATTATCATTCAATGCTCGCTTTAGCATTTACTATGATGTGGCTACCAATGTGGGCTGATTGATATATGTACTACAAAGATCAACAGCCCCTAGCTATTGGCGCGTTAATTCGCCTTGTTTTCACTGAAAATCTCTTAATCAGAGTTCATGTTATATATTTCACGTTGATTTTATTTTAGCGGCAGGTAGAGCATAAGCTGCCGCTAAAGCGAAACACAAAGCGGTTAATTTTTAGCGTTATTTATTTTTAACTGTTCTTTTTCTAAATATGTTTGGCTGCCAACCCCAATGCAGCGCGCCCAAACGTAAAAATACGGTAATAAACAAGGAGCCTAAAATACACCATATATAAGACACTCCGAGTAAAAACAACGCTGCATAAGTTAAACCGCCCGACAGACACGCAGTAGAATACAGCTCTTCGCGCATTACTAGCGGAATTTCTCTGCAAATTACATCGCGCATTAGCCCGCCAAATATACCGGTAGTCATACCCATGGTAATGGCAACTATCATGGTAGTGCCTTCAATTAACGACTTTTCAATGCCGACAATGTTAAATATAGCCATGCCTAATACATCAACTAGCAGCATGTAATAATTAGATACGTGCGGTAAATGGCGAATAAACACCACCGCAATAAATATTGCGCCATAGGTGGCGTATAAATAATCGGGCTCTGCAATCCAAAACACTGGCTGATTTAATAATATATCACGCAATGTACCGCCGCCAAGCGCAGTAACTGAGCCTACAACTACAACACCAAAACCCCCAATGTTTTTTTCGTGGCCTAATAAAGTGCCCGATATAGCAAAAAAGGCCACCCCAATTAAACTCATAAAATGAAAGTATTCAAACGCCATGGTGTGGTTTCCTTACCATAATTAGGAGAGGTAGAATTAATAAACAGTGTAGCGTATTTAAAATTTATTTTTGCTGAACACTCCCCCACAACAATAGCTTTAATATGAAATTACGTAGGTTGGTTTAGGCGCAGTGAACCCAACGAAAAAAGGCAGCATCAATTAATCTAGGCGTTTTGCATTATAGATTGGCTTAAATAATTGGCTAAACTAAGCATCAATTTAATAAATAAAATAAACCTTATTCACGATTTTATCGGCTTTATCAGAGGACGCTTTCCCTTCAATACACATAACGACTAATGCCCACATAGTGGCAAACGCAGCCGGCAATAACAAATAAGTGCCAAATGGCGTGGCTAAATTGGGTGTTTTTGGCGCTGTAAAATACTGTGCCTAGGCTATAAAAAATGCCGCCGGCGAGTAGCCAATATAATGCGTTTACATTAATAACTAAGTAAAGCGGATAAATAATGGCGAGTGCAAACCATCCCATGAGTAAGTAGGTGGCAAGGGAGACTTTTTTATTACCATTGTGAACTAAAACTTTATACGCTACGCCAGCAAGTGCCACCGACCAAATAAAGGTGAGGGTTGCCCAAGACCAAACACCTGTTAACGACAGGTGTAAAAAGGGAGTGTAAGTACCGGCAATAAGAATATAAATAGCGCAGTGGTCGCACTTTTTATAAAATGCCCTGAGCCTAGGTTGTACACTGGCGTGATATAAAGTAGATGATAAAAACAAAATAAAGATGCTGGCGCTATAAATCGTTGCACTTATATAGGCTTTAGTGCTACTTGATTGATTAAACAGATCCCACATTACCCAGAAAGCAAATAACACACCTATTGCATGGCTAATTACATTGAGCTGTTCTTCTTTACGCGAATAGGGCGCATTCGATGACATAACTGATCCTACCACTTTTAATTGTTTTCAGTGTACGTGTGTACGCTGAATCTTTCAATTATTATAAGCAAACATAAGGGCAAACTTTCGCTTGCTTTAAAGGCTCATTAATTCAATATGTTTTACTACAAAATAGGCTGAACACTCAACTGTTACTTAAAGGAAAATTATGCAAAAAAGCTTTAAAGCAGCATTACTTAGCGCTTTAATTTACCCAGGTGCTGGGCACTTTGCGTTAAAAAAGCATTTAATAGGCGCTATTTTTGCGGGAGTATTTTCGGTTTTACTACTGTTAACTTTACAAGAGGTGTATGCAATGGCGCAATGCATAGCTAATGACATAGTAAACACAAGGGGCGGTGCTAGCTTTGATGATATTTTGGCTGCAGTAAAGCACCCATCAGCGCACTGTGCAGCATTAGGGCAATACCAGTATATTTACTTAATGTTGGTTATTTGGTTTTTGAGCATAGTAGATGCTTACAGGTTAGGTAGAAAGGCGGTTAAATAAACAGCGGTATTGGCGCATAAATAAAGCGTGTTATATTAACTAAAATTTAGCTGAAAAGTTAAATTAATTAGTTATATTAACCAACGCTGAATTTCATTTTCGGCTACTACTATTTAAATATATTTTATAAACAATGGGTTATATTTTTAATTTAGTGTGGCACATCCCTTGAATATGTAATTGAGTCGAAACAATACACAAACAAGGAAATCCATTATGAAACATTCAATTAAAATCGCTATGGCAAGTTTATTAGTATTAGGTTCGTTGCAAGCAAACGCAACCGAAGTTGACCTTGATGTAACTGATATGCTCACACAAACAATTACCAGCTATATATCGCAAACCACCATAGAGCTTGAAAACTCAATAAAAGACACGCTTACTTTTAATACCGAAACTATGCTTAATAGCTGGTTAAGTGAGCCATTAATTACCGATATTCAAGCTGAAATTAAAACCGAAAATACCGTTAAACCAGTGCAATAATATACGTCAATTATAAGGAATAACCCTATGAGCAGTGAATTTGGATTATTTGCTTTAATGCTGGCGCCGGTTGTAAGTATGATCAGCGCTTATTATTCGGTGCAATTACTTAAAAGTATGGGAGCGTGGTTTAATATTTAACATTGGTTTAATAAAAGCTGATCGACTTAGTTAAAGCGCACGTAAATGAAGGCAGAATGTTTTAAACAAGTAGACTTTATGAAACGTGCGATTTTTCCATTACCCTTATTTATGCTCCCTGACGGTTATACGCGTTTGCGCATATTTGAACCTCGCTATTTAAATATGGTTAAAAGCGCTTTAAAAGAAAACATTGGCTTTGTGCTTTGTAGTTTTGAGCACGACACGCCATTTAACATAAGCGCCCAAGGTTGCCTAATGAACATTATTGACTTTGATCAAGATGATAATGGCATGCTACTTATAGATGTATGTGCTACTCAAAGTGTGCAAATAAACGATGTGTTTCAAGACGAGCAAGAACTGCGCTACGGTTTAATGTCGAACTGTAATACGCCTTATTGGTACACAGAGGCAAACAATAATATTGGCGAGCATAAACGCCTACAAGATACGCTGCGTGAAGTGTTCACTAATAACCCAGAGCTTAGTTCATTATATAAACAAACCTATTTTGACAAGCTTACTTGGGTTGCTGCTCGATGGCTTGAGCTGTTACCTATATCTATTGAGAAAAAACAGCAACTTGCGTTTGAAACTAACTTTGATAACTTACTAAGTTTCCTCCATACTGTGATTAATAACGAATTTGCCTAATTTAATTTGATCCTTATTTAATTATTGCCCGTATTTACATGTACTAAAGCAATAACGGGATAAATTACTATGGTAAGTCAACAACAATCATTACGTTGTGAACCTAATACAGGTAAGTACACTGCCATGCCAGAAACGCCAAGTAAGGAATTGATGCAAGCATTAATTGATGTTGCACAAAGCCGCGATAAAAAAGCATTTGCTTATTTATTTGAATATTTTTCGCCAAAAATTAAACGTTTTGGTATCAAGCAATTTGGTATTGAAGCTCAAGCAATGGAGTTAGTGCAAGAAACACTAACATCGGTTTGGCGTAAAGCACATTTGTACAATAGTGACAAAGGGGCTGCGACTACTTGGGTTTACACGGTAATGCGAAATGCTTCGTTTGATATGCTGCGCAAAATGAAAAGCAATAAAGAAGAAAACATCAGCGAAGATATTTGGCCGTTATTGAACGAATCGCAAAATACGCATCACGAATACACAGATCATTTAGAAGATAAACAAATTAAACGCTACCTTGAAAAGCTACCAGTAGCTCAGCGGGAAGTAGTAAGAGGTGTTTATTTTCAAGATATGTCGCAAGAACAACTTGCACAACAACTTAATATTCCAGTAGGCACGGTAAAATCACGGTTACGTTTAGCCTTGCAAAAATTACGTAATGAAATGGGAGATCAGCATGATTAAACATCACCCGAGTGATACTTTACTGACACAATATTGCAGTGCATCACTTAGCGCATCGTTAAGTTTAGCTGTGTCTATACACGTAGATATGTGCCCAGTATGCCAAGAAAAAGTAACAAAGCTTGAAGCTGATAATGCAGCTGAAGTGTTTAACGATGCATTACCTTCAGAGGCTAAGGATGATACTAGTGGTTATTTTGAGCAAGAAAGCTCAAGCTTATTTGATTTAATAACCAGCGATACCAGTATTGATGAAGTATACGAAGTTGAACCAATTGCTGTTGAAATAAACCAGCAAAACTATCAACTGCCGCGTGCTTTAACACGTATTTCGCACAGCAAATTTACTCAAGTTGGCAAACTAGCCCGCTCGCGCGTTGCCCTAGATGATGGCCCATTACGTACCAGCTTATTGCACATTGCTGCGGGTGGAGAAATACCAGAGCATACTCATACCGGATTTGAGATTACTTTGTTACTAAACGGCGAGTTTAGCGACGAAGAGGGTAGCTACGTACCGGGTGATTTTATTTGGCAAGATGGCAGCCATCTGCACACACCGGTAACAAAAGAAGGCTGTTTATGCTTTACAGTAGTCAGTAGTGCGCTACATTTTAATAAAGGGCTGAGTAAGTTACTTAACCCAATTGGTAATTTAATTTACTAATATAAACAGTTTATTAGGGATATTATGCAAGCTGATACAATTAAAATAGGCATTAGTGCCTGTTTAGCAGGCGAAAAAGTGCGTTTTGACACAGGCCATAAACGCTCAAACTTTTGTATGGATGAGTTTGCAAAGCATGTTGAATATACGCGCTTTTGCCCAGAGGTGGCGGTGGGTTTACCTATTCCAAGGCCAACTATTCGCCAAGTACGAGTAGGCGATACAATAAAAGTGTGTCGCCCTGATGGTTCTGGCGACGTTGGACCACAACTTACTGCTTACGGTATTAAAGTAGCTACCGAACAAGCGAAAGAGTTAAGCGGCTTTGTGTTTTGTGCTAAAAGCCCAAGCTGTGGCATGGAGCGCATTAAAATATACAACGAAGCGGGCACTGGTAACACATCAGAAGGTGTTGGTTTTTTTGCAGAGCAAATAATGAAGCACAATCCATTATTACCGTGCGAAGAAAATGGCCGTTTAAACGACATGCACTTGCGTGAAAACTTTGTAATGCGAGTGTATACGTTTAAAAATTGGCAAAAATTAATACAACAGCCATTGAACGTTCATCGCTTAACCCAGTTTCATGCGCAATATAAATACTTGTTAATGGCGCATAATTACCAAGCTTACCGCGATCTAGGTCATTTGTTAGGCACGTTTTTAGGTGATGACGTAACCGAGCTTGCTGATAAGTACATTTTAGGTTTGATGAATGGACTTAAAAAGCCAGCCTCACGCAAAAATAATTGTAATACCTTAATGCATTTACAGGGCTACTTTAAAAAAGATTTATCGTCAGTCGAAAAACAAGAAATGCGAGAAGCAATTGATGAATACAGCGATGGTTTAGTGCCTCTTTACGTGCCACTTACTTTGCTAAAGCATCATTTAAAGGTGCACCCAAACGAGTATCTTGAAAAACAAGTATTTTTTAATCCTTATCCTAATGAATTAAAACTACGCTACGGTATTTAATGAACACATTATTTTGGTTTAGGCGCGATTTGCGCCTTTTTTCTAATGAGGCGCTAATTCAAGCGCTTAATAATGGCGCTAACCACGCTATTTTTTTTATCTGCGAAAAACAATGGCAGCAGCATCAAGCAGCGCCAATACAAATTGACTTACTTAAACGTCGCATTACTTACCTGCACCAGCAACTTGCTGATCACGGCATTACCTTACACATTATTGATGCGCCATACTTTGCTGATTGCGAAACTCAACTCATTGATTTTTGTAAGGCTAATAATGTTAAGCATGTAATTGCCAATACCGAGTATGAACTAAACGAAGTAAACCGCGATAAAGCCATTTTAGCAAAGTGCGATGAGCTTTCTATTACGTTTACCTTGTACGAAGGCGATTTAATTGCCCCGGTAGGCAGCGTTAAAAACCAAAGCAACGAAATGTACAAAGTATTTACGCCATTTAAACGTGCTTGGTTAAAACAGTACATTGAGGTGCATTTTTCTTTGCCGCAGTGGCCTGTAGAGCACGTTAGCGGCGGTGCGCAGTTAAGCAAAAACGAAACAAATTTACTCAAAGGCGATAGCAGCTCTGAAAAATGGCCCGTTGATGATAAAACATTGGCCACTGTGGTCGATAACTTTATTTGCGATAAACTAACAAGTTACGACGATCACCGTGATATTCCCAGTATTAAAGGCACCTCAGGCCTTAGCCCTTATTTAGCGCTAGGTATTATTAGTACTAAGCAATTATTAATAAATATACAGCAGCGCTACCCCGATATCTTAAGCACTTCAAAAAGCAAAACCTTTACTTGGGTTAATGAGCTTATTTGGCGTGAATTTTATCGGCATTTAATTGCGCAATTTCCAAAGCTTTCGCGTGGCGATAATTTTAACGAAAAGTATAACGCGGTAGTTTGGCGTAGCAGCGATGACGACTTTAAAGCATGGTGCGAAGGCCGCACAGGTTATCCGCTTGTTGACGCTGCGATGAGGCAACTATTGCAAACCGGGTGGATGCATAACCGTTTACGCATGGTGGTTGCTAGCTTTTTAACTAAACACCTACTTATAGATTGGCGCAAAGGCGAGCGTTTTTTTATGCAACACCTTATAGATGGCGATTTGGCCTCTAATAATGGAGGTTGGCAGTGGGCGGCAAGTACCGGGTGTGATGCACAGCCTTACTTTAGAGTTTTTAATCCTATAAGACAAAGTGAACGCTTTGATCCAAACGGCGAATTTATTCGTAAATACATACCAGAGCTTGAAAACGTGCCAGATAAACACATTCACTTTCCACATAGTTATTTAGCTTCATTGGGGCAAAGTGATTCGTGTTATTGGCCAGCAATTGTTGATCATAAAGCGGCGCGAGAGCGTGCCCTAGCAGCATTTAAGGTATGATATGGATAACCAGTTACCAGTAGATAAGTTTGTAGATATATATCAAAAACTTAATAATAGTAACCTCGATTTATTAAGTGAAATTTACTGCGACGATATACAATTTACCGACCCAATGCACAACATTAATGGCATTGTTGAGCTGCGCAAATACTTTGCTAATTTGTATAGCAATGTTACGCATTGCCAGTTTGATATAACTGATTCTTTCAGTGTTGCCAATAATGCCTTTGTGTATTGGAGTATGCATTATGTGCATCCTAAATTAGCCTCAGGAAACACCATTACTGTGCAGGGGCACAGTAAGCTTACATTTAACGGTGACAAAATAATTGAGCACCGCGACTATTTTAACGTAGGCGAGCTACTGTATCAGCATATTCCTTTATTAGGCCGTATTATTAAGCTTATAGATAAAAGGGCGGGCTAATTATGATCACACTTATTACCGGTGCTACCTCAGGTATTGGCGAACAATTAGCAATAAAATATGCCGAGCAAGGCGATACTGTTATTGCTTGCGGTCGTAACAGCGAAAAGTTAGCTGAGCTTGCTAAGCATAACAACATTCAAACCTGCCAATTTGATGCCACAAATTTACAACAAATAAAATCTGCTACCATTGGCTTTGCTCATTTTGATCGGGTCATACTCAATGCTGGTAACTGCGAATACGTTGACGATGCACGAAATTTTGACAGCGCCTTATTTGAGCGAGTCATTAGCGTTAATTTACTGGCTATGGGGTATTGCTTAGAAGCTTTATTACCTAAAATAAATAGTGGTGGCCAGCTGGTGTTAGTCAGCTCAAGTGTAACCTATTTAGCACTACCGCGCTCAGAGGCGTATGGCGCTTCTAAAGCGGGTGTAAGCTACTTGGCTAAAAGCTTAGCAATTGATTTAAATGACGTTGATGTAACCTTAGTGCATCCTGGTTTTGTTAAAACCCCTCTAACTAATAAAAATGACTTTCCTATGCCTATGGCCGTTACAGCGCAAAAAGCGGCAGACTACATGATAAAAGGCATACACAAGCGTCGTAAAGAAGTGCATTTTCCGTATCGTTTTACACTAATATTAAAAGCACTGCGCATATTACCATTGCCGCTGTGGCTCAAAATTGCAAAAGGACTAGCGCGTTGAAAAAAATAGCTATAATTGGCACTGGCGTTTCAGGTTTAACCTGTGGGCATTTATTGCATAAGCACTATGATGTAACGCTATTTGAAAAAAACAATTACATTGGTGGCCACACGGCTACGGTTGATGTGCAAGTTGATGGTATTGAACACGCTATTGATACTGGTTTTATTGTATTTAATAACAGAACCTACCCTTATTTTGAAAAGTTATTAGCGCGTATTGGCGTTGATAAGCAAGAAACAGAAATGAGTTTTAGTGTGCATAACGATGCCACAGGTTTTGAATACAACGGCCATACCTTTACGAGTTTATTTGCACAGCGTCGTAATATTTTTAGACCAAAGTTTTGGCGTTTACTGTACGACATAGTTAGGTTTAATAAATTATGTAAAACAATACACGAGCAAGGCAGCTATAAAGCCGATCACTCATTAGGTGAGCTACTAAGTGAGCATAATTTTAACGACTTTTTTAAATATCATTATATTTTACCTATGGGCGCTGCTATTTGGTCTACCAGCATTAAAGAAATGCAAAATGTAGGCGTTGAATTTTTTGTTAAATTCTTTTTTAATCATGGTTTATTAGATGTAGTAAACAGGCCGCAATGGTATGTAATACCCGGTGGTTCTCGTCAATATATTAACCCGCTAATTAGAGGCTTTGCCGACAAAATTAAACTCAATACAGATATTAAATCAGTAACTAGAGCTGCCGATAAAGTAACCATTGTGTTTGCTAATGGTGAGCAAAGCGAGTTTGATAAAGTGATATTTGCTTGTCATTCAAATCAGGCGTTAGCGTTATTGGGCGATGCCAGCGAGCAAGAAAAGTCAGTGTTGGGCGCTATTCCTTATACCGAAAATTCAGTGGTGCTTCATACCGATACTAATTTATTACCCGACAGAAAAGCAGCCTGGGCTAGTTGGAATTATTTACTCAATAATAATACCGATAAAGCGGCTGTTGTTACGTATCAAATGAATATACTTCAAGGGTTACAGTCAGATACGCAGTTTTGTGTAACATTGAACCATCTACAAGGAATAGAAAAGAGTAAGATATTACGTGAATTTACTTACCATCACCCAGTATTTAACCAAGAATCGATAGCCGCGCAGCAACAAAAGCACAGCATTGACGGGAAAAATAATAGCTATTTTTGTGGTGCGTATTGGTATAACGGTTTTCACGAAGATGGGGTGCATAGTGGCGTAGACGTTGCCAAACAGCTTGGGGTTGAATTTGACTAGCGCTGTATATTTAGGCGATGTAAAACATCGCCGTTTTGCGGTTAAAAGCCATAGCTTTAGTTACCCATTGTACATGATGTGGGTTGATTTAAATAACCCACAGCAATTAAACGGTGTGCATAGCCAATTGGGCAGTTCAGGTTTTAAAGCTCTTAAATTTAACCAAGCAGACTATCTAAATAAAGACCCTCAATTAAATACCTTTTCGTTAGTAGAGCGCGCGCGCAAACACCTTGCAAAGCTAGGTGTTAAACAAACCTTTAGCCATGTTTATATGCTGGGGCAATTACGCTGTTTAGGTATTTACTTTAGCCCAGTAAATTTTTATTTTTTTGGCGATAACGATACAAAATTTAGCTACATGATTGCAGAGGTTAGCAACACACCTTGGAATGAACGCCACTATTATTTAGTTCCGTTAGAAAAAAAAGTGAACTTTAAGAAAACTTTTTCCGTATCACCTTTTATGGACTTGGACATGAACTACCACTGGCATATTCGACAAACGCAGGATAAAGCATTAATACAGATTAAAAATATACGCGACGAGCAGGTATTATTCGACGCTACACTAAGGTTAAAACGCCACGAATTAACTGAGCAACAAGTAAGTAGGTTGCTTAAACGTTTTCCGGCGATGACTTGGTCAATTTTTAAGGGTATTTATTATCAAGCATTAAAGTTGTTTATTAAAAGAGTGCCTTTTTTAGGCCACTCAGGTAAGCCATAAAGCAAGTTGTTATGTTGTTTAAGAGTAATAATATAGGTGATTTTATGGAAAAAGCGACGCATTTACGTTGTCAAAATAATCGAAGCTGGCTTACTAATTTATATAAAAAAATAGTATTTAAAGCCTTTTCATCGATTCAAACAGGGCAAATAACGTTAGTTGATAATAACGAACGCAGTACTTTTGGCGATTTATCGTCAGCTGCAAAAGTAACGATTACTGTTAATAATAAAGCAATGTACAAAGCATTTTGTTTGTCGGGTAGTGTGGGCGCAGGCGAGTCTTATATTTTAGGACAATGGTCTTGCGATAACTTAACTCAGCTGATCGAAATATTTGCGATTAATCAAAATCAATTAGATGCTTTTGAAAAAAAATTTTCTTTTTTCAGTAATATTGTCAATCGCTTAAATCACTTAAAAAACAAAAACTCAGAATCGGGTTCGAAAAAAAATATTATTGCTCATTATGATTTAGGGAATGATTTATACGAATCGTTTTTAAGCAAAGAAATGCTCTATTCGTGTGCAGTCTATCCCGAAAAAGAAGCAACCTTAGAGCAAGCTCAACAATATAAGTTACAACGAATTTGTGAACAAGTTGAACTACAAAAAGGCGACTCGGTAATAGAGATAGGCACCGGATGGGGGGCATTCGCAATTTATGCAGCTACTCATTACGACTGCTATGTTACTACCACGACTATATCTGATGAGCAGCACGACTATGTTGAACAAAAAGTGAAGCAACTTGGGCTTGAACATAAAATAACTTTGCTTAAATTAGACTACCGTTCACTTAAAGGGCAATACGATAAACTGGTTTCAATTGAGATGATTGAAGCGGTAGGGCACGATTACCTACCAAGCTTTTTTACTCAATGTAGTGCGTTATTAAAAGATGATGGCGCTATGCTTATTCAGGCGATTACTATTGGCGATCAGCGTTATAAACATTATTTAAAAAACTCAGATTTTATTCAGCAATATATTTTTCCTGGTGGTTGTTTGCCATCGTTAAATGAAATGAGTGAACAAATTAAAAATAATACCGATATGGTTATTCATACCGTAAACGATATTGGTGCCCATTATGCACGTACACTTGCCGATTGGCGTACGCGCTTTATACAAAGCTGGCCAGACTTAGACAGCTCTAAATTTGATGAGCGCTTTTATCGTTTGTGGTTATTTTACTTTGCTTACTGCGAAGGTGCATTTAGAGCACGTGCAACTAGTACCGTGCATTTAATGGCGCGTAAACCACGTTTTATCAGTACTGATGATGAAATTGCACTCGGTTATTAATTTTGTGTTATTTCAAGCAGTGTGGTTTTTATCCTTACTGCTTGAATCAAGCTCTGTTGTGTTTAGTAGCGCTATTATTGCGTTGATGTTTTATTTATCAAAACAAAAGAAGCACGACGCATTACTGGTTTTAGTGGCTTTGCCCTTGGCTTTATTGAGCGAGTTTATTGCCGTTAAAAGTGGCTTATTAGAGTTTAAAGTATCCCCATTTCCTGTTTGGCTTGCCTTATTGTGGTTTGCATTACTGCTTAGCATAAACACCTCAATGCGCTTTTTAATCTCACTAAAACTTTGGCAAGTATTTATTATTTGCCTTGTGTTTTCCCCTGCAAGTTACTGGGCCGGCGCGCGCTTTGAAGTGCTAAATTTAGGCCTGCCACTATTGGAGTTTTGGCTGGTATACGGTGCTCTTTGGGCTGCTGTATTTACTTTAATTATTTTAGCTAATTTAAAACTTAAATTACTTATTACTCGCTGATCCTCGCCCTTGCCGCTCCCGTATGATTATTCACTTACCTGAAGGGATTTACCATGAACGCTATATTTAAAGTACTGTGTATTTGTTTACTCACAACGAGTTGTGTTGCTGTGGCACAAATTAGCTTAACGAAGGTAGGGGATGCGCGGATGGAGTATTTATTTTGGGATGTATACGACGCTACATTATTTACTACAACAGGAGAGTATAAGCTAGGCGATAATCCGATTAAATTTAAGCTGACTTATTTGCGTGACTTTGCTGCTAAAGACATAGTAAAAGCGACCAACGAGCAGTGGCAACATTTAGGTAAAAAACAGCTAACAACGCAATATAGCGATAAATTATTAGCGATGTGGCCAAATATAAAAAAAGGCGAGTCGTTAACGCTCGTAACAGACAAGCAAGGGCTTAGTGTTTTTTATCATAATGATAAACACATTGGTGAAATTAATGAGCCTGGCTTTGCCGCTGACTTTTTGGCGATTTGGCTGAGCGAAAATACCTCTGAGCCCGCACTTCGAAAGCAATTATTAGGAAATTAATATGACGATTTTAAATTATGCAAAAGTAACCTTTGCCGCTATATGTGCGCTGTTATTGGTAAGTTGCTCTGCCCCCAATGTCGAACATTACAATAACACCTCTCCAGAATTTGACTTTAAAACGTTTTTTAGCGGAAATTTAAAAGCCTATGGCGTTGTACAAGACTATAAAGGTGAATTAACCCGCAAGCTCGTGGTTGACATGCATGCAAGCTGGGAGGGCAACCAAGGCGTTATAGAAGAAGATTTTATTTATGATGATGGTGAAACTCAAAAACGTATTTGGAAAGTAACACTCAATGATGACAAGAGTTTAACCGGCACTGCAGATGATGTTTTAGGCACAGCTAAAGGGAAAAGTGATGGCAGTGTATTTCATTGGAATTACGCTGTTGAACTGCCGTACGATGGCAGCACTTTAACGGTAAACTTTGATGATTGGATGTACTTGGTAACACAAACTCGCTTGATAAACCGTACGTCTATTGTTAAGTTTGGTATCGAAGTTGGGGAAGTTACCTTGGTTATCGAAAAAATATAGCTTGTGACTTTGTGGCTTAGCTTGCGTTAAAATTGCACTTAAATTAAGTCTTTGTTAACTCAACACGCTGTATTTTACCGATAATTATTTTAATTTTACGCATTTTATAAGATTTTAAGCAAAAAATGCAATTTGCTGTTGCTAACTCTTCAAAAATGCATAAAGATAGGTTTTGCGAAGGCAAAATAATAACGAATAGGAATCAAATAATGAATAAAGCTCAATTAGTTGAAAAAATTGCTACTGATGCAGAAATCTCTAAAGCCGCTGCTACACGCGCTCTTGACGCGTTTACTGGCGCTGTAACTTCTTCTTTAAAAGAAGGTGATTCAGTAGCGTTAGTTGGTTTTGGTACTTTTTCAGTTAAAGAACGTGCAGCACGTACTGGCCGTAACCCACAAACGGGTGCTGAGATCCAAATCGCAGCGGCAACTATCCCAAGCTTTAAAGCAGGTAAAGGTCTTAAAGATCAAGTAAACCTTTAATTGTAGGTTTATCTAATTAAATGAAAAGAGGGCCTTTTAGCCCTTTTTTTTATGCCTAAAATATTTGCCAACCTTGTTAATGTTATAATTACATTTAATAATTGTAATAAAGTTAATCCACCTTTATTAAGGTGGATTAACTTTTTAGTTATTTATTTGGCTTTTAGGGCTTTATCGCCACGGCCAATGCCAACTGCCCCAGAGCGCACTACCTCAATAATGTCGGTTTCGTGGCGTAGCGTATCTAAAAATGATTCAATTTTATCTGTGCTACTCACTAACTGTAGGCTATAACTTAGCCGGCCCATATCTAAAATAGTCCCTTGGAATACATCTGCTACGCGGGTAACCGCTGCGCGTGTTGTTTCGTCTTGGGCAAATACTTTAACCAATAATAGTTCACGCTCAATATGACTCATTTCGGTTAAATCAATAATTTTTAGTACATCAACAAGCTTGTTTACCTGTTTGGTAATTTGCTCTACTACACGGTCATCACCCATAGTGGTAATAGTAATGCGCGATAAAGACTGATCATCCGTTGTGCCAACTGTTAGGCTGTCGATGTTATAAGCACGCTGCGAAAATAATCCTACAATACGCGACAGTGCTCCCGGTTCGTTTTCTAATAATATAGATAAAATACGACGCATTATGCTTTTACTCCTTTACGTAGCCACATCTCATCAATGCCACCAAACTTAATTTGCATTGGGTATACATGTTCTTTTTCGTCTACAAGAATGTCTAAAAATACTAAACGATCGTTAATCGACATGGCTTTGTCGATAGCCGGTTGTAACTCATCTAGGGTGTTTACTTTAATACCTACATGGCCGTAGCTTTCTACTAATTTAATAAAATCAGGCAAAGACTCCATGTAAGATGATGAATGACGCCCGCCATACACCATATCTTGCCATTGGCGTACCATGCCTAAAGAGCGGTTATTTAATGACACGACTTTTACCGCTAAGTTATATTGTAAACACGTAGCTAGCTCTTGAATATTCATTTGAATAGAGCCGTCGCCAGTAATACATACCGATTCTTTATCCGGAAAAGCAAGTTTTACACCCATGGCTGCAGGTAAGCCAAAGCCCATAGTGCCAAGGCCGCCTGAGTTGATCCACTGACGCGGATGTTTAAACGGGTAATACTGGGCTGCAAACATTTGATGTTGGCCAACATCAGAGCTTACATAAGCGTCGCCATTGGTTGCTTTATAAACTGCTTCAATAACGGCTTGCGGTTTAATTGCATCACCATCGGTGTTATAGCTTAAGCACTTTTGTTCGCGCCAGCTGATAATTTGACGCCACCAATCTTCTTGGGCGCTGCGATCAATTTGAATAGGGCTCTTATCAATACCAGCTTGTAGCTGCTCTAGTACGGTTGCAAGACAGCCAACTACCGGAATGTGAGCTTTAATTGTTTTAGAAATAGACGTTGGATCAACATCTACATGCACTATAGTGGCGTTGGGACAAAATTTTTGCACATTATTGGTGACCCGATCATCAAAACGCGCCCCTAATGCTAATATTACATCGGCATTAGCCATCGCTTTATTGGCTTCAAGGGTGCCATGCATACCTAGCATGCCTACAAAGTTTGGATGCACACCTGAAATGCCACCTAGCCCCATAAGGGTATTGGTAATTGGCGCATTTAGTGACTCTACCAAGTGAGTTAATTGCTCAGAAGTGTTTGAAATTACAATTCCGCCGCCAGAGTACACTACCAGTTTTTTTGCTTCTAGTATGGCGGTAACGGCTTTGCGTATTTGTTTTGAGTGGCCTTTAGTGTTTGGGTTGTAAGTTCTTAAATCGGTAGATTTAGGAAATTCATAATCAAACTTTATCTCAGGGTTTAGCATGTCTTTTGGCAGCTCTACTACCACTGGGCCTGGGCGGCCTGTGCTGGCAATATAAAAAGCTTTAGCTAAAATAGTTGGGATATCTTTTGCGCTTCTGCAGTTAAAGCTGTGCTTTACTATAGGGCGCGAGCAACCAACGATATCGGTTTCTTGAAAAGCATCATCACCAATCAAGTTGGTAGGTACTTGCCCCGATAGCACGACCATTGGAATGGAGTCCATATAGGCTGTAGCAATGCCGGTAATACAGTTTGTAGCACCTGGGCCTGATGTTGCCAGTACTACGCCTACATCGCCAGTAGCACGCGCATAACCATCGGCCATATGTGTGGCGGCTTGCTCATGACGAACTAAAATATGTTCAATGTCGTCTTGCTGGAAAAGCGCATCGTATAAATCTAATACTGACCCCCCGGGGTAGCCAAATATGTATTTAACCTTTAATTCTTTTAATGCCTGAACAACTAGTTCAGAACCATTATATTGTTGTTTGCTCATCCTCATTCCTCTGCCGTTATTTTTATGCATAAAAAAACCCCCGCATGGGGCGGGGGTTTTTAAAAAGCAGTATCACCTTTCAATACATCCCCGCTGGGCTTATAACTAAGACCAGTACGAGTACGACTAATAGGCGAATTGTAGTATTCATAATTAATTACTCTATTACAAAGCGTTAATACTGCTTTAAACTAAAATTGTGTATGTGGTTATTTTTAAGGGTTTTGAGGGAGTATGTCAACCGCGAAATGGCTTTTTTGCATTATTTTTTCTCATCATGCTATTTTTGTGCTGGAATTAGTTGTTTTTTGAAGTTTGAAAGTGGATAAAAGGAGGTTTTATGCAGTTTTATAAGTTGGAATATTAAAAAGCCAGCAATTGCTGGCTTTTTATATCAGTACGCTTACAAGTACTTATGTATGTACTTTATACTTTATATTACAAACGGTCGATAACAGCTTGAGTAAAGTCTGTTGTACCGTGGCTGCCGCCTAAATCGCGAGTAGTACGATCGCCTGACTTAATCACATCAGCAACTGCACTTCTAATGCGCTCTGCGGTGTCGCCCATGTTTAAATGCTCAAGCATTTGAATAGACGCTAAAATTACAGAAGTAGGGTTAGCTAAGTTTTTACCTGCAATATCAGGCGCACTGCCGTGTACTGCTTCAAAAATTGCAGTATCTTCGCCAATGTTAGCACCTGGTGCCATGCCTAAGCCGCCAACTAAACCAGCACATAGGTCTGATAAAATATCACCAAATAAGTTTGTGGTTACTATTACGTCAAACTCTTCTGGCGTCATTACTAGTTTCATACAGGTTGCATCAACAATCATTTCGGTTGATTCAATTTCTGGGAAACGCTCAGCAACTTCACGCGCTACTTTTAAAAATAGGCCTGATGTAGATTTTAAAATATTTGCTTTATGTACCGCTGTTACTTTTTTACGGCCTTCACGTACTGCTAGCTCGTAAGCAAACGTTACGATTTTTTCTGCGCCTTCGCGAGTAATAACAGATTTTGCTTCTGCTTCGTTACCATCTTCACTTACAATTTGACCAGCGCCAGAGTACATACCTTGGGTGTTTTCACGAATAGTAATGATATCAATATCATCATAACGTGCTTTTGTGCCTACAAACGATTTAACAGGACGTACGTTTGCGTACAAACCAAATTGCTTACGTAGTGTTACGTTTATAGAAGTAAAGCCTTCACCAACTGGCGTTGTTAAAGGACCTTTTAAGGTGATTTTGTTTTTAGCGATAGTATCGATTGTGTCTTGCGGAAGTAACTCACCTGTTTTTTCAAGTGCAGCTAGGCCAGCATCAACAAATTCATAATCAAAATCGCATCCTGCGGCTTTTAGTATTTCAAGTGCTGAGTCGATAATGCTAGGGCCGATGCCGTCGCCTTTGATCACTGTTATGGTTTGTTTGGCCATTAACTTATCCTTTAAAGAGTTTGATTTGCACATAAATTGTGGCTCCGAGGGAGCAACTGCTTGTTAGAAAATTTATGTGAACGAGCTTGAGAATTCAAGGGCGCATTTATACCAATTATTAAGTCATTTTGCCAGTTTATACTATTAATACTGGGTATAACCGCTGTTTATAGTTAAAATAAGTAGCTTAAATACTATCAAACAAAGCTAATGTTTGAAGTTTGTCATAAAAATCGGCTTGATTGTCCCAGCCCTGGGCTATTAATTGCTGCTTAAGTGTTTGCTGTTGCCAAGGTGTTAATGCTGTTTTTGGCTTAAACACGCTTTGCGCCACGACTTTAAATGCTACCCATAACTTACTTTGCTCAGTGAGTTCGTTTTTAGCTACTTGTTCGGCATCTAATAATGCAAAGGTCCATGGGTTATCACTTAAAAGCGCTGATAACTGCTGATTTAAATGCTTACTATCCATGCTTTCTATGCCAAAAAATGCGCACATAGGTGTATCGGATGATTTATTGGGGGCGTGCGCTATAGGCGTCTTTCTTGAAAGTTGCGTACTACAATGTATTAATAAGTAATGCGCGTAAGCATATAAAGGCAAACAAATATGCTCAAACTGATATTGCTTATTGTTATAGACCAATAGCCTCATTATATCGACCATACATTTGAGTCGATTAACTAAAAAAGCATGTAAAGGATGCGGAATAGCAAAAACTAGTTGCTCAAACACCACGCGCTGTATAATAGCAGGGGCATTATTGTAGCCAACCATAGACAAACTATGCGTTAAATTTTTAGCGGCTTGATGCTCTTTGTTATACGGTTTAACTGCTTGGCATAAGCTTTTAATAACATTAGGGTATGGGGCTAATAAAGTATTTATATTGTTAAAGCTATACTCTTGTTGCAGTTTAATAAGCCCAATTAGATCATATAATGTGTTTTGGGTACTGGGAGTTGCGGCTTTTATATTTACATATTCAGTATCCCACACTTTATAAAGTATACGTTTATCAGCGCATAGCCATTGTACTGCGTTATCGTTAAGCGTTGCTTTTACCCTGTACCAAACTATTTTGTTCTTTAAGCTTTTAATAAGTATGTGGCGCTGCTCGGCGTCGGTTGCTAAATAAATCATTGCTTGTTCGGCATATAAAACTCGGCTCCCGGGGAGCAAAGGGCCAATATGCGCAATTAATGATTTTAAGAGTCGCTGAGCAAATAAATTTGGGGTTCGCAAATATAAGTCTGCTATCGCTTTATAAAAATTTATTTGCTGATTTGCTGCATTACACGTGAGGTTAACTGCCAAAATATTAGCTAACGCCACAATTACTGTGCCGCCATCGTATAACATTATTTTAGGGGTGCTTACTAAAGCGTGTTTATATTTACTCAGTTTAGCTAATACTTGAGTAATACTATGGGCAGGTTGCTTTGCGGTTAGTAATACGCGCGCTGCAAGTTTGTGGCGTAATTGCCATATTTGGCTTTCGGTACTGGTAAACGCTATTTGTTTGGACAGTTTATTAAGTTGAGCGCCTACGCACAAGTGCTCAATTAATGACGCACTAATATACAGCTCACTTAGTTCGTCATCGTAATTTTGGCTTACGCACAGTGCGGTTGTTAAAATACATTGGTTAATTACAAGGTTGGTAGCAAAGTCGTACTGAGTTTTATAAAGCATAAGTTGCGCTTGTAGAGCACTCGGATTTTGCTTATAAAGGGTTCGGTATTGCTCTGCAAGTTTGCACACTAGCGGATAAAAGGTAGGCCATTGTTTTTTATTATTGTATGAAGCTAAAAATAGCTGCGTATGCTCAAGCAACCTTTTTAGCTTTATTGATACAGGCTCATCCATTATGCCGTTTCCCTAACCTGGTTTTAGATATTGATCGTAAGCACTGGGACCCCATAAAATGAGCTGCCCGTTTTTAAATAATAAGCCGGTACATTCATCTATAGTAGTAATGCCGTCAGATGTTTTATGCTGGGTACGATAAAAAACAATTTGCCATACTTGGTCCTCATCACGCTTAGCAAAGGTAAGATCTGGGCTACCTAAATATTCGAGTACACTATTGAGGGTTGCAGTGTCTTCTATTTTTAGCTTTTCGATATAGCGTTTATTATAGGCTTCTCTGTCTTGCCAAATCATAGCTTGTGGATCATCTTTATAAAAAACGATCACTAACGTGGCTATTAGCGCATACAGCCCTAAACCTAAAATTAAATATCTAAAAAACTTTTTGAACATTACTTACTCTACTAACCATCACTGCTAATAGTATACGTATTGTCGTACGGCAGTGCTATTAACTTGCGACTAATTAAGCCTTAACTGCTTTAAACTAAAGCCTAAGTTTATATCGGTGCGTAAACTAACCAGTTGCTTTGAAATAACATACATATCCATATTCTCAGTTAGCTTTTTACGTAAGCTGGCACTAAGAGCATCGTCATTGAGTGCATCCTCGACAGAGCTATAGTTATTAACTAGTAGCTGTGCCGATTTAGTGCCTATGCCTTTTACGCCCGGAATATCATTGGTTTTATCGCCAGCAAATGCCCAAAACTCTACTAGTTTTTTTTGCTCAACGCCAAAGCGTTGCTTAATACTATCTTGATCTAAATAATGTTTTTTAAAATAATCATACACAGCTATATGCTCATTTAAAAAAGGTAAAAAGCCTTTATCAGTTGAGACAATCACACTGCTGATGTTGTTATGTGATGCCTTATTTGCAAGAGTTGCAATAATATCATCAGCTTCATCGTTTATTGGTTCAAACACTACAATACCGGTTTCTTCAATGGCGGCTTTAAATTGCACTAATGCATCTTTAAGTATTTGTGGCATGGGAGCACGGGAGTGTTTGTAATCTTTATAAAAATGATAGCGCCAACTTTTATCGCCATCAAATACAGCAATGGCATGGGTTGCTTTAGTGCTGCTTAAAAGTTTTGAGCAGGCATGCGCTACACGTGCGCAGCTTGCTTTAAGCATCTGCTCATCACTGTGATGTTTTTGATTCGCGTCTACCGCGTAAATGCGCCTAATTAAATTAAGCGCATCAATAAGTAATAAATGGGGTTTCAATACAGAACTCACGCCTTGATTGTGTAGCAGGGGACATATTTACTGCCGGGCAGTTTCATTCTTCCCTCGTCAACATAAGCTTGTAATAACTTATCCATTGCTTTCATTAAACTAGGCTCGCCACTTAGAATATAAGGCCCATGTTGTTTAATTGCTTTTACGCCTTCTTCTTTAACATTACCGGCAACAATGCCCGAAAATGCGCGGCGTAAATTTGCAGCTAATAACTGTTTTGGTTGTTCTAGGTGCAAGTCTAGGTTCGCCATTTGTTCATGTGATGGTATAAACGGCTGTTGAAAGTCATTTTCTATTTTTAATGTCCAGTTAAAATAGTATGCATCGCCTTGGCTTTTACGATAGTCGCGAACATTAGCCATGGTCGACTTTAATTTTTGCGCCACTAATTGTGGGTTATCTATAATAACTTCAAATTTGCTGAGTGCTTCTACACCCAGTGTCATTTCAATAAAGTGGCACAGCTCTTTAAAGTAGGCTTCACTTTGTTTGGGTCCTGTTAAAATAACCGGTAGGCACTGCTTGTCATTTTCTGGGTGTAATAATATCCCTAATAAATAAAGAAACTCTTCAGCAGTACCAGCGCCACCAGGAAAAATAATAATAGCGTGAGCTGTGCGTATAAAGGCTTCTAAACGTTTTTCTATGTCGGGTAAAATGACTAATTCATTTACAATTGGGTTAGGCGGCTCTGCTGCAATAATGCTGGGCTCGGTTAATCCTAAATAACGATTGTTTTTAATGCGCTGCTTAGCGTGGCCAATAGTAGCGCCTTTCATTGGGCCTTTCATAGCGCCAGGGCCACAGCCGGTACAAATGTTTAAGCCGCGCAGGCCCAGCTCATAGCCTACTTGTTTGGTATATTTATACTCAACTTCACTAATCGAATGCCCACCCCAACATACAATCATGCTTGGTTCGCTGTTTACTTTTAGTGCATCGGCATTTCTGAGCATATCAAAAACCATGTGGGTAATGGCTTTTTGTTCTTTAAGATCTTTTTCGTATTTTTGACATATAAATAAAATATCGCGGATCACAGAAAATATATGTTCGTGAATACCGGTAATAATTTCACCATCAACAAATGCGGTATCAGGTGCGTTAATTAGTTCTATTTTTATGCCACGCTCACGGCTAACTAAACGAATATCAAAGTCTTGGTATTTATCGTAGATATCGCTACTTTCATCTGTATGGCTGCCTACGTTGAGGACGGCAAGCGCGCAGTTTCTAAATAATCGATAGCGTTCACTAGCGGAAGATTGCTCTAATAAATCAACTTCTAATTGCGACAGTAAATCTAAAACCCCAGTAGGGTTTAACTGTATTAACATCGGCATTCTCCTTGCTGCTTAATACCAATTGAATACAAGCGTTGATTGCTCTAGCAGGTTAAACTCATTTTGGGCACTTAAACTTATATAAGTAATATATAAGCTCAAGTGCCGTACTTTTTTAGAGCGGTTGCTATAATTAACGACTCATTTAATACAATTGGTATAAAATGTAAAAAACTAGCTAGTTTTAAAACTCAAAACAATTGAGCTATATAACATTATTTACGTATACACAGACGATCCCGACCTGCGTTTTTGGCTTCGTATAAAGCATCGTCTGCTCTATCAAATGCCTTTAATAATGTGTCACCTTGTTTAAACTGAGTTGCGCCAAGTGACACTGTAATTTCTATTTGCTTATCTTTAAACTTAAACGGGATCTTTTTTATATTATTTTTAAGCTTTTCGAGTTGGGGAATGGCATGCTCCAAAGAAGTACCTGGCATTAATAGTACAAATTCTTCGCCGCCATAACGCGCTATAAAGTCAGTTTTTTCTATCGACTTTTGCAAGGCTTTAGCAATAACTTGTAGCGTAATATCTCCAGCAGTATGACCAAACCTGTCGTTTATTGACTTAAAATAATCTACGTCAATTACCACCAGAGTAACATCGGATGCTTGCACATTAAATAAGTGCATTTCGTGGTTATACCGCTCATCAAACGCAGCTCGGTTTGGCAGTTTAGTTAGGCTATCGAACAGGCTTTTAAAACGTTGATCGTTAAGACGCTTTTTATACTTTGTGAGTTTTTTTTCTAGGCTGCCAATACGATTATTTATTTCATCAAAGCTGGTTATAAGTACTTTGCGATCTTTGCGTTCAAGTTCTTCTTTGGCAATAAAATCTTCACCGAGGGATTTTAATTCATGATCAACCAATTTTCTTAACGATGAAATTGAAGTGGTACTCTTAGTTTGTTCATTAAGATTATTAATTTTAGTTTTTATACGCTTATTTAATGCGTCAAACTCAATTCCCATAGATTCGGAATGTTTACTGGTCGAAAAAATCGAATGGTGTAACTCTTCTAAGGTTTTATTTAAAGACACTAAAAAGCTTTGCGCTGATTGGCGCTCGTTATTAATGTTTTTTACAATAATATTAATAATTTCAATCGCGGCAGCGAGTAAGTCATCTACTGTATTACTTTGTAAAATAGTGGTTCTTATCGATTTAATTTGCTCAGCTGCTTCATCTTCAAGTACCAGCTGGTGGGCAAGTTCTAACAACTTTTTAGCAATTGCTGGAGTATCGGTATGTTGTTCTGCGGGTATTGCATTAAATTTAGTGTGCAACGCTTGGTTATAAATAGTAATTAATTGATTTAATAGCGGTATAAAACCATGGGTTGACTGAACGGCATCAAGTTCATTATCTAACAAGTTACGCAGTGTTCTGCGTGTGTTGTCAGGTAAACCATTGGTTTTTTGTAATTGTTTACCTGCATTTTTTACACTTGTGCGTAAATCGCGTTGATGAGCGAGTTGAATGGCTTCTTGGTTTTTTAAAAGTACTAAAATATCATTAATTAACGGCGATAAGTGCTCAAAGCTAACTCCTTTATTAAGTGCGCTTCTAAATTTGGCTAGGCGATTATCTAATTCAATATCAAGACCCTTACAGCTTAAAGATAATTTAGCTGCAAAATTTGACAGAGTGTCTACTTGAGTTTTCCTTGCGCTCTCAATTACTATTCGTTGTTCAATAGCTTGTTTGAGTTTTTTGTCCATAGGATTAGATTTATCAGGCACCTAAACATACCGCCATTGTGTTAATTAGTATCAGTTAAGTTTACAACAAATTTATATTAAGTGTAGTTATCTCATTAAAAACTTTGTATTTTTAATGAGATATTGCCAATAAACGTATCTAAAAGTCTATTTATCGCTTTTAATTCACTTTTAAATAGCGCCTTGTTAGTCTTCTTTACACACTAAGTTATCTTTATGAGCCATTATGAAAAAGCTATTAGCGCTGTCTATTTTAGCCGCATGTTCAGCCCCTACGTTTGCTGATGTAAATTATTCATTAAACATTTCTCAGCCACAGCACCACTTAGGTAATGTTACGGTAGAGTTTCCCAAAACGGCACAAGCGCATTTAGACATTAAATTACCTGCATGGCGCACTGGGCGTTACGAAATATTAAATTTAGCCAATGGGGTGCGTTACTTTGATGCAAAAGACAGTACGGGTAACCCCCTAAAGTGGGAAAAAATTGATCACAGCACCTGGCGTGTACATTTAAATAAACCAACTAAAGTTAACTTAGCATATCAAGTATACGCAAATGAGCTTGGCAAACGTGCGCGCCATATTGATGACAGCCATGCATTTATTGATGCATCAGGCTTTTTTATGTTTAGTGACTCATTTCGCCAAGAACCCGTTACGGTTAATTTAGAGGTGCCTAAACAGTGGCGCTCTGTTTCTGGAATGAAAAATAACAAAGGTAAAAATACATTTAAGGCGGCAGATTATGACGTACTTGTAGACTCACCAATCGAGACAGGTATTAACCAATTACACACCTTTAAAGTTGATGGCCGTGAATACGATTTAGTTATATGGGGCGATGGTAATTATGATGTAGAGCTCATGCTAACTGATCTAAAAAAATTAGTGGCTACTGGTAATGTAATTTGGGATGGCTACCCGTATGAACGTTATGTATTTATGGTGCATGCAACATCGGGAGCGGGTGGTGCTACTGAACATTTAAATTCGACTATTATTCAGCGCCCGCGAGACCGATTTGCGAAGCGCGAAGATTACTTAGCCTTTATAAGCACTGCGGCACATGAATTTATTCATACTTGGAACGTTAAAGCATACCGCCCAGCGGGCCTTACACCTTACGATTACACCAATATGAATTACTCTAAATTACTTTGGATAGCAGAGGGCTCAACCAGCTATTTTGAAGATCATTTATTAGTGCGTTCAGGCATTCAAAGCACTGATGAGTTTTTTAACCTACTGAGTAAAACAATTAATCGTCATCTACAAACACCTGGTCGCGAAGTACAAAGCGCCAGCGAAACCAGCTTTGATAAGTGGATAAACCAAGGCGGGGACCACGCGCGTAATTACTCTACTAACATTTATTCAGAAGGCTCATTGTTATCTCTTGCTTTAGATATTGATTTACTAGAAAAAAGCCAAGGTAAAATAAGTTATCGCGATGTACACAAGGCACTTTATAAGCAACATAAATTACCTGCAGGTTTTACTTCTTTAGATGTACTCAATATTTTAAAAGACCTAACCGGGCGTGATTACAACACTTGGTGGCAAACTAATGTCGACTCGCCAGCTTCACTAAATTTTGACGAGTTACTCAATAAAGTAGGTTTAACATTTGAGCGTCCAGAAAAAGCGAAAGCCTTAGCGAGTATAAATGCTGTGGCAAAAAATACCGGCCAACTCCTTACGCTTTCGCATGTTAAACGCGGTGGCAGTGCATGGCAGGCAGGCTTAACAACAGATGATAAAATTGTTGCTATTAATAAGCATCACGTTGGTAAGGATTTAACCAGCAGCCTAGAAATGTATAAAGTAGGGGATAAAATTACAATTGATTATATTCGCCGCGATGCACTTGCTAGCACCAGTTTAGTTTTATCAGAAGATTTTGATAAACCTAAAAAGGTGATTGCTAATAAGCAAGCATCGAGTGAACAAAAGGCGTTGTTTAAAGCATGGATAGGTGTTGAGCATCCTAATAACGCTAAAAAAGATTAACATTAATGAGTTAAAAACTAATAACTAAAAGGAGCAACGGCTCCTTTTTATTTTTACACTCTTATATTGCCGCATTACCTAAAAGCATTTATTCGCTCCTTTAAGTGTTAATTTAATTATTTCGTTCTATTATTAACATTAAGTATTGTTTAGTAATTAATCAGAATGAAATCTAAAAATAATATACATACTTTAGCTCACCAATATGTTGTTAATGACCCATTACATCAATTATTTGATGCTGTGAATGCTATTTCTGTACAGGGGTATGATGAACAACGCCGTGTTATTTATTGGAATAAAGGCAGCGAAGTACTCTATGGCTATACAAAAAGTGAAGCAACAGGTAAGAAAATTGAAGACTTAATTATACCAAGTGATTTACAAGAGATAGTGATTGCTGCCCATACTCATTGGATCACAAAAGGAATAGAAATTCCTGCAGCAGAGCTAACTCTTCGTGATAAAAATAATAATGATGTTTCGGTGTTTTCAAGCCATGTAATGT
Source organism: Pseudoalteromonas sp. HL-AS2 (assembly GCF_031198805.1). NCBI lineage: Bacteria > Pseudomonadati > Pseudomonadota > Gammaproteobacteria > Alteromonadales > Pseudoalteromonadaceae > Pseudoalteromonas > Pseudoalteromonas sp. HL-AS2. The sequence goes on along the minus strand of NZ_CP133572.1, from coordinate 220,408 downwards.
TTATAAATCAATATGGCATTAAACAAATGTATTGTATTGATATTGATTTAACCGATGTTAAACAGGCGCAAGAACAGGCTATGTTTAGAGAGAAAATGTTGGAAACAATATTTGAGGCTATTCCTGATCTATTTTTTGTAATGCAAGAAGATGGCAAAATCCTTGATTATCAAGCCAGCAGCAGTAGTAGCAGTAATCTTTATGCTTTACCTCAGCAATTTATTGGTAGCAGTATGTTTGATTTATTACCAGACGATGTTAGCAGTAAGTTTAGAAAAAATATTTCCCAAGCCTTAAGCCAAAAACAAATGGTGAGCTTTCAATATCAACTAACTATGTCGCAGGGAGCTGTGTACTTTGAGGCAAGAATTAACCATGTTTCGCAATACCAGCAAGTTATGGTTATTATTAGAGATATCACTGAGCAGCACGATGCAGAAGAGCTGATCCGTAAACAAGCTTATTATGATAATTTAACCTCTTTACCAAACCGTTTCTTAGCACTTGACCGACTATCGCATATGCTTTTTGAAGCACAAAGAAACAAGGGACATGTGGCTGTACTTTTTATTGATTTAGATAACTTTAAAAAAGTAAATGACTCGTTTGGGTATGAACTAGGTGACAAGCTACTGATAAAATCAGCTGCAAGATTACAGCAAGTCATCCGCAAAGAAGACACCATAGGACGTTTAGGAGGAGATGAGTTTATTGTATTGTTACGGGGGATAAATTGTCATTATAACGCAATAGATATTACAGAAAAGCTACTGAAAAATTTTACCTCGCCATTTAAAATTGAAGGGAGAGAACTTGTACTCACTATGAGTATTGGGGTTGCTATGTACCCCGAAAATGGCGATACAGCGTCTGATCTTTTACGCAATGCAGATACGGCAATGTATCAAGCAAAAGCATTAGGCCGAAATACTTACTCTTTTTTCACTCCACAAATGAACGTAGTAATTCAGCGTCGACTCGCGATAGAGGAGCAGATGCACGGTGCGTTGCAGCGTAATGAATTTGAATTACATTATCAACCGCAGTTAGATGTTAAAAATAAACATGTTACTGGCGCGGAAGCTTTGCTACGTTGGTATAACCCAGTGCTGGGGAATATACCGCCCGATGAATTTATTCCAATAGCCGAGCATAATGGGTTGATTATCTCCATTGGGAAGTTTGTTATTAAGCAAGCCTTACAACTTTTAAAAAAATGGCAAAATCAGTGCCTTAATAAAGGACAACACCATAAATATACTATGGCTGTTAATTTATCCCCAAGTCAATTTAGAGACACAGCCCTACTTAGTTTTATAAAAGACACTCTTAGCGAGCTAGATGTAAAGGCTAAATATTTAGAGTTAGAAATTACCGAAGGGGTGTTAATGAATGCTAAATTGAATATAAACGACACTTTGCAAGAAATAACTAAATTGGGCATAAAGCTATCAATGGATGACTTTGGTACTGGGTATTCATCATTAAGCTATTTAAGGCAGTACCCATTTAATGTTTTAAAAATAGATCGCATGTTTATTAATGGCATTACATCCAAAAAAGAAGACTGTAATTTAGTCAAAGCAACTATAGCCATGTCGCATAGCTTAGGGTTAACCGTGGTTGCAGAGGGAGTGGAAACGAAAGAGCAGCTTGTTTTACTTGGTGAGTTAAATTGTGATTTTGTTCAAGGTTACTATTTTAGTAAGCCATTACCTGAGGAGTTGTTATTGGATTTTTCACCAAGGTTTTTATAAATAATCACATATTATATAAAGTAGTTATAAGTAAATACAAAATATAGCTGCCACAGTTTGCTATTAACGCTATATATGAGGGTTTATAGGGCACATTGTAACAATTTATTACCACGGTATTGACCTGCATAATACTTCACGAGTAACCTGTTATAGAAACAATAAAAAGGACTCTATAATGCGTTTAACACCTCTTGTCGCTACAATAGCATCAACTTTAGCAATTACACTCTCAAGCACTGCAATTGCAGATGAAGGCATGTGGCAACCACATCAGCTTCCAGAATTAGAATCAATATTAAAAGCCAAAGGGCTTGAAATAGATGCTAAATCTATTTCAAAATTAACCGAATTCCCGATGAATGCGGTAATTAGCCTAGGTGGTTGTACGGCATCATTTGTATCGCCAAAAGGTTTGGTGGTAACAAACCATCACTGTGCTTATGGCTCTATTCAATACAACTCAACAACCGATAATAATATTTTAGAAAATGGCTTTTTAGCTAAAACTCCAGCGCAAGATTTACCCGCAGCTCCTGGCTCTCGTGTTTATGTTACTAAAACCGTAACTAACGTTACCGACAAAGTAATTAAAGACACTCAACAGTTAAGTGCTAAAGCACGCTACGATGCCCTTGAAAAAAATGAAAAAGCACTGGTGGCTCAGTGTGAAGCCGATGAGAGCTATCGTTGTAATGTGTATTCGTTTCATGGTGGCTTAGAGTATTACCTCATTAAGTCGCTAGAAATAAAAGATGTACGCTTAGCATACGCTCCCGCTATGGGCGTAGGTAAATATGGCGGTGATATAGACAACTGGATGTGGCCGCGCCATACCGGCGACTTTGGTTTTTACCGTGCGTATGTAGGAAAAGATGGTAAACCAGCACAGTACAGCGAAGATAACGTACCTTATGAACCCGATTCTTACTTAAGTGTAAGTGCTAAAGGTGTGCAAGAGGGCGACTTTGTAATGGTAACAGGCTATCCAGGGCGTACTAACCGTTACCGTATTGCTGCAGAAGTAGATAACGTATTTAACGACAGCTATCCTAAAGCGCGTGAACATAATTCAAAATACGTAGCACTTATTGAAGAAAACGCAGAGGACGGCAGTAAAGCGCGTATAGCTTACGAAAGCACTATTGCAGGTTACAATAATTACATTAAAAACTATGGCTCAATGATAGAAAGCTTTAAAAAAGGCACTATGTTTCAGCGTAAAAAGCAGTTTGAACAAGAGCTAACGGCATGGATTAATAGTGATAAAACACGCAAGCAGCAATATGGCGATGTTTTAAATGAGCTATCGGCATTAGTAGCGCAATCGCAACTGCATAGCGAGCGCGATCGTATGTTAGGTTATGTACACAGATCACAAATGATCAGTACCGCTCGCAGCTTATACCGTTTAGCGTATGAGCAACAAAAGCCAAATGCAGAGCGAGAGTCTGGATACCAAGAGCGTGACTTACCGCGCATTAAAGCTGGGCTTGAGCGTATGACGCGTCGCTTTGATGCCAATGTAGATAAAGCTATTTTACTGCACTTTTTAGAGCTTTATGCCGCACTTCCGAAAGAAGAGCGCTTTAGCGAGGTTGATAAGGCATTTAAACTACAAAATGGTTTTGATAAAGCGAAACAAAGTGCATTGCTTGAGCAAATGTATACTAAATCAACACTTGATAACGAAGTTGTACGCAATTCATTGTTTGAGCAATCGTTTAGCCAGCTAAACCAAAGCCAAGACCCATTTATGCAATACGCTAAAGCGATATTTGCAGTAATGAAAACTGAAGAAGATAAATCAAAAGCACTTGCAGGCAAGTTACAAGCTGCTCGCCCACAATTAATGAGCGCTATTATTGCCTTTAATAAAGCACAAAATAAGGCCGTATATGCAGATGCAAACAGCACATTACGAGTAACTTACGGCACGGTAGGTGGCTACTCACCTCAAGATGGCTTGGTAGCAACACCCTTTACATCGCTTGAAGGGTTACTAGCTAAAAATACCAATGTAGCGCCATTTAATGCACCTAAAAAGCTACAACAGCAAATTAAAGCGAAACTTTACGGTGATTACACCGGCGGCATGAACACAGTACCTGTTAACTTTTTATCAAACGTAGATACAACCGGCGGTAACTCAGGCTCGCCAACACTCAATGGTAAAGCCGAGCTGGTGGGTTTATTGTTTGATGGCGTATATGAAAGCATCATTGGCGATTGGGATTATAACCCAGAACTAAACCGCTCAATTCACGTAGATTCTCGTTACATGCTATGGGTAATGGACAAGGTAGATAATGCCCAAAATTTATTAGATGAAATGAAAATAGTAAAATAAGTTAAGCGTAAAAATAAAGCCGAACCTTTATTTTAGCTGAACTTTATAGCAAATAATAAAATGCCACTTGTTATTAACAGGTGGCATTTTTATATTAAAGAATGAGAAAGGAGATTAAATTGTGAGCTATAATTTAAGCACAACACTTTTTATACTTTTTACCACTACCGCATAAACAAGGAGAGTTACGCTCAGGGACTTTATCGAATACTTGCGGTGTAGACTTAACCAGCGCGAATTCAAGCTCTCTTATATCTTCATCATTTTGAGTATTAAGCTCTACTGTAGCAAATAACTTATGTTCTTTTACTATTGCTTCTACTTCTAACTCGCGCTGTGGTGAGTTAACCACTAACGATAATGGATGAAGCTCGCTGCCCACTTTTTCATTGCGTTTAGGACTAAAACCGTTACTGTTATTTTTACCCATTATATCGGGCTTACCCATAAAGAAAAATTTAGACATTATACTTATATAACCGTTCTACATTATTTAGACGGCGTATCCTAACAGCTTAGGCATAATATAACTAAGATGTACGCACTATTAGCCAATTTAAATAGTGAAGTTAAAAGTTGCGTCAATAAGCATAACGACCTTTCAAGCAATCAATATTAAACAAAACACTTAAATTTCAAGTGAGCATATCCATGGAAAGCTTAGAAATTGGATTATTAATATCGGCAAGTATTATTATACTTATTGGTTATTTGCGCATTATTACAGATGAAAAAGGTAAAATAAATTTAAATAATTATAGGCTAACCAGGGGAATATTATTGGTGTGCAAAGGGATATATACAGGCACGTGCGACCTGATTGCAGGTGAGACATCAAAAAATATGAATCTGCATGTATTATTTATTTAGGCGTAATACTCTTTATTATTGGTTTTAGTTTACAGCTAAACTAGTTATAGCTTTAAAAGTTAACAGTGGTTGTTTTTAAAGGTTAAAAATTTCAATTGTCATTAGTATATTTCAAGTGCACTTAGTAGCATATAAGTGCTAATTTAACGCTAAGTAAATTAATAACAGGGAATATACTAATGAAACTAGAATCTTTAGCGCTGCATCATGGCTACGAATCAGAATCAACCACAAAGTCTGCAGCAGTGCCAATTTATAATACGTCATCTTATACGTTTGATAACACCCAGCATGGTGCTGATTTATTTGATTTAAAAGTACCTGGTAATATTTACACCCGTATTATGAACCCAACTAACGCAGTATTAGAGCAGCGTATCGCCGCTATGGAAGGGGGCGTAGGCGCACTAGCTGTAGCCTCTGGCATGGCAGCAATTACTTACGCAATTCAATGTTTATGTGAAGTTGGCACTAACATTGTCAGTACTAGCCAAGTATATGGTGGCACTTACAACTTATTTGCGCATTCATTACCACGCCAAGGTATTGAAGCACGGATGATCAAAGCAGATGACTTTGAGGCCTTTGAAAGCGCGATAGATGATAATACTCGAGCGGTATTTTGTGAATCAATTGGCAACCCTGCAGGTAACATTGTTGATATTGCTCGATTAGCTAAAATAGCACACAGTAAGGGTGTGCCCCTTATTGTTGATAACACAGTAGCAACGCCGTACTTATGCCGCCCATTCGAGCTGGGTGCCGATATAGTGGTGCATTCATTAACTAAATACATAAATGGGCACGGTACTGCCATTGGCGGCATGATTGTTGACTCAGGTAAATTTGATTGGAAAGCAAATGCTACGCGTTTTGCCATGATGAACGAGCCCGATCCGTCTTATCATAATGTTGTTTATACCGAAGCCTTTGCAGAAGCTGCGTTTATTGGCCGTTGTAGAGTGGTCCCCCTTAGAAATACCGGTGCGGCACTTGCACCAAAAAATGCATCAGACATTCTAATTGGCCTTGAAACCTTAGGTTTGCGAATGGAACGTCACTGCGAAAATGCACAAAAGGTGGCTGAGTATTTACAAAAGCACCCTAAAGTTTCATGGGTTAACTATGCAGGCTTAGCGTCAAGTCCATACAACGCAATGTGTAAAAAAACAACTAATGGTAAAGCATCGGGTATATTAAGCTTTGGTATTGTAGGTGGCTTGGAAGCCGGCACTCGTTTTATCGACGCACTCAATATGATACTGCGTTTGGTAAACATCGGCGATGCCAAGTCGCTAGCGTGTCATCCTGCATCAACCACGCATCGTCAGCTTAATGATGAAGAACTCGCTAATGCAGGTGTGAGCCGTGATTTAGTGCGTTTATCGATTGGTATTGAAAATATCGACGATATTATTGCAGATGTAAGTCAAGCGCTCGGTAAAGCGTAAGCTATTTATAAGTAATAACATCGTTTAAAATGCCTCTATACACTGAGGCATTTGTATTTATTGACTCATTGAAAAGCATATAATTAAGTATCTAACTTGATAAGTAAACGGTCTAAGCAAGCCAGGATAGTATAAATAATTATCAATAAGGTTATATTTATCTAGCAAAATAGCTTAAAAGTGGCTAACCGCAATTATAATTGTTATGTTACGTGTAACATAATAAATTAATTACCTGTGATGAAAAAAAATAAACGCTCTTCACTTCAAAATATAGCGGATGCAGTTGGGGTCACTAAAATGACGGTAAGTCGTTATTTACGTAACCCAGAGAAAGTATCAGCAACAACTCAAATCAAAATTAAAGCAGCCATAGATTCACTTGGTTATATTGCTAATAAAGCCCCAGATTTATTATCTAATGCCAAAAGCTACTCTATAGGTGTGCTTGTCCCATCGTTAACTAATCAAGTGTTTTCGCAAGTTATTCGCGGAATTGAAGATATTACTGAGCCTGCTGGGTATCAAACAATGCTCGCGCATTATGGCTATAGCCCCGAAATTGAAGAAAAGAGAGTTGAATATTTATTATCATATCATGTAGATGGGCTAATTTTATCGGAAACAACGCATACCGACAGAACCCGAAAAATGATTGCTATGGCGGGTATTCCTGTGGTTGAAATAATGGATATTCATCACACTCCAATACACCAAGCGGTTGGCTTTGATAATGCTAAAGCTGCTTTTGAGATGACCAATGCGCTTTTAGATAAAGGCTACCGGAATATTGTTTACCTTGGTGCAAGGTTAGATATGCGCACACAATTGAAGTTTCAAGGCTATAGCGACGCAATGTTACTAAGGGGGTTTACTCCTAAAAGTGTGATGACAAATGAAGCTTCGTCGTTTAGTTTGGGCGCTAAATTATTGCAAAAAACACGTACAGAACATCCAGATACTGACTGTATATTTTGTACTAATGATGATTTGGCTATTGGTGCTATTTTTGAGTGTCAAAGAAATAATATTTCTGTTCCTCAGCATATGGGGGTTGCAGGCTTTCATGGCCATGATATTGGTCAATCTATGGTGCCTCAGCTAGCCAGTGTGATCACGCCGCGTTATCAGATTGGTAACCTTGCAGGGGCTAAATTACTCAGTCGTATTAGTTCAACAACAGATATTGAAACACCCGATGAGCAAATATGTGATACCGGTTATGTGATTCATTTAGGCGAAAGTGTTTGATTAACTATGTCACTCATAAAGCAAGAAAATATTAAACCTAGAATATTGAGTTGTAAGTGAAATATGGTGCTTGCCTCCATCAAACAGTAAAAGCTATAACACTCGAAGTAAACACCGATGCTGCTATTTAAGCACAGCATCGGACATATTTAGGGTTTTATGAATAAAAATAATTTATAAAAAGAGGGAAATAATCATAGCTACAATAGCACCCGTTGTACCAATGATGGTCTCCATCACCGTCCATGTTTTCAGCGTTTGCATTTCAGTAAGGCCAAGGTAGCGATTAGCTAACCAAAAGCCAGAGTCATTTACATGCGATAAAACGATTGAGCCTCCACCAATGGCGATAGTAACCGCAGCAAGCTGAGCGCCATCTAGTCCAAGCGGCTCTAACATAGGTATAATTAAACCGCATGCTGTAAGCATAGCAACAGTTGCAGAGCCTTGAATTACGCGTACTGCGGCTGCTAATATAAAAGCTAGCATAACAATCGGTAAGCCAGATCCCGCAAGCATATTACCAAGCGCTGCCCCTACACCCGAATCAACCAATACTTGTTTAAATACTCCCCCAGCGCCTGTTACCAAAATGATAACGCCAGCAGGTTGTAAGGCACTACTGCAAATTTCCATAATACGATCTTGTGGTACACCGCGTTTTACACCCAGTAAATAAAATGCCATTAAGCAAGCTGCAAGAATTGCAGTAAATGGGTGGCCGATAAACTCTAACCAATGATGTAAGTTAGATTGTTGCTCAACAAAACGAGAGCCAATCGTATTTAAGGCAATCATTAATAATGGCAGTGCAATTAAACCTAGAGCTAAGCCAAAACTAGGCTCGCCCTCACCGTCTCTAGTATTATCATTGTTTTGGGCGTGTTCAGGTAGTTCAACATGAATTGACTTAGCAATTAGCGATCCCCAAAGAGGGCCGCCAATGATCATAGCTGGAATAGCAGCAAGCAAACCAAATAAAATCATATAACCGTAATCGGCACCAAGTTGAGATGCCACTAAAATAGGGCCTGGCGCAGGGATAAGAAATGCCTGACAAGCAGCAATACCAGCAAGCAGTGCAATCCCTATTTTAATAACACTACCACCGCCTTTACGTACCACAGCAAATGCAATACCAATTAAAAGCACCACAGCAACATCAAAAAATAGTGGTAAAGCACATATAAAACCAGTAAAGGTGAGCGCCCAGTTAGCGTTTTTCTCGCCAAAACGATGTAATAAGGTATGAGCAATACGGTCAAGCGCTCCAGTCTCTTCCATTACTTTGCCAAACATGGCACCTAATGCAACCACAACAGCAACAAAGCCTAAAGTGCCGCCCATTCCTTTTTGGATAGTTTCTGCGATCATTTGTGGGCTCATTCCAGAGAATAGCCCGGCTATCATCGAAACTAAAATTAAAGCGACAACCGCGTGTAGCCTTACTTTCATGACTAAAAAAAGTAACAGTAGAATAGAACCTACCGCGGTTAGTATTAAAGATAAATCTGACATATATTTCCTACTTAAATCCAACTCAAATTAGGATAGTTAACTTGTGTTTAATTTCATATTATATTAAGTTACGCGTAACATGTTACCAGTAACTTAATATAAAAATTCATTCAAAGCTAATGAATTTTTAAAAAATAGAGTGAGATTAGCTAAATGAGCCAAATAAACGCGGGTCGAATATTTATTATTATGGGTGTATCAAGCACCGGAAAGTCGAGTATTGGTTATGCGCTTGCGAAAAAAATGGACGCTAAATTTATTGATGGCGATGATTTACATCCCAAAGCAAATATTTTAAAAATGTCATCAGGACAACCGCTTAATGATGATGATAGGGTGCCGTGGTTAGAAAGAATTCGTGACGCTGCGTTTAGTATTGAGCAGAAAAATGAAGTGGCCGTTATTGTTTGTTCAGCCTTAAAGAAAAAATACCGAGAGCAAATATGCGAAGGAAATGTGAATATTACTTTTTTACATTTACAGGGAAATTTTGAATTAGTTAAGCAGCGAATGCAAGATAGAAGAGGGCACTTTATGCCTACTGAGCTATTAAAAAGTCAATTCGAGACATTGGAAATCCCCCAAGCAGATGAGTTAAATGTAATTAGTATCGACATTAATAAATCATTTAAGCAGGTTGTAAGCGCTTGTTTTCAAGCTACGCAAACCGATATAAATTTAGCTAGCGGGTAACCTATAAGGTATAAATACAAAAATAATGAGTAATAAAGTAGATGCCATTTATTTCAAACGTTCAATAACAGGCTAAATTTAACAACAGTTAGTTTTAGTCTATTATTGAAGTTAAAGTTTTATAACCCAGATGTTTAGCTTACCTATTAAAACCCCAGCTATTCATTGCTTAATCGGCTCGTGGGGTTGCTAAAATCACCTTTTTTTCATCTTCAGATAAAATAATCCACTCAAAAATTTCATCGTTGGTACGTCCGCAGCCAGTACATAGGCCACTGCGTCGCTGGCAAACTCCAATACAATCGGTTTTAAGTTTAGTCTTGCTAGTTTTTGTTTGAAAACCCATAAAACCCTATAAAAAATTATTGTTTAGTAGCTACTGATTTGCCAATTTCTAATGAGGTAGACCACGATTTTAAACTAGATAACGTTTTACCGGTGTAGATTGAAATAACAGGGGTGTTTTCATCAAGTACGAAAGTAGTACGAATCGAGTTTTTTGACTCTTTTTGGCTTTCATGCCAATTGCTTTCAAGCAAACATTGGCGAGTAAAAGCCACTGCTTTTTGATGATCTGTTACAGCAGCTACTTGCTCTTTGTAACTATTTTGACAGCGGTAAATAACATTATCATGATCAAATGCAGTAATTTGGCATTGCTTACCCACTAAATGATAGTTAGTACTCCAGCTATCCATAAATTTTGTAGTTACTTTGGTTGTTTTTAGCGATTCAAAACGGGTATCGTATGCACCAAGTAAGGTTTGAATTTTATTACATGGTGTAAGTTGATCTATGGCGGCTGTTTGCTCAGTAACAACGCTAGAACAACCTGAAATTACCAAGCCAGTAAATACGACAGAGGCTAACTTCTTCATTCAATATTATCCTTTTAATTAATGAATTTAGTGCGCTATGTGCTAAAGCACACTAAATAATTTAAGCGTGCTTTTATAAAAGTTGTTGGTATTAAAGTTACAACTTACTTGTGGCGACCTATTAAGCATTTAACTACGTCTTCAAGGGCTAAGCCTTGGCGTTGTAATAACACTGTAAGGTGATAAATTAAATCAGCAGACTCGTTTGTTAGCTCATCGTTATCGTGTTTCATTGCAGCAAGGGCAACTTCTACGCCTTCCTCGCCTACTTTTTGACAACTACGGCTTAAATCTTCTGCAAACAAAGACGCTGTATAACTTTTAGCTGGGTCGTCGTTTTTACGCGCTACAATAACATCTTCAAGTTGCGCTAAAAAGCTTAGGCTTGGTTTTGCATCATCGCCAAAACAGCTTTGTGTGCCTAAGTGGCACGTTGGGCCTTCTGGGTTGGCAAGTACTAAAATAGAATCGTTATCACAATCGGTATGCACTGACACAACATTTAAATAGTTTTGAGATGACTCGCCTTTGGTCCATAAACGCTCTTTTGAGCGCGAGTAAAAGGTTACTTTTTCAGTTTTTAATGTCACGTTAAGTGCTTCGCTGTTCATGAAGCCTTGCATTAAAATAATACCAGAGCGTGCATCTTGAATAATAGCAGGGATCATTTCACTTTTAGTGAAATCAACTTGAGTTTGGTTGTCGAGTGTTAATATCATAATCTTGCGGCCACTTGGTTATTAGTTAAAAATTGTTTTAGTTCACCAATGTTAATCACATTTTTATGAAAAACACTGGCTGCAAGTGCGCCATCAACTTCACTTTGTTTAAACACATCTACAAAATCTTGCATAGATCCAGCACCGCCTGAGGCGATAAGAGGAATATTACACAGTTCGCGTATTTTACTTAATTGCTCAATATCATAACCGTTACGTACGCCGTCTTGGTTCATACAGTTTAATACTATTTCGCCAGCACCAAGATCTTGTACACGTTTAACCCATTCTTGCGTTTTATAGCGGGTACGGCTTGACGCATTAGGATCGCCAGTAAGTTGGTACACTAAGTATTCACCGGTCACTTCATCGTAAAAGCTATCTATACCGACCACTACGCATTGCTTACCAAATTCATCGTGCAGCTCTTTTATTAGCTCAGGGCGGGCAATAGCAGGGCTGTTAATGCTGATTTTGTCTGCGCCGCGTTCAAGTACGCGAGCTGCATCGGCAACCGACTTAATACCGCCTGCCACGCAAAAAGGAATATCAATATGGCGGGCAATACTCTCTACCCAATTTACATCGAGTAAGCGTTTTTCAACACTGGCACTAATTTCGTAAAAAACCAGTTCGTCTGCACCGGCTTCGCTGTAAGCTTTTGCCATAGTTAAAATATCACCAACTACTTCATGGCCTTTAAACTTTACGCCTTTGACTACTTGGCCGTCTTTAACGTCGAGACATGGAATTATACGTTTTGATAACATGGGAAAGTCTCGCAGGTAGTGTGTTTATTTTTGAAAGTCATAGCTACTATTCTTTTCGTTAATATTTTGCATGAATAACAACAACATCAAAAACATTATTGTCGGCAAAAGTGATCTTAATAATTACCTACAGTATATATATATCTAAGCGTTATTTATAGGCGAAATATCTTATAGTTAATTACTTTTAAAGCTATTCAGAGGATTGTATAAATAACAAAAAGTGCGTGTTTACGGATGCTAATTACGTGCTGTATTAATGCGTTAACCTATAATGAACGGCTCTAAGCAGCCGCTAACTTAGCGCTTTTTAGGATATACATAGTGAAGCTGTAGGAATATTTGAGTTTTTCAGTTCAGTTCATTTAAGTTATGTATTGTTAAAATTAAATGCTCAACTTAAATTGACTTGTGGTTGGCTGTTATTAGCATGGTCATGCTTTTTACTTTTATGTTCATACATTCTTTTATCCGCTTTGTTAAGCAACTCATCTAAGTTTGCTGCTTCGTCGGGATATAACGCATAGCCAATGCTCACTGTAATTAAGAGTTCGTTATCTTGCAACACAATAGGTAACTCAATAGCGTTTAAGTATCTGGTTATTTGTTTTTCTATTTGGTTGACGTTTTCAATATCGGTGCTTATAACAACGAACTCATCCCCGCCAATACGCGCGATACAGTCTGTTTTACGGGTAATATCCTTTAAACGATCGGCTATTACGGTTAATACAAAATCGCCAACTATATGGCCGTGAGTATCGTTTATTGGCTTAAGTTTATCTAAGTCAAAATATAAACAAGCTACTTTACTGTTCTCTTGTTTAGCTTTTCTAAACTCACATTCAGCAAACTTTGTTAGGGTGTTGCGGTTTGCAAGCCCGGTTAAATAATCGGTTTGAGCTAGTTTGAGTACTTTGTTTTCAGCGATAATACGCTTTGAAATATCAGAATTAATACCGACTATGCTATCACCATATACTCGGCCATCGGCGTTTATATAACGTATTGTTCCACAGGGCAGTATAATTTTAAATTCAGCATGAAACTTTTCATTGTTTGCTATTGCCTTGGTCAGGCTATTTGTAACACTATCATAATCATCAGGATGAATTGTTTGTGACCACTGAGCATAGTTACTAGAAAAAGTACTCTTTTTAATGCCATAAAGTGTGTGCATCCAGTCATCCCAAATAAGCACATCGGTTTTAAAGTTCCATTCCCATATGCCAATATTAGCCGCATCTGCGGCTAATGCCATTCGATGATGCAAATTATCTAGCTCAATTCTAGCTTCTCTGAGCTCAGTAATATCTTCAGCAATACCAAGTAAAAACTTAGCCTTACCTATACTATCTTTTATAATCACCTTGTGAGTACGTAAATAACGAGTTGTTCCATTTATGGTTACGGGTTCTTCGTTAATTGTTAGCGAATTGTTGGAGTTCAATACTTTGCGATCAGCTTTTACAAAAAACTTTGCTTGCTCTGCTGGGAATATATCAAAGTCATTTAGTCCAATAAGCTGTTCTTGTGATTTACCAAGTAATTTTTCAGCGGCTTTATTTACATGACTATAATTTAGGCTCTTAGTTTCTTTAATAAATAAAATGTTAGGTAGGGTATCAAATATAGTTTGTGTAAAGGCTTCTTGGTTTTGAATATCGGTTAAATCTTTAATAGTAGCGACTAAAGGGGCGTTAGATAACTCGCTTATAGGGTTGATTGCGATTGTTATGGGAAAAACTTGCCCACACTTATTGCACCCCTGTAATAATTGGCTTTTTCCAAAACTGGGTTGATCTTCATTAAATGAATGATAAAACTTTGCATGCTTTTTTGGCAGCAATATAGCAATGTTTTTGCCAATTAACGCTTGTTGCTCAAAACCAAATACTTTTGCAGTTACAGGGTTGGCAAATTCGATAATGCCTTGTCGATCAAAACATATCACTACGTCTTGCACTGTATTAAGTACTGCTTTTAACTTTGCCGATAACAAGCTTCTGGCGCGTAATTCCATACTGCCTACTAAAAATAAGCTCAATACTAGCACTACAAATATAATCACTTGGGCAAGTTGTGCACTGTTGTCATTTGCAAGGTAGGTTGTATGGCTAGATTCAAATACATACATAGAGAGCATACCAATATAATGCATACCCGAAATAGCACTGCCCATTACCAGCGCTGCTAAGAAGTTAACCCGCTTTTGTTTATTTTGCGTTGTTTGGCGTAATTCATCTATTTTTAAAGCTAAACCCGAAAGTGCTACGGCAACAAATACAGAGAACGTAAACAGAATGGGCTCATAAGCCATATGCGCTGGCATTATCATTGCTATCATACCTACGTAATGCATACTGCAAATACCTAAGCCCATAAGTATACTTCTAAACCATAAGTGTTTAAAACGCTCTAAATTAGGGGATATAACAAAATAACTAGCAAATATACTGGGTAAAATTGAAACTAGTGTTATAGGTATATTGTATCTTACAGGAATAGGGAGTTGGTAGGCTAACATGCCAACAAAATGCATTGCCCAAATACCTGCACCTAAAAAGCATGATGACAGTAGGGTCCAAAAAAGCTTTTCGTTTTTAAGTTGCGCGCCTTTAATACGAGCAGAAAGTAAAAATGAAATATAAGATGCAAATACCGCTGTAAATACAGATGCTAAAACAAGTATGGGGTCATATTTGGCTGTGATCACCGCTGCTTTGAGCATTTCTGGCGTTACAAAATGTAGCGTTAAATGATTAGTCAATGCGGTCCCTCACCTTAATTATAAGCTCTAAGGGCCTATTTATGAATAACTTAAGTATAGTATACAAATATAGTGTTGACCATTAAATGCTTAACTGAAAAATATTACTTTGGGTTATTTTAGTACCGTTAGTATGAGGGTTTTTAGAGGTTTTATAACGGGGAAATAGGGTTAAGCAAGTTGGTTATGTTAAGTAAGTTGCGATATAAAATGAGTTTGTTGGATTAACTATGGAGTTAGCTTTAACGTATTGATAATAAAAGTATGAAGTAACATTGTTTTAATACTTCAGAGGTAAGCACTTTTTAAGTGCATCAGTACTTACAGCGCGTGGGCCATGGCGCTAATAGCGGGGCTGTTGTTAACGCTCGCCATAGAAGAGATATTAATTATGCTGCCATAATCGCTATTTTTCATGTGAGGAGCCACTAATTGACAAAGTCGGCACATGGTAAACACATTCATATCAAATACGCGTTTAAATTGGCTACTTTAATGTCGCAAGGGTTTTATTTACCTGTACCATCGCCGCCAACAGTGTTAACAAGTACGCTGATGGGCACTTTATTAAAGTTATGAAGCTAGTTATTTATCAACAGCATAGAGCGATATTTTATGTTGTGGGTTGGGTATAAAAAAGCATGCGGCCAGATAATATTTTACATTAGCTGGCCGTATATTTTATTTACTTTGCAATATTTAGTTTATTACCTTAGGCATTAACTGGCGTACGTTCATCCTTTTTAACGCCCATAAAAATAGCGTAAAGCACAGGTATAACAATTAAGGTTAGTAATGTGGCAAAGAGTAGGCCAAATACTAATACAACCGCCATTGATTGGAAAAACGCATCAAAATAAAGCGGTATTACCCCAAGTACTGTTGTTAGTGTTCCCATCATTACTGGTCTTACTCGGCTATTAGCCGAATCGACAATGGCATCATAACGTGGTTTACCTTGCTTAATTTCCATATCCATTTGATCAACCAATACAATGGCATTTTTAATGAGTAGACCAGATAAAGAGAGCAATCCTAATATCCCCATAAACTCAAGTGGGGTTTGAGTTGTTACTAAGCCAAATACCACGCCTATAAGAGCCAGCGGTACCACAAGCCAAATAATAATAGGTTGTTTTAAAGCATTGAATAACACCACTACAATTAGCACCATAGCTAAAAGGCCAAGTGGTAGTGTTGATGCAAGCATTTCATTTGACTCTTTTGATTGCCCATACTCACCATCCCATTCCAATGTGTAACCGGCAGGTAAGTCAATCGCTTCTATTTGTGGCCTTACTCGATTAAATAATTCAGATGCAAGCTGCCCAGGAAGTGGATCGGCTTGAGCCTTAATTGTCCACATTCTATCTTCGCGCTTTAAAATACCATCACGCCATACGGTTTTAAATCCATTAGTAACTTGCTCTAATGGGATTGTTTTACCTGTGATTTGGCTAGGAATTTGAATGTTGCCTATATCATTAACATTCGAGCGCTCTTTTAGGGGAGCTCTAACAATAATAGGAATTAACTCTTCACCTTCTCTATATTGGCCAACCGTTTTACCAGAAAAGTTTTGTTGTAACGCTTCAGCAATTGCTTTGCGTGTTACACCTGCACGCTGGGCATTAATTGGCGAGTATTGCGGTTCAATAACCCTAACTTGCTGGCGCCAAGTATCTTTAATTGAGAGTGCACCGCCGTCATCAATCATGATTGCTTTCGCTTTATCGGCTAATTCACGAATTACTGCGGGTTCTGGCCCTTTAAATGTAGCCTCAATTTTAGAACCACCTCCGGGTCCCATTACAAAACGCCATACTTTGCCCTGCGCTTCTGGGAAGGTGTCATCTATATACGCTTGTACTTTAGGGATCATAGTATCAAGCACTTTATAGTCATCTACTTTAGCTAATATTTGGCCATAAGAACTGTTTGGTGATTCTGCTCCATAAATAAGCATAAATCGTAAACCGCCCCCACCAATTAAGGTTTGTACGCCCTCAATACTCTCTTGTTGTTGAATAAAGGATTCAAGCTTGATCATATCTTTTTTGGTTTTTTCGATATCAGTTCCTTGCGGTAACCAAAAATCTACTACCATTTGTGGTGTTGTAGAGGCTGGGAAAAACCCAGATTTTACAAACTGAAATCCCCACATTGATGCACTAAAAGTAAATATCACTACAGCAACTGTTAACCAGCGATGATTAAGCGAGCTAACAACAATGGATTGATAAGCCGCCATAATCATATTAGGCTTAGCTGTTGTAGAGGTGTCTTTATCTTGTTCTTTAAACAAGCAAAAACAAAATAGTGGCGTTAGGGTAATTGCAAATAACCAACTGTAAAGTAAAGAAATTAAAATAACCCAAAATAAATGCCCAGTAAATTCGGCAGTATCACCCGGTGCTAAACCTATAGGTGCAAAGGCCACAATACCTACCAAAGTGCCGCCTAATAAAGGCCACCTTGTTTGCTTTACAACTTCAGATGCTATTTCTAGCTTTTTGCGCCCTTGTTTAGTACCCACCAGTATTCCCTCGGTGACAACAATGGCATTATCAACCATCATCCCTAAAGCAATAATTAATGCCCCAAGTGAAATTCGGTGCATGGGTATGCCGCTAAAGTCCATGGTTGCTAGCGTGGCAAAAATAGTCAGTAGTAATACTGCGCCAATAACAAGCCCAGAGCGCAGCCCCATAAATACAAGTAAAGTAACAACAACAATAATTAATGCCACAATTACATTTACTACAAAGTTATCTACCGATGCCTGAACAACCTTACCTTGATGATAATATTCATGCACTGTTATACCAATGGGTCTCACGTTTTCAGCTTGTTTAACGCGCTCATCTACGCGCTCAAACACTTTAACAACGTTAGTACCAAGCACACTGGCAACCCCTAAAGAAATTGCCGGTTGCCCGTTGTAACGTACAAGTTTAGTTGCTGGGCTTTGAAAACCACGATATACATTAGCAATATCTTTTAAATATATAGCTTTACCGTCATTGGTGGCGCTCACTAATAGATTTTGTATTGTTTCAATAGAATTAATAGAGCCGGTTGGATCTATAAAAATACGTTGATCACCAATTTGCGTATTACCGGCACTTATTACTGTATTTTGCTTATCTAAAATTGAATAAATATTACTGATTGAGCTACCTAAAGTGGCCAAATCTTCACGGGCTATTTCAACAAAAATACCTTCTTGTTTAACACCGGTCATGGCTACTTTAGCAACGCCTTTAACTTGTAAAATATCACTTTGCAGGTTTTTAGCGTAAGCATGCAGCTCATCAGGAGAGTAACCCTCGGCTGTAATTAAATAGCTCAAACCATATACATCGCCAAAATCGTCAAATATTTGTGGCGTACCTGTACCTGGTGGAAGGGAAGGGCGAGCATCATTAATTTTATTTCTTAGTTTGGTCCATATTATCTGTAGCTCAGACTTTGTCGGCGAAAACTCCGATTTAATCTCAACTTTGATCTCAGACATACCCGATGAAGAGGTAGACGATATGGTATCAATTTCCTGCAATTCTTGAATAGCACGCTCTAAAGGCTCAGTTACTTCTCGGGCTACCTCTAAAGGGCTCGCACCAGAGTAAGGAACAAACACTTGTGCGGTACGAATTATAAACTCAGGGTCTTCAAATCGTGCCATGTTTTTATATGAAGAGAAGCCAAAGCCTAACGTCAGTATAATAATTATGGTACTAATGAGTTTGTTATTAATAGTCCACTTTGCTAAATCCATTACTCAAGCTCCTATGACTTAGTCCAAGCGCGTACTTTCATACCATCGGTTACATAATTTGCACCGGCACCAACAATTACATCGCCGGCTTTTATACCACTGGTAACAACTAGTTCTTCACCAATACCGTTTACTAAGGTGACAACCGTTTTACTCACGATCATAGATTCACTTACTGTCCATACATAGTGCTGGCCATTTTCTTCAAAAATAGCAAATGTAGGCAGAGTAATTTCATTTGTAGTCGACTTATTATCAAATTCGATACGTAAACTGGCATTCATGCCGGGTAAAATATTTAGGTTTTGCGGTACAGCAAATGAAAACCTAACTTCATAAGTTTGGCTAGACGTATCAGCTTCTAAATTAGCGCGACGAAATGTAGCAGGAATAGGAGTATTAGCAGCTGATTCTAAAAGTACAAAGGCACGGCTGTCTGTACGCGAGTCAACGGTGGCAACAATAGAAGATGGAATATTAACAACCACTTCCATTTCGCCTTTACCAAATAAAGTAACTATATGCTGGCCTGCATTTACATTCTCAAGCGCCTCTACTGGTACAGCGGCTACAATTGCATCATAAGGGGCAACTAAAGTACTGTCTGTCAGTGCTTTTTTTGCTGAGTCATAGCGAGATTGAGCAACTTCTTTTTTCGATTTTAGCTGCTCTATATCTCTAGCCGAAATTACGCCATCTTTAGAGAGTTTAATTCCGCGATTAAAGTCATTATTAGCTGTTTCATACTGTATTTTTGTAGAGTTTACTTCGTTAACAAAGTTACGTTTTTCTAACGATGCCAGTTCGTCACCTTTTAATACAGATTGCGCTGCAATAACATTGAGTTTGTCTATTTTGCCGCCAACTTGAAATGCCAACTTTGCGCTTTTTATCGCATCGACAGTAGCAGGATAAGTAAGAATGTTTGATTGCGCAGTATCTTTAATGGTAATTAATTTAACAGGCTTTGGGGCCTTTTCAATTTTTGTATCTACCTCAGGCTCAGAGCAGCCCGACAGTAGTACTGCTAATGCAATGCTTAGCGTATATCGATTTTTTACTACGTGTTTTATATTCATATTTTATGCCTTTTATAAAAATCAGGTACGCTTAAACTATATAAACCGGTAAACCTACAACAAACTGTGTAACTATTAATAAGCTTGATAACCTTATTACTTATAAGGAGTATCACCATTGCTTTTATTAACTTTCCCAACGACTTATGAATAATTATACCAAATCGATTGAGTGTAATTCTGTATTGTTATGCTGTTATTAGAAGTAAACGCTATAAAGCCAAATACTGCAATTATAATTGTTATTATAATGTTAATTTAATATTTGCTTTATAAAGAGTGTACTTTAGCGCATATTTTAAGAATAACATTGTAAATTCAATACGTTAATATATCTGTGCGTTAATGTTTTTGTTTGTGCGATTGTGTAACTCAGTGATACAGGTAAGTATATTATGTTGCAAAATTGCGAGCTTGAAAGAGCTTAATATATTACTAGGGCTACTTTAAGTACTGTATGAGGCTAGGTTAAGGGCTTTACCTGAGGTGTTGCTTAATAATTAAGTTAATGAATAAAAGCACAGTATAGGTACTGTGCTTTTTTGTATATATATTAGATTCTTAGCGTGTTACTGCTAGTGCTTCTTCCACACTAAAGGCGCCATCGAGCAGTGATTTACCTAAAATAATACCGCCAATACCCAACTCTTTGAGCTTTTTAATGTCATCAAGTGAGCTTACGCCACCAGATGCTTGTACTTTAATAGTTGAGTTATGCTTAATTAAATCCTCGTACAGCGCGAACGATGGGCCGGTCATGGTGCCATCCTTACTGATGTCCGTACATAAAAAATCGATAACACCTAAGTTAGCATAAAAATCTACTAGCTCAAGTAAACCAAACTCAGATTCAGTTAGCCAACCATGGGTTGCCGGAGCCCAGCCAGTGGATGTTTTATTTACATCAAGGGCAATAACAAAGTGCTCTGCGCCAAACTGCTCAATCCAGGCTTTAACTTGTTCGCGTTTTTCAACCGCCATTGAGCCAATAACCACTTGGTTTGCGCCGGCTTTTAGCCAATCACTTACATCTTGCTCACAGCGAATGCCACCGCCAACTTGATACGGCACATTAAGTGCTTTTGTAGCCGCTTGAATGTGTTGCCACTGTTTTTTACTTGGATCGCGGGCACCTTCTAAATCAACTAAGTGAAGTTTACCTGCGCCGCTGTCGGCGTATTCTTTTAAACGCGCGCCTAACTCGAATGGGTAAAACTGTACAGTCTCGTATTTGCCTTGGTATAAGCGCACAATTTGATTTTGTAATACGTCTAATGCTGGAATAATCACAGTGTGTCTCTTTATTAATAGATGAGGGGCAGCCTACAACTGCCAATCAACAAAATTTTGTAATAAACGCGCGCCTATTTTAGCGCTGCGCTCTGGGTGAAACTGCATGCCGGCATAGTTATCTTTGGCCACTATGGCCGAAAAACGTTGTCCGTACTCGCCACTTACTAATGTGGCGTTGTTTACCGTGTGCGCAAAGCTGTGTACAAAGTACACTTGCTCGTCTGGTGTTAGTCCTTTTGTTAAGGCATGCTCTTTATTTATGGTTAAATTGTTCCAGCCCATATGCGGTGACGTAAGTTGACCTACATCAAGCGCTGTTACATGCCCAGGTATTTTACCTAAGCACTGCACGTTACCTTCTTCGGTGCTTTCGCACAGTAACTGCATACCTAAGCAAATACCCATTAGCGGGCGCTGGTATTCGTTTATAGCGTGTTGCCAACCGTTATCTACTAAGCGTTTCATGGCAACCGAAGCATGGCCAACACCGGGTAATATAGCGCGCTCAAAACCCGCTAACTGCTCTGGAGAGGTAATTACAGTTGGCGTTTGTCCTAAACGTTCAAAGGCAAAACGCACTGAGTTTATATTAGCGCACCCGGTATTTATTATCGCAATCATAAACACCCTTTAGAGCTAGCAGTTTGCTGGCTAATATCTTGCGCTATTGCCATGCGCAGTGCGCGAGAAAAAGCTTTAAATAAACCCTCTACTTGATGATGGCAGTTACCGTCGCTTACCGATAAAATTAGGCTAATTGCGGCGTTATCGCTTAAGCTTTTGAAAAAATGCTCAACCATTTGTACATCTAAATCGCCTGCTTTTTCGCGGCTAAAATTAGCGTTAAGTACAAACGAAGCACGCCCCGATAAATCAATTTGTGCTTCGGCTTTACATTCATCCATTGGCAGGGCAAAACCATAGCGAGCAATTTGCGATTTAGTGCCTAAGGCTTGTTTAAGTGCAACACCTAGAGCAATACCTATGTCTTCAACAAGGTGGTGCTCGTCTATGTGCAAATCGCCTTTGGCTTTAATGTTTAAACCAATGTTGGCGTGGGTGCGAATTTGATCAAGCATATGATCAAAAAAGCCAAGGCCGGTATCTATACTGCCGTTTTTAGTTTGATCTAAGTTTATTGCTACATCTATTTGAGTTTCTTTGGTATTACGTGTAACGCGGCCCTCGCGGTTTGCGGTAGTTAGTTTAGTAACTATTGCACTCCAATCGCCATCGTACAAAATACCTTCGCAACATAAATTTTGCGCCAGGCCTATATCAGTTTCACGGTCGCCAATTACAAAAGAGCGCGCTAAATCTACTTTGCCAGAACGCATTAGCTCGGTAAGTAAACCTGTTTTAGGTTTACGGCAATCGCAGTTTTGCTCGTCAAAGTGTGGACAAATTAATACCTCGTCAAAGTTAATGCCTTGGCTTTGTAGTATGTCCATCATTTTGTTTTGGGCTAGATCAAAATCCTGTGTAGGAAAGCTGTCGGTGCCTAAACCATCTTGGTTAGATACCATTACTAAGCGATAGCCTGCTGCTTGTAATTGTAATAATGCGGGCATTACACCGGGTAAAAACGCCAGCTTTTCAAGGCTGTCTACCTGTTTATCGGTAATTGGCTCTTCAATTATGGTGCCGTCGCGGTCAATAAATAAATAGGGGTTACTCATGATACTTCCTGTTGTGCTGAAATTGCTGAGGCTGTTGGCAATGCTAGGCCATCAAGCCAAATTTTTACTTGTTTAAGTTCTTGTTCGCTACCAATTGAAATGCGTAGCCAGTCGCTTTCACCATATAAGGTAAAAGCGCGCATAACCAAACCTTGCTCAAGTGCGATTTTAAAATAGTTTTTATCGGCTAACTTTAAAGTAACAAAGTTACCTTCACCAGTGAGAATTTTTAATACAGCAGGCGATTCACTTAGCCACTGTACAAGTTTAGCTTTTAAAGCGTTTAAAATAATCACTTGGCGGCGCATTGAGGTAATTGCATCGGGAGCAATTGCTTGCGCTGCAATACTTGCTACTACGCCAGATACCGGATACGGCGCTATTACTTTACGAATTGGCGCAAGAGTTGCTGCTTGTGCAAGCGTAAAACCGGTTCTAAGGCCTGCCAGTGCAAATGCTTTTGAAAGGGTACGTAGCACCACTACATTACTAAATTGGTTTATTAATTTTGTAGCGCTTTGCTCTGGGCAAAATTCTATATAGGCTTCATCAACAATAACCAATGCTTTATCTGCAAGTGCTGTTGCAATTGCTGTCACTTTATCAAGTGGGGTTAAGCTGCCTGTGGGGTTATTTGGGTTACAAATAAATACCAATTTTGAGCTGCCAACCGCATCTACTATTTCATCAACACTGCCATTTAATAATTGCGCTTGTGTTAGTGCGTTAATGGCGACATTGTGTGTATCGGCAGTGACTTTATACATGCCGTAAGTTGGCAAAAATAGCGCAATGCTGTCTTTTGCGCTTTCGCAGTATGTTCGCACTAAAAGCTCTATGCCTTCGTCGGCACCACGGGTCATTAGCACGTTTTCGCTTTCAAGCTCTGCATACACCGCGTAGCGGTCAATAACCAGTTGTGGTTGTGGATCTGGATAGCGGTTTAAATCTTCAGCACTCAGCTGGATGGTTTTAGCATAGGGGCTTTCGTTGGCATTTAACCAAGTTGTGCCGCTTAACTTTTCACTTTTAGCTGAGCTGTAAGCAGCAAGCGCTGCAATATTTGCTGGTAATAAGTTATTAGCTTGCGTGCTCTCATTGCTCATTTTTAATTGCCTCTAAGCGAATTGAAACCGCATTTGCGTGAGCATCAAGGCCCTCGGCATTTGCAAGGGGTAAAATAGCTTTTGACAGCTGGGTTAAACCACTTTTAGTAATTGTTTGCACTGTGTAGGTGCGAAAAAAATCAAGTAAGTTCAAGCTAGAATAGCTTGCGCTATAACCATAGGTTGGCAATACGTGATTAGTACCTGAGGCATAATCGCCTGCCGATTCAGGCGTATAATCGCCCACAAATACTGAGCCCGCATTTTTAACTTTATTTAGGTAGGGTGTGGAGTCTGCTAGTTGCAAAATTAAGTGCTCAGGGCCGTACTGCGCTGATACGTCAAACGCTTGTGCGACTGAGCCAACTAAAATAAGTGACGAGTTAGCCAAGGCTTGCTCGGCGGTTTCTTTACGGCTTAATTTAGCAAGTTGGCGAGTAAGCGCCTGCTGAGTTTGTTCTATAATACTTTCGCTGTTACATAATAAAATAACTTGCGAGTCAGCACCGTGCTCTGCTTGTGAGAGTAAATCGGCGGCTATAAATTCTGGGTTTGCACGTTCATCTGCAATAACTAATACTTCAGATGGGCCTGCTGGCATATCAATGGCCATGCCAGGTACAGTTTGCGCCACAAGTTGCTTAGCCATAGTGACAAAGCTATTACCTGGGCCAAAAATTTTATTTACTTTAGGCACTGACTCTGTGCCATAAGCCATTGCTGCAATTGCGCCTGCGCCACCACTTTCTATTAGCGTGGTAATGCCGCATAATTTTGCTGCGTATAAAATAGCGGGGTTAATGGCCTTATCGCCTTGTACGGGGGTAGCAAGTACAACGGTTTTTGCACCGCTTAATTGGGCTAATACACCTTGCATAATAACCGATGATGGCAGCGGTGCACTGCCACCGGGTACATATATACCAACAGCTTCGATGGCTTGATATTTCAGTTCACACACAACGCCCGGTTGGGTCGATAATTTAATATCTTTAGGTAATTGCGCTTCATGAAAACATTTTACATTTGCATAAGCGGTATCAATGGCATACTTAAGCTCTGCACTGAGCGCCTGCTCAGATGCGTTTATTTCATCAAGCGGCACACGTAAACGTGGATTCGCTCTATTATCAAACTCTTTAGCCATGTCTAGCAAAGCCTCGTCGCCTTGCTCTTTTACTTTAGCTAAAATAGTTTTACATATAGCTTCAACCTTTGCGCTTACAGAAACTGCAGGGCGCATTAGCGCCGCTGCTTGTACTTGTGAAGATTCCTCATTCCAACGAAGCATGGTACTTACTCCATCATTTTTTCAATTGGCATAACTAAAATAGAGTTAGCGCCTAGGGCTTTTAACTGCTCCATTGTTTCCCAAAATAATGTTTCGCTGCTTACCATGTGCAGTGCTACGTATTCATCATTACCCGCAAGGGCAAGTAGAGTCGGTTGACCAGAACCAGGTAAAATTTCACAAATTTCATCAAGTTTGTTTTTTGGTGCGTGTAGCATGATGTATTTGCTTTCTTTAGCTTGTCTAACACCACGTAGGCGCGGCATAAGCTTATTGATTAGTGCTAGTTTGTCAGCGTCTTGCAGATCTTTATTTTGAATTAAACATGCGTTTGATTCTAAAATTGTATCACCTTGAATTAAGCCGTTAGCTTCAAGTGTTGCGCCAGTAGATACTAAATCACAAATTGCATCAGATAAACCTGCACGTGGTGCTACTTCAACAGAGCCAGTAAGCATTACTGTACTTGCGTTGATGCCTTCGCGCTTTAACCACTGAGTTAAAATTTCTGGGTAGGTAGTTGCAATACGTTTGCCTTCAAACCAGCTCTTATCGCGAGCGCCTAGCTCTTGTGGCCAAGCAAGTGCAAGACGACAGTAACCAAAATCTAGTTTTGAAAGTTTGTTTACTTCGCTTGGAACACCTTGGCGTTCACGTTCTGCTTGAACTTCTACTAGTACGTTTTCGCCAACTATGCCTAGGTCACATACACCGTCCATTACTAAACCCGGAATATCGTCATCGCGCACACGTAGTACGTCAATTGGCATATTAGTTGAGTGTGCAATTAAGCGTTGTTCACGAAGGTTAAGTTTAACACCTAACTGTTTAAGCAGATCTTGACAATCTTTTGATAGGCGGCCGCCCTTTTGGATGGCGATACGTAGACGATTACTGTTGTTCATTATTCATTTTCCTTTAATTTAAAAACTAAAAACCCCGAGGGGAACCTCAGGGCGAAAATGAATCAATGTTATTTGAATCGCCAGAGGTTCCTTTTAGGAATAACCTCTCAGCGAAAGACCTGACAGGTTATTCCGGTGAATGGTGGTGATGATGTACTGTTGTCAGGTTTAAGCGCATTTTTTATCCTATTTAACTGCCCGTTGTTTTGTGAACGTGCGATTGTTATCTGTTTAAATAAATTTCACATTCATAAAAACATAAACAGCTATATTATGGCAAGTTTTTTTAGCTTAATTAAAGCATATGTTATAACTGTCGATAATATTAAGATAATAAGCGCGATTTTCGCCAATAATTGGTTGTTTATCACTCAAACCAAGTGGTTAATGAATAAAATGAAAAAATAAGGAAGTACGCATGGATATTATGATCCCTTATTTAGGAAGAATAACTAGGCTAGAAGTTGAGTCAAAAAGTGCTTTTCATATTGCGGGTGTGCAAAGTGGGGCTGCCGCTGAAAAAGTTGAACTAGAGAATAAAAAAAGGCGCGAGTTACAAAAAAAGAAAAAGCTCAATATGCTTGATGATCAAAATAATAAAAAAAAGCCTAACTTAGATGATGACGAAAATCCCCATTTAGATACCTGGGCTTGATAACAGCAATTTTACTAAATACATAAGTAATCAAATCAAAAAGGCCCTTTCGGGCCTTTTTACTATGTATTTTGCTTATGCCAATTAGCTTAAACTCTTAAGCAGATTGGCATTACTCTTGGCTTTTGCTTTTAAATATATAAAAGCTAAATATAGCGAACACACATACTTGAGCCACAATACCTTGCCATGTTGACTTTATACCAAGCCATGCAATATCAAAGCTAATTGGCAGTGAAGCAATACCTATTATATCGGCCTCTTGCAGTGCAATAACTGCTTTGCCCATAAGCACAAACGAGAGTGCAAATAATAGGTAAGTGGTAATTGCAAAAAACTTAGCAACCGGTAATTTAATTGAGTATTTAATTAATACCCACGTAATAATAGCCAGTATTGCTACACCGATGGCAAAACCCGATGCAATAGATGAATATTGAGCAGGCGAGCTTTGTGTTAATAATGACTGGTAGAACAGCACTGTTTCGAATACTTCACGGTAAACGGCAATAAAAGAAAGCCCAGCTAATCCCCATAATGTACCCGACTCAAGACGCTTATCTATATTGTCTTTGATGTATTTTTGCCATTGCTGCGCACTGGTTTTACTGTGCATCCATACGCCAACATACAGTAAAATTACAGCGGCAAACAATGCACCAGCACCTTCCATAACTTCGCGACTTGCACCACTTATTTCTATTAATGTTTGCGCCGCAGCCCATGTTAAGCCACCAGCAATAAGTGCGGTTACCCAACCAACATGTACATATTTAAGTGCGTCTTGGCGTTTAGTTTTAATAAGCACAGTCATAAGGGCAATAACAACAAGTAGAGCTTCCAAGCCCTCTCGCAGTAATATAACTAAACTTGCTGAAAGTAGCGCACCGTCAGTTAGTTTGGTTTCGTTTAGCATGCTATCTGCTTTAGCGAGTTGAGCTAGCGCTGCACTTACTTTTTCGTCAACGATGGCTGCATCTTTCTCGTTTTTAAATGTTTGGCGTAGGTTCATCAGTTGTACTTCGATGTTTTTACGCAGTGTTTCGTCGTAGGCATTTAAGTTGTTTTCAACAAGCTCAAAGCCATCTAGGTAAGCGCTAATTGCTAAATCACTTGCTTGTGAGTAATTGCCTTTAGCATGCGCGGCTTGTGCTGCAAGTAACTGCGTGCGAGTAACCGTTATCGGATTCTTTTTACCGGTAAATAGTTGCTCTGGATTACCACGAAGCCATTTAACGTAATGAGCTTGTGCTTCACTTTGACCTGCCGATAATTGTGCAGGGTTTAAGTTTACAATCTGCGAAGCGGTAATGTTTTGCTCTAGATTTTGTGGTTTTTGAACATCTTTAAATGCCAAGCTACCTACATAAAAAGCTAAAGACCAACGTTGTTGTTCATTAAATTGAGTAAAAGCAACCATTGGCGTGTCGTTAATACCGTTACTTACAGCGTCAAATAAACCCATTAATGAGCGGTTAGTTGCGCGTTCTTCATCGGTAAAGTTGGTAGGCTCTGGCGATAAGTTTTTTGCAAGCGGGCCGTCGCCTTGACCACTTGGGCCGTGACACATTGAACAGTTAGCAGCAAAAAGCGCTTTAGTTTGCTCAACAGGAAGTAGTGATGTAGGTAACGATAGTTGCGGCATAAAGGTCAGTAGCGACTCACGAAGCGCTGAGCTTGCTGCACGTACATCGGCAACACTCGCTTTATTGGCAATCGCTGAATGCAGGGCTTTAGCTTGTGCCTTTACTGTACCAAACTCATTTGTTTGGCTTGATAGCTGTCCAGCTTGGTCAATAATGACGTTCGAAAATTCAGTCATTTCTTGATATTCGTCGGGGTCGAGTATTTCACCATTCCCAACAGCTGCCACGTAATCAACACCTACATACTCTGCAAGCTGTGCAATTTGTTTTATTTTTGTTTGCTCATTAGGCGAGGCTGAAACACTAAAGCTTGCCATGACCATTATAAAAAGCATAAAAAAACATTGAAATTGTCGTTTGCCCAGAGAAACCAAATTTAGAAACATGTGAGAATTATTTATGGACATCGAAAAGCCCTGTAGAGGAAAAGCCAAAATTATAATTGTTTTCATTTACATTTCAAGCGGATTAATTTAAACAAAGCAGATAAATAAAAAGGATAACAATTTGTAGAACTTTAAAGTGTTTTTGTAACACGTGAGTAACAGTAACCAAGTGATTATTTTTAATAACTTGGTTACTGAATGTGTTGCGGGTAAAACATTTATTACTTTGCTTGCTCAGCGGACTTAATGCTGCTTTGAATAAGCGGCGAAATAGTTAAGCCTTGTACAATAATAGAAAATATAACCACTACGTAAGTAACAATTACTATTAGGTTATGTAGGTCAGAGCCGCCTACAAAAACTTGCTCGCGTGGGATTGCTGCCGCCATTGCCAGAGCAAGGCCACCACGTAGTCCACCCCAGGTCAAAATTTTAACACTGTGTTTATCGTAAGTTCTAAAGCGTTTAAAAATTACAAATGGTGCGCCTACACTTATAAAGCGTGCAAGTAATACAGCCGGCACCATTAATAAACCTAAACCAATTTCGCCAAGGGTAATTGGCATAGTGACTATTAGCATACCTATTATTAAAAACAGTAGCGCATTTAAAAAGCTGTCGGTTGCATGCCAAAAATCTTTTACGTAACGAGTGTCTTCAGGCCCCGTACGCTCGGTTGCTTTGGTGCGAGTAATGTTACCCATTAATATTCCACTGGTTACCATGGCAAGTGCGCCAGATATTTCCCAAATATTTGCAGCAGCAAAACCTGCAGTTGGGATAGTTAAGGTAATTAATAAGCGAATATTTACATCGCGGCTATTAATAATTAAAAAGTGGCCAACTAATGCAATGACTAAACCAAACGCAATGCCCCCTATTGCATCAACAAAGAATAGCTCTGCTATGTCACCAAATTGTGCATCTGTGCCATAAAAAGCAACAGAAAATATAGTGGTAAATATTACTAAACCAATACCGTCGTTAAATAGCGACTCACCTTCTACTTGAACCGATATACCTTCTGGCGCTCGCATTTGTTTAATAATAGCAAGTACAGCGATAGGGTCGGTTGGGCTAATAAGCGCGCCAAACAATAAACAATAAATAAAAGGAATATCAAAACCAAAAACGGGGAATAAATAAAAGCTTAAATAACCCACTATAAATGTGGACACGATGGTTGAAAATAATACCAATGCGGTTATTTCCCAGCGCTGTTTACGAAGCGCCATAAGGTTAATTTCCAGTGCGCCAGCATAAAGTAAAAATCCGAGCATACCTTTGAGTAATAACTCGTTAAAGTTAATACTCGAGACAATTTGGGTCATAGCTAACGCGTTTTGATCGCCCAAAAGCTTAACGGCAATGATCAACAATAATGAAATGACAACCGAGCCTGTGGTAATGGCAATAGTGGTTTGCATTTTAAGAATATATTGATTTGCAAATGCAATAAAAATAGCAAGTGCAGAAAGAAAGCAAATGAGGTACCAAGCATTCATCGATTAACCTTAATTAATTATAAGCGACACACAAAAAGCGAGTTTCAAGGCCGCTATGGTACTCCTGTCATATTAGAGTGTCACAATATTTATAGGCTAATTAGGTGTTTAATTTAACCTTAGTAGCGCAATTGGTTAATAGTAAATGAGCCATTGTTAATAGTGTTGTCATAACTTTAAAGCTAAGTTAGTAATAACGTGTCATGGTTAGTTAGGTTGAATAATTAAAATGAAGATTTTATAAATAGCGTCATAAAAGTAAAACTACTTTGTAATTACTTGCCCTTGGTGGTTAGCTTACGTAAAATCGCGCTATTATTTATTATAAAGTGATTGGTATTATCAAACAGCTGTTTAGTGCAACCGGGCCTTTGGCGTTATCTTTAGATGGGTATACACCACGACAGCCACAAATAGATATGGCCGTTGCCGTTGCTGATGCGTTAAAAAACAGCTCACAACTAGTAGTTGAAGCCGGTACGGGCACAGGAAAAACCTTTGCCTACTTAGCCCCCGCGCTTAAATCAAAAGGTAAAACCATCATATCTACGGGCTCTAAAGCCCTGCAAGAGCAGTTATATCATCGCGACTTACCTCAACTCGTAAAAGCGTTAAGTGCTTCTAAAAAAACGGCATTATTAAAAGGCCGAGCAAACTACTTATGTACTTATCGACTTAATCAGCATGTGGCTCATGTACCTACCGACGATTCTGATGTAATGCACCAATTAGCTATGGTGGCTAAGTTTGCCAGCGAAACACAGTCAGGCGACTTAGCCGACTGTATTGGTATAGAAGACGATGCAAAAGTATTACCTTATGTAAACTCCACCGCAGACAACTGTTTAGGCAAAGAATGCCCCGACTTTCAGGCTTGTTATATAAGAAAAGCACGCTTAAATGCGGCTGATGCCGATATAGTGGTAATTAACCATCATTTATTTTTTGCTGATATAGCGGTAAAAGACAGTGGTTTTGCAGAGCTGATGCCCACAGCAGATGCTTATATATTTGACGAAGCACACCAATTAAGCGAAATTGCTAGTGATTACTTTGGCGAAAGCGTTAGCACTAAAAAGCTGGTGGATTTAATTAACGATTTACGTGCCATTTATCGTGCCGAAATCCCTGACATGCTGCAGCTAGGTAAAAGCTTAAATAAACTCGAAACCAGTGTTGCCGATTTACGTCTGCAGTTTGGCGTTGATGGCAGCCGTGGTGATTGGCGCACCAAGCTCAGCGATAAGCAAATTTGCGCCGCGTTGCATCGGGTTATTAGCGACCTAGACTTTGTTTATCAGGTATTAAAACTTTGCTTAGACAGAAGCGATAAAATAGAGCACCCGTTTGAACGTGCACTTGCATTCAAAGGCCAGTTGGAGCGGGTATTCGATATCACGCAAACAGGTTTTAGCTATTGGTACGAAACCACCCGCCGTTATTTAACTATTAATATAACGCCATTAAATGTATCAGTTAAATTTGCTAAAATGATGGCTGATACTGGCGCAGGGTTTGTATTTACCTCGGCTACATTGTCGGTCGATAATCAGCTTAACCACTTTAACGCTAGCCTTGGATTAACACCCAAACAAAGCATGATGGTAGATAGCCCGTTTGATTATCCAAACCAAGCACTGCTGTGTTTGCCGCGTTACTTACCAGAGTCGCATGCAGACAATATGCCCCACGCAATTGTAAAATTAACCCTAGAATTAATTAAGTCGGCTAAAGGGCGCTGTTTTGTACTTTTTACAAGTTACCGTATGATGCATTTAGTAGCCGAAGGGCTTACTACGCAAATAGACTACCCAGTTTATATGCAAGGACAAATGTCGAAACGTATTATTTTAGAAAAGTTTACTCGCCATGGTAACGCAGTGCTATTAGGAACAGCTTCATTTTGGGAAGGAGTTGATGTACGCGGCAGTACGCTAAGCTGTGTTATTATTGATAAGCTTCCATTTGCCGCACCAGATGACCCTTTACTACAAGCTAAAATGCAAGACTGTCAAATGCAAGGAAAAGACCCCTTTGCACATATACAATTACCACAAGCAGTTATTGCGCTTAAGCAAGGAGTAGGGCGATTAATACGCGACAGTAAAGACAAAGGTGTACTTGTAATATGCGATAACCGCCTAGTTACACGCCAATATGGGCAAGTGTTTTTAAAGAGCTTACCGCCAATGCGTCGCACGCGAAGCTTAGAAGATGCCAATAAATTTTTACAACAAATTAATTAGAGTAATAAAATGATCAAAAGTAATATTCTTGCCCTTGATGCGTCTACCGAAGCGCTATCAATTGTTTTACATTTTAAGGGGCAAACATTTCATCATTTTGAAGAATGCCCACAGCAGCATAGTCAAAAAATACTGCCATTAATAGATCAGCTATTAACCAGCGCAAACTGTAAATTAAAAGACTTAGACGTAATTGGCTTTGGTCAAGGTCCAGGTAGTTTTACGGGAGTACGTATTAGTGTAGCTATTGCACAAGGCCTTGCATATTCAACTAAATTGCCACTTGTAGGGGTATCTACGTTAGCTATTATGGCGCAACAAGCGTTTGAGCAACACGGCCATGAAAGTGTTTATCCTAGTATTGACGCCCGCATGGGAGAGATTTACTTTGCGCATTACCAAGCACAAAATGGCTTAATGCAATTAGCTAATCAAGAATGCGTAATTAAACCTGAGTTGTTAAATCAAGATTATATAGCCAATAGTGCACCACAATCGGTTGCTGTAGGTACAGGGTTTAAAACATACCCTGATGCGTTGAATGATTTTGATAACGTAACTATTAATAGCGAGATCACACTGCCCGATGCACGCTACATGCTAGCATTTGTAGAGGCAGGCTTTTTAGCGGGTAACGTTGTAAAAGCAAGCGATGCACAGCCTAAATATGTACGCGATACTGTTACTTGGAAAAAGCTTCCAGGTCGAGAGTGAAAATTAAATAACGAGTATTTGCAAATCGGTTGTTTTTAAATCATAATTTTAAATAGATTAAGATTGGAGACGCGTAATGACGCTGCCTATTGGTTCAGGTTTTTTTACCGGAGATATTCTGGGTAGAGTTAGCTCTGCTAAAGTAGTTACTAATAAACCTCAAGGTTTGTTAGAGCACACTGCTGCGCCAAAAACGAATACCGATTATGTTAAAAACAGTCGTGAA
The DNA here is from genome assembly GCF_031198805.1 of Pseudoalteromonas sp. HL-AS2. Classification (NCBI taxonomy): domain Bacteria; kingdom Pseudomonadati; phylum Pseudomonadota; class Gammaproteobacteria; order Alteromonadales; family Pseudoalteromonadaceae; genus Pseudoalteromonas; species Pseudoalteromonas sp. HL-AS2. Next base: position 186,872 of record NZ_CP133572.1, on the reverse strand, counting down.
GGCGTAGAGTTAGCCAATCAATTTTTTAAAGCAAGCGCAGCAAATACACAATATAATCAAACTATTTACGACCAACCCTCAGCACAAGTAAGCAAGGCTATTTCCACTTATACCGAATTTGCAAATTTAGAACGACGTGCTGAAGTGCAAGATTTAATTGGTGTAGACATTTACGCTTAAATTACTCAAGCATAAAATTTAAAAATAAAAAGCCCGAACATATTAGATGCTCGGGCTTTTTGTTTGTTACATATTTATTGTATTTAATAACGTTATTTTTCTATAAATGCAATTAGCTTATCGGCAATGTCAGTATTGTTTTGTGAGCCCGTAAATTGCTCGCTACCTTTACCATAGGCAAATACTTGTACATCAACTGCTGTGTGGCCACCAGTTGTCCAGCCAGTAAAACTGGCATCGTTAATAATACTTTTAATGGCTAAATTTAAAGGCTTTTTACCCATTTTTTTAGCTTGCTCAAGTTTAATTTGGTGCTCAGCACTAAACTCAATATTAGTATTAGCCGACCAAACTGTTTTTAAATCACTGGCATCCATTAATAGCGAGGTTAATTTACCAGCCGAGGCTTTAACGCCTTTAACTATTTCGGTATCCCACTTGTATTGTCCGTGGGCACCAAGTGTTAAACCACCTGTTGAGTGATCTGCGGTAACAATTAAAATCGTGTCTTGGTTTTTATCAACGTATGCTTTTGCTTTTTCGACCGATTTAGCAAAGTCGTCCATTTCTGCCATAGCACAGGCTATATCGTTAGCATGGCCACACCAATCAATTTGGCTGCCTTCAATCATCACAAAAAAGCCTTTTTTGTTTTGGCCATCTAACAAATCAAGTGTTTTAGTGGTTAATCTTGCAAGGCGAGTAGGGTGTTCATCAATTGCGTATGGAAGGCCTTTTTCGGCGTATAAACCAATGGCAGGGAGCTGCGTAATTTGGCCTAGGTTATTAATGTCGTCGGAGTATTGATAACCAGCGGCTTTAAATTCTTCAATTAAGTTACGGTCTTCACGAATAAAATATTTAGTCCCTCCACCTAGCATTAAATCAACGGGTAGCTTGCCGGCAATTTTATTATCAATGTAATCGTTAGCAATTTCATCGTAGTTACCGCGAGATTCATTATGAGCCGCAAAGCTTGCCGGTGTGGCGTGGTTAATTTGTAAAGTAGCGACAAGTGCAGTGGTCATACCGCGCTCTTTTGCAATTTCTAACATCGTTTTAACGGGCTTTTTATTGGTATCTACGCCAATAGCACCGTTATAGCTTTTATGACCACTACTTAAAGCTGTAGCGCTTGCTGCGCTGTCGGTAACATAAGTATGATCGTCTGGGTAGGTGTGTGCCATACCGGTTAACATAGTATCGAATACAGTGCTTTCAATTGCCTTTGTGTTTGGATCGTCTTTAAAGTAACGATAAGCAGTTGTATAAGCTGGGCCCATACCATCACCAATCATATAAATAATGTTTTTTGGTGCCGAATCTGCATAAGCACCTGTTGCGCTGCATAAAAGCGCCAATAAACTGAGCTGTTTTTTCATGTTTGTACCTTTTAAATGTACTTAATTTAATAGCTTGGAGTTATTGTATACAATTAATATGATAAATAAATTAATATCGATGAACGACTAAAGCAAAGTGTTAAAGTTATATTGCGCTTAAGCTTTATTAAATCAGGATTATATAAACTAATTTACTTGCTTAGTTAGTTATAATTACTCCTTTGTTTTAAATTAGCTGGTAGCAAATACCTATCATTAAAGGTTACATTGTCTATAACTACTGAAAGATAGATTTAAAAACACCTTTTAAAACACGTTAGAGCTAACAGTTATAAATAATCATTAATAAAATTAATAGGGGTATGCTGTGGAACCATTTAATATTCAAATCAATAATTTAAATATTCATGGTTTAAAAGCGGGAAGTGGAGATGAAGTTGTAATTGCGCTGCATGGTTGGCTTGATAATAGTGCAAGTTATATCCCTATGTTAGCAAATGCCAAAGTACAGCAAACGTGGTATTGCCTTGATTTTGCCGGACACGGTTTGTCGTCGTGGCGTAGCGACGACGCACACTATTATTTTGTAGATTATATTGATGATATATATCAGTTTATAAATGCTTTAGGGGTAAAAAAAGTACACCTAGTAGGGCACTCTATGGGCGCTATGGTGGCGGGGTTGTTTGCAAGCTGTTTTAGTGATTATGTAACGTCTGTAACATTTATAGAAGGGATTGGGTACGTAACAACCCCAAGTGAAGAAGTAACGCAAAAACTTAAAAGTGCTATTTTAAACCGAGGCAGGCTAAAAAATAAAAAGCCAAGAGTGTATCAATCTAAAGAGCAAATACACCAAGCACGTGCGCAAACAACAGATTTAAGTAGCCAGCTTGTTGAGGTATTAATGGCGCGCAATATTAAAACAATTAAAAATGGATTTGCATTAACAACCGACCCAAAGCTTAAAAATCATTCAGGTTTTAGGTTTGATGAGGCGCAATGTATTGGTGCAATAAAAAATTTAATTGCGCCATGTCAGTTAATACTAGGGGATACAGGCTACACTTTTGTAAAACAAAATTTAGAAAACTATGCTAAATATTACAATAGCTTAAACGTAATAACTGTAGAGGGCGGGCATCACTGTCATATGCAAAGTAGTGCGCACTGTTTTGAACAGATTCAAGCATTTATGGTGCAAAGTAGCGTGTGTTAATTGTATATTAGCGTTAAATGTGGGATTATTCTTCATTAGAGTATTTGCTCAATTGTCAAAGTGCCTTACTTAGATTAAGGTTAATAAAAATATAACTATAAACAGGGGCTAAGAGTGGAAAAAATTTGGCTTAAGCGCTACCCAGAAGGTATGCCTGAAACTATCGATCCTGAGCACTACGCCTCATTACTCGAAGTGTTTGAAAAAAGTTTTACCGACTACAAAGATTTACCCGCATTTACAAATATGGGTAAAACCTTGTCTTATGATGAAATTGATACTGCAACTAAAAAAGTTGCGTCTTATATTCAAAATGATTTAGGCCTTAAAAAATGTGACAAAGTGGCAGTTATGATGCCTAACTTGTTACAAACGCCCATTGCTATTTTAGGTATTTTACGTGCCGGTTGTGTTGTTGTTAATGTAAATCCACTCTACACAGTGCGTGAACTTGAGCACCAACTAAAAGATTCTGATACTTCAGCAATTTTTATATTGGCTAACTTTGCCGATACACTCGAAAAAGCGCTACCGCATACCGATGTTAAACATATTGTTGTTACCCAAGTGGGCGACATGATGGGTGGGATTAAAAAGCATGTTGTAAACTTTGTTGTTAAGTACATTAAAAAAATGGTGCCAAGCTATACTTTGCCAAATACCATTGATTTTTGCGACTTACTTAAAGCCGACGAAAATGCCTATGTACGTCCAGAGGTTAACTTAAGTGATTTAGCTTTTTTACAATATACCGGTGGAACAACGGGTGTATCTAAAGGCGCAATGTTAAGCCACGGTAATATGGTAGGTAATCTTGAGCAAGTTTCAGGATGTTTAGACCCAGTGCTTGAGCGCGGTAAAGAAGTGGTAATAACTGCGTTACCGCTTTACCATATTTTTGCATTAACGGCTAACTGCTTAACATTTATGAAGTACGGTGGATTAAATGTACTTATAACTAATCCACGCGACATGCCTGGTTTTATTAAAGAATTAAGTAAAGCTAAATTTACTGCTATTACGGGTGTAAATACTTTATTTAATGGTTTGTTAAACACGCCAGGATTTGCCGAACTTGATTTTAGTCACTTAAAAATGTCATTAGGCGGCGGTATGGCTGTACAACGCCCAGTTGCTGAAAAATGGCAAACAGTTACAAAATCTAAATTAATGGAAGGGTATGGTTTAACCGAGTGTTCTCCTTTAGTTACCGTTAGTCCTTATGACTTAACGGCATATAATGGCTCAATTGGTTTACCGGCTCCAAGTACCGAAATCAAATTAATTCTTGATAATGGCCAAGAAGCAGCAAAAGGTGAACCAGGAGAGCTTTGGGTTAAAGGCCCGCAAGTTATGCTTGGTTACTACAAACGCCCAGATGCAACCGCTGAGAGCTTACAAGATGGCTGGTTTGCTACCGGTGACATAGCAACTTATGACGACGAAGGTTTCTTTTATATAGTCGATCGTAAAAAAGATATGATTATTGTCTCGGGCTTTAATGTATTCCCTAACGAAATTGAAGAAGTTGTTGCCATGCACGACGGAGTGCTTGAAGTAGCAGCTATTGGTATCCCTCACGATACGAGTGGTGAACAAGTTAAAGTTTTTGTTGTAAAAAAAGACCCTTCTTTAACTGAAAAAGATATAATAAAACACTGTCGTGATAATTTAACTAATTATAAGGTGCCTAAGCTTGTTGAGTTTAGGGATGAGTTACCTAAAACTAACGTAGGTAAAATACTCAGAAGAGCCTTGAAAGATTAGCAACCATTAAAAAAGCCGACATATGTCGGCTTTTTTATTGTAGGAGACTAAGTGCACTACCAATTAATTGAAACCCAAAATCAGCTTAATACTTTTGTTGAGCAAATTAAAAACAAGCCCGTTTTAGCCATAGACACAGAGTTTATGCGTCGCCGTACTTTGTACCCAGAAGTTGCACTTATTCAAGTTTATGATGGCGAGCATTTAGCACTTATAGATCCACTGGCAGAACTGTCATTATTCGATTTTTGGCAAATTTTAAAAGATCCTGCTGTTTTAAAAGTATTTCACTCTCCTTCAGAAGACATAGAAGTTTTTCAAAAGTACGCTGGGTTTGTTCCTACACCATTATTCGATACTCAATTTGCACTGCAAATTTTAGGCGAAGGAAACTGCATGGGCTTTGCCCTTATGGTAAAAACCTTACTGGATATTGAAATAGATAAAAGTGAATCACGTACAAATTGGTTGCAACGGCCATTAACAAATAAACAATTAGAGTACGCTGCTGCCGATGCCTATCATTTATTACCCTGTTTTAATCTTATTATTGACAGTGTAAAAGCCGCCGATTTATTTAATATTGTTATTAGCGAAAGTGAGTTAGTGGCTAATAAGCGTGAATTTCAAACCCCAGATGAACTGCTCTATAAAGACATTAAAAATGCGTGGCAACTAAGGCCACATGAACTTGCAATATTAAGAGAGCTGGCTGTTTGGCGTCGAAATAAAGCAATTCGTAAAAATTTAGCACTTAACTTTGTATTAAAAGAACATAATATGACAGAAATTGCTAAACGAGGGCCAGCAAGTTTAAATGCATTAAGGCAAATTCCGGGCGTTGAGGCGATAGAAGTGAACCGCTCGGGAGTCGAAATACTAAAGTGTATTGAGCAAGCAAAAGCATTGCCTGAGGAGCAACACCCAGCAATTTTAAAGCGTTTAATAGACTTTCCTAGTTACAAAAAAGTAGCGAAAGAGATAAAACAAAAAATTAATAAAGTTGCCAAAGAACATAATATTCCAGAGGATGTAATGGCTTCTAAAAAGCAGGTTAATCAACTAATTAGTTGGAATTGGAAATTATCTGCAGCACAAAAAGAGCAGCATATTAAACCAGATTTGCTTAGTTCTTGGCGCTATTCTTTTGTAAAAGATACGCTAAAAGAATGGGATGTTTGATCGTATTTAAGTATCTAAGGTTAGCTTACATAGATAACTTACTTAATAGTGTATTGAGCTAACAGGTATAAATACTAAACTATTATAAGTGCACCTATTATTGGGAGGCAGTTATAATAGCTTTATTAATTTATTTGCTATTCATTTAGTGGTATTTTTTATATGCCACTGTTATTAAAGTGCTTTTTATGAAAGTTGAAACAATAAAACGTAAACTATTAGAACTATGTAAACCAGCTTGGATATTAGCTATTTTGGTTGCTTTTAATGGTTACTGGCTAATTAAACCTGTTGTTGCACGTATGCTCGAAATGCTACCGGGTGTATTAAACTGGTCGCTCGATTGGTTAAATTTAATTGATAAAATAGGAATAACAGAACTACCGCGCTTTATTTTAGGTGCAGGCTTAATAATAATGTCGGTTGGCTTAGCTTTAAAAGCACGTTTAGCGTGGGCTTTTTCACTGATACTATTAATAGTGGTCGCGGTTATTAGTATTTCATCGTCAAGCTCTGGGCTAATATTATTGTCTTACACTATGGTTGTGAGCATGTTATTACTCGTATACTGGAAAAGCTTTGATGGCTCTAGTATTACCGCAGGTAGTTTGTTTGCTCTAACGAGTACAGGTGCATTAATGCTTTATGCTGTGTTTGGCACTTTGTATTTAGGCAGCGAGTTTAGTACCCCTATTACCGATTTACCCACTGCATTTTACTTTTCTATTGTGAGCATGTCGACGGTAGGCTATGGCGATCTTTACCCTGTAACGTCTACGGCGCGACTATTTACCGCATCAATTATTGTTATGGGTATTACCGTTTTTGCTACTTCGATCAGTGCTATTATAGGCCCTGTGATTGGTGGTAATCTTAAAAAAATTGTTAAAGGTAGGATTTCGAACGTAATGAGAAAAAATCATTTTATTATTTTAGGTATTTCACCCACCGCACACAGTGTTTATGCCGGTTTGGTAGAGCGTGGCGATGCAGTTACTTTAGTGTGCCCAACAGGGTCTGAACACGAATACCCGGTAGATGCAGACATTGTTTATGGCGACTCAAGCTCAGCAGATATCTTAATAGAAGCGGGCGCCAAAAAGGCAAATTATATTTTAGCGTTACGTAATGATGATGCTGAAAATGCGTTTAGTATTTTAGCGGCTAAAGAAGTTGCTGGCGAGGACACCAAAACAATTGCTTTGGTTAATTCAAGTAAACATATTCCGCAAATTAAGCGCGTAAAACCTGACGTAGTATTTTCATTGCAATTACTCGGCAGTGAATTGTTAGTGAGAACCCTAAAGGGGGAGACTATTGATAATAAGCTAATCACTAAGTTGTTCTTTGGTGATGCAGAATAAGCTCGGCTAATTACTCAGGCCAATGTTTAACTATTTATTATAATAACCCTAAGTGTTAGCTAAACTGGTTCAACATTAAGTTGAAATAAAAAAGCTTAAATGACTCTCTTATTTCCATTTTATGGTAAAGCTATAAAATAAAGTCGTTAAAAATAAAAAAGCCGTTCACTTTAATGAACGGCTTTTTTGTTTGCCCAGCGAAGCTGGCAAACCCGATAGGCTGAAAGATGCCTTATCACCCTGACTAAGGGGAAGATAATCTGAATGGCAAGGGCGTCACTGGCCAACGGTGGGGTCTGAAGGAAGCCATAAGAAGTTAGAGGTACACAACTAACCGTAACCTGTTTCGGCAGTATTGGTGGGTCAGCGTGCAAAATAGCGCAACGCCCTATACTTAGTCAGACCAATACTGTGCTTGAGGGTGGGATTTCTAACAGGGAGCCAGTGCAGTAACTGGGGAAGCCTGGCATCTAAACTTAGTGTAAATAAGTGGCCTGAACTCAAGGGGAAACCCAAGGTTTAACGTCGGTGTGAGGTGGCAGATGAACCCGTAGTAGTGAGTAAGGCTAGGCCGATGAAAGCCAGTAATGGTGTGGAGGACAAAACCAAGCCGACTATCAACAGAATGTTTGATAGGGTCAATTTTAATCAAAAGTTTTAATTGATTGCGAAGGGGGGAAGTATTCTTTAAGTGTATGAAAATCAGGAGTATCGACGTATAGGCTCACATGTATTTCGACGGAAATAGGCAAGAGATGACGGCTAAGCAGGAATGTGGACGCTGAGAACTGAAGGCCGAGCATGGGAGTAATGAGCGACCACTTAGGCAGATTGCCATTCGGCTAGCACACCTAATGTCCTCATGAAGAACACCACTATACATCAATGTGAAACGACAGACATACCGTAAGCAAAGGCAATTGATGACAGTTTACTACAGCTTGTATGGGCAATTATTAGATATTAATAACCTGTACAAGGGATTCAAAAAAGTGAAAGCAGCGAAAGGAGCGGCCGGAATAGATAGGCAGTCCATAGCCGCGTTCGCCTTGAATTTAGAAGAAAACTTGAAACAACTGCAAGGTGAACTGCAAAGCAAGCAGTATCGCGCACAGCCAGTCAAACGGATAGAAATACCGAAAGATGATGGTGGTGTGAGACTGCTGGGAATTCCAACAGTTCGCGACCGCATAGTACAACAAACACTATTGAACATTCTCCAACCGCTCTTCGACATCGACTTTCACCCATCAAGTTATGGGTACAGGCCGAAACGAAGTTGTCATGACGCCATCAGCAAAGCCACGGTATTTATTCGTAAATATCACCGTGAGTGGGTGGTTGATATGGATCTGTCGAAGTGTTTTGACCTACTCGATCACGACTTGATCATAAGCAGCGTCAAACGCAAAGTGACAGACGGTAGCATCTTAAAACTGCTCAAACAGTTTTTAAAAAGCGGAGTAATGCTAGGCAATAATTGGGAAGCGAGTGAGCTAGGAAGTCCACAAGGTGGTGTTATCAGTCCATTGTTGGCGAATATCTACCTAGATGCATTTGATCAAGAAATGAAAAAGCGAAATCACAGAATAGTGAGGTACGCCGACGACATATTGATCTTATGCTGCACAGAAAAAGCAGCCAAGAATGCACTCACAGTAGCGACTCAGATACTCGAAAAAGGCTTAAAGTTAACAGTCAACCAAAAGAAAACGCACATAGCGCATAGTAGTGAAGGCGTAAAATTTTTGGGAGTGGAGATAGGCAGTAATTGGACGCGTATCCAAGCCACAAAACTCAAAGGCTTTAAACAAAGAGTTAAACGATTAACAAAGCGAAATAGTGGCATGAACTTAATTGAAGTAATAAAAAGACTCAATCCAGTGGTGCGCGGCTTTGTAAATTATTTCAGTATAGCCAATAGTAAACGAGTGCTAAATTTGTTGGCAAGGTGGGTGAGACGACGATTAAGGGCAATTCAGTTAAGGTTGTGGAAAAACCCAGCGAGGTTGCATAAGCGACTAAAACAATTAGGGAAAAAGCCGCCATTTAAGTTCATCAAAATGAACTCATGGCGAAACTCTCTAAGTCCATTATCGAATGTAGCGATGCCAAACCAATGGTTTGAGGAGCAAGGTTTATATTCAATGGAAAAAGTAAGTACAGGATGGCTTGCTCAATCGGCGTTTAGAAAATAAGCCGAAGGGATAGAAGAATACAGGAGCCGTATACGAGGCCCGTACGTACGGTTCTGTGAGAGGGATGAGGCAAAAGCCTCACCCTACTCGATGCGAGCAGTAATTTAATGCTTAATTACTGCCTTATACTTTTGGCTCTTCGTCAGGCAAGGTTACGTTTAGCTCAAGTACGGCTAAGTCATCTTCGTTCTGATCAAATTGAACTTGGACTGCGTCACTGCTCACGTTAACGTATTTACGGATCACATCTAAAATATCTTGTTTTAATTGTGGCAAGTAATCCGGCGTTCCTCGTTGAGAACGTTCGTGCGCGACTATGATCTGCAATCGCTCTTTTGCTAATGACGCACTGTTTTTCTTTTCTGAGCGGAAGTAGTCAAGTAAAGACACGTTAACCTCCAAATATCCGTTTGAATAAACCTTTTTTTTCTACATCTAAGAAGCGAAAGTCGACAGTCTCACCTAGTAAGCGGCTAATCGCATCTGCATAAGCTTGGCCTGCATCAGATTCGCTGTCTAAAATAACAGGTTGGCCAGAGTTAGATGCGCTTAATACTGCTTGAGACTCAGGAATAACGCCTAATAAATCAATCGCTAAAATATCCTGAATATCTTCAACCGATAACATTTCACCTTTAGAAACACGATCTGGATTGTAGCGAGTAATTAATAGATGTTCTTTTATGTTTTCTAAGCCTTCTTCAGCGCGCTTAGACTTACTGTGTAAAATACCTAAAATACGGTCTGAATCTCGCACTGACGATACTTCAGGGTTTGTTGTTACAATTGCTTCATCGGCAAAGTACATAGCCATCATAGCGCCAGCTTCAATACCCGCTGGTGAATCACAAACAATGTAATCAAAGTCTTCTTTTAATTCGTTAAGCACGCGCTCAACACCTTCGCGTGTTAGGGCGTCTTTATCACGAGTTTGTGATGCAGGGAGTAAAAATAGTTTATCAACGCGCTTATCTTTAATAAGTGCTTGATTTAAATTTGCTTCACCATTAATTACGTTTACAAAGTCGTACACTACACGACGTTCACAACCCATAATTAAATCTAAATTACGTAAGCCAATATCGAAATCGATAATAACTGTTTTGTAGCCTTTTAATGCTAAGCCTGTACCAATTGCGGCACTTGACGTTGTTTTACCAACGCCACCTTTACCCGAGGTAACGACAATAACTTTTGCCATGAGATTTATCCTTTAACCAAAGCTGAAATTTCTAATGATTCATTTTTTTGTTGTATCTGCACAGCGCTACCCCAGTGTTCACCTTGCAGTGAATCACTGATCCAGTAATTGCCATTAATAGAAACAAGTTCTGCTTCTAAGCGATTACAAAATATATGTGCGTTTTTAAACCCTTTTGCGCCAGCGATTGCTCTGCCACGCAGGGTTCCGTATATATGTACGTTGCCATCAGCAATAACTTCTGCGCCATGGCTTACAGCACCTAGTACCACTAAATCGCGATCTTTTGCATAAACTTGCTGACCAGAGCGTACCGTGCCATTAATTATTTGTGCAGGCAAGTGCACTGTTTTTTCAACAATAGATGTATTGGGTTCTTTTTTAACAGATTCACTCTTAACGTCTTGTGAATAATTTAATACCGATAGGCCAGCAGCTTTGGCTTGCGTATGTTGCTCGTCTGAGCCATTACATACACCAACGGCATTAAAGCTCATGCGCTCAAGTAATGACTTTAAATGGACAAAATCGAGAGAGTTATTTTTTATCTCAATTAAGTTAACAACAATAGGCGCACCTTTAAAAAACTTGGGTGCTTGGGCTATTTTTATATACAGTTGCTCTGCTAAAAGATTTATATCAGTACTATAAAGATGTAAAACTGATAACGTAAAAAGATTCCCTTTTAGCTCAAAAATTTGTTCTGACATACACGCTCAATTGAATTATCTGATCAGAGATTAAATTTAGATAAACGCAGGCTGAATAAGGCCTTTATTGAAATTTTCAATCTAATTTTTCTAACTTATTATTGCTCTCATGTTATAGTGTGAATCATTGTTAAGCAAGAATTTATAGGGCCATAATGCTCACTGCGGTATATAAAAGTAAGAAAAAAGCGGATAGCTTCTTATTTGTTGAAAAAAGAGATGATTTTACTAAAGTTCCGGAACCTTTAATGGCTATGTTTGGTCAACCTAAATATGTGATGCTGATAAACCTAGCAAAACGTGAGGTGTTAGGTACAGCTGATTTAGAAACCGTAAAAGCAGCATTGACAGAAAAAGGGTATTATTTACAAATACCGCCTCCGCAAGAGAATCTGTTAAGCCAATTGCGAAAAGAAAACGGAGCCGAGAATGATTAAAAAATTAGCCATAATTTTATGTGGAGTATGTTTAAGCACATCTGTAATGGCAAAAACCCAAGCTGAATTTCAAACATATTTAGACGCTTTAAAGCAAGAAGCAATTGCAAAGGGTTACGACAGCCAGCTTATTGATCAAGCATTTGCTGGTGCAAGCTATAAAGAAAAAATAGTATCTGCAGATAAAAATCAGCCAGAAGTTAAAGAAACGCTCGAAACCTATTTACCTAAACGCGTACCGCAATGGAAAATTGATCGCGCCCGTAAATTATACGCCGAAAACCAAGACGTGCTAGAAAAAGTAGCTAAAGACTTTGGCGTGCAAGCGCGCTTTATTGTGGCAATTTGGGGCCTTGAAAGTAACTTTGGTGCTATACAAGGTGGCCATAATGTAATTTCATCGCTCGTTACGCTCGCATTCGATGGTCGTCGCGAAACCATGTATAAAAAACAGCTTTGGGCTGCGCTTGATATTTTAAAGTCAGGGCACATTACCCTTGATAAGTTTAAAGGCTCTTGGGCAGGTGCTATGGGGCAAACGCAATTTATGCCTACCTCATTTAACGCTTACGCGGTTGACTATAATAACGATGGTCGCAAAGATATTTGGACTACCAAAGAAGATGCATTTGCCTCTATTGCTAATTACTTAAAGCAAGAAGGCTGGAACGACTCGCTTACATGGGGTCGTCAGGTTAAGTTACCAGAAAACTTTGATAGTAAATACGTGCTAGTGCGCGGTACTAAAACGCGTAAACAATGGTTAGAATTTTGGAATGATTCAGAGCGCTCATTAGCCGAATGGCAAGCACTAGGTGTACGCCGTGCAGATGGTAGTGATCTGCCAAATGTAGATGTACGAGCAGCGTTGGTAATGCCAGATGATATAAATGGTCGTATGTACTTAGCCTACGATAACTATAAAGTATTTATGCACTGGAATCGCTCGTATTACTTTGCTACCAGTGTAGGTTATTTGTCAGACAGAATTGGCTATCCAAAAATATAATACAGATTAAATAAGTATCTAAAAAAAAGCCGCAATTGCGGCTTTTTTGAATTTTGGGTTTTACTTACTCTTTTTTAAATATTTTATCTTTTAAATCAATTACCTTACCGATGCCAGATCCTAACTTCATTAGCTTATTAAGCTGCTCAGGGGTTAAACGCTGTAATTCAGATGACCATTTAGTCACTGTTTCAAGCAGGTTATGAATTTCGCCCATTTGTTTTTGTGCGTAAAGTTCATCTTCGTTGCTTGCAGTATCTAATAGATTATCGCGCAGTAAGCTTAGAGTAGGCTCTACTTCGCGTTTTTTACGTTCTTCGAACACCCGGTTAGCCATATCCCAAATATCACCCGCAGGGGCATAATATTCTTTTCTGTCGCCAGGAATATGTTGTACTTTAATGAGCTGCCACGATTGCAGCTCTTTAATGCCCATACTAACATTGCCGCGTGAAATACTGAGGGATTCTGCAATTTGGTTCGCGGTCATCGGATTTTTAGTAATAATCAATAAGCCACACATTTGTCCAATAGTACGATTGAATCCCCAGCGGCTACCCATTTCACCACAGTGCATTACAAAGGAAAAATTTTTGTCGGATAAACTCATAGCTTCTTAATTTTTAGTAATTTCAGAAACTAATGCTAGCACGCTTATTGAGTATGGCAAGATTTTACAGCGAGTTAAGTAATTACTGTCAGACTAAAGTTTAATTTAGATTAATAATCACTCAGCTATATTGGTTTAAGTTGTAACGGGTATAAAGCAATGAAGTTTATTTTTAATACACATTAATACTTATTTTATAGGTATTACTTAAACGATGGAATGATTATGAAAGCTGCAATTAATAATGAATTTAAAGGTAAATTACAAATAATAGACATGCCTATCCCAGAGGTTGGCATAAATGATGTATTGGTAAAAATAGCGGCCTGTGGGGTGTGTCATACAGATTTACATGCATGTCATGGCGATTGGCCTGTTGCGCCTAAAATGCCTTTAGTGCCAGGTCACGAAGGCGTAGGTGTAATTGAAAAGGTCGGTAGCAATATTAAACACCTAGAAGTAGGCGATCGCGTAGGTGTGCCTTGGCTTTACAGTGCCTGTGGGCATTGTGAGTTTTGCTTAGATGGCAGAGAAACCCTGTGTTTGTCACAGCATAATACCGGCTACTCTATAGATGGTAGTTACGCCGAATATTGTTTAGCACATGGTGACTACGTGGTAAAAATACCCGAAGGGCTTGGCTTTTCAGAAGCCGCGCCATTATTTTGCGCTGGAGTAACCACGTATAAAGCACTTAAAGTATCGGGAGCTAAACCCGGGCAATGGGTGGCTATTGTGGGAGTAGGCGGTCTTGGGCACTTAGCTGTACAGTATGCTAAAGCAATGGGGTTTAATGTTATAGCGGTTGATACCGGCAAAGAAAAACTCGCGCTGGCCAAAGAGCTTGGCGCAGATATTACCCTCGACTTTAAAGAAGTGGTTCCAAGCGAAGCCATTTTTGAACAAGTAGGCGGCGCGCATGCAGTTGTATGTACTGCAGTTTCAAAGCCTGGTTTTGAGCAAGCTTATAAAAGTGTACGTCGTGGTGGTAAGTGTGTGTTAGTTGGTTTACCGCCAGAGGATATGCCATTACCTATTTTTGACACAGTATTAAATGGTGTGTCAGTTGTGGGCTCTATTGTAGGTACTCGAAAAGATTTACAAGAGTGCTTAGAATTTGCAGCACAAGGTAAAGTAAAAGCAATTATTGAAGAAAAACGCTTAGAGGATATTAACGAAATTTTTGATGATATGCTCAAAGGCGAAATTAACGGCCGTATAGTTGTTACTATTTAACGGTTAAAAAAGGCAATAAAAGGCGTACATATTAAGTATGTACGCCTTTTATTATTTTAGTGACAAATCCTAGTTAAAGTGTGTAGCTAAAGCTCAATTTAGCATTGCGCTCTTGCCCAGGCATACCGCCTAAAAACATGGCTTTAGAGTAATAACGCTTATTAAATAAATTATTAAGATTTAGCTGCATATGCCATTTATCAGTTGTGTACGAAATAGCAGTGTCATAAATTGTATAGCTAGGTACATAACCATCCGGAATCGAAAACGAGCTAGAGTTAGTGCTGCGGTTATCTACAAAAGTAATACCGCCGCTAATATTTACCGCCTCTGGTAAATTAAACATGTTTGCGTAGTAAGTTACCCAAGTGCTGGCAGTTACATAGGGCACGCCTTTTTGGCGAGTATCGAAACTGCTGCTATTAGGATTACTTTGATCACGTGCATCTTGGTATACGCCGTTGACGTTTATTTTCCATTTATCGTTTAAGTAAGCGTTTAAATCAAGCTCCACACCTTTGGTTTCTTCTTTACCATTATAAAAGCTTTCAACTACCCCCTCTGCAGATACACCCGCTTCATAAAGAGGATTAGCATACTCTAAATTAGTTCGTGCGCTTTCAAATACCACAATAGATGCTAATAACTGATCGTCAAAGGCCTTAAAGCGAAATCCTAAATCGTTACTTAACGATTCAGAATCTTCTCTGTCGGCTTCATTACCACTTACAGAGCCTAAAACACTGTAGGCTGTACGCCCTTTAGAATGATTAATAAATATCGAAAAATCTTCAGTTGGCTGATAAGTCGCACCTAAATTATAGGTTAAACCACTGTCTGATGTATTTGCCTCAGGTGTTGGGTTTGCACGGCTTGAACTGTAGCGCTCATCTACACCTAAATGCTCGTAACTTTGTTTAATGCGGTTATAGGCAACCCCAATACGTGTAGTAAGGGCTTCATTAATATAGCTTACATGTTGAATACCTAACCCCCAAGCTTGTACTTTTTTATTATAGTCGCTGGTTTTAAGTGGGTCGTAATCGGCAAAGTTACCGGTTGGCCAGTTAGGCTCTCGTATATCGTAAATGTAGGGCAGTGTGCCTTGGTAAAGTAAGTTACCGTCGCTCTCGTTGATCACTTTATCGGCATCATAAATAGAGTACTGTTTAAAGCCAATATCTCTATCTTCATAATTAGCGTTTACTAATAACTCGTTGTCTATATCGGCTACTGAAAAGTCGTAACGCAAATCGGCAAAGTACTGCCACGACTTCTCGTCGGCCTCCACTTGGCGATACTCTTGGCGGCGTGCTGCAAACGGGTAAAGTACCCCGTCTTCAACTAGTGGCGCGCGCGGATCTTGGTTTATTACTCCACTGCGAGTTGAATACACGTAATTATAAGCCCCGGTTTGACGAGCAAAGCTTGAGGTGTAATTACGATACTGCAATTGTTGATTCAAAAATAAATCATCGGTAATAAAGTAGTTGTGGGTTAATTTAAAACGCAGCTCCTCACCTTCGTTATCTTTAGCCATAGGTGAAATAATACCATTAGTACCAAAGCTGTAAGGCGTTAAACCATCTGAAGACGATAATGAATTTGCAAGCTCAATGCGCTGCGCTTCAGATAATTGCAAGCCATTGCCAGACGGATCATTTACTAAATCAGCACCGGTTACTTGATCTGACGTTAGTCCATTTACCGAATTTGCATCGTAAATACGAATAGGGTGACCAATTGAATCCACTGCAATGGCATCTTTAATGTAGGCCGCGGAGAGCATAATATTTTGTTTGTTATCGAATACATATTTAAGCGAGGTATAAATTTCGTCACGATCTTCTTTTAAGTCACGAAAGCCGGCACTTGAAGCTGTTTTAGCCATGACCCTGTAGGCTAAATTATCGGTTATAGCATTGGTGCTATCAATCGAAAGTGCATAACTATCCCACTGGCCAAGCTCTACGCCCACTTTATGTTTTTCGTTAAACTCAGGCTTTTTTTCAATTAGGTTTATTACGCCACCAGCGCTACCTATGCCATATAAACCAGTAGCAGGGCCTTTTAGTACTTCAACCGATTCAACATTAGTAAGCGAACGAGTCGGGTTAAAGGTATTACCTAGCCCAGCACCGCCATACATACCGTCGTAGGTGTAATTGGCATCTAAGCCGCGAATAACTAAATTATCGCCAATACCGTAGTTATTGCCGGCTTGAGTTAAACCACTTACGTTGCGTACTAAATCTTGCAGGCTATTAACCCCTTGTGATTCAATAAGTTCACGGTCAATAATAACCACAGGAGCTGGGGTTTCCATTAACGACATGTTTGACTTAGTAGCTAAGCCAGAGCTCATAACAACACGGTTTTGTTTTTCGTAAACGCTAATGCGCTCTATGTTGTCTTCAACTTTTATATCATTAGCAAAGGCTAATTGTGCATTTAAACAAGCAAGGGTAAGTAAAGAATATTTAAAGTTATGCATATAATGGTAAGTATTCGTATTTAACAAGTTGAGTGAATGATAATGGTTATCGTTATTAAAATAAATAAAAAGTTCAAAAAAAACTTTAATAACAATCTGTTTGCTGTTTTTTTAAGCGTGTTGAAATTGGTAAGCGTAACTTATGCTTTTTAAATGTACGATTAGCTTTTTCAGCCTAAGTTGGCCAAAGTTTCAGCTATTAATTGTTTAGGCATAAAAATTATTTAGACTTAAATTAAAGGCCCGCTATAAATTAAAAGCGGGCCTTATGTAGAGCTATCTAAAAAGAGTTACTAATTTTTGTAAACTACCCCTGCCTTCATTACAAAAGGAATGTGCTCAAGTGTTGCAATATTTTTAAGCGGATTGCCTTTTACTGCAATAATATCGGCTGCAAAGCCGGTTTTAAGTTGGCCTAACTGCTTATCCATTTTTAATAGCTTTGCGCTATTTACAGTAGATGCTTGAATTGCTTGCAGTTCAGTCATACCAAACTCAACCATGCGAGAAAACTGTTTAGCATTATCGCCATGCGGGTAAATAGCAGCATCGGTGCCAAATACCATGTTTACGCCGGCGTTCACTGCACGTTTAAAGCTATCACGCTGTACTTTAGATACTTGGCGTTCTTTATCTAGGTTTTCCTCATCTACGCCATTTTGCTCACCAAAACTCAGTGTATATTCGGTATTGTAAATATCCATTGAAAGCCAAGTACCATGATCTTTAGCTAATTTAATTGCCTCGTCATCTAAATAACTGGCATGCTCTACGCTATCAACACCGGCTTTAATTGCGGTTTTTATACCATCTGTACCATGAGCATGCGCGGCTACTGGTAAGTCGCGAAGATGCGCTTCATCTACAATGGCTTTCATTTCTTCAAATGAGTACTGCTGTGCACCCAATTTAGTCCCTTTTGAAAATACTCCTCCTGTGGCACAAAATTTAATGGCGTTGGCACCGTATTTAATATTTTCGCGCACTTTAACGCGTACCGCCCATGGACCATCCGCAACGCCTTGCGAGGTATATTTAAGCTCAGGTGGCAAACGGTTGTTATCACAATGGCCGCCGGTAATACCTAAAGAGGGGCCTGCTGCCCAAATACGAGGGCCAATTATATCGCCTGCATTAATTCCATCGCGTACTGCAATTACGCTGTAACCTTCTGCGCCTACGTTACGCACAGTAGTAAACCCAGCTTCTAGGGTTTTTTTCGCAAAGTATGCTGCTTTTACAGCCATACGCGGTATCGATTGTCCTACACGCTCACTGCGAGGTACCGTTGGATCGCTGGTTAAATGCACGTGCATGTCCATTAATCCTGGCATAAGTGTCAGTTCAGGCAGCTTAATATGTTCATCCCCTTTATTAAGCTTAGGCGTTTTATTGCTATCAATTGCGGTGATCACGCCATTATCTATGGTAATAAGGGGTGACTGTATTAACTTACCACTTTGAACATCAAGCATTGCCTTAGCAGATACATAAGTAACAGCATAGGCATTCATACTGTTTAAACATAAAAGTGCGATAGAAGCAGACAGTAGTTGTTTTTTCATATTAGGGGGTCTTTTATTAGTATTTTAAATTAACTCGACTTTACCAAGCTAAACACAAACTGCAAATAAATAGCGATGGCTGTTATCTATCGTAATTTCTTTATTTAGTTGATGTAACTACGCATACTCGATAAGTAAATTTTAACAAGGTATCAGCATGAAATTAATAAACTTGGCGGTTATAGCCAGTGGTGTACTGCTTGCTTTAAGTGGTTGCACTAATATAAATAAAAGTAAGCATGAAAGTAACACCACCAGTAGCCACGCGCAATTGAGCATGGCTAATACTGCCAAAGCAGTGGTGTCAGAGCTTTCAGCGCAGCAACAGCTTGATGTACTGGTAGCGCAATATTACGATGAATCGCTTATGTTTAGCCCTCTCAGTGCCACTTACAATGGCCGTAATGAGTTTAATAACCAATTTACGCCTGTTATTTCATCGGCTAGCCGTGATAAAAAAGCCGCTTTTTATAAAAAATATCAACAGCGCTTAACACTTATAGATAAAGAGCAGCTAGTAGGACAAGCATTATTAAGCTTTGAAATATTAACCCAAGACTTAGCGCTTAAACTTGAAGGAATGCAATACCCAGATTATTTACTGCCAATTAATCAAATGGCAGGGGCACATAACACCTTTGCTGGTTTTGGCTCGGGACAAAGTGCACAACCTTTTAATACAGTTGAAGATTACAGCAACTTTTTAGCCCGAAGTGAGGGCTTTATTAATTGGCTTGTAAGTGTGCAAGAATCAATGGCGCAAGGCATAAAGATGGGCGTAGTGTTACCAAGGCCACTGGCTAAAAAGCTGCAACCACAATTTGCAGCCCATGTGGTAACTGACGCTGAAGACTCACTATTTTGGGCGCCAATTAAAAACTTCCCAGAGTCGTTTACAGCACAGCAAAAGCAACAAATTACAGCACAATATAGAAAATTGATTATAGAGCGTTTAGTACCTGCATATAACAGCATGAGCGAGTTTTTAGCTAATCAATATATTCCTAATAGCCGAGAAAGTGTTGGTTATAGCGATTTACCTAACGGTAAAGCGTGGTACGAATACCAAATTAAAAAACACACTACGCTTAGTTTATCTGCCAACGAAATTCATGATATTGGTTTAAGTGAAGTAGCGCGTATTTTATCGCAAATGAAAAAAGTAAAAGAAACAGTTGGCTTTAAAGGTGACTTATCTGCATTTTTTGACCACTTACGTGATTCGGACGAATTTTATTACAACACGCCGCAAGAGTTAATAGCGGCATACGAAAACGTAAAACAAAAAATTGATGCGCGTTTGCCACTGCTTTTTAACATAGCACCAAAAGCGCCATACGTTGTAAAAGCAGTAGAAGCTTACAGAGCACAGTCGGCTGCGGGCGCATCTTATGCGTCTCCAGCACCAGATGGTTCTCGCCCAGGTGTTTTTTATATTAATACCTATAACTTAAAGGCGCAGGCTAAGTTTTTACTCGAAACACTATCGATTCACGAAGCAGCACCTGGGCATCACTTTCAAATAGCATTACAGCAAGAAATAGATGGCCTGCCAGATTTTCGTAAATTTGGTGGCTACACCGTATTTGCCGAAGGTTGGGCGTTGTACGCTGAAAGTTTAGGGAAAGAGCTTGGCTTATTTACCGACCCGTATATGTGGTATGGGCGTTTATCAGATGAGCAATTACGCGCTATGCGTTTAGTACTCGACACTGGTTTTCATGCAAAAGGCTGGACGCGTGAGCAAGGTATTGATTACATGCTAGCTAATTCGTCTATGGCTAAAAGTGATGTAATAGCCGAAGTTGAGCGTTACATAGCATGGCCAGGCCAAGCGCTGTCATATAAATTAGGAGAGTTTAAAATTAGTGAGCTGCGCGACTACGCACATAAACAGCTAGGTAATAAGTTTGATATTAAAGCGTTTCACACGCAAATACTCATAGATGGCGCATTACCTATGCCAATTTTAGAACAGAAAATAAAGCGCTGGGTTAAATCAGTACAATAATGCTTAGGCAAAGCCCTTACCTGCAAGGTATTGGCTTTGCGCCATTTGCAGCAATACGGTAGAATGCGCGCTCTTTAGGGGCGCGAGTACATTATGTTTGATCAACAATTAGCAAATACACAATTTTGGCTTGAAAAAAGCCTAAGCGACATGAACCAAAATGAATGGGAAGCCATTTGTGACGGCTGCGGGAAATGCTGCTTAAATACCTTTATTGATAGCGAAGATGAAGATGAATTTACCGCCACCGATCAGCTACGCGAAGGTGAGCAGTTAATATTTACTAATATTGTGTGTCAGTATCTCGATAATAATACCTGTGGTTGTAGCGAATACGAAAATCGTCAAACGCTGGTACCATCTTGTGTAAAACTTACCAAAGAAAACCTCAAAGATATCTTTTTTATGCCACAAAGTTGCAGCTATCGCCGTTTGCACGAAGGGCGAGGGTTGGCCTCGTGGCATCCGCTGTTAAATAATGGCGACAAAACAAAAATGCATCAGCAGGGCATTTCGGTAAAAGACAAAACAGTAAAAGATTGCGACGTTAAGCTCGATGATTTTGACCTATATATAGCCGAGTGGCCAACCAAGGATAGTGATTAATGAGCAAGCAACAGGCTGTTATTGGTTTATTAAATCCCAAAAGCCCAACTAATGTGGGCGGTGTATTACGTGCTGCAGGTTGCTACGACGCACAGCAGGTGTTTTTTACCGGAAACCGTTATTTAAATGCACAAAAGTTTCATACCGATACAAAAAATGTGGTTGAGCGAATTTCACTAACGGCCACCGATAATTTAGAAAAAGTAAAGCCACAAGGTGCCACGGTTGTGGTTATTGAGCTAATTGAAGGTGCAACGCCACTGCCTGAGTTTACCCACCCAGAAAACGCATTTTATGTGTTTGGCCCAGAGGATGGCTCAGTGTCTAAAGACGTTTTAAAGTGGGCCGACGAAGTCGTGTATATTCCTACTATTGGCTGCATGAACCTCGCTGCCACTTGTAATGTGGTGCTATACGACCGTTTAGCAAAACTAGGCGGCGTAGAGAGCAGTGATACTACAATTATCAATTCGCGCGACACCAATAATAAAATGAAATGGGAAAAAGCATAGCGTTTTAGTCGCTGTGCAGCGTATTTTAAAACGACATAAATTCCCCGTAGTTAAGTGCAATCAGTAATAAGCCTCGTAAGGGGCTTGTATTTTTAAGTACACAATTTAAACAACACACCTTAATCTCCCCGTTCCTTCTAAGTTCATGAATAATCATAATTAAGCCTTTATTACTGTTTTAGCTTTTTTGTTGCTTGTAAGCTTTAATAACTAAGACATTTAGTTAAATATTTGCTAAAACTGTAGGTGCTAATAATAACAACTAAAAAAGGGCACTTATGTTTGGCTCGTTAAAATTTACCTCTAAGGTCACTATTGCTGCATCACTGGTATTAGTATTAGTACTTGGTGTTTTTACAATTAATAACTATGTATCTATGCGCAATCAAACCGAGCAGCAACTTGCTCTTGTACTGCAACAAAGTTCAGAATCTGTTTCGCAAAACATTGCTAATTGGCTAAACGACAAACTGGCAATTGTTATAGCCATAGCAAAAACGCACCAATCTAGTGACAGCAAGGCGCTTACCCTTACACAGCTTAATACCGCTGAGTTGGCCGGAAACTTTAAAAATACCTATATTGGTAAATCCAATGGCGTGTTTATATTAAACGATCAAAGCGTAGTATTGCCCGCTGATTTTGATGCCACGTCTCGCCCTTGGTACAAGCTAGTAGAAAACAAAGCCAATACTGCGTTTACTACCCCCTATATAGATGTAACCAGCAATGAACTTACTATATCTGCGGTTGTGCCGATGCAGCAAAATGAGCAGTTTATTGGCGTAGCCGGCGCCGATATAGAAATGAGCATTATTACAAAAATTATTAACGATATAGACTTTTTAGGCTTAGGTTACGGCTTTTTAATAGACAGTAACGGCCAAGTGTTAAGCCACCCTAACAGAGCGCTTAATTTAAAAAATACCACTGAGTTATTTGGTACCCATACAGCTTTACAAAGCGAATTTACAGAGTATCAAGTGGCAGGGCAAAGTAAGCTTATATCGTATACAAAAATACGCGGTATAGAAAATGTTGACTGGTACTTAGGCGTGGTAATCGATAAAGATAAAGCCTTTGCCAGTGTGTCGGCCTTTGGTAAAACGGCCGCTATATATATGCTTATTGGTATCGTTGTTATCATTATTATGATGCAACTATTATTGCGCTATTTAATGCGCCCAATGCAGCGATTAAACGACGCTATTAAAAACATTGCCCAAGGTGAAGGCGACTTAACGTGTAGATTAGAAGTTGAAAATGAAGACGAATTTGGCGAGTTAAGTCATTCTTTTAATTTATTTATTGAAAAAATACAGCACTCTATTGAACAAGTAAAACACACCACAGAGTCATTAGATGTGGCTATTTCGAGTTTAGTGGCGCAAACCGACTCAACATTATTAATGTACGAAGACCAAACTAAACGCACCGACAGTGTAGCTACCGCAATTAA
Source organism: Pseudoalteromonas sp. HL-AS2 (assembly GCF_031198805.1). NCBI lineage: Bacteria > Pseudomonadati > Pseudomonadota > Gammaproteobacteria > Alteromonadales > Pseudoalteromonadaceae > Pseudoalteromonas > Pseudoalteromonas sp. HL-AS2. The sequence continues at coordinate 163,769 of NZ_CP133572.1, read as the reverse complement.
TCAGTTTTCTGCCACCGCAATGGAAATATCAAACAGTGCTGAGCGTGCCTCTAAGTTAGCTAAAAATGCCGATCAGCACTCAGCACAAAACCAGCAAACACTCAGTAATAATGTGGCCAGTATTCATCAGTTATCAAAAAATATGGAACAGGCACAGCAAACTATTAATAGCTTAAACGTGCATACAGCCAGTATTGGCCAAGTGCTTGAGGTAATTAAAGGGGTAAGCGAGCAAACAAATTTACTGGCCCTTAACGCTGCAATAGAAGCTGCTCGGGCTGGTGAAGCTGGGCGAGGTTTTGCTGTAGTTGCTGATGAAGTTCGTCAATTAGCGCACCGAACCCAGCAATCAACCCAAGAAATAGAAGACACCGTAAGTCAATTACAAAAAGGCTCTAATTTAGCGGTAGAACTAATGAAAACCAGTTTAAGCGACAGTGAAACAAGCGTGCAACAAGCCGATGCAGTAGGTGTTGTAATGCAGCAGATTATAGATGCAATACAAAAAATTAGCGATGCGAATCATGTTGTAGCTAGTGCAACCGATGAGCAAAATCAGGTTGTTAAGTCTCTTGATTCAGACATTCATAATATTAGTGAGCTTTCAATACAGGGCAAAGCTAATTTAAACCGTACCTTGGATGAATGCACCAAGCTTAAACAACAATTTAGCGATTTAGAGCGTATGGTTAAAAAGTTTAAAGTTTAAAGTTTAAAGTTTAAAGTTTAAAAACAAACGCTAACAACAGTTTAGCTATTAATCATTATAGTATGTGTAAATGCTGGTGGCTTATATTAAGCACGAGCTGTTAATACGGAGGAGCAAATGGCTCAAAGTAAACTTGTTTATGTACACGACCCTATGTGCAGTTGGTGCTGGGGTTATGCGCCAAGCTGGCTTAAGTTAAAAGCCGCTCTTGAGAGTAACCTAGTAGTTGAATACAAAGTTGGAGGGCTTGCTCCTGACAGCCAAAATCCCATGCCACAAAACATGCAAGATATGCTACAAAACACCTGGCATAAAATAGCAGCGCAACTGGGCACTGAGTTTAATTTTGATTTTTGGCGCAACTGCCAACCAAGGCGCTCAACGTACCCGGCGTGTAGAGCGGCGCTTATTGCGCGTAAAGCGGGCAAAGAAAGTGCAATGGTTGCAGCCATTCAGCAAGCTTACTATTTAAATGCTCAAAACCCCTCAGATGAAAGCACATTAATTAGCTTAGCCGAGCAAATAGGTTTAAATAAAGCGCAGTTTGCAAATAGGCTTCAATCAAAAGAGCTTAATGATGAGTTAATTGCAGAGCTTAATTATGTACATAGTTTGCCCATTCAGGGTTTTCCATCTTTAGTGCTTATAAATGACAATAAAGTGCACCCAATAGCAATAAACTACACCGACTGGCAAAAAACATTAAATCAAATTAATGCTATTTTAAGCTAAATAACGTGAACACTAGTTAAGTATTGCTAAATTATGCGTGTTTGGCTGCCAAACACTCACTCTCCCTTATAACACTTTTTACACATTACACAGCACTCCTTACACAACCCCTTGCACAACACTCCTTACACAGGCTATTTATTAACGCTGTCATAAAAGCGACTTCTTTGCGCAACATGCTTGTCATTTTTCATCTATACACTTTCGCTCATTGAAAATATTTAGTTTTTAATTGTTTGTATCAAACGTTTAAAGCTAACAAAAACAAACTAGCAAATCTGCTAACTAACGAGTAAAGGTGTATGCGATGAAAGGCGTTAAACCATTAATTATAGCTGGTATTGTGGCCGCAAGTGCCGCTGTACACGCAAACGATTTAAATAAGGTTATTGATAAAAGCAGTGAAATTACTAAATCGGCTGCGCAATCACAAACAAAAATAGACAAGATTGCAGATTCAATGCAAGGGCGTCTGCAACAGTTTAAAACTCTTAATAAAGAAATTGATGGTTTAGCTGTGTATAACGCTCAGCTTACAAAACAGTTAAATAACCAAATTGCAGAAATGCAATCGATGAATCTCTCTATGGATCAGGTTTCAATTATTGAGCGTCAAATTACGCCACTAATGATGCGCATGATCACCGGCCTTGAACAGTTTGTATTACTCGATGTGCCATTTTTAAAAGACGAGCGTGAAAAGCGTTTAACCTCTTTAAAAGCCATGATGGAACGTGCCGATATTACCTCTAGCGAAAAGTTCCGCCGCGTACTCGAAGCCTACCAAGTAGAAGTTGATTATGGCCGCACTATTGAAGCTTACAGCGCACTGCTTGAGGTAAATGGTAAAGAACGCGAAGTTGACTTTTTACGCATTGGTCGCTTAGAGCTCATTTACTTAACCCGCGATAGTAAATTAGCTGGTAGCTGGGATACACAAACAAAAACGTTTGCAGCACTTCCAGACTCAACCATTAGCCAAATTAATAAAGGTTTACGCATTGCGCGTAAGCAACTTGCCCCAGATATGTTAACTCTGCCAGTTCACGCAGCACGATAAGAGGTCGAAAATGAAATTGTTTACTCAAATGACAAAAATGGCCGTACTTGCTGCAAGTATAAGTTTTACATGCGCAAGTGTAGCAGCTGAGCCAATGGATTTAGATTCATTACTTAAAAACCTTGAACAAGGTAAATCTGCGCAAAGTGTGCAAAATACTCAGCGTGAACAACAATTTACTGCGCGTCAAAACGAGCAAGTACAAATGCTAAAAGACACGCAAGCAAAGCGTAGCCAAATGCTCAGTGAATCAGAGCGGTTAGAAACCCAGTTTGAAGAAAACGAAATTAAATTGGCTAATTTAACCGACACCCTATCAAAGCGTATGGGATCACTTAAAGAATTGTTTGGTGTGTTGCAACAAGTGGCAGGCGATTCAAGCAATAAGTTTGCTACCTCTGTGGTATCGGCAGAAATACCAGGGCGAAGTGTTTTTATGGACGATCTGGCACAAAAAATGGGATCTACTTCACAACTTGCTTCAATCGAAGATATTGAAAAAGTGTGGTACGAGCTACAACGTGAAATGACCGAGCAAGGCAAAGTGAGCCGCTTTAATACTCAGGTTATTATTGAAGGTGGTAACAAAGCAGAGCAAGAAGTTGTGCGTGTTGGTGCTTTTAACCTTATTTCCAACGGTAAATATTTAGAGTACAGCCCAAGTACAAATACGCTAAGTGAGCTTACTCGCCAGCCCGTATCGCGCTATACATCAACCGCAGGCGAGTTACAGCAGGCTAAAAACGGTATTGTACAGTTTGCACTAGACCCAACCGGTGGCTCAATTTTAGGTTTACTAGTACAAGCCCCAGATACCGCTGAGCAAGTTCACCAAGGCGGCGCTGTGGGTTACGTTATTTTAGGTGTGGGTTTATTAGCACTGTTAATTGCAATTGAGCGTTTTGTATCTTTATTGCTAGTGGGTGGCAAAATTCGCCGTCAACTTAAAGACACGGTTGCTCGCGACGATAATCCACTAGGCCGTGTTATGAAAGTAAAAGACGACTACCCAAATGTAGCCTACGACACCCTAGAGCTTAAATTAAGCGAAGCTATACTGCGTGAAATGCCAAAAATAACCCGTAACTTAACCCTGATTAAAATTATTTCAGTAGTGGCTCCGCTGCTTGGTTTACTTGGTACAGTTACCGGGATGATCAATACCTTCCAAGCCATTACCTTGTTTGGCACCGGGGATCCTAAGCTCATGGCAGGCGGTATTTCTCAAGCGCTTGTAACAACAGTACTTGGCTTAGTTGTGGCAATACCCACAGTATTTATTTACACCATACTCAACACCCGAGCAAAAAGCTTACTGCTTATTTTACAAGAGCAAAGCGCGGGCATTATTGCAAAACGAAGTGAAAAAGGAGCATAAACCATGGTGCTATTGATTGATTCAATCAATGCTATCCGTGATTTTCTCGACACTGGTGGCCAAGTTCTCTTGGTGATTGGGGTGTTAATCTTCGCGATGTGGTTATTGATACTCGAGCGATTCATTTACTTTTTTAATGGTTTTCGTGGTTACAAAAAAGCCATCAAAAACAGTTGGCTTAAGCGCAACGAGCGTAATAGCTGGAATGCAGAACAAATTCGCCAAGCGATGATCTCACGCGCCAGTATGCGTCTTAACGCTAACTTAGCACTTATTAATGTGATGGTTGCATTGTGTCCGCTACTTGGCTTACTTGGCACAGTAACAGGAATGATTGAAGTGTTTGATGTTATGGCTATTACAGGTACAGGCAGTGCGCGCTCTATGGCGTCGGGCGTATCTAAAGCAACTATTCCAACTATGGCAGGCATGGTCGGTGCGTTATCTGGGGTATTTGCCTCAACGTACTTACAACGCCGGGCTAAACGTGAAGTAGCGCTACTTGAAGACAGCATGGTTTTAGACCATTAAGCAATTATTAATAAGTGGCTCTATCTATAGCCACTTATTTCAGGAGAATAAAAAATGAGAGCCCCATTAGGAAACCTATTTCAAGAAGACGAAGCAGAAGAAATAAACATGACCCCCATGCTAGATGTGGTATTTATCATGCTTATTTTCTTTATTGTGACCGCCTCATTCGTAAAAGAGTCGGGTATTGATGTTAACCGCCCCGAAGCCGCCACTGCGGTTAAAAAAGAACGCGCTAATATTTTGGTCGCTATTTCAGACACAGGTGAAATTTGGATTAATAAACGCCAAATAGATGTGCGTGCGGTGCAGGCAAATATTGAGCGTTTAAAAGCCGAAAACCCACAAGGGAGCGTGGTTATTCAAGCAGATAAAAAGTCGACCACGGATACTTTAATTAAAGTAATGGATGCAGCGCGCGCCGCGGGTGTGTTTGATGTGTCGATTGCGGCCCAAGAAGCCTAAGGGTTAGCCATGCGTTATTTAATAGCATTTGTAATAGCCATTTTAGTAACCTTTATGCTGTTTTTAGGCATGCAGGCACTTATTACTGGTGGTGAGGGCGCAATGAGCGAACCTGCAAAGGGGAACGTGCTTGACTTTGTACGGCTTAAAAAAGAAGAAAGCTTACAAACAAAACAGCGCAAACCACAAAAACCACCCACACCCAAAGAGCCGCCACCACCAATGGAGTCACCAAAAATGCAAAACAGCGATGCCAATGCAAAAGCTAATAATTTTGACTTTGCGGCCAATGTTGATGCCGAGGTAAATTTAGCCGGTGGTTTAGCCCTTGAATCAAGTGATGGTGAATACCTGCCCATTGTAAAAGTGGCGCCAGTGTACCCAAGGCGCGCACTGTCTCGTGGGATTGAAGGCTACGTTATTGTTGAGTTTACAGTAACCAAACAAGGCACTGTTCGCGACCCTCAGGTATTAAAGGCAGAGCCTGAATCGCTATTTGACCGAGCGGCGATGGATGCAGCCCTTAAATTTAAATATAAGCCCCGCGTAGTCAATGGTGAAGCCGTTGAAGTTGCGGGAGTGCAGAACAAAATATCTTTCCAGATAAGCGGTTAATTTTTGGATTAATTAATTCAACCTATTAATGGATAGAAAAGCGAGGCGATGATGAAATTACAACCAATAGCAGTTATTTTTAAATTAACACTTTTTTGCACCGCAACAATAAGCGCAAGTATTGTAACCCCCAGTGCACTTAGTTTATTACCAGGTGTGAGTGCTTTTACAGCGCAAGCCGCAGAGCAAAAAACCAAACGAGTACCGGCCCTGCGTGAAAAAGTATATAGCCAGTTAGCGCGAGCCCAAAAGCTTGCCGACGATGGCGATGTTAAAGCAGGCCTTGAAGCGCTTGATTCTATACAAGATCGCGCATCAAGCATGAACTCCTACGAAATTGCAATGATGCATAACTTTTATGGTTTTATTTATTACAACGAAAACGACTTACCCAAAGCAATAGCCGCGTTTGAAAAAGTAGTCGCTGAGGAGGGTATTCCAGAAACATTACGTTTAAGCACTACGTTTAGTTTGGCTCAATTGGCAATGGCTAACAGTGACTACAACAAAGTAATTACGTTTTTAGACCAATGGGATGCTATTAATACAAAAGATAAGCCAGAGAGCTACTATGTGTTAAGAGCGCAAACCTATTATCAGCTAAAAGACTACCAGCAAGGCCTTAACTATATAACGCAAGCTATTACACTAAGTGACAGCGAAGGCAAAGTACCAAAAGAGAACTGGCTAGTATTACAGCGTGCTATGTACTACTCACTTAATCAGTCCGATAAAGTGGTAAAGGTACTAGAGCGCATGGTTAAGCTGTATAACAAACCAGAATACTGGGTGCAGTTAGCAGGTATGTATGGCGAAACAGGTCAAGAAAAACAACAACTAGCAATTATTGAAGCGGCATATCAGCAAGGCTTTTTAACCTCCAAGTCAGATTTACGCCAATTAGCCCAGGTGTATTTATACAATGGCTTGGCTTATAAAGCAGCCATAGTGATGAGTAAAGCAATTGAGGCAGGAATAGCAGAGCAAACCGCTAAAAACTATGCCTTTGTAGCTGAAGCCATGATCCAAGCTAAAGAAGATGCGCAATCGATTAAATACTTTGTAAAAGCGGCGCAGTTATCAAGCAGTGGTAACCACGATCAGCGCTTAGCACAAGTGTATGTTAATACAGAGCAATATGAAGAAGCTGCCGACTCTGCGCGTAAAGCACTTGATAAAGGCAACCTTGATTTTGAATCAAACGCATTTGTAGCTTTGGGCATGGCACAGTTCAATTTACAAAACTTTGATGCCTCTATTTTAGCGTTTGAACAAGCGCAAATACATAAAAAGTCGCAGCGCTTAGCCAAGCAATGGATTAAATATGTAAAGCGCGAAAAAATACATGCTGAAACCCTAAAAACAGCATTACTTTAATGTTTTACTTTTGCGCTAGGTGCTAAATTAATAGCGCATAAAAACAGTTTATAATCGCAACGCCAAACCGCACTAATATTAATTTAGTGCGGTTTTTTTACTTCTGTAAAGTTAACCATATGAATATATTTAATTTATTATTGTCACATAGTGTTTATTAAAATGTAACGGCACTGTCATATCTCTCCCGTATTGTACTCCTATTCGATAACTCAAGTGACCTTAATGCATGAGTGTCGTGCCTTAAAGTGACTTAAGTTATTACTTAATGCGCTAACAAAATAATTAAATACTTTAACGGAGTGAACAATGAAATTATCTGGCTTATTTAAGGTTAGTCTAGTGGCTACTGCAATGACTTTAGCAGGCTGTGGCGGCGATATCGAAATTACACCCACGGTGAACGATAACAGCACCAGTACTGATAACAGTGTTAATAATTCAAATAATAATAGCGGTGGCACTAACGATGATATTAGTTGTACCGAGTATCAAACTGATGCGGGCACGGTTGCTGGTATTTTTGATGGTAAAGACTGTTTATATAATGACTCGTTTGCCAGTAAAAACATTCAAATTACAGCTAACTTAACCTTTGAAGAATTACCAGATGGCGGTGTTCACTTATTCGAAGACGCATTATTAATTGGTACAGATGGCGACACGACTACTGATTTTAGCATTCCAACAAACGGCCCTACGTTAACGGTTAAGCCTGGGGCAACTCTTGCATTTAAATCGGGTGAGGCTATTGTGCGCATTGCTCGTGGTGCAAAAATTCAAGCTGTTGGCACTGCCGATAAACCGATTGTATTTACCTCTGCTAAGGCGTTTCCTCGTTTTGATGCCGAAGGTAAAGGCCCACTCTATGCAGATTGGGGCGGCATAATTATTAATGGTAATGGCATTACTGACCAATGTACTGACGCAGAGCGCGACGCGGCAACGTGTAATGTGCCCTCAGAAGGGATCACCAGTTACTTTGGTGGTAATGATAATAGCGACTCTAGCGGTAATATTAAATGGACCAAAATTTGGTATGCCGGATCAGGTCCTAAAGTAGGCGGAGAAGGGGATGATTTAAACTCGTTAACCCTCAATGCGGTAGGCTCGGGTTCAGAGTTTGACTACATTCATATTCACCAAGGTTTTGATGATGGTATTGAAATATTTGGTGGCGCAACCACCATTAAGCATGTTGTTGTAACCGACACTCAAGATGATTCTTTTGACTTTGATGCAGGTTGGCAGGGCAAAGCGCAGTTTTTGTTTGTTAAACACGGCACCGTAATTACCCGCGAAGGCACCACAGTATATATGGGTAATAACGGCTTTGAGTCAGACGGCGTAAAAGGTACATCAAGTGCGCAAGTGGCACCATCAAACCCAACCATTGCTAATGTCACTATCATCACTACCGATGGCCTATCGGTTCGCGATACTGACCCTTCAAATGCGTTTAAATTTGATGACTCATTTAATGCTAATTTTTATAACGTATTAATGACCAAAGACATAGCTTTGCAATCTAGCTGTATTAGCTTTTCAAGCGATGGCGAAAAACAAGCCGATAAAATTATTTTTAATAGCTCAGTAATGACCTGCGCCTCTGAATTTGACGATGCCGATGGCACCTTCAATAGTGGCAAAGAGCCTGCAGCCTTAACGGCCACTACACTTACTGCCTGGTTTGATAATAACGGCAGTAATCAACGTATAGGCGAAGGGGCCGATGTATTTGCCAGCAATGGCTTTGCTACAAATACTGCCTCAACCGATATTACTGTTACCGCTAACGACTTAAGTAGCTTAGATGCGAGCTTTTTTGAAGCCGCTCCTTACATTGGTGCAGTGTCTGATCAAGACACCACATCACCTTGGTACAAGTGGGTAGAAACAGCACTCGCTGCATCAGCTCAAGACTAATACCTCAGTAACGCACATTAAATAGTTAGGGCGCCATTTGCAAAGTGCATTTTAGGCGCCCCTTTTTTAACTGATTAGGGATCTGTAAAGATGTTGAATCAAGCTAGATTGAATAAATTGTCATTGGCAATTAGTCTTTCGCTTTTAGCAAGCTCGCTTAATTTGAGCGCTGCACAAAGTGAGCAAAGCGAAATAGAAGAGGTTGTTGCTGTTGGCACTCGGCTACAAGGCAGCGCCGCTGCTGTAGTCGAGGAGCGTAAAAACCAAGCCTTTGTTGCCGATATTTTAGGTGCTGAACAACTTGCGCGAACCGGCGATAGCGATGCGGCTTCGGCGCTGCGCCGTGTAACGGGTTTAACCTTAGTAGATGGTAAGTTTATTTACGTACGTGGCTTAGGTGAGCGCTATTCTAGCGCGCGTTTAAACGGCGCTTATATTCCCAGCCCAGATTTAACGCGCAACGTAGTGCCGTTGGATATTTTTCCTGCCAGTATTATTCAAAGTATGGCGGTACAAAAAGCCTACTCTCCAGATATGCCAGCGGCGTTTGGCGGCGGTAATATCGATATTCGTACTAAATCAATTCCTGCAGAATTTACTGCCGGATTTGCGGTTGGTTTATCTAAAGATACATCGGCTAGCAGCGGTTTTACCTATAAAGGCAACGATGGCGATATACCCCAAATTTTAAATAACGCCATAGTGCAATACAAAGGCAATTTTGATGTGGGGAACATTATTGCTAAAGATAACTTGGTTGATAACAGCGAGGCGTCACGCTCAGACCAAGCAATTGCCATTAACAATCAATTGTTAAAATCGCTACCACGCAATTTTGCTTTAAAAGATGAATCGCTAGACCCAAATTGGGATATTAAAGGCCATTTAGGCAATAGTTTTGATGAGTCCTTTTTAGGCGGCACTTTTGGCTTTTTACTCTCAGGTGAATACGATAAAAGCTGGGACTCGGCAAAAAGAAGAACCGCTGTTATAGCCCAAGATATTGGTGATGATTGTGCAACCACCCTTAATTCAGCGCAAGATGTAAGTACATCGTGTTTTAACACAGTTAAAGACTCAGTAACCACCACAGAAAACGAGCGTTATAACGCCACGCTAAATTTAGGTTATAGATTAAATACCCATAGTATTTCATTTATGAGCTTATATTTACGCGACAACGAGGATGAAACCGAGGTAGCCACGTCGCAAAGCCCCGCAGGCAGCTCGGTATTTACCATAGTAAATGATAACCGGGCTAATCGTACTCATGAGTTTAATTTAGAGCAGCGTACACTTACGGTAAATCAGTTATTGGGTCAGCATACCTTTTTAGATTACTGGGGTATTGGCGCCGACTGGCAATATACTCGCTCTAAAGCCAGTACTGACATTCCAACTAATGTAGAGTTTAAATTTAGAGATAACTACGATAACAGCGGTAACTATAGCAACTCGCAAATTACCGGCGATGATAACCGTGCGCTGTTCTCGTATATAAATATGCAAGACAGAGTAAATTCATACGGTGGTAATTTAACGCTTCCCTTAAGCTTTAATGCTGTTGAGGTAGAGTTAAAAACCGGCTTTGATATTGCTGACCGAGCGCGTATTTATAACACCTCTAGTTTTGCTGTAAATAACGGCACTGGTCTGGCGTTAACTGTGGCAGATAATCCGCTTGATGCGGGCAATTATTTAACCGATGAATTTATTGACGGCGAACGTATTTTACTCGACTTTAATGAACCCTCAGCCCCCGATGCCGATGACTATATTGCTGGGCAAAAAATATCAGCTGCGTATGGCTCGTTTGATGTTATTTATGATGACTTACTGCGCTTAAGTGGTGGGGTGCGTTATGAAGAATTTAAACAAACCTCTATAGGCACCTCAAGCTTAATTTTTACTGCGGATGACTTAAATATTTACTATTCCCCAGAAAAAATAGCCGCAGGCAGTATTAATGAAGATGACTTTTTTTCGGCGTTATCGCTTACTTATTTAGGCGGCGAAAATTACCAAGTACGTTTAGGGTATGGCGAAACAGTAGTGCGCCCCGACTTACGTGAAGTAGTGCCAGTGTCGTATTTTGATCCGCTAACCGATATTCGTACTTTTGGCCGCGTGGGTTTGCAAAGTAGCCCAATTAAAAATTACGATTTACGCTATGAATATTATGGCAACACCGGAGATTCATTCTCTGTAGCAGCCTTTTATAAAGACATAGATAAACCGATTGAAACTGTATTACGCATTGGCGATGAAGATTACTCAGCCTCATTTGTAAATGGTAAAACTGCGCAGGTATACGGTATAGAAACCGAATGGCTAAAAGATCTTACTTATTTAACCGAAGGGCTATTTACCAGCGGTAACATTACGTTAAGTGACTCAGAGGCAGATATCGATCCTGCACTTGCGAGTAACTTAACTAACCCGACTAAACGCATGACAGGGCATTCTAAATACGTGGTTAACCTACAGCTCAACTACGACTCTGTTGATGGCCAGCATAGTAGCTCGTTGGTGTATAACGTATTTGGCGAGCGTATATTGGCCGCCGGTATAGCCGGGCGTGATGATGCCTACGAGCAGCCTTTTCACTCACTCGATTTAATTTACACTTGGTATCCCGACTTTAACTCCAACGTTAAGTTTAAAGTGACAAACTTACTTGATGAAGAGCAGCAAGTTACGCAGTCAGATATTGTAGTACGCTCTAAAGAAGTGGGAATGACCTTTGATGTGAGCTACAGCTACACATTTTAGCCACGCTAGCGTAAAGGTAATTATTATAGCCCCATGCTTTGGTATGGGGCTTTTGGTTTTTTATGGCTTAGTATGAAATATATTTAAGTTGTAACTTATTAACTAGTTTTGTTAAACCACCAGTGTTAGCTTAAGCTTGATATGAAAATTAAATCTCACGCAATGAATTTTAATTTTTAATCTTTTCAGGCAACTTTTATGAATCAAATAATGGAACTCACAATGAAAAAAGTAGGATTAGTCGGTTGGCGTGGCATGGTTGGCTCTGTGTTATTAGAGCGTATGAAGCAACAAAGTGATTTTGCACTTATCGACACCACCTTTTTCACCACCTCACAAGCGGGCCAATTAGGCCCAGATATTGCGGGCGAAGCAAAGCCGTTACTCGATGCCAGCAATATTACCGAACTGGCTAAAATGGACATTATTGTTACCTGCCAAGGTGGCGATTACACCAATGCGGTTTATCCACAATTGCGCGAGTCGGGTTGGGATGGTTATTGGATAGATGCAGCGTCGGCACTGCGTATGGCTAACGACAGCATTATAGTGCTTGATCCGGTCAATAAAGACGTTATTGAGCAAGGTTTATCACAAGGTGTTAAAACCTTTGTAGGCGGTAACTGTACGGTTTCTCTTATGTTACTTGCACTGGGCGGTTTATTTGAGCAAGACTTAATAGAATGGGTAAGCCCCATGACCTACCAAGCCGCGTCGGGCGCGGGTGCGCGCAACATGAAAGAGTTAATTGCACAAATGGGCGCAATTCATCAAAGTGTTGCCGAGCAACTTGCAAATCCAAGTGCTGCTATTTTAGAAATAGATAAAATAGTCAGTGAAAAAATGGCCTCGAACCAATTGCCACAGGATCAGTTTGGTGTGCCACTCGCGGGAAGTTTAATTCCGTGGATTGATGTGCCTATGCCAAGTGGTCAAAGTAAAGAAGAGTGGAAAGCGCAAGTTGAAGCGAATAAAATTTTAGGCTCGGCTAAACAACCTATTCCAATAGATGGTTTATGTGTACGTATTGGTGCTATGCGTTGTCATTCACAAGCAATGACTATTAAATTACGCGAAGATATTAGCGTTGCCAAAATAGAGCAAATTTTAGAATCGCATAACGAGTGGGTAAAGGTTATTCCTAATGAGCGCGATATTAGCACTACCGACTTAACCCCAGTTAAGGTCACCGGTACACTTAATATTCCAATTGGGCGTATTCGTAAATTAGCCATGGGGCCTAAATATATTAGCGCCTTTACCGTTGGCGATCAGCTGTTATGGGGTGCTGCAGAGCCGCTACGTCGTATGCTTCGCATAATTGTTGACAGCGAATAATAGCAATTTAATGTAACCGTATAAACGCTCACATTGTTTTATAAAAAGGGTTAGCCATTGGCTAACCCTTTTTTATTTTAAATGCTAAATTAATTATTCTTCAACTTAGGACTATTAAGCTGGTGGCTGTGAATAATTAATAGCCTTTTTATTAATACTCTTTTTCTTTGAGTAATGATTTTAGATCAGCAATTTGTGCTTGCAAGGCGTTTACTTGCCCTTGTGTCGCGGGCAGTGAGTCGTTATCGGCCAGCTCATCGCGGGCATTTTTGTGCTCTTGCGACATCACTTCTAAAATAGCGCCAACCATCATATTTAAAAATACAAACGCAGTTAAAAATATAAAGGTTAAGTAGTAAATCCAGCTAAGTTTATAAACCAGCATGGTTTCGTACATTACGTCGGTCCAATCTTCAAACGTGGCAATTCTGAACAAGGTCAACATAGATATTGATACATCACCCCACAATACAGGGTTTATATGTGCAAACATCATACTGCCTACAGCGGCGTAAATGTAAAAAATAACAAACATCAGCAGGGCTATGTAACCCATTTGCGGAATAGCTTTAAGTAAAGCGTTAACTAATAAGCGCAGCTCAGGGACCATAGACACCAGCCGCAATACACGAAATATTCGCAATAAGCGTGCAATTAGCATACTTGAGCCTGCCGCAGGGTATAAGCTACCTAGTACAATAAGGGTGTCGAAAATATTCCAACCTTTGGAGAAAAAATCTTTGATGCCTTTACTGGCAATAAAGCGAATTACGAGCTCAATTAAAAAGAACGCCGTAATGCCTATATCCATCCAGTTAAGGACAATTTCTACCGTTGGCGGAAGTGAATAGGTGTGAGCACCTACGGTAAGAGCAGAAACAACAATTACAGCAATAACAAATGATTGAAATAGTTTGCTTTTATCTATACGCTGAAACTGCTTTTGCAACTGCGGCAACATCATAATAAGTCCTGTACAAAGTAAGGTTTTTTGAGGCGCTTAATATACAGTTTTTACCTTCTAAAGTGTAAGGAATTTTAATGATTATCAATAAACTAAATGCGAGTTTACTGTTTGTAACCGGTTTGAGTTTGCTCGCTGGCTGCAGCTCTGATGCACGCTTTCATGAAATACAATCTGCTCGTCTTGATGAGTGTAACTACAAAGCAGATAAAGAATATTACGAATGCCTTAAATTACAAGAGGCTAATTTTGAAGAGTTTAAAAAACAACGAGCCGAAAACACTCAGTAACGCTTATTCAATCACTCTTATTAAATAACGGCTATTAAGCGTTATTACTATTTAATTTCAAATACTAATAAATTAAGAGGCTATGGCTAAAAAATTATGACAAAAACTCAAAAACAGCGTGATAAACAAATACGCCAAGTACTGACAATTGCCTGTGAAAATATAAAACAAACCGATTTTGGCTTTGCTTATTTAACACATACCGTTGATTTAAATAACGAAGCTAACACCTTAAAAGTCCAATGCTATTTTAACGATGACCTAGCGTATCAAAAAAGCGAGTTACATTTTGACGCGCTTAAAAATGAGATCACACAACAGCTTGCAACAATTGGTTTGGCTATTAAAGCAGCGAACATTTCGTTTTTAGTCGATTAACCTTTGTTAGGTTGGTTTGTGTATGCTTGAAGGCTATAATTGGCCAAATTATTTTTTAGAGTATAAATTATGGCTGTTCCTACTCGTTCGCAAATCTCCCCTGGTACAAAAGTAAATATCGTATTAAAAGAAGATCAACGCAGTGGCACATTAACGCAAGGTGTGGTTGAGCGTTTATTAACAAAGTCACCAAACCATCCTCATGGTATTAAAGTACGTTTAGACGATGGCCAAGTAGGCCGAGTGAAAGAGATCTTATAATGAGCACTTTAACAGAACAGGCTTTTTGGGATTTAGTAACCGCCCCCGATTTAGGGCTCGATCCGCAAAATGTGAGTGATAACTTAAAGCTTAAACTGCACGATTTAACCGATCAGCAGTTAATTGAGTTTGATAAATTCTTTGGTATTTGTATGCGTAAATGCTACACCTGGGATTTATTTGGCGCAGCATTTGTAATGGCCGGTTGTAACGACGAATATGGTTTTAGTGAGTTTAGATGCTGGTTAATATCGCGCGGCGCAGACGTGTTCGAAAGTGCTTTACTCAACCCCGATTCAATTGCCGCCTGTACGCCTGTGTATCATGTTAACGAGCAGCCTTATCCGTACATTGATGAATACGACTTAATTGCTGGTTTACTTTACGAGGAGCGTAACGATGACGAACTGCCATTTATTCCCTCAGGAAGTGACGAGCCAAGAGGCAAACGCTTTAAAGACAAAGCTAAGTTTTTAAAGCAAAGCTATCCGCTGTTATTTGCTAAGTACTGGCAGTAATATTTTAACACCCTAATCGTTTTATTTTTTACTACGTATAAAAACGCTTAGGGTGTGTAGCGCCTTTTTAAAGCAACACGACTTCTCTCCTTTTAAAGTAAATCTCTGTTATAGTTATAAAAGTTATAAAAATTAAGCAACCAAGCATTTCGCTATTATTTAACCCACTAATTCGAGGATACAACCACTTAATGAAATACTTAACACTTGCTTTATTAGCTATTGCTTTTACCAGCGCTCATGCAGTTGCAACCCCAAGTAATAAAAGCCGTTTTATTCCGCTTTTAAAAACAAAACTGGGTGCCTATGAGGTGGTGTCGGCTAATTCAGCGTTATGCGTTAATAGCCAATTGAGTTTAGTAAATCCAGATAATGAAGATGCCGGTTTTACTTTAGGTGAGCAAATTATTTTTGACTCTTTACATAACGGAACACAAACGGTTAAAAAGCCCGATTTTTGTTTTGTTACTAGCTCATTAAAATACAAAAGCGACGGCATTGAAAACGGCTTAAGAATGAGTCGCTGCGAAAATCCAGCTAACGAAAAAATAATTAGCCAAAGCATTTACTTTTTAGCTAACGACACACTTAAATATACTTTAAGCCAGCCAAGCGTTGCATGCACTTTTAAAAAAGTACCCGACAGTCAATAACGCATAGGTAAGCTGTACTTACTCACAATATATTTTGGGTATATCACGCCAGCGCGTGGTGTACTGCGGGGATAAAAAATTCCTGTTCATATGCCAACCTTCATTTAATTTACTGCTTGCTAAACTTAGCATTCCTTTACCATAGCGTTTATTTATTGCATCAAGACAATTCATTAGTGGTGGATTGTCGGTGCGTTCATTAAATAAATCGTCTTGTTGAAATTGCTGCGCAATAAGCTCTAAAGCACCTACACCACATTTATAATAGCGAATACCCGGCTGGTATATTTGCTCAAACACTTGAGATACAGCATTAGCCATTACGCAGGTGTCGTTAGTGGGGCTGGCAAATGTATACATATACGACTTTTTATAAAAAACGTTTTCGTGAGACGAGCTCGCCGCAAAAATATAAAGTTGTTTGGTAAGCGATTTTTGCTTTCTTAATTTACTAGCAACCACAGTAACGTGATTAATTAACGCGGTTTTAAGTGCCGTTGGCTCGTATATACGCTCACCAAAGCTTCGGGTCGAAAATATCTCGCGCTTATCTTGGCGTACGTCGTCCCAATTTAAGCAAGGTATGCCATTAAGCTCATTTACAGTGCGCTCTACCACCACACTAAATGCACGGCGCATACTGTTAGGGTTTTGCTGCGCTAATTGCCATGCAGTGTGTATGTTCATTACTTTTAATTTTTTGGCTAAACGCTTACCAATACCCCATATATCTTGGCAACTCATTCTTTGTAAAATAGCTTTACGGCTTGCTTCGCAGTTAATAACAGCAACGCCATTAAATCCGGATAATTTTTTAGCGGCATGGTTTGCCGCTTTTGCTAAAGTAGCCGTAGAGCCAAAGCCAACACCAACGGGGAGCTTAGTTTCGCGCCATACGGTGCGCCTAATAGTGTGCCCGTATGCAAACCAGTCATTAATAACAGGGGTGTAACCGTTAAAGTGTAAAAATGATTCGTCGATACTGTATACGTGTTGAACGTCGCAAAAACGGCCAATAACGTTCATCATTTTGTCGCTTAAATCTGCGTATAGCTCGTAATTACTAGAACGAATTACTACATTATTTTGCGCAAGTAACTGCTTAACTTTAAAGTAAGGCGCAAATTTAGGAATATTTAAACGACGAGCAATGGGGCAAACCGCGCATATGCAACCGTCGTTATTGGTAAGCACCACCACAGGTTTTGAGCGAATCGCTGGGTCGAATACTTTTTCGGCACTGGCATAAAAGGCCACCGCGTCTACTAGGGCATACATAGCAGTAACTCAGGGCTTTGGCGATGCAGACGAATTGAGCGTGTCACTACGCCCTCAAGCTGAAACTCATCGCAGGAGGTTAGTTGTACTGGTTTATACAAAGGGGATGCCGAGAGCAGCCGAGCATTGGTTTTATCAAGTAGCTTACACACAAATAAGCCATTTAAATTAGCAACTATAACGTCGCCATTTTTAGCCTGTTCAGCGCGGTCTACTATTAGCAAGTCACCTTCAAAAATACCCACGTCTTGCATTGAGCTGCCAGAGGCAACGCCAATAAAAGTGGCGTCGGGGTGCTTTATTAATAGCTCATCAAGCGACACACCAAGCTCGCTATATGGTGCAGCAGGCGATTCAAACCCGCACACACCCGCTTCTATATAAATGGGAATAACAAACATAAAGATAAACCAAAACGCATATACTGTACAAGTATACAGTATATGCGTTTTGTTTTACTTTTGCCAAGTAATGAATGAAAGATCACTGCATGTTTTTGATCATTGTTTGTGCGGTATTTAAGAAGTCGTTGATTTGCGTCGAGTTTAAATTTTTACACATTTGCTCGTTAACCTGGCGCTCGGCACTTAGTAATTTGTTAAAAAGCGCAGTGCCAGAGGCAGTAAAAGAGACAATAAAACAGCGTTTATCGTGCTCACTGGCACATTTGTTGATTAAATTTAATGCTAAAAGCTCTTTAATTAAGCGGGCAATTTGTGCTTTGTCGCGTTGAGTTTGGGTAACAATATCGTTAGCAGTACACTGCGGCGTTGCTGCAATAATATGCAAGCAACGCACATGCATAGCGTTTAAACCAAGGTCGTTCGCATTAATCGCATCACGCGTTGTTACGCGGTAGCTTTGCATTAGCATAAAGAGTGTATTAGGTAGAGATGATTTCATAGTAATTACCAAATGGTTGACAATATCAATTAAATTGCTATAGTTGATTTTATCAACCAATGGGGCGTTGTGCAAATGTTGCTGCATGCAATTTAAACTTTTTGTAAAACGAGGTAATACATGAGTAGACAAATACGCAAAGCGCAGGTGCTAAGTACGAAGCAAATTACACCGCACTTACAGCGCATTGTGGTGGGTTCTGATGAATTTAAAGATCTTACGCCAAGTTACATAGGCCACTATGTAAAAGTGTTACTGCCCCATAATGGTGAACTTGATTTAAACATAAAAACGGCGCTTATGCGCTCCTATACTATTAACCATGTTAATGAGCAAACGGGGGCGCTCACGCTCGACTTTGTAATTAATATGCATCAAGGTCCTGCTACAAACTGGGCGCAAACAGCAAAAGTAGGAGACACCCTAGCCATAGCTGGCCCGGGCCCTAAAAAACTCGATAATTATAGCCATTCGCACTACGTACTCCTTGGCGACTTAACCTCAGTTAATGCAGTGAAAGGCTATGCTCAGCAGTTACCGCATAGCGCGAAAATTGATATGTTTATTCATGCTCCTAGCGCTCAAGACATTATTAGTTTAGATACGCCGCGCCCTGTAAATTGGCTAGTTACCAATAGCCCAGATGAAAGCATGCTAACTGCATTAAACAATTTAAAAATAGGCGTACAACCCCCAATTGTTTTTATGGCGCTTGAGGCAGGTTTAGTGCGCAAAGTTAAAACTAAACTTAATGAGCTATACGCCATGCCACGTACGCATATTGTGGCATCGGGTTATTGGAAAAAGGGACTAAATTCAGAGAGCTATAAACAGCAACGTCAGCAAGCGGCACAACCCGCTTAAATATGCTCAGGTTATTTAGTGTTTAGCACCTTTAGTATCTTGAATTACAGGTAACGCACACCCATCTCTAGTTTTTATGCTTGTGGTTATAGCACACCATAAGCATGCCATTTATAGGAGCTGCTATTTTGTTATCTAATATTCCCTTTTCGTTATTAGAGCTTGCCCCGATGCCCAAAGGGGCAACGGTATCCGAAACACTACATAAAAGTACTAAGTACGCTCAAAGAGCCGACGAACTAGGTTTTAATCGCTTTTGGTTAGCAGAGCACCATAATATGCTAGGCATTATATGTGCAGCTACCTCTATTTTAGTGGGCCATATTGCCAGTAAAACAGATCGTATACGTGTAGGTTCGGGGGGGATTATGCTGCCGAATCACTCGCCATTAGTTGTAGCCGAACAATTTGGTACATTAGAGAGCTTATACCCAGGGCGTATTGATTTAGGGCTTGGCCGTGCACCAGGAAGCGATCCTATTACGAGTAGAGCTTTAAATTCAGACATGAGCCGAGCAGAGCGCTTCCCTCAAGAAGTAACCGAACTGCAAACCTTATTAGGGCCTTATAATGGCACTCACCCAATACGGGCTATACCCGGTGAGGATACCAATATACCTATTTGGTTATTAGGCTCAAGCTTATTTAGCGCGCAACTTGCAGCGCAAAAAGGGTTACCGTATGTATTTGCAGGGCACTTTGCTCCGCGCTTTTTGTACGATGCAATAGAGCTGTATAAGCGTGAATTTAAACCTTCAAAGGTACTTGATAAGCCATACATAATGCTGGCGTTACCGCTGATAGCAGCCGATACCGACGAAGAAGCACAATACCTATCGACCACTTCGCAACAGCGGGTACTTGCGCTAATGCGTGGCAGTGAATTATGGCTGCAACCACCTGTTGACTCTATGGACGGCCTATGGAGCGAGCAAGAGCGTGCACAAGTGGAAAACTTTTTAAGTTTAAGTGTAATAGGCGGGCATGTAAGTATAAGACACAAGTTAGAAATGATAGTAAAAGAGCTGGGCGTTGATGAATTTATATTTACCAACGATTTATACGACAGCGAAAAACGCCATAGAGCTATCGAAATTTTAATGGAATTAAAACGTTAAGTTTCATTTAGTTAAGCAGGCGTACACCTTACGCCTGCTATATTATACGCGAAATCTAAACTAGTTTTGCTTATAGGCAACATCAATCTGTATTTTGGCTGCTCATTTAAGCTACTCCCAAATAACAGCAAATAAATTACCCTACCGTATTCGCTTTAAGCGATTAAACTAATAGATTTAATCAAATTTTATAGTGATAACTTACCCGCTATAATTAAAACCACAAAACGTTATAACTCTATAACTCTACTTTTTACAGGAAGGTGCACCGTGAACTCGCTAAATAATGTAATCCCTAATTCAGTTAATAAAGCAGCGCTGCCAAAAATTGCGCTGATTGCTGAAGGTGGCGGACAGCGAGGTATATTTACAGCCGGTGTACTCGATGCATGGTTAGAGCAAGACTACGACCCATTTGATTTATTTATTGGTACATCTGCGGGTTCGCAAAACTTAACTAGTTTTTTAGCCAGGCAAAAAGGCTATGCAAAACGCTTGATAAGAGGGTTGTCGCGTAATAAAAATTTTTTTCAATTAAGCCGCGGTTTAATTGGTAAGCACATATTGGATTTAGACTGGTACTTTGATAAAACCACAGAGGTAAATCGTAGTTTAGATTTTAAAACAGCCAAAAATAACTTAGGGGATCGTGAATTGCTTATTACAGCAACCAACTCACGAGACCGCAAACCGTACTTTTTAGCGCCTACAGGCGAGAGCAAGCAATGGCGTGAGCTATTAAAAGCATCAAGTGCGTTACCATTTTTGTATAAGCAAGGTGTAAAACTAACACCTTGGATGAATACTTTAGCAGCTAACGAAGCCGAGCTTGCCTTAGAGCAAGTAGAGCCAGCAGTAGCCGACTTTTACTTAGATGGCGGCCTTGCAGCACCTTTACCTGTACGTGAAGCCTATAACCGAGGCGCACGTAAAATAGTGGTGATCCGCACGGTCGATATTAACTTTCAAGTACAATCGGCATGGGTAAATAAACTAAGAGCATTTGTGTGCGCGTCAGGCTATTGTCCTAAAACCATAGATTATTTACTACAGCACGAACAAGCATATCAAGAAGAGTTGGAGTTTATTGCAAACCCACCAGAGGATGTTGAAATTATACAAATTTTTGCAACCGAAAAACTGCATAGCAAATTACTTGGCAGTTCAGATAACGATTTACGTTTTGATCACAAACTTGGTTTACAGGCAGGGCGTGCTTATTTAGCAGAGCAAAACCCGCAAATTTGGGATCATAGCCATAATCAAGCATTGCAGTACTGTTATAACTAAATATAACTAAATTAAGGGGGTTATTTACTCAATTGAATTGAGGTAATAAATAACCTCTTTGCTGGCGTATGTAATGCACGCCAGCATTTTATTTTAAGTAGACGAAAGCAAAATACTGGTTTCGCTATTTAAAATACCGTCTATTTCCCTTACTTGCCTAAGCACCCCATCAAATTCACTTAAGTTAGCAGCTTGAATTTCGGCTACTAAATCCCATGCACCGTTAGTGGTGTGCAATTTAGTTAGCTCAGGAATACCGCGCATCGTTTTTATAACTTGCGAGGTCGACTTACCTACCACTTCTACCATCATAATTGCTCTGACTGCTTCGGTTTCAATGTGCTGATGTACACGCACGGTAAAACCTAAAATTGCCCCTGATGAAAGTAATCTGTCTAACCTATTTTGTACTGTGCCCCGCGACACGTTTAATGTAGTGGCTAAGGTTGAAATAGAAGCGCGGCCGTCTTTTCTAAGTTCAGCTATTAATGCTTTGTCGAGGGCGTCATAAATATAGGGAGTCATAGGTTAAGCCTTAGGTAAGTTTTAATCAAAATACTAAATTTAACCATTGCCGCCTAGCAAAATGACAAAAAACAATGCTATTTGTATAATTAATTGCCATTTTAACTGACGCACCAGAGCGATAAACTGTCTATAAATAATTGCACACACTTACTTATAGAGGTTTTAATGACGCATTTTATAGCACAGCCAAAACAAGGCGTTCCTTTTGTTAGCGTACAAACAATGGCACAGCTTATAAATAAACTCGGCATAGAAAATGTTTTACAACAGCTAACAAAGCGACTAGAAACAGACTTTACTCGCTGGCAGCAATTTGATAAATCCCCACGTTATGCAGCGCATTCACCAGAGGGCGTAATAGAGCTTATGCCAGTGAGCGACGGCGAACTATTTAGCTGTAAGTATGTAAACGGGCACCCTAAAAATACCTTTAGAGAACTGCAAACCGTTGCTGCATTTGGAATTTTAGCCGATGTAGATAGCGGCTATCCGATTATGATCAGCGAAATGTGCCTACTTACCGCACTCAGAACTGCAGCCACTTCAGCATTAGTCGCAAAATACTTAGCTCCTAAAAATGCAACCACACTAACGCTAATTGGTAACGGTGCGCAGTCTGAATTTCAGGCGTTGGCATTTAAAAGTGTATTAGGTATTACTGATATTCGTTTATACGATATAGACCCGAGTGCGTCGCAAAAAGCATTTAATAACCTCACTGCCTATGGCTTAAACGTCACTATTTGTAACAGTGCTGAAGAGGCGGTAAAAGGTGCGCACATAATAACAACGTGCACTGCAGATAAAACCAACGCCACAATTTTAACCAGCGAGATGATCCCACAAGGCGTGCATATAAATGCTATTGGTGGCGACTGCCCAGGTAAAACAGAATTAGATGCAAAGCTGCTTGAGCGCGCCGCTGTATTTGTAGAGTACGAGCCACAAACACGTATTGAAGGTGAAATTCAACAAATGAGGGCAGATTTTGCTGTAACCGAGTTTCATCAAGTTATTAATGGGCAAGCTTGCGGGCGTGAGAGTCAGCAACAACTTACTATTTTTGATGGTGTGGGCTTTGCTAGCGAAGATTTTACGGCATTGGCATTTATTCGCGATCAGCTCATTGCAACGGGGCAGTACAGCTTACTTGATTTAATTACCCAGCAAGCCGATCCGCGTAATTTGTTTTCAGTGTTAACCGCTGAGCATACGCAGCAAGAGAGTGTGGCATAAGTATGGTAAACCAAGCACCAAATAGTATTGTGATGGTTCGCCCACATCATTTTACTTCTAACCCGCAAACCATGCGTGATAACACATTTCAACGCAGCTGTTTAACAACAGATCAAAGCTTACATGCGTATAACGAAGTAACCAATGCAGTAGAAGTGTTAAAGCAAGAAGGGATCCTCGTTCACCTTTTTGAAGACCAGCATAAAGATACGCCCGACTCGGTATTTCCTAATAATTGGTTTACTACTCACCAAAATGGCGAAATACTAACCTATCCAATGTACGCAAAAAGCAGAAGAGCAGAATATCGCAAAGATATTATTGATTTTTTAACGGATCAATATAAAGTGTCTTCAGTGACTGATTATTCATTTTTAGCGAAAGAAAATTCATTCTTAGAAGGCACTGGTTCACTGGTTATTGATCATCAATATAAGTTTGCTTATGCGGTTGAATCAAAGCGAACGACACAGTCAGTTGTTAACACAGTATGCGAGCAATTAAAGCTAATCCCGGTGGTTTTTAATGCCTACGATATGCAAGGCACAGCGGTTTACCATACCAATGTATTAATGTGTGTTGCTACAGAGTTTGCCATGATTGGCTTAGACATGGTGCCAAACGAACAGCGCAGGCAGCTAGTAAGCCATTTATTGCAAAGCTATCATCAAGTCATTGAGTTATCGGGCGATCAAATTAATAACTTTTGCGGCAATGCCATTGAGTTACAGGGTAAAAGCGGACGGATTTTAGCGTTATCAGCAACGGCTTTTAAAGCACTTACTGCAGCGCAAATTAAGGTAATAGAAAAAAGTGCCAAATTGGTGCCTTTACCTATTCCTACCATTGAATCTGCTGGTGGCTCAGTAAGGTGTATGATCGCTGGCATTCATTTACCAACAAAGTAAATGTATAAAATTTAATAGTATAAGGCAGTGTTACTGCCTTTATTATTTTATAACGTATATTTGTGTCGCTTGCAGTGCCTATTTAAATAAGAAATATAACAAGGAATTAGCAATGTTCGATACCGTAGTAAAAAGTGTAAATGGTATTTTATGGGGAGAGGGCCAAGTCCTCATTTACATTTTATTGTTTGCTGGTATTTGGTTTTCGGTGCGTTTAAAAGCCATTCAAATACTTAAATTTAAACATATGTTTAGTTTACTAAAAGGCAGCAGCAAATGTAAAAAAGGCGACATATCATCATTTCAAGCGCTGTGTACTGGTTTATGTGCGCGGGTAGGCACGGGTAACTTAGCAGGTGTTGCCGTTGCTATATCATTAGGTGGTAGTGGTGCCATTTTTTGGATGTGGGTTATTGCCATATTAGGCATGGCCACAGGCTTTGCCGAAAGTGTATTAGGTCAAGTATATAAAGTGCGCGACAGCCAAGGCGAGTTTAGAGGCGGCCCTGCGTATTATATTCAACAAGGATTAGGCAATCGAGCCTTCGCTATTACTTTTGCACTGTGCTTATTTTTAGGTTACGGCTTTACCTTTAGCGCCATGCAAACCAACACCATTACCGATGCACTTAATTTTGCCTTCGAAATTCCAACCTTTTACTCTGGATTAGTGATCACTGTGTTAGCCGGCTCTATTATTGTGGGTGGTTTTAAAGCAATCGCTCGCTTTGCTGAGCGCGTAGTACCGGTAATGGGCATAGTGTTTGTGCTTGTTGCAGTTATTATTACCTTAATAAACTTCACCCAAGTGCCTGCTATGCTTAAAGATATATTTTTATCAGCATTTGGGCTGCAAGAAGCAGGTGCAGGCGCGATGGGCGCAGCAATAAAAAATGGTATTCAACGTGGCCTTTATTCAAACGAAGCGGGCGCGGGCAGTGTGCCACATGCTTCAGCCAGTGCAAGCCCACTGCCTAATCATCCGGTAACACAGGGCTACATTCAAATGTTAGGGGTGTTTTTCGACACCATAGTATTGTGTAGTTGTACTGCGGTTATTATTTTACTTGCCGATATAGACATAAGCGGCGAAATGGAAGGTATACGTTTAACGCAAAGCGCCATGACCGCTCATTTAGCGCAAGGGGGTGTGTACTTTGTAGCAGCCGCTATTACCTTGTTTGCCTTTACGTCTGTAGTAGCCAACTATGCTTACGCAGAAAGTAACTTGCACTTATTTAAACTCGATAACAAAATGGGTCGTGGTATTTATACTTTGCTTTATTTATCAATGATGTTGTGGGGCGCGTCGGCCACATTAAAGCAAGTATGGGATTTAGCCGATATTGCTTTAGGTTTAATGACAGTGGTTAACGTTATCGCTATTATATTGCTAACCCCAACAATATTAGCAGTTACTCGCGATTATCATACGCAACGCGAAAAAGGCTTAGAGCCCGAATTTAAAGTAAATGATGTAAAAGTACAGGGTAAATGCGAAACCGGCATTTGGGACTAGTTAACGTTTATTAAGTCACTTTTAGCATTAATAAACGGTTTTATGGCAGCATAAAATCGTTTTTATTTTTGCATAACTATTCTATTTTTAGCCTGGTTATATACAAAGTAATTAACAAGTATATGCCATTAAATAGAAATAAGCAGCGCAATTAACCACAGATTTTATAGGCTAAATTTTTAGATGATCAACATTTACGCAGGTAAAACTGCTGCAAAAATAATAAACGAACAGGGGCTTAAACCCGAATTATTCAGCTCATTTTTAGGTGCCAGCGGCGGGCCAAAATGGTTTACCTTGTTTGGTTTAGACAAATATATATTTGGTGAGTTTTTTAAAAACCATAGCCAACCACTTAATTTAATTGGCTCCTCGGCCGGTGCATTTCGCTCAGCGTGTTTTGCGCAAAATGATCCGGTGGCAGCCATTGAACGTTTAGCCACATCGTATTCGCAAACCAGATACTCTAGTAATAAACCAACACCTGCGGAAATTACATTAAAAGCCCGCGCACTGCTTGAAGATGTTTTTAGCAATAACGGCGTGGCTGAAATTATAAATAACCCCGTATTTAAAGCACATTTTATAGTGGCAAAATCGAATGGATTTATAGCCAGTGAAAATAAATTATTACAGCTTATGGGTTTATCAAAAAGTTATATGCTTAATCGAGTAAACCGAAAATATTTAGGATCGCAATATGAGCGTTTTATATTTGGCCCCGCAACAAGCGACTTATCAATTACCGACAGCTATAATTTTAAAACACAAAAAATAGCGCTTAACCAAAATAATTTAAAAGAGGCATTACTTGCATCGGGTTCAATACCGTTAGTTATGCAAGGGATTAAAAATATTTCCGGTTCACCGCTTGGCATGTATCGCGATGGCGGAATTATTGACTACCACTTTGATTTAAAAATTAACAACCCAGGACTCATTTTATATCCGCACTTTAATAGCGACCCAAAAGCAGGGTGGTTTGATAAAAATTTAAAACGTAAAGTCTCACCACTTAATTACGATAACGTGGTGATGATCACGCCATCAAAAGAATTTATAGCAGGCTTACCTTACGGAAAAATTCCAGATAGAAATGATTTTACCGATCTAGATGCCGACACACGCATTAAATATTGGAATACAGTATTTAGTGAAACAGAAAGATTAGCAGAGGCGTTTGATGAGAAGTTATATAATAATTTTAAAATAATACCAATTGAATAAATTGCCAGTTTTGCTGATGCAATGAAGCATTTATTGTTATATAAAAGGGCTAGTTTACATCGCGATTATATAGTGATGTAAATTAGCCCTATGGTTGGTTTTGATTGCTGTGTATTTAAATAAAATCACGGAATCGATGGGTTATTGGGATATTTCCTCTATATATTCTTGAAGCCTGGCTTGCGCATTTTCTTCACCAAATAGAATATGACATACCTCTTGTAGCCCCGGATCAGAGAGGATATCTTCTTTACGTACAACCAGTGATATTTTAGAGCGGCGACGTAAAAAATCACTTAGTTTAGTTACCATTTCTCGTTCGGCAGCATGTTCAATTTCAACACGTAAATACTCTGAATTTTTAATTAGAAGCTCAGCTTTTTCAGGAACTTCTCGAATTTTTTCTAACATGTTAATTGCATTTCTTCCGTAACGTCTCCAAAAGCGTTTGCTGAGTACTTCAGTAGATGTTTTGGGAGTTAAGCCGTCTAAATTCATTAGCTTAGCACGATGCATAAATTCATTTTTGACAGTATCGTCAGGCTCGCCGTACCATTTGTAATCCTCGTAAGGAAGGTTAATACCAAGCTTTTTGATTAACTCAGCAACTTCATCACCGACATTGATACAATCAGTTAATTTCCCACCAAATATAGAAAGGTATTTTTTCTCATAGTTAGTGTCGATTGCGTGTTTGCGCGATAATTGCACCCAGTCAGCCTTACCATTACCATCTTTTTTAATTGCTAATGGCCTTACACCACATCGTTCAGCTATTATATCGTCTTTTGTGAGCTGTTTATCCAGTTCTAGTAACTTGTTCGCATTATCTAACACAAACTTTCTATCTTCATCAGTAACATGCGAATGTGGGCTCTCAACTTGTGTATCAGTTGTACCAATACAAGTTTTAGGTCCCATAGGGATCACGAAGAATAGTCTGCCATCGTCAGCAAAAAATGTAAGTACTTTATTACTGCTAGTAATTTTATCAACAATAAGGTGAATACCTTTTGAAAATAAATGGTGATGTGCTGTAGTTTGACTGTTAGTAATATTAATAGGATCAACAAAAGGGCCTGCGGCGTTTATAATTACTTTAGAACGTATCGAAAATTGTTCTTTCGTTATTTCGTCCATTGCATTTGTTGTCCAAATATCACCTGTACGGTTTGAGCCTTGTGCACTTACATAGTTAGCACCGATACAGCCATGGCTCATACTAGAGCGAATAAAGTTAAAAACAAACCGGGCATCGTTGTCTAATAAAAAGCTGTCTGAATACTCAAAACCGGCTTCTACATTTGTAGTGTTGACGACTGGCTCTAATGATTTAATTTTTATTGCATTAAGGTAGCGAGGCGATTGCGTAAAAAATCGGCCCATAAACCAATAGACGATTGTTCCTAAATAGACAAAGAAAGCTGGGAATCTAAAGCCTTTTTGAATACTGGTAAAAAAACGAATTTCTTTAACTGTCGATGGGTAGCTGCGCATTAAATGGTTTCTACTTTTACATAGTTTATTTACCAAGTTATATTCATGGCTTTCTAAATACTTTATGCCGCCCCAGGCCAAGTTAGATGAGTTTGAACTAGTGAAACCAGCGAAATCTCCTTTATCGATTAATGCAACTTTGGCGCCTTTTGCAGCTAATGCTGCAGCTGATACTGCACCATTAATACCCCCTCCAATTATCAATACATCGAATATATCTTGAGGAAGTTTTTTTATATTATTCTTTCTCAGTTGGCTCATTTTTTGGATTACCTATTATTAATTACTAGCCTTTTATATCTACTTGGTTAGGTTATTTTCGTACAAGCTAGAGCTATAAAAGATTACGTATAAAGTTTTTATGCTTATGGAAGTTGGATTACTTATAATTTATATATTGAAGCTTCATAAATGGCTTCTATAGAATTATTTAATTTTTCATCAAACTTTTTATCAGACATGTCATGATGTAGGCCAATCAATAATGCTCTTGAAAAACTAGCAATAATACCAGTATTTCTTTTTAGCTTTTCATTGGCTTGTGTAATAGAGTAACCACCAGATAGAGCAACTAATTTTAAAACTTTTGGGTGTGTTGCAAGATCTTTATATAAATTAGGCACTTCAGGTAACGTGAGTTTTAATATTACTTGCTGTCCATTTTCAAGGTTATTCAGCTCTTCAATAATTACATCATGCAACATGAGTTCTGCAGATTGCTTTTCTTCGCAATAAATATCAACTTCAGGCTCAATAATAGGCATTAGCCCTGAATTTATTACCTCTTTTGCAATTTCAAATTGCTGTTTAACAACATTTTGGATACCAATACGACTAGCTTGTTTTATAACAGACCGCATTTTTGTGCCAAAAACAAAATTAGTATCAACCGTTAGTATTGAACCAAGGTTTTTAATGGGTTTCATTAACTGTACACCGTCAGATTCAGGCATTAAACCTTCATCTATTTTTAAAAATGGTACAATTTCTTTATGTTTCCACAAATATTCAGCTGTTGGAATATTTTCAATGTAACGATTTAAAGTATCTTTAAATAGAATTGCGCCCAATATTTTTTGTGAATTAAATGGACTACTTGAAATTATTCGTGCTCGCATAGAATGTATATATTTAAACATCTCCTCATCAGATGAAATCTCACTAGATGAGATACCATACTGCTCTAAAGCTTTTGGTGAACTCCCACCACTTTGATCTAGTGCAGCTATAAAGCCTTGACTATTTTTTATTTTTTCTAGCATGTTAAGTCTTATTGACATGATTTTAACCTTTAAATAATTGAAAGCAGATATGTTTCTTAACAAAAGTAAAGTTAGATACAATTTCTATATAAATACAGATGTCACTCTTAAAGTAATAATGTATGTTTTTTATTTTCCTAAAGCATACTTTTCTATAAGTAGAACTTCATTCTTAGAACCAATAAATACAGGGATCCGTTGATGTATACTTGAAGGCACAGTGTCTAAAATAGAAGTAGTCCCATTACTTGCTAAACCATTTGCTTGCTCTACTAAAAATGCAATTGGGTTTGCTTCATAAAGTAATCTTAATTTACCGTATTTAAAGTTTTTTTCTTCAGGGTACCCAAATATACCTCCCTTACATAGAATTCTATGCATATCACCTACCATGGCTCCCAACCATCTCATATTAAAGTTTTTCTTTCGGATACCATCGGTACCAAGCTGTAAATCAACAATATATTTTTGTACATTTTCAGGCCACTTAAATTGGTTTGATAAATTAAATGAAAATTCATTCGTATCTTCTGGAATGTTTAAATTAGGATGTGTGAGCATAAAGTTATTATTTGAGGGATCTAATGTATAAATATGTGTTCCTGAACCTGTTGATAAGGCAAGCATAAGCGATGGGCCATATAGAACATAGCCTGCAGCGATAATTGATCTTCCTGTAGAAAAAAAGTCTTCTTCACTAACTTCTGTTTGGGCAGGAGAAGCTGAAGTTATAGAAAAAATAGTACCTAATGAACCATTTACATCAGTATTAGATGAACCATCTAATGGGTCGAAACAAATAAGGTATTTGCCAAAACTATTACATAATATAATGTCTTCTACTTCTTCAGATGCGACAGCTCTAACCTGCTTATTCTTTTTTAGAGATTCAATCAAAATATTATTAGCGATAACATCTAACTTCTTTTGTACCTCTCCTTGTACATTGTGATCAGGCAATGAGCCAAGCACATCAGATAATGCACCATGATTAATACGAGTAGCTATTTCTGTGCATGCACCAACTATGCTTTGGAGCAGCAGTGTGAGTGTTTTTGGAACGTTATCCTGCTCTAATTGTGTATATAGGTTTTTCATTGGTGCCTTATCGATAACATTAATACTAAAGAGTAATACATGGTTTTAATTTGCTTTTATGTTCATTTTTAAAAGTATCACTTATTTGCGAACATTTGCAAACATTAAAGTACATAAAAGAAAATAAATTCTGGTATACAGGAGTGAAATAGAGGAGGGAATTACAAAGTTATATATTAATTTAACCAATTTATTATTTAATTATTAACTACATTAACAACGAAATTCATGGTATCTACTTGAAATTATTTGAATTGTTCTGTATGTATTAGATGGTTTTGATTGACTACTATCGTGCTATATGAAGCTTAACGTCATGTTCGGAAAGTAAGGTTAGAATACTCTTAGGTGGTTTAGCATCAGTAATAAAGTCATCTGCTTGACTAATGTTACCTAAACGAACCATAGCGCACCTACCAAATTTTGAATTATCAGCGGCGAGTAAAACTTTACGTGAATTTTTGATGATTGCTTGAGCAACACGAACTTCACGATAATCGAAATCAAGTAGAGAACCATTTTCTTCTATCCCACTTATGCCGATAATGCCGAAGTCCATACGAAACTGATTGATAAAATCTTCAGTTGTTTCACCAATAATACCACCATCTCTATGTCTAACTTCTCCTCCTGCTATAAGAACTGAAAAATCCTTTTTAACGCCTAATATAGCAGCAACATTTAAATTGTTAGTTACAACTTTAAGGTTTTCATGCGATAGAAGTGCTTTAGCTATAGTCTCAGTCGTTGTTCCTATATTTATAAATAAAGAAGAACCATTTGGTATCATACTAACTAAATGTTGCGCTATTTTTTGTTTAGCTTCTAAATCCATGATTTTTCTAGTTTGATACGCCATATTTTGAATGCTTGAGACTACACTAGCGCCTCCATGATGACGCCTTAATTTGTTTAACTTTGCAAGATGGGTAAGGTCGCGTCTTATCGTCTGTGGAGTGACTTTATAGTGCTCAACTAATTCTTCAATAGAAATGGAATCTCTTTCTTTTAATAGTTTTAATATAGATTCGTGTCTCTGATCTTGGGTCATTTTTATTTAGCATAATTTTAATTTTAATTAGTAAAACTATTATAAGTGAAAAAGAAGTAAATGAGAATTTTATAGAAATTATTTCATTAAATAATTGTATATAAAAGTTTGATATTTGTTGTATGTTACATTTAATTCATGTAATAGTACAAAAACGAAAATAACCGAATGTTAAAGTGTAAAAAATAATGAATAATTATATCCTTTCAATTGATCAAGGTACGACTAGCTCTCGCAGTGTTTTATTCGATTTAAATGGCAAAGTTGCATATATAGAACAACAAGAATTTGAACAACATTTTCCAAAAGATGGTTATGTTGAGCATAAGCCTGAGGACATATGGGAGTCTGTTCTTCATACTATTAATGCTGTTATGAAGAACCTAGATCCTGAGCATGATAAAGTTATTGCTATTGGTATTACTAATCAACGCGAAACTACAATCGTTTGGGATAAAGTAACCGGTGAACCCATTTATAATGCGATAGTCTGGCAAGATAGGCGTACAACAGAACTATGCGATAGTTTAAGGCTTGCAGGAAAAGAAGAACTAATTATGCAAAAAACGGGGTTATTAATCGATCCGTATTTTTCTGCGACTAAAATAAATTGGATTTTAGAAAGTTGTCCAGGCGCTCGTGAAAAAGCAGAAAATGGTGATTTAATTTTTGGTACGGTCGATACTTATTTGTTATGGAAGTTGACAGGCGGAAAAGAACATCGCACAGATGCAACTAATGCATCGAGAACTATGCTATTTAATATTCATACGCAAGAATGGGATACCGAACTACTTGAATTACTTGATGTTCCATTAAATATGCTACCAGAAGTAATGGATTCATCAGATGACTTTGGTATGGCGAGTGAAAAATATTTAGGTTACGAAGTGCCTATTTTAGGTATGGCAGGTGATCAACAGTCAGCACTGTTTGGCCAAACATGCTTTCAAGCAGGTATGGCTAAAAGTACCTATGGAACAGGGTGCTTTATGATGGTTAATACAGGTGATCAAGTTCTTCAATCTAAAAATAGACTTCTTAGTACTGTCGCCTATCGTTTGAATGGCAAACCAACCTATGCATTAGAGGGCAGTATTTTTATAGCTGGCGCAGCAATTCAATGGCTTAGAGATGGCTTACAGTTAATTGAAAAAGCAGATGAAACAGAATTACTCGCTATCAATACCTCCCTAGATCATGGAATATATATGGTTCCTGCATTTACTGGTTTGGGTGCACCATATTGGGATCCAAATGCTCGTGGGGCTATATTTGGATTAACTAGAGATACGGGTATTAAAGAGATAGTAACAGCAGGATTACAGTCTGTTTGTTTTCAAACTAAAGATCTTCAAAAGGCTATGGAATCAGACGGCGTAAGGCCTCAGGTACTTAGAGTTGATGGTGGTATGGTCATAAATGGATGGCTTATGCAGTTTTTGTCAGACGTTTTAGGTGCAGAGGTTGACCGTTCAACTATTAGTGAAACGACTGCTTTAGGTGTAGCTTATCTTGCAGGACTCAGGGCTGGTGTATTCTCATCACTTGAGTCATTGGCAACTAATTGGAATTGTGAAAGACGATTCGAACCTGGCATGACCAAAACAAAACGTGATGAGCTTTATGATGGCTGGTGTAAATCAGTTAAAAAAGTACAAAGTGAAGGATAAGTTACTAATTTACCTTTAAATATAAATTCATACCAAACTTGTTTGATTAGAGTTTATGGATGTAAGTAAAGTTATTCAAACTCGCAATCATAAACTCTAAGCTCAATAGGATAGTTTTATTAGTGACCATTATAGATGCTTTTAAGGATATCAAGCACTTTGAATTACAACATTTAAACAAAAATAGTTTCATAGTGTAGATAGTATTCGCTTATAAAAAGACATGTTCATTAAGGTAGATTTAATTTTAGCTTTTAGCAAGGAATATAAAATGACACCATTTATAGCAGAAATATTAGGAACGGCCCTCTTAATTTTAATTGGAGGCGGTGTAGTTGCTAATAATATTTTAAAAAAAACAATAGGTGAAGGAGGAGGGTGGATGGCTGTTACTACAGCTTGGGGTCTTGCTGTATTTATTGGTGTGGTTGTCGCTGGCCCTTATAGTGGAGCACATCTAAACCCAGCTGTAACACTTAGCTTAGCAGTAGCTGAAAAATTTTCTTGGACTGAAGTCCCTGCTTACATTGCTGCACAATTTATTGGTGCAATGATTGGAGCTTTTTTAGTTTATGTAATATATAAAGATCACTTTGATGCTACAGATGATGCAGAATTAAAACGAGCAGTCTTTTGTACAGCACCAGCAATACCAAATACATTTAGAAATATAATTAGTGAAATTGTAGGTACTTTTGTTTTATTGATTTGTGTATTTTATTTTTCGGCGGCTGAAATCGACAATGGTACTGGGACTAAAATTGGTTTGGGCTCTATAGGTGCAATTCCAGTTGCTTTTGTTGTGTGGGGAATTGGGCTTTCATTGGGTGGTACAACAGGATATGCAATAAATCCAGCTAGAGATTTAGGGCCTAGAATTGTACATGCTTTGTTACCGATCAAAGGTAAGATAGATAGTAATTGGAGTTATTCATGGATTCCAGTGTTAGGTCCGACTATAGGTGGTACTTTAGCTGCGTTACTTTACACTATTCTTAGTTAATAAAAGTTATAATTAAGATCCAGACGCTCTGTATAATACAGGGCATCTGGATCTTATACTTATTTATTGTATAGTTATTACAGCCCATAAATTACGGTACGTAACATTAAAGAAAAGGGCGAAAAGCCCTTTTTTATTAATTAGTTACAATGCTGTCATGGTTGACAGCCTGTCAGTTGGGAGATTTGATTGGACAGAATTTTACTATTATTAATTCTATTCAAAAAAAAGTGGTTAGTTTAATAATCGAACCTTCCCAATCTGATTTTAACGCAACTACAAAAGTAAAAAGACTAATCAAAAATGGAAGAAAGTAATTAGTAAAAATTGTAGTTAAGAACAAAAAATTCAGAAAAAACTTTAGTTTAGTAAACATGAACTGTTTTTCATAAAACTGAATTTCATCGTTCTTTTGAGATTCAGAAATTGGATTATAAGGCATTGGAATCAAACATCTGAAACGATTATGCTTAAGTTGAGAATATGAAAAATCATTAAATCTAAGATCTTTACCACTAATGAATAATAATTTTCTATATTTATTATTAAGGAAATAGTGGAAGGAGTCAGAAAATTTATGTTTACACTTAGACCATTCATCTTCGAGGAAATAAAGAATAAATCTATAGAAAAAATAGCCCCATGAAACCCATAAGAAAAGAAATATTGCTTTTGGGTTACCAAACTTTTCAAAGCTAACTCCCCCCAGCGTAATCTTATTTGCTTGCACTTCTGCTAACATCATAAAAAGTACTAATAAATTTATAATAAACAAATTA
Organism: Pseudoalteromonas sp. HL-AS2; assembly: GCF_031198805.1. Classification (NCBI taxonomy): domain Bacteria; kingdom Pseudomonadati; phylum Pseudomonadota; class Gammaproteobacteria; order Alteromonadales; family Pseudoalteromonadaceae; genus Pseudoalteromonas; species Pseudoalteromonas sp. HL-AS2. The sequence goes on along the minus strand of NZ_CP133572.1, from coordinate 128,568 downwards.
CGTCGTTGACGTAAGAAGTTATCTGACATCACATTACTTGGCTTATTACTTAAATTCACTTCCATTTGTTACCTACAGATTGATCAAAAGAACTTTAAAAGACATTAATTTTCAGATAGCTAGACTACTCTTAATTAATGTCTAAATAAAGAGAGAACTATATGGCTAACGAGGGAAATATTGGTTAATTTCTCTAAAGTTTATGAAATTAACAGCCATTGCTAATCAGCTAGTAACCTCTCATTTACAGCATAATAGATAACCTATAAGTTATGTTATGTTAAATTGCCTTATTTAAAAGAAAGCGAGGGTGATTATTCAAATCAGCTCGCTTTTAGGAGAGTAATTTAGGGGTTAATTAAGCTCGGAGTCGACCCAAAACTTAGTACCTTTTAATACTGCTTGTAGTGCAAGGCCGCTTTCGGTCAAAGAATACACAGTAACTTGGTCTGCTATTGCTTCGGCAACTAATGCACCGCCTTTTTCTTTATATTTAGCTGCTGCATCTGCGTTTCCGCCAAATGCCCAACCGTGTTCAATAAATCTGTTTAGTGCCGCTTGGTTATGAAAAACCATAACAACGTTAAAGTCTTTAACACCTAAACCTAGGCCTAAACCGGCTTCGCCCATATTCATGTATGTAGATTTACCCGTTAGGTTATTTTTAATAACACCATAACCACCACCAAAACTAGCTAAAACAACATTGACGTTGGCATTATCAAAAACAGCATAACCTGCAGAGTTAGCAATTTGCTTTTTAACATCTGGTTTTATCGCGTAAAGTTTACTTAATGTATTTGATTCCATGCTATGTACTAATGCACGTTTTTCGCTTGGTGAGGCGCTGCCTGTTGTTGCACAACCCGTGAGCGCGAGTGTAAATACGACCATACTTAGCAAAATAAATCTTTTCATGAATTTTCCTTAAATAACATTTATAACTAGCAAGTATATAATTACAAAATAATAGAATCTATTTATGTCCAATACTAGACAGTATCGGACTTTATGGTTAATCTATAAGTCTATTATTTTATTGAATATTTTATTACTATGCTAGTTGCTTTGGTTGATACGTTAAAACAATTGAGATATCAAATTGCTCATCTTGAAGATAATACTTTAAATTCAGAATATCCAGAACTGGCTACCTTTATACAGCAAGTTGGCTTGACTGTAACTGAATCAAAACAAGATCTTACCTTCTTATACCAGTTTTTATATGTTTATGGTCGCAAATCGGAAGCAACCTATAGTCGGTTTAGAAGTGAGCTTGAACGTTTTTATTTATGGGCATGGTTAGTGGCTGAAAAATCAGTATTTGATTTAAAGCGCGAAGATATTGAAGGTTATGTAGATTTTGTTGTTGAACCAGATAAAGCTTGGGCTACAACATCAGTACAATGGCGTTATAAAGACGAGCAAGGTATTCGTCGTTTAAATACAAATTGGCGCCCTTTCATCCAAAAAGAATCAATTGCTAGCCAACAAACATTATCGGCAATGTTTACTGCACTTAACGTATTTTATAAATTTGCTATTTTAGAAGAAAAAACCTTTGCCAATTTTGTGCCTGTAGTAAAAAAGAATAGTCCCTATTTAGTGGTTCAATCGCAAATACAGATCCCCGATACGCTAAGCGATATACAATGGGAATATGTGTTTGGGGTAACGCGCGACTTATGTGAGCAACAACCGGATCTAGAAAGAAATTTATTTACTCTGGCATGTTTAAAAGGATTATATTTACGGATCTCCGAATTGTCAGAGCGGCCACAATGGTCGCCCGTTATGTCGCATTTTTGGCAAGACAACGATGGCTTTTGGTTTTTGCGTATTATGGGTAAAGGTAATAAATTACGAGATGTAACTCTAAGCGATGATTTTGTTGAATATTTAAAACGCTACCGACTTTATCGTGGTTTACCTGCCCTACCACGCGTTGATGAATCTGAACCTTTGGTGCATAAAATCCGTGGCCAAGGTGGCATGACAGTTAGGCAAATACGACGTTTGGTACAACAAAGTTTTGATTTAGCTCAGCAATCTTTACTTGATGATGGTTTTAAAGATGACTCTGAACAACTTGAAGCAGCAACCGCACATTGGCTTAGACATACAGGTGCAACACACGATGCGCAAACACGACCACTCAAACATTTATCTGAAGATTTAGGACACGCAAAAATAGCAACTACAGACCAAATTTATATTCAAACAAATATAAAAGAACGTGCAAAATCTGGTTTAAAAAGGAAAATATAATGGAATATTTAGTTATTACTTTTATTGGCAGTTTGTTTTTAATTTATTCATTAACAATCCGGCAATTAGAAAGAACCGAAATCACTGGCCCAATGTTTTTTGTGATTGGAGGAATAGCACTTGCCTGGTTTATACCTGAGGAAGTTGAACAATTAAAAAATGGTGGAGCTTATATATTACCTTTAATTGAATTAACTTTAAGTTTGTTTTTATTTACCGACGCTACAAAAACAAAACTAAGCGTTTTAAAACATAGTTATCAGTACCCAAGTTTATTATTATTTGTTGCCCTACCCCTTACCTTGTTGTTAGGTATTGGTACTGCATTATTTTTATTTGCAGAGTTAACACTTATTCAAGCTGCATTATTAGCAATTATTTTAACACCAACCGATGCAGCACTCAGTAAAGGACTATTAGAAAGTACACAAGTGCCCGAAAATATCCGCGAAGGAATAAATACTGAAAGTGGTTTAAATGATGGTTTATGTGTACCTGTATTTTTAATTTTTTTGTTATTAGCTAATAACCCCGAGCTTGGGATCACAGCTTCACAAACTATGATTATTTTTACTCGGGAACTTGGTATAGCGCTATTAATTGCAATTGCGAGTGTTGCGATATTTATTCCTACTTTAAACTTTGCTATGCAACGCCATTATTTTGCACAAAAAACCAGTCCTTTTTTGCTGGTAGGTTTTGCAATGGCGATATTTTCTATTACACAGTATTTTCATAGTAGTGGTTTTATTGCCGTGTTTGTAGCAGGTTTATTGTTTGACCGGTTTTCTCCAGAATCGATACGTTGTGAAATTGTTGAAGACTCAGAGCACATAGCCGATTTTGCTGCATTATTAATTTGGTGTTTATTTGGTTTTGTAAGTGCCTATTTGGTTTTACCAAAACTCAGTTTTGAAATAATCATTTATGCTTTACTTAGTGCAACTTTGATCAGAATAATTCCGGTTATGTTGTCACTGCAATTTACTGCACTGAATATAAAAGAGCGATTTACTTTTGCTTGGTTTGGACCAAGAGGACTCGCATCGATAGTATTTACGTTAATGGTAATTGATACTCAAATAGAAAATAAATATCAGATTGCAACTATTGCTATGACCACTATTTTATTTAGTGTATTTATTCATGGTATAACTACTAAGCCAATTGCAGATAGTTTTGCTAGAAAGTAAAAAGTAAAAATGCGTAATTTTATTTATAAAGTTACGCATTTTTTAATCAGCCTAATAAAGTTTAATTGCTAAGTAGGTGTGCAAGTAACTCAATTGGATGTTTAGGTTTAAATTTTTCATATCGTTTAACTTGGCTACGACAAGAAAATCCTGTTGATAACAGTTGCTCGGGTTTATTTTTATCTACAATAGGTCTCCAACTCATTTCGTATAGTGCGCGCGAGTTGTTTTGGTTTTGTGCTTCATGACCATAAGTACCCGCCATGCCGCAACAACCAGTACTGGTTGTTTTTAATGTTAAGCCAATATCGCTAAAAATATTTTGCCAAACACTCGCAGCTTTTGGTAAGGCAGTAGTTTCGGTACAGTGGCTTAATAAAGTAAATTCAGTATTAGTATTAGTATTTTGTTTTGTTTTTAATTGCGTAAACGACTGAGTTTGTAACCACTCGTGAGCAAGTTGCACATGGAAATCACCACGATTATTTTCTAAAATTGTATTGTATTCATCGCGGTAACACATAACTAATGAAGCATCTAAACCAACCAGTGGCGCATTAATATCGTTAAGTTTATTTAAAAACTCCGCAGCGTTTTTTGCTGTTACTTTAAACTCATGCAAAAACCCTTTTACATGTTGTGGTTTTCCATTGGGTTTAAAAGGTAATAACATTGGCTTTTTGCCGAGCTGAGTAATAAGCGTAATAAAACTCTCTACTAATTCTGCTTCATAAAAACTAGTGAATGGGTCTTGTACTATTAATACATATTCGTTTTGTTGCTCAGCACTTAATTTATTTAGTAATTCAAAATTAAAAGTATGAGCTTTGTTTACTCGACTAGTTAGTGCGGGAATACTTAATTGTGGTGTATTTACATAACCCACGGTTTTTTTAATTATGTTACTAACTAGGTCTGTACTTACTATAGGATTAATAATACGTGCAAATTTAGCCATTAATGGCGCACTAACTTCTATATTACCCACTAGGTAATCTTTGAGTGGACGTGCGTAGTAACTATGATAATAATTTAAAAAACGCGAACGAAAAGTAGGTACATCTACTTTAATTGGGCAAGCAGTAGTACATGCTTTACAGGCTAAGCACTCGTCCATCGAAGCTTTAACTTCGTGAGAAAAGTCGTAAATGCCTTTGTTTTTTTCACGGCTGTGAACAAAACGTTCCCACCAGGTAATTACTTCGCCTTTATTAAGTTGCTTTTCGACCTCAAGTAAATCTACATTTTTTGCTTCTTGCAGGCGCAACCATTCGCGCATTAAACTTGCGCGGCCTTTAGGTGAATGTCGGCGATCGCCGGTTACTTTATACGACGGACACATTGGTGAGTTTTCATCGTAGTTAAAGCATATTCCGTTACCGTTACAAGTCATGGCATTATTAAAACTTGTTTTTACATCAATAGATATTTGTTTATCGAACCATGAACGTTTTTGTCCATCAACACTAACTAGTGAGTCTTCACTATCGATAGGTGTGCATATTTTACCTGGGTTTATTCGGTTGTTTGGATCAAATGCAGTTTTTATTTTACGTAACTGAGTAAATAAGTGTTCGCCAAAAAACGCTGGGCCATATTCGCTACGATACCCTTTACCGTGTTCGCCCCACATTAAACCACCGTATTTAGCGGTGAGTTTTACCACTTCGTCTGAAATAACACGCAACAGTTTTTCTTGTTCTGGGTCACACATATCGAGCGCGGGCCTAACATGTAAAACTCCAGCGTCAACATGGCCAAACATTCCATATTGTAAATTATGGCTGTCGAGTAATGCTCTAAACTCTACTATATAATCAGCTAAGTTTTCAGGTGGTACCGCGGTGTCTTCTGCAAAGGCGAGTGGTTTTTGGCTGCCTTTTACATTACCTAAAAGCCCGACTGACTTTTTACGCATGGCGTAAATTTTTAAAATATCACTTTTATTACTGGTTAGCTGGTAACCAATAACACCATTAGTTTGCTGTGCCACGCACTGATCTAATAGTTTGCACAAAGTGTCTACTTTGTCTTTTATATCCTCTGGTGATACAGCATTAAACTCAACCATGTTGAGCCCTTGCATATCTTTATTAGGAATATCGGTTATTAAGTCCGATACTGAATGCCAAATAATATCTTGGCGTGCTAAGTTTAAAACTTTGCTATCGACAGTTTCAACTGAGGTTGCTCTCGCAGCTACCAAAAATGGTGAATGACGTAGTGCAGAATCAAAACTATCATACTTAATATTAATTAAAGTTTTAAATTCAGCAATGGGGGTTAGCTTTAATTTAGCCTCGGTAACTATACCTAATGATCCTTCAGAGCCGGTAATTAAACGGCTCATATCAAAAGTTTGTAAGTCATCACTTAGCACATGCTCTAGGTCATATCCGGTTAAAAAGCGGTTTAATCTAGGGAATTTAGCTAATACCGCTTCGCGCTCATTTAGTGCAATATCTAAAACGGTTTTGTATAAATGACCAACTAATGTGTCTTGCTCTGCGATTACCTTTGCTTTCTCTGTATCAATAGCTGCAGTACACATAGGTGTGCCATCGACCAAATAAGTTGTTAGCCCTAAAACATGGTCACTCGTTTTACCGTAAACTAGCGAGCCTTGACCCGAAGCATCAGTGCTGATCATACCGCCAATGGTTGCTCTATTACTGGTAGATAAGTCGGGTGAAAAGAAAAACCCATAAGGTTTTAAAAAGTCATTAAGCTGATCTTTTATTACCCCAGTTTGTACACGCACCCAGCCTTCTTGCGTGTTTATTTCGAGTATTTCACGCATGTATCGTGATAAATCGACAATAATACCAGGGGTTAATGATTGCCCGTTAGTCCCAGTGCCGCCGCCGCGCGGACCAAATGTTAACGATAAAAAGGGGGCGCGAGATGCTGTTTGCAACGCAAGTTGAATATCTTTTTCGGTTTTAGGAAAGATAACACCTTGCGGTAGCTCTTGGTAAATACTGTTATCGGTTGAAGCTGTTATGCGGGTTGCATAACTTGCGTCAGTGTCTCCAGTAAACCCTTGATTTTTAATGGTACTTAAGTAATTTGCGACAACTTCTGTCGCGGCATCTTGCTGTGTAATAGTTGCTATCATGACGGCGATATTTTAAGGCATTTGATTAATTATATCATGCTGCGGGGTAATAGAAATTGAAGATTTTACAGTTTGTAACACTCTTTTAATCGATTTTATTCGCACTGCAATTATACTCAAGTTAACAGTTACTAGGGGGCTTTAACTATGAAAAAAATACTATTACTTTTAGCCGGTGTATTGTGCATGTTACTGGGTTTATTTTTTGCGATTGTACCTGGACCATCGTTAATATTTTTTATGGCGGGGTTATTGTGTTTTTCTTTTGACTACCCAAAAGCAAGGCATTATTTGAGACTTTGTCAAAAAGCGTTAACTAAATCGTGCCGATATTTAGATAAAAAATTAGCTCGTTAAAACTTTGTTTTAAATTACACAAACAAAAATGCCAGCAAAAGCTGGCATTTTTATTAAACAAAGTAATTATTTAGCTAGTTTTTCAGCTAAGTATAACCATGTTTCTAGTACTGTATCTGGGTTTAATGAAACAGAGTCGATGCCCTGCTCTACTAACCATGCTGCAAAATCTTCATGATCAGAAGGACCTTGACCACAAATACCTACATACTTGCCTTTTTCTTTAGCTGTTTTAATTGCCATAGAAAGTAGCTTTTTGATTGCAGGGTCGCGTTCATCAAATAAATGTGCGATTAAACCTGAGTCACGGTCTAAACCAAGCGTTAGCTGAGTTAAGTCGTTTGAACCGATAGAAAAACCATCAAAATGCTCTAAAAACTCTTCAGCTAATAGTGCATTTGAAGGCAGTTCACACATCATAATTACTTTTAGACCATTATCGCCACGTTTAAGGCCATGCTCTTCAAGTAGTTCAATAACACGCTTACCTTCTTCAACGGTACGTACGAATGGGATCATGATTTCGATATTAGTCATGTCCATGCCGTTTCTTACGCGTTTAATTGCTTCACACTCTAGTGCAAAACAGTCGCGGAAAGCTTCTGACACATAACGAGCGGCGCCACGAAAACCAATCATAGGGTTTTCTTCTTCCGGTTCGTATTGTTGGCCGCCAACTAAGTTTGCGTACTCGTTTGATTTAAAATCAGACATACGAACAATTACACGCTCTGGTGCAAATGCACACGCCAGAGTAGAAATACCTTCAACCAATTTAGAGATATAAAACTCTACCGGAGATTCATAACCGGCCATCATGTCGGTAATCTCTGCTTTTAACGCATCACTTTGTGCATCAAAATTAAGTAGTGCTTTAGGGTGAACGCCAATCATACGGTTGATAATAAATTCAACACGGGCTAGGCCAACACCTGAATGCGGTAAACGAGCAAAATCGAATGCACGATCTGGATTACCTACGTTCATCATTACTTTCATTGGTAACTCAGGCATTTCGTCAACACGTGAAGTAAGTACTTCAAAGTCTAAAATACCCTCGTAGATGAAACCTGTATCACCTTCGGCACATGATACGGTAACTTCTTGACCAGCTGTAATTAAATCAGTTGCGTTACCACAGCCAACAACGGCTGGAATACCAAGTTCACGTGCAATAATTGCAGCATGACAAGTACGGCCACCACGATTTGTAACAATCGCTGCAGCACGTTTCATGATAGGTTCCCAATCTGGGTCGGTCATGTCGGTAACTAAAATGTCGCCTACTTGAACCTGATCCATCTCTTTGATTGAGTTAAGAACACGAACAACACCGCTACCAATTTTATGACCAATTGCACGGCCTTCAACAACAACCTTGCTGGTGCCATTTAATTGAAAACGTTCCATTACGTTGGCATCTTCGTTTGAGCGAACCGTTTCTGGACGAGCTTGAACTATATATAGTTTGCCGTCGTTACCGTCTTTTGCCCATTCGATGTCCATTGGACGACCGTAATGTTTTTCGATGATTACAGCTTGCTTGGCAAGTTCTTGCACTTCTTCATCTGTAATCGAAAATTTATTTGAAAGCTCAGGGGCAACATCAACGATGTCTACTTGCTTACCATGTGCTTTGTCTTCTGAGTAAATCATTTGAATGGCTTTAGAGCCAATGTTACGACGTACTACTGAAGGTTTGTTTTTAAGTAATGTTGGTTTATGAACATAAAATTCATCAGGGTTTACTGCGCCCTGTACAACCATTTCTCCTAGCCCGTAGCTTGATGTGATAAATACAACATCTTCAAAACCAGACTCGGTATCAATACTAAACATAACGCCAGATGCTGACTTATCTGAACGAACCATGCGTTGTATACCAGCAGACAGTGCAACACCACGGTGATCGTACCCTTGATGAACACGGTAAGAGATAGCGCGGTCGTTAAATAATGAAGCAAATACGTGTTTAATAGCGACCATTACTGAGTCGATACCAACAACGTTTAGGAAAGTTTCTTGCTGGCCTGCGAATGATGCGTCTGGCATGTCTTCAGCAGTAGCTGATGAACGTACTGCAAATGAAACATCGGCTGCTGTGTCGCCGTGGAGTTGGCTGTATGCTTCGCGAATGGCTTTATCTAGATTAGGTTGGAATGGTGTATCGATTATCCATTGGCGGATATCGGCACCGACTTTAGCGAGTGTATTCACATCTTCAACATCAAGTGTATCTAGAATATCGTGAATTTTTGCGGTGAGTCCTGATTGATCTAAAAACTCATTAAAAGCATCAGCGGTAGTTGCAAAACCACCCGGCACTTGTACACCTGCGTTTGCTAGGTTTGAAATCATTTCGCCAAGTGAAGCGTTTTTACCGCCAACACGAGGAACATCTTGCATACCAAGCTCTTGATACCAGAGAACGTATTCTTGCACGGATCTTTCTCCAAAAAAACAAATTGTAGTACTAAATACCAACTAATTAACATTTAATCATTTTAGCGAGTTAGACATTGTATTAACAAGTTAAAAATTTTCATGTAGAACAACTACCTGTTAATTTTTATGTTGCTAATAAAGCGCTTCCTATCGCTATAATTGACTATTTACTTAATACAATCGATATAACTGTGAGAGTTAAGAAAGAAAACCTTTTATAAAGGTCACACCCATTCTACACTGGCAACAGTCCTCACGTAAACCGTGAGAAACTTAATTTTAAAATTAAAAGTAATAAAAAAGAGGATTTATGAGAACTGCTTTTTATATTTCAGATGGCACAGCAATTACTTCTGAGGTTTTTGGCCATGCTACTTTGTCACTGTTCCCTGTTGAATTTAATCATAAAACCATTCCCTTTGTAGAAACAGAAGAGAAAGCGCATCAAATTAAAGAGTTAATTAATGCAACGGCTAAAAGAGACGGTGAAAAGCCTTTAATATTTTTTACCTTTGTAAATTACAACTTAACTGAAATTATTAGCTCTGCTAATGCAGTGTGTTATGACTTTTTGACAACCTATAGCGAAAAAATAGAAAAAGAACTAAATGTGGCGCCAGTACCAAAAATTCATCGAACTCACTCTATTCATGAAAAAAGCTATGATTTTAGAATTGATGCGGTTAACTACGCGCTGATGAATGATGATGGCGGTAATATTAAAAACTATGGAGAGGCCGATATTATTTTAATCGGTGTGAGCCGCAGTGGTAAAACCCCAACGAGTTTATATTTAGCACTACAATATGGTATTAAAGCCGCTAACTACCCAATCACCGAAGACGACCTTGAAACTGAAGGCCTGCCTAAATGCTTAATACCTTTTAAACATAAATTATTTGGCTTAACTATTGATCCTGAGCGCCTTGCTGCCATTAGAGATAGGCGTATGGCTAATTCTAAATACGCATCTATTCGTCAATGTCGTATAGAAGTGCGCGAAGTAGAAATGCTGTATAAGCGTAATAGAATTCCATTTTTAAACTCTACTCATCACTCAGTTGAAGAAATATCAGCGAAGATTATATCTGATACCGATCTTGAGCGCCGTAAGTACTAACTTACTTAGCGGTTAACTTAACTAAAAAGTATAAAAAACGCCGCTTAATTAGCGGCGTTTGTATTTAGGGTAGTTATTTTATTTATTTACGTGCGTCTTTTAATAAATCGGCAACTAAAAAGCCTAACTCTAATACTTGATCGGCATTTAAACGTGGGTCGCACTGGGTTTTATAGCGCTGTGCTAAATCGTCGTCAGACAGTCCGTACGCACCGCCAGTACACTCAGTAACATGTTGGCCTGTCATTTCTAAATGCACGCCGCCTGCATAGCTGCCCTCGGCTTTATGCACTGCAAAAAACTGGCTGATCTCACGCATGATGTTATCAAAGCTACGTGTTTTGTATCCTGAACTCGCCTTTTCGGTGTTACCGTGCATTGGATCAGAACTCCAAATTACTTTACGGCCTTCTTGTTGTACTTTGCGTACCAATGCCGGCAGTTTTTCAGGGAGTATATCTGCGCCCATACGGGTAATTAATGTTAATCGACCTGGAATGTTATCTGGATTTAATGCATCAATTAAACGTATTAAATCATCAGGGTCCATACCTGGACCAACTTTAACCCCAATTGGGTTTTTAATTCCTTTAAAAAATTCAATGTGCGCGTGGTCTAGTTGACGCGTACGCTCGCCAATCCATACAAAGTGCGCAGAACAATCGTACCAATCGCCAGATAAATGGTCGCGGCGAGTTAGTGCTTCTTCGTAGCCTAGTAATAGCGCCTCGTGAGAGGTGTATAAATCGGTTTCTTTTAAGCTTGGTGCAATAGTAGAATTAATACCACACACTTCCATAAACTCAAGCGCATCTTGAATTTTATCAGCTAGCTGTTGATACTTTTCTTTTTGTGGATTGGCCGCAACAAAGCCCATATTCCAACGGTTTACTTGGTGTAAGTCAGCAAGGCCACCTTGTGCAAATGCACGCAGTAAGTTTAACGTAGCGGCACTGTGATGATACGCTGTCATTAGGCGTTGTGGATCTGGAATACGCGCTTGTTCGGTAAACTCAAAATTGTTAACAATGTCGCCACGGTATGACGGTAGTGATACGCCATCAATCGTTTCTAAATCTGCTGAACGTGGTTTTGCATACTGCCCTGCCATACGCGCTATTTTAACTACTGGGCATTTACCGCCGTAAGTTAATACCACGGCCATTTGTAAAATTGTTTTAAAAGTATCGCGAATGTTAGCGGCATTAAAGTCACTAAACGACTCAGCACAATCACCACCTTGTAGTAAAAAAGCGCGCCCTTCGCATACATCTTCTAGCTGCTTAAATAAACTTCTGGTCTCTTCAGCGAATACTAAAGGCGGAGCACTCTTTAATTGCGCTTCTACTGATTTAAGTGATTCTTGATCTGGGTAGTTTGGCTGCTGCAATATTGGCAGTTCTCTCCAGCTATTTGGGTTCCACGTTTGCATATTCATTCCTCATTCCTATTTACCTGATACAACGAAATTAACGTATGCAGGGCTGTTTGTTCAAGGACTAAATTCACTATTTACTAATTATTTAGTTATGGGTTAGGTAATTAATATATTTAGCCATATATGTTGGGCCCTTAGCGCAAATATAAAATGATAAATAGAAAGAATATAACTGATTAAAAACATAAAGTTAAGATTAATCATGGTTACTTTTTAGTTGTTGACCTACATTCAATCTGAGTTAATTATTATAACAGGTCGAGCTGGGAACACATCATACTTAAATTGCACCATGTGTATTCTTAACTTTACAGTTAATATAAACAATAATTGACCAATAACTATGCACTTTTAAAAATACATGCTAAGGCGAGTTTTATTTACCACCGCAACATATACTAGATGTTTATAAACAGTGGGTTTATTAGGCTAAAGCTCTCCCTGATTAAGGTTAAAATACAAAGACTTATTTGGTCTCAGTACTAAGTTTTTATAAAAATGTGAATAGTGGCAGTTATTACTGAGGTTAAAACTTATTTTAATATGTATAAGTTTTACGCTTTGCAGCATCTTATGCTGTAGTGTAAATAGACATGACAACGTATTGTATTTCACCCAGGCATAATAGAATACTCTGCAATATATTAAGTTACTCTTTGTATGAACGTTTGGATCGGCACTAATTAACAGCACTAGCTAGCTGCTTAATTAGTTAAGCTACAGGGAACTCAAAATGGTTTGCCCTGCCCGGTACTAATAAATGTATATTCAGTTCTCACAAGCTAAACATTTTAAGTATCCCAAAGTATGAGCCGGTTAATTATATCAACCTGATTTTAAAGCCTCACTACAAATCATGGCTAAAGTTAAATTGCACTCAGAAGCTAGTAGGCCGTTATTAGCTGTAACCTATAACGGTATACAAATGTGAGTATTGGGGAATTATTATTAAGAGCTAAGCTACTCAAATGCATAAGCACGAGATTTAAAATTAACCAAAGCTGCAAAGAACACATCATACTTAAATTAGATTATTAGATAAACTTAGCCCCGAGTAAACTAGAATTATTTGCTAAACAAAGATAAGGTTATGTGCGATAATTAGTTAGGTAAGATGTGTTCTTTGGAGGTTGCATGGTAACTAAAGTACAAATAAGAAGTCAGTTTGATTTAATGAGCGAACTAACATTAAGGCTAATAGAAGAGCTTAATCTATGTGAATATACAAAAGCCGAATATTATCAACTTCCTGATATAAGCACTGTTGATGAAGATAAAGTGGCCGAATCGATTAAAGTTACTAAAATATCAGGCGAACTAGCACATAAAGCTATATTAAATTCCTTTACTGACATTTATAAAAAACAAGGGCTAAGTAGCCGAGTTTTAAAGCGTCATCCTGGCCTATTAGTTATAAAAAATGCTGACAAACAAGCACTAATTAATCGAATTGCTCAAGTAAATAAGGCAAAAGCAGCGTTTAAAGAGTGTATTTTAGCTATTGATAACAACGATGCTCGTTTTGAAGCGGTGCATAATGCAGTACCCAACTTAATTACTTTGGCTGCTTATCGAAAAATTCATAGTGAACATGAATCGCCTTTTTCAGTACGATTTACCTGGATGCACAAACATGCAACTAAAACACTGACCAAAAAAATGGCCCTCGAAATGTTACAAAAGTCAGCTAGTTATAGAAACCCCAGAATGATCGACCAGCAAAAATGGCAGGCGCTAGTAGCACAAGAGCAATTACGGGTAGCAAGTTTAGGTGAAAAAGAAAAACTTAGAATTAGGCGCCCTACTCGAGTTAGCCCTCAGGTAAATGTGCGTTATACCGCGCAAAACCGTTATCACGTCAGTGCGGCGCTACCTTTTATTTTAATAAACCCAGAACCAGACGTAAAACTTGGGGTATTACCAAATTACGAAAAACCATTAAGTCATCCACGAAAACGTGACTATGATTTTTTAGTAGATCGACTTTATTTAGAACAAGTAGAAAAGTGATTATGTTAAAAAGGTCACGCTAGGTGACCTTTGTTATTATTGGACTCTGCAATAAAAATTACTTATCTACTATTTCAACAAGTTTGTCTTCATCAATAAGCACAGCATTTTCTACAATACGCTTACCGCCTTGTATTTCAATTCGTTTATTGTGTTTATTCAGAGTAAGTATCTCATCACAAAATTGGTCTGATGGATGCATTTCGTAAGTGTAGTCAATAATATTACCGGTTTTATCGTCTTTAACATTGGTAATACTGTACTCAGAGATAGCTCCTTTCTCGATCAAATCTTTCATTGTTGTGGTCATATCACGACGCAGCGCTTTTAATTTATTTTCGGTAATATTATCCGTTGAATAAATTGAGCCGTACTTTTCCATAATAGACAGTAATCTAAAATGGTATGTTTTACCCGGCGCTGCATAACGCCAAAGATGATATAAGCGCAGCATCATCCAACGCGATAATCCGCGTTTTAATTCTTGGGCGCTGTTAAAGTAATATCCTTTGTATTCAAGGTTATCAATCATGTTATGCACAAATGCATTTAAACACGCAACACATTTAACATTTCCGCCTTGACCTTTTTTTCCACTAAAATGCAGTGACGATAAAAAGTTCATGTTCGACTCGTAAAATGAATCATCAATATTTGTATTTTTGGTGTCTGTTGCTGAATATTTAAACGAAAGTTTCGAGCCTTGTAATGCTTCAAGTGATTCTTTAATTTGTGGATATGGCATAGATTGGCCAACGGTTTTCAGCTCTTGTGCTAATTCGTTCATTGAAAAAACAACAGCATATTGAATACCGGACTTAAAATTTATTTTTACTATTTTACCTTTAGAAGCTAAACGGATCAGCGCACGTTCTACTTTTTCTTCTCGATCTGATGGCCAAACCAAATATTCTACGTCTTCACCATCTTTGCGTGTGCTAACAACCGCCGGCGTTATTTTTAATTCACCGTCGTACAAAATACCATCTATTTTTTCAGATATTTTGCGTGTAATTATTGTTTTTTTAGGTGCTTCTTCTAATGGTAATTTTTTATGCCCCGAACGGACAAAGCGTCCCCATAAATCATAATGGTTAAAAGTATTCGAATAAGCACGTAATCCATGAGCTGCATTTTCTATCGAAATCCGCACATCTTTATTATCTGTAAACAGTGCTAAGCTTTCATTATCAATTGCACTTTCCACCCCGTGAATTTGGCCCCTTAGTGTATCGGGCAAGTTATCTACCGAGATGTTGACCTTTCGGCTCATTGTTGTTATTTCCATTTTTATTGCGACAGCTAATAACAACACATAAAGACAAAAAAGTTAAATGTTTAAGTTAGTATAAAAGTGATCTGAGCTAAAATAAAACCTTCGGATCACTATTATACTAAGCGGATGCTAATTAACTCAATTTCAGATCATTATTTTACTAACTAGGCAGTTACAAATCTCATTTTTACTAACTCAGTGAGATTTTTGTCCATTACAAAGCTAAATTTTTAATATTTAACACGACAAATTAACTAAAAAACTAAAAGCCCTGTGGATAAGCACATATTGAGTTAGCATAGATCTGATCTGTACCTACTACAGATCAGATCTATACTAATTAAAAGCCTTCTTTTACTACAGAATCGGTGTATAACTTTATAATTTACTTAGTATAAAACTGATCTAACAGACCTTTTTTGTGCACAACTTAATGATTAACCTGTGTGTAACTATTATTTTAATTTTCAGCTTAGTAAAAAGCTGATCTGCTAGTAGATAAAGATCTGATCTTAACCAAGTATAAAGCTGATCTGCTTATTTTATTATTATTCATATAAATCATGTGTTTATGACCTTTATTTAAGCCTCTATCCCTTAATACCTTATATACTTAACCATACTTAACCTCTCTATTTATACTAAGAGATATTAAGCATGTAAAAATATTATTAGATGTCTTGTTTATAAAACACATGTCACTATAAATAGTTGTTTACAGCAAATTGAATGGACATTATACTAACAGCCTAACTTTGAGGAATTAAGTATGTCTATCAATAATAATGCGCTAAGTACCTACCGGCTTTTGAAAGCAACAGCTGAAGTTGCCGAAAAGTCACTAGAAGGACGTATACAACATTATCGCGCTCATCTTAAATCTGAAGAAAAAGAATTAAGAACTTATACGCAAAAAGCAGCTGCCGATCTGCTTGGTTGTAACAATCGTACCTTAAAAAGACGCCACGACAATGGTGATTTTGATAATTTAAATATCAAACGTGGTGCAAATGGTCATTACGCTTACACTTTGGTAAATATTTTTGCTATGGCCGATATTATGGATATTCAGCCAGATCACCGTACTGGTGATGACAAACTGCAAGTTATTGTAATTAACTCCTTAAAAGGCGGTTGTGGTAAAACAACTAGTATGGTTAATATTGCAGCAGCATTGGCAACTACAAATATTAAACGCTATCGTATTGGTATTATTGATTTAGATCCTCAAGGTTCATCATCTAGCTTTTTTCCATCGGCAGAGCCCGATCCAATTACCGTTGGCGATTTAATGCGTGATTGTATTGATTTAGACGAAGGGGAAACCTGGCCTGAATTTGTATCAAACTCATTTTTACCTACGCATATTCCAAATATTCGTGTTTTACCATCTGGTATGGATGATTTTTATTTTGAACATGAAACAGCTACTTTACTCAAAGACACCTCAAATTACGAACAAACCCGTCATTATCATAAGTTACTTGAAAAAGTAATTGACCCAGTAAAAGACGAGTTTGATGTGTTATTAATCGACACAGCTCCAACACTTAACTTTATGTTTTATAATGCGTTAATGGCATCTACAGCGATGCTAATACCGGTTCATCCAGAAGCAGTAGACTTTGATGCAAATAATAAATATTTAAAACGTTTAGGTGAGATTTATCATACAGTTGCAGCCCTAGGCCATGAAGGATGGGACTTTATGCAGTTTTTAGTAACTAACTATGTAAAAGGTAACCACTCGCAACGCGATATCGTTAAAGATGTTCGTAGTGCCTTTGGTCGCCAAGTGATGAGTTACCCAATTAATCATAGCTCAGCAATTACAGCGAGTTCGTCTTCGTTTAACACTATTTTTGATCAAAAAGCATCAGATAGTTTAGCAAGTCGCGAATCGTTAATGCGTGCGCAAGAAAATATAAAAGATGTAGTTGATGAGCTTGAAATGCTGATCCGCTCTAATTGGCAATCTACACAATCAAAACTAAATACCCCTAAGTAAGGATGTTAAACAAAAATGGCTAAAAAACGTAAAAATGACACCCGCTTAGATCCTTTTGCAACAGCGGTTGGTAGTAGTAGTCTTGATGCTTTATTAGAGCAAGCAAATGCAGGCGATGTAATTCGTATGCCAGCGCCAAGTGATCCTAGCAGAGAAATTACCCTAGTTTGTAAAGTGATTTCCCATAGTGACATTGAGTCAACAACCCAGGTATATGGCAAAAACCGCCGTGTACAGTCGCTGTTAAATGAAAAGTCGGTATCCGATATTCTACCGGCAATAAAAGAAGATGGCCGTAATCAACACCCGGCACTTCTTTGGGATCAAGGCGATACAAGCTTAGTACTTGCGGGATCACGCCGCCGTAAAGCCTGCATTTTGGGTAATGCCGATTATTTAGTGTTGAGCTCTAGCGACTTTACTGATCAAGATGCAAAAATTTTAGCTGTTTCGTCTGATCAATACATAGCACCTAGCTTGTGGGAACTTGGACAAGCTTATCAAAACACTAAAAATGAATTAATTGAGCAAGGTAAAAAAGGCTCTTACCGTGAAATTGCAGTTATTGAAGGCGTATCGCATACCGCGGTTGCCGATGCAATAAAAGCATTCGAGCAAATCCCTGCAGATGTTGTTGCACTTTACCCTACAGCTAATCATGTTGGCCGTGAAGTGGCTAAAAAGCTGATTAGCGCAAAGGAGCGCGACCAAGCAGCCTTTAACTTGCTAGTTGCTGACATTGCTAACCATGAAGACATAAACGCAGCAGCAAGCGATGACAAGCGTGCAATGGCCATTACTAAGTATTTAACTACCGAGCCACAAATAGCCGTTAAACGTGAAGTTGTGCTTGAGAGTAACTTTGTTTCAGTACAGCGCAGTTTAAAAAATGGTGATGTTTCAGTAAAAATAAACAATAAAGTTATGACAGACAAGCGCTTAGAACAACTTACTAAGCTATTAGCTGCATTTAACTAGTTAGTAAAATAATGATCTATAAGGGTGTTAGCTTAGTTAAATATTGATCTGTACACCCTTTAAGTTAGTAAAAAACTGATCCCATATAGCAAAATTTAAGCATAAAAGAGTTACTTGCCTATTTTAGATCAGCTTTTTACTAACTAAATTACCTTTTTATCTTAGATCCTACCTGTTTTGCGCTTTGTTAGTATAAAGCTGATCTGTAAACCCCCTCCTTGTGTTAGTAAGTTGTTTTTAACTTGTGAGTTAGCTGTGTGTTTTATTTTAAATAAATAATAATTAGCGCATTATTTAGCTATAAAGCAATTTTTTACTAAGCGCTCAGCTCCAACCAGTTTATTTAACGTTAATATTGCTTTAGCTCAGAGCATATAAGGCATATACTAAAAAAATTGTTTTTAAAATTTAATACTTTGAGTGACATGTCTGCTAACTTATCTAAAACTGATCTAATGGCTATTTTTGAAGAAATTAAAAATGAGCAGGCTACCCAGTTTCCTCTTTCTGAACGCTTCATTAAAAAATTGTTTAAGCCCGCCGTATTGGCTAAAGGTAAAGCGTATTATAAAAACGGCCAAATTAGCTGGTTAGAGCATAATAGCGATTTTTCAGTTGTGGATTCAACAGTACGTGGCGACAAAGGTATTTCGTTTAATCAACGTATTGAGATCAGTAAAGTACCTACTGGTTATTCGGTAGATACTCACTGTACCTGTAATGTTAAAACAAAATGCCGCCACTTAGCTGCTATTTTGCTCAAACTTAAAATAGAACACTCGGGTGAGTACGGCGAAGACTACTTTATTAATGATTGGTTTACTGAACTCGGAGCACTTAAAAACAGTACCGAACAACCGCCTTCACAAGTGCTTTTATTTGTATTAGATGTAGAAAACAATAAAGTGTTTTTAACGCCCAAAATAGCTAATTACGATGAAAATCAAAGCTATGCCTTAGGCCGTAACCTTACCGAGCAACAGCTAAACAGCTTTGTAACTCCTAGCGATTTATTAGAAAGCGACTTTAGATTATTTAGCTGGATACGTTCACAAAATGCAGTAGGTAATATTGAGCTTAAAGGGCAATGGGGTTTTAACGCACTGCAACAGCTTATAGCAACTGAAAGATTGTTTTTACAACGATCACGCGTATCAATTAAAGCGCAAACAGGGCAAGCGTTAAGCTTTAGTTGGCAGCAAGTAAAAGATCTAACCCAATTAAAAGTTAATTTAGAAAACAGCAAAAATTGGACACTAATTAAAACAACGCCACCTACTTATTTAGATCTTGATACTTATAAAGTAGGACGCATTCGCACCCCTTTAAGTGCAGACGAAATTGCTCATTTACAAACAATTCCAGCATTACACGACACTAATTTTGACCGTATTTATAAACAACTCGCCGATAACTTTGGCTCGGGTGTTATTCCGCACCCCACTAATGAAAAAAACAATACTTCAAAACTCTCAAGTAATGCGGTTTTAAAAGTAACAATGTCGACAGAAGGATTAACGCTTTCGTTATTGTTCAAATATAAAAATAAAAATTATTTGGCAGGCACAGCGCCAGAAACCCTAGTAAATAGTGCTTTTGAAAACACCGTAAAAAACGAGCTAATAAACTTAGGTTTCGATTTTTGTAAAGGGGGTTTACAAAGTGAGTTTATTTTTAATAAACAATCGCCAATTCACTTACACTGGTTAGTGTATGAGGTGTTTCCTAGCTTTGTTCAACGAGGCTGGAAAGTATCGGTTAGTAAAGTAAATGCTGTTAACCCACAAAGCCAAGTAGCTTTGCATGTACACCGTACTGCGGGGCATCAAATGCAGTGTAAAATTATATTAAACGATGCTAAAGCTATATTATTATTTAATCAAACAGATGCTCATTATGAATCGTTAAATCGTCAAAGTGAGTTGTTTTATTACTACCCAATAGGTCGTGAGTTTGGCGCTATAAATAAAGCAGCGTTGCATTTGTTAAATGAGTTTAAACAACGATTTGAATTTATAAAAACCAGAGATGAATTTAATATTCCGCTTTCATACTTGCCTGAACTGGTAAGTCATACTGCTATAAATGTTGAACTACACGACGAGTCATTGTCACGTTATTTAGAAGAGCTAAATAGTAATGACCAGTCGCGCCCCACTACGCTTATACAAGGGTTAAATGACTCAGTTGTATTGCGCGAGTATCAGCAGCAAGGCGTTGCGTGGTTAAACTTTTTAAAACGCCATCAGCTTGGCGGAATTTTAGCAGACGACATGGGATTAGGTAAAACTCTGCAAGTTATTGCCTATCTAACAAGTAGTTATAATAATGCGCAAGCAGGCCCTACACTCATTGTGTGCCCTACAAGCCTAGTAAGCAATTGGGAAAAAGAAATAACCAAGTTTGCTAAAAACTTAAAAGTAACCACTATTTTTGGTGCCCAGCGTAATGAGTTATTACAAAATGTAGCGCAAGCACAATGTATATTAACTACTTATCCGCTACTTAAACGCGATATTGCGTATTATTCACCACTTTATTTTGAAAATATTATACTCGACGAAGCGCAATATATTAAAAACGATACCGCGCAGGTATCGCGTTTAGTGAAGCGCCTTAATGCCGACTTTAAGCTTTGCTTAAGTGGTACGCCAATAGAGAACAACTTATTCGAGCTTAAATCATTACTTGATTTTGCTATGCCGTCATTACTTGGCTCGCAAACGCATTTTAAAACTCACTTCCAAACGCCAATTGAGCGTGAGAGCAATGCAGAGCGAGCACAGCAACTTAAAGACTTAATTATGCCGTTTATATTACGCCGTACTAAAGCGCAAGTTGCACAAGAGTTACCGCTAAAAACAGAGTTAATTAAAGAGTTTGAATTTGAGCCAAAACAAAAAGAAATGTACCACAGTATTACTCAGGCATTAGAAGAAAAACTAACTGATCTTTTTTCTGAACAAGGTATGCAAAAAAGTAAACTCGCCTTTTTAGAAGCGCTGTTAAAATTAAGGCAAATTTGTTGTCACCCTAAATTAATAGAGCCAACAACTCAGGCTGGCAGTGCAAAACTAGAATGGCTAAGTAATCGCTTACCGCTAATGCTAAGCCTAGGTAGAAAAGTAATTATATTTAGTCAGTTTACTTCTGCGCTCGATCTTATTGCTGAACGCCTAAAAGAAATAAATATAAACTTTAGTTTACTAACCGGACAAACGCGCCAGCGCGATAAAGTGATTGATGAGTTTACCAGTGGTGCAACATCGGTGTTTTTAATTAGTTTAAAAGCCGGTGGAACGGGGCTTAATTTAACGCAAGCCGACACAGTAATTCATTACGATCCTTGGTGGAACCCAGCAGTAGAAAAACAAGCGACAGATCGTGCTTATCGTATTGGCCAAACTAATCCTGTGTTTGTGTATAAACTTATTATGGCAAATTCAATTGAAGAAAAAGTATTTAAAATGCAACAAGATAAACAAGCTCTTGTAGATGCATTATTTACCGAAAAATCAATGAGTTTTACCCAGTTTGACGAGCAACAAATGCTCTCTTTAATTAAAGATTAAAAATGTCTGTAAATATTCAGATCTTTTTTGAACTTAATTAAATATGCAGCGTCTACTATTATGCTAGCGGTTAAATTGCAGTTTAACCAAGCATTATGTTGATTTCCCATTTAGTTACTTAAATAAGTAATGATTTAGCCAGCCCACTTTAGGGCTGGCTTTTTTTATGCCTTTTTTACACGGCTGCTTTACACAAAACTTAAGTTTAATTTTTTTATACTTTTTTGAACTTAATTAAATATGCAGCGTCTACTATTTTGCTAGCGGTTGAATTGCAGTTCAACCAAGTTTCATGTTGATCCCCCTATTTAGTTACTAAATTTAGTAATGATTAAGCCAACTCGTTTGAGTTGGCTTTTTTTTGCAAAAAATTACTTAGTAGCCCTCTTAAACAACATATAAATAAATTTAAATTATTATTGAACTAAATACTCAACTTACCGTCTACTATTATGCTTGTGATTACATTGCAGTTAATTCAAGTTTCATGTTGATTCCCCTATTTAGTTACTAAGTTTAGTAATGATTGAGCCAGCTCGTTTGAGTTGGCTTTTTTTTGCAAAAAATTTACTTAGTAGCCTTCTTAAACAACATATAAATAAATTTAAATTATTGTTGAACTAAATATTCAATTTGCCGTCTACTATTATGCTTGTGATGAATTGTTGTTAACGCAAGTTTCATGTTGATTTCCCTATTTGGTTACTAGTTTTAGTAATGTTAGGCCAACCTTTTATAGGTTGGCTTTTTTTATGCCTTTAATTTATATCCCGCCCCTACTGCTATCGATAGTTATTCGTTATGATGGCATGTCTCTAAATTTAATAAGTTTATTTTATGTTTTCTCAGTTATTAACTAGCATTGATTGGCTAAGTGTAGGCGTAGGCGTTACCGCAGGTGGCGTAATTTGTAGCCTAGTATCTGCATCGCTTAGTAAAAAATTAAAACAACAACTTAGTGAGCAGCAACAGCAGTTGTCGTTATTGCAAAGTCAGTTTGAGAGCAAAACCCTGCAATACACCCAGTTAGCGGATGATCACGAACTTTTAGAGCATACCCATCAAGAGCAACGCGACCAAGCGCAGCACTTTAAAACCCGCTTTACCGAACAAGAAAAACAAAGCCAGCAATATAATCAGTTTTGGCAAAAAGCCGAAGCCGAGCTAAGTGCACTGCGCAAACAATATAGCCAACGCGATGTAGAGCTAAATAATATACGCACTACGCTTGAGCAAAAACAACAACACTTTAGCGAACAACTTGCGCAAATAGAGCAAAGCAAAGAGATGCTTAAAAAAGAGTTCGAAAACTTAGCGAATCAAATTTTAGAAGAAAAGTCTCAAAAGTTTAAAGTGCTCAATCAAGAAAGCATTGAGCAACTATTAAAACCAGTGCAAGGCGAGCTAAAAGGCTTTCGCGACAAAATGGAGTCAATCCATGTTGAAGACTTAAAACAACGCGCCGCGCTTAAAACCGAGTTATTACATTTACAAGCAAAAAGCCAAGCCATAACCGAGCAAGCCGACAGGCTCAGTAACGCTCTACAAGGGCAAAAGAAAACCCAAGGCAATTGGGGCGAGTTAATGCTAGAAAACGTGCTCGACAGCGCAGGCTTACGCGCAGGCGTAGACTATAAACGCGAGGTGTCGTTTAACACCGAAGACGGCCGCTTACGCCCCGATGTAGTTGTGTATTTACCCCAAGGTCGCCATTTAGTTATTGACGCTAAAACTTCGTTAAACGCCTACACACGCTATGTTAACGCCGATAACGAGCTAGAAGCACAGCAAGCTATTAAAGAGCACGTTGAGGCTGTTAAAGCGCGTATAAACGAGCTTGCGAGTAAATCGTACGACCGTCTACCTGGGCTTAACTCGCCTGAAGTAGTGGTGATGTTTGTACCAATAGAGTCAGCCTTTGTTGAAGCGCTTAAATACCAAAGTGATATTTACCAGCAAGCAATCGAAAAAAATATTCTAGTGGCAACCCCCACTACCTTACTCACTAGTTTAAATATAGTTAAACAGCTATGGCGCTTTGAAGAACAAACTAAATACTCAAAAGAATTGGCAGCTCGAGCCGAGCGTTTTTATAACAAGCTCAATGGCTTTTTAACCAGCATGGAAGGGGTTGGCAAACAGCTCGATCGTGCTAAAGAAAGCTACGACAAAGCGTTTTCGCAGCTTTACCGAGGTAAAGGTAACCTAATTAAACAGGCAAGCGAGTTTAAAGAGCTGGGCGTATCGGTACAAAAAGAGCTGCCAGCAGAGAGTGTTGAACGTGCAAATTTAGAATTAGATTAACTGCGTAGCAAAAGGGTTAGGTATTTAAAAACGGTAACCTTCATTACACAGCTAATGCCTACTTTTAATTAACATGGCGTATTAATTCCGTTTTTAAGCTTAATCCCTTAATAACGCGATAAACGCTCAGATCCTATTTTGCTTATTTGCTAAAGTAGCGGGGTCAGTATTTATTTAATAACCCCCCCTAGGAAACACGATGAAAATAATTAAAACCTCAGCACTGTTAGTTGCCATTCTGGCGGGTATAACCATACAAGGGTGTTCTATGACGTCAAATACATCACCATTAACAACCGGTAATGCAGTTACACCTATTAGTAACCCGCTTACTCTTGAGCAAATTTATAAAGATAAATACTTTAAAGCACAGCGTAGTACTTACTTTAAATGGTTAGACGATGGCACTGGCTACACAGTACTTGAGCAACGTGAAGCCGATAAAAAAGTAGGCGTTAAAGCTGACGACGAGAAAGAGCACGGTGTAAAAAGCAACGACATTGTATTTTACAACGCCGATGGCACAGGGCGAAAAGTACTGGTTGCTTTTGAAAAGTTACTGCCAGAGGGCGCAGATGAAGCGTTTGCAATTGAGAGTTATCAATTTTCTAAAGATGGCCAGTGGCTCATGGTATTTACCAACAGTGAGCAAGTATGGCGTTCGCGCAGCCGAGGGGATTTTTGGTTACTTAACTTAAATACGAATAAACTCTCGCAGTTGGGCGGCGAAAACCCTGAGCCCAAAAAGCTTATGTTTGCTAAGTTCTCCCCCGACAGCTCAAAAGTAGCGTATGTGCGCGATAATAATATTTATATGCAAGCAGTTGGCAGCAATACCGTTAGCGCATTAACAACCGATGGCAGCGCTACCACAGTTAATGGTAATTTCGATTGGGTATACGAAGAAGAGTTTTCTATTCGTGATGGCTTTAGTTGGAGCCCAGATAATAAATCAATCGCGTATTGGCAGCTCGATACTAGCGGCGTTAAATACTTTACCATGATCAACAACACCAAAGCGCTCTACCCTAGCCTTACTGAATTTCCATACCCTAAAGCGGGCGAAACTAACTCAGCTGTACGCGTAGGCGTAGTGAGCCTGAGTGACAAGCAAACCCGGTGGGCTAAACTTGAGGGCGATAACCGCGATCGTTACATACCACGCATTAGCTGGGCAGGCGATGGTGAGTCGTTACTTATCCAAGACTTAAACCGCCCACAAAACCATAATAATTTATGGTTATTTAATTGGCAAAAGCAGCAGCTAACTAAAATACTGGCAGAAAAAGACGATGCGTTTATTGAATGGTTTTATAGTGCTAATTGGTCAAAAAGTGGTGAGTTTTTTATTTGGCACAGCGAACGCGACGGCTGGCGTCATTTATATCGCATATCGCGCGATGGCAAAAAAATTATTGACCTAACCCCTGGCGATTACGACATTGTTGATATGCTTGCAATCAACGAAGACAAAAACGTATTGTATTTTAGTGCATCGCCAGATGATGCAGCTCAGCGCTATTTGTATCGCACAGCAATAGATGGCAGCAGTAAACCAGTACGAGTAACACCTGAGCAGTTTAACGGCTCCAACAGTTACTACGTGTCAAAGGATGCTTCTTGGGCCATGCATACCTATTCTAAATTTAATCAGCCGGCCGTTAAGCAAATTATTAAGGTGAGCGATCACAGTAATGTAAAAACCTTGGTCGAAAACAGCGAGCTGAAACAAAAATTAGCAGAGCAAAGTTTACCAAACCATGAGTTTTTTAAAGTAGCCGCGCGTGATGGCACCGAGCTTGATGGTTATATTATGTTTCCTGCGGATATGGATCTAAATAAAAAGTACCCAATCGTATTTTATGTTTATGGCGAACCTTGGGGATCAACCGTACAAGATCGCTTTGAAGGTAATAGCTATTTATACAAATCGTTATTAACTCAAAAAGGCTTTATTGTTGCATCAGTTGATAACCGCGGTACACGCGCACCAAAAGGCCGAGATTGGCGCAAATCTATTTATAAAAAAATAGGCTCAATTACAGTGCAAGACCAAGTTGACGCGCTCGACGCGATGGCTAAACGCTGGGATGTAATAGACACAGAGCGGGTTGGCGTATGGGGACACTCTGGCGGCGGCAGCTCTACACTTAATTTATTATTTCGTCACGGAGATAAATTTAAAGTAGGTATTGCTTCAGCACCTGTGCCCGATATACGTTTATATGACACTATTTATCAAGAGCGTTATTCGGGTAACCCAAACACCGACCCACAAAGCTATGATAATACCTCGCCAATTAGTTTTGCGAAAAACCTTAACGGTAAATTATTACTGATCCACGGTACTGGCGACGATAACGTACACTATCAGGGGTCTGAGCGTTTAATTGACGAGCTTGTTAAGCATAATAAACAATTTGAGTTTTTTGCTTATCCTAATCGTTCACACAGCCTAAAAGAAGGCAAAGGAACGGCTTTGCATTACCACACTATGATGGCCGAATTTTTTGAGAAAAACTTACTAAAATAATGTCTAATTAATTATTAAAAACTAAAAAAGCCACAATTTTTAATTGTGGCTTTTTTGTGCAAACTGTAATGGGGGTTTACAGTTCTTTATAGGTACTAAACAGTCTCACAAACTATGCCACAATAGTTAAAACTGCTCGTCGTATTGACTAATGTGCTTGTACACACCTGTGGTGGTGTTTGTGGTAATAAATTCAATGTTGTATTTATGAAATGCATCGCCCATTTCCATACCTGGTGTGCCTAGTGGCATTGCGGGTACGGTTAAACCGATAATATGCGCTGGGTGTTTTTCCGATAAAAATTGTTTAATAAACTTAGCCGGTACGTGGCCTTCAAACACAAAACCGTTGGCCGACACAGCTGTATGGCATGAGCGCTGGTTAGGCTTTATTTGATATTGCGATTTTATTAATCCCATATCGTCTGCATCAATGGCTTTTGTATTAATGTCGCTTTGATTTATATGCTCAATCCAGCCTTTGCAACAGCCACAGTTTTTATCTTTATAAACAGTAAGCTTTAACTCCTGTTTTTTGGGACTATCGGCTGAGCTAGTTGCTTTATGTACTTGCGGTGATTGCTCAGAGCACGCCCCCATAAGAGGCAGTGCTAGTGCTAAAAGCACACTTGAGGTGATTTTAATTATACGCATAATTAACGCCTTAATTTGACCAATGAATATGAGTTATTTTCCAGCCTGAATCGGTATTTTTTAAGGTGATTGACTCCATACCTGTGGCGCTTATTTCTTTACCTTTATAGTTGCCATGACTTTTACTTCTTGATACCGAGTAAGCCATATCACCATTAATAAACACTTGGTGCTCTAATAGGTCGCTGTTAATTGCACTTAGGTATTTCATGTCAGCTAACATGTGGTGGTTAGCGTATTCATCGGCTGAGCGCTCAACGCCGCCACCTTCAAAAATAATCACATCATCGGCTAGTAATTGTCGAGCAGTTACTTTATCGCCTTGCTTAAGCGCAGTATGAAACGAGCTAACAACTTTTGCTGCAGCACTGCTTACATTAACAAATAAAGCTGATTTTTTTGCGTGCTCTTCATCACTATGCGCGTTTACAGTAAAAGAGCTTGTTGCAGTAAATAACAGCGCTGAGATCAATCCAAATTTAGGGTGTTTTATTAACATGTTTTTCTCTTTATAAGATAAATTATACGGGCGGCCCAACGAGCGTGGTAAATACACTGGTGGTTAGCAATACACACACGGCAATAAGCATTTCAACAGAAATAGAACGCTTTAAAGTAACAACATGATGTTGCTGTGTAATTTGCGGAACTAAACGTAGTTTATGCCAAGCACCCAGTAGTAACATAGCACTCACTAACAACAGTTTTAACATTATTAGCTGGCCATAATTTGAAGTAAATAATACAGAAAATGAATTTAAGTATTGCCATAATAAGGTTATACCAGATATGAGCAGTACCGCTATGATAATAATTGCTAGCTGTCCAAAGCGTTCCATTAAATGTTTTATCGTATTTAACGATAGCAGTTGGCAACTTTTATAAAGAGGCCATAGTGAGCCAATCCAACTAGCAATGGCAATTAAGTGCAGTGTTAATATACTTTTAATTAATAGGCCTTTTTCGGCGCTGTGGCCGGTTAAGGTAAAGCTATAGGTAAGGATAATAAGTGCTAATAGTGTAATAACAAAATTAGCCACGTTAGCTGAGTTTGAATGGGTGCGCCAAGTGCACACCGCAAACAAGGCAATTATAAATGCAGGCACTCTCATACTTACCTGCTCACCAATTACTGATTGCCAAATTATATCCAGCATGAAGGGGTCTATCATGCCAGCAAAACCAGATTCAGCCATGGCCCCCGCTTCAATTGGTATTTGTAATATTGCACCAATAAAGCCCACCATAACAAGGGTGATTTGCCAGCGCTTTAAATACCGATTAAAACAGCTTGTACTCTCATTATTAAGTAAGCGCATTAGCAAGCAGCCCGCAAGGGCTGCAATAGCTAAATAGCTTACTATTTTTAATAATAGTAACAGCACTGACCAATCACTTAATTGCATTATATGACTACCTAATGATTATGTTGTTTATGGCTAGCCGCCATGTTTTTCATTTTAGAATGTGTGTCGCTGGCGTGCAGCATAAAGTCAAAATTGCCTGACATTTTATGGCCATCGCCACCAAGCGCTATCCATTTAACTGTGTAATTACCTTGTTCAAGCTTGGGTAACGGCCAGCTAAAGTTGCTATTAGCTTTTGCACTGGGTTTAAAGTTAAAATCTACTTGCTTGTTTGCAGCATCACTTAAGAGTACTTTGGCAAGTTGTACTTCGCCGCTAAACGTTAACGTAAGTTGCTCTGGACTTTGCATTAGCATCGCACTATTTTGTGGTGTTGATTGCTTTAGCGAAATATGAGCTGATGCCGAAAAGCTTAAAGCTAAGCCTAAAATTGCCGCAATAGTTATAAATTTCATAATTACCTCTTATTTTTAAATATTAAAACCAAAATTTTATACCGGCAACAAACTCAGTATCGTTGCTGCTCTGCTCGTTTAGCTTGGCGTAATCTGCTGTGCTACCAAATTTATTAGTCCACTCTACACCTACATAAGGTGCAAATTGGCGAGTAAATTCATAACGAACCCTAACGCCAATAGCAGTACTAGATAGCCCACTGCCTAGCTCATTTTGTTCATCGTCTTTACCATAAAATGTTATTTCAGCACGAGGCTGTATAATGAGCCTTTGTGTTAAAAGCAGCTCATATTCAGCTTCTGCTGTAAATGCTGTATTGCCGCTCTCACCTACATACGCTGTCATATCAAGCTCAAACCAATAAGGTGCTAAGCCTTGAATACCAAACGCTAACCATTGACGGTTTTTGCCCTCTTTATAATAATCGTAGCGAATACCGACTTGCGTATCCCAATAAGCCGAAATTGCATGGCCCCATAAAATATCAGTTTGATTTTCTTCAAGCTTGCCATCACTAACATCGCCCTCGGTTTTTATCACTAATCGATTAAAGGTGGTGCCGTACCAAGCTTGTAAATCGAAAACAGCAGCATCGGCTTGTTCGTTATACTCAAGGCGATCACCTAAAATAGCGTAAAACTTATGCTCATCCGCAAGGGTTAAGCGCTCGCCATTAGCTAAAGCATATGGCCCTTGCGTTAAGGTTGTGCCATTAGCATAAGCGTGTGGATCGCGAGCATTTTTAGGGGCATTGCCGCCTTGCGGCTGCATTTTATCGCCCGCCATATCGCCAGACATGTCGCCCATTTCAGTTTGAGCAAACACATGCAGGCTCAATAACGGTGCGCTAATTAATAGTGCACTAGTAAGTACCGTTGATAAGGTTAAATTTTTCATGATACAACCACCTCTCTAAACATACCTGCATCCATATGAAACAGTAAATGACAATGCCAAGCCCAACGACCAACATCATGTGGCGTAGTTAAAAAGCTAATTCTTTGGGCGGGCTGTACCATTATGGTGTGGCGGCGAACTAACACATCGCCTTGATCGTTCTCCAAGTCGCTCCACATACCATGTAAATGCATAGGGTGTGTCATCATGGTATCGTTTTGTAAAATAACTCGTACCCGCTGATTATGCTTCATATGCACAGGGGTACTTTTACCAAACTCTAAGCCATCAAAAGACCAGCTGTAGCGTTCCATGTTGCCGGTTAAGTGCAGCTCAATTTCGGCTTCAGGCGCTTGGTGGTCAACTATGCCATCAAGAGAGCGTAAATCTGCAAGTGTTAAAACACGACGGCCGTTATTGCGCAGCCCAATACCAGGATCGTCTAAGTTTGTGCGTGGCGTATCAACGCGCATATCAACTGAGGCGCCATATTCTGTTTTAGCGTGGCGAACTTTCTGACTTGGAACAGCCAGTGGATTTTTACCCATATTATGCTTACTATGGTCCATTGCCATTGCACCGTGGTCCATTGTGCTATGATCCATTGCCCCCTGATCCATACTGGTTTTGTCCATGCTAGCGTGGCCCATAGCGCTGTGATCCATTCCAGGCATAGCAGAGTGATCCATATTGCCCATCATATCCCGCATTGCTAACCACTCAACGGGGTCAAGTGCAGGCTCTGGCGCATCAATATTAGCAGCGACAGACAAAGTCCCTTTGGCATAACCTGAGCGGTCCATGCTTTGTGCAAAAATTGTGTATGCGTCATTCTTAGGTTCAACAACCACATCGTAGGTTTCACCTGGACCAAAGCGAAACTCATCTACGGTAACGGGTTCAACATTTTGTCCATCTGCTTGTACCACAGTTAATTTTAACTCTGGGATACGTACATCAAAAAAGGTGTTACTTGAGCCATTAATAAATCTTAAACGTACTTTTTCGCCCGCTTTAAACAGCCCACGCCAATTAGCCATTGGCGCAGTACCATTCATTAAATAGGTCATTGCCGAAGCCGATAAATCAGCTAAATCGGTTGGACTCATTCGCATCTGGTTCCACATTTCACGTCGTTGAAGTGCATTAGCAACGCCGCTTGTTGCTATGTCATCAAAAAACTCAGGTACAGTGGGCTGATTAAAGTTAAACACATCCCCCTGAATTTTTAATTTACGGAATAACTCCATAGGATCATCATCAGTCCAATCAGAGAGTTGAATAATATGTTCATTATCTGCGCTGATAACATCTTGCTCACGAGGCTCAATAATTAACGCCCCATACATACCGGTCATTTCTTGAAAGCCACTGTGTGAGTGATACCAATAAGTACCGCTTTGTTGTAACTTAAATTTATAAACAAACGTTTCGCCAGGCATAATGCCTTTAAAGCTAATGCCCGGTACACCATCCATTTGATACGGTAAAATAATTCCGTGCCAGTGAATAGAGCTAGGTACCGCTAAATTGTTGGTAACGCGAATGGTCACATCGTCACCTTCTTTAAGGCGTAATGTTGGCGCGGGAATAGAGCCATTAATGGTGGTTGCCATACGCACTACACCGGTAAAGTTTACCGGGGACTCATCAATAACCAGGTCAATAACTTTACCGCTCAACTCAGGCACAGTACCTGTTAATGTTGAAGCCGCTAAAGATGATGCTGCATGTAAAACAGTTGGAAAAGCTGCCAGCACACCGCCTGCAATTAATCCTTGAACAAAACGCCTACGTGGCTTTGAAATGTGCTGCAATGACTTTTTAAAACCCATTTTATTACACCTGAATAGCAAAATATGCATTGAGTATAATATTTAAACCTGACATCGACATGACGCGAACATTACAAAGTTGTAATCTTAATGTCATGTTGCTGTTGTAGCGCATATGGCATAGTGCTGTTTAAGTGATAACTAAAATTATAATAAAAGTAACAAAGGAATTATATGCGCATACTAATCGTTGAAGACGAGATTAAAACCGGTGATTACTTAAAACAGGGCTTAACCGAAGCCGGCTTTCAGGTTTGTTTGGCGCGCAATGGCCTTGACGGTCACCATTTAGCAATGACCGAATTATTTGATGTGATTATATTAGATATAATGTTGCCCGATGTATCTGGCTGGCGAATTTTAGAGTCGGTACGAGAAGCCAAAAACGACACGCCAGTATTATTTTTATCGGCTCGCGATAGTGTTGATGACAGAGTCAAAGGGCTTGAACTTGGCGCAGATGATTACTTAATAAAACCGTTTGCTTTTTCAGAAGTACTTGCCCGCGTACGTACGCTTATTCGCCGTGGTGGCGTGCAAAAAGTGGCCGACATACTCACAATTGCAGACTTAGAAATGGATATACCAAAGCGTAAAATACAGCGAGCAGGCAAGCGTATTTTGCTCAGTAATAAAGAGTTTAGCTTATTAGAGCTACTACTGCGCCGAGAAGGCGAAGTGCTATCTCGCTCACTTATAGCGTCGCAAGTATGGGATATGAACTTTGAAAGTGATACCAATGTAATAGATGTTGCGATTAGACGCCTGCGGGGCAAGGTTGACGATGAGTATAGTATTAAACTTATTCATACAGTGCGCGGTATGGGCTATAAATTAGAGGTCGAAAATGCCCAAAATTAACGCTCGACCAATGTCGTTGACCATGCGGGTGGTATTGTTTATTGCTGTTACTGTAATAGCCTGTTTAACCTTAGTCGCGTCATTAATTAACTCCTCCATTGAGCATCACTTTATTGAGCAAGACAGTGGCGAGTTAAAGGTTATTAGCCAGTCAGTTGCAGCTGTTTTAGCCCAGCAGCATAGCTCAAGTGAACCTTTAGGGCAGGCATTATCTAAAGCTGTGGCAGGGCACCATGGTGTTTATTATCAAGTAAATAGCCAGCAAGGAGCCTTAATTTACCAAAGTTCAGGTCGCGATTTTACTAAGCAGATTATGAGTGCGCCATCGGCGCTTGGTTTTAATCGCGATAACATAGTGCATTGGCAAGCCAATGATCATACCTATCGCGCATTAGTTAGCGACTTTAACGTGCAGCAACAGCATTATAAAATTACCGCCGCCATTGATATGAGTTTTCATAAACATTTTTTGCGCCAATTTAAACAAAGCCTATGGGTGATTATGTTTGGCTCAGCTGTGCTCATTTTACTCGTTGCTTGGTTTGCGGTACATCAGGGGTTAAATCCACTGCGTGGCTTAAGCAAAAAAATATATGACATTCAAACCCATAAAATGGATGTTAGGTTAGATGAAAGTAAAGTGCCAATTGAGCTGGTGAATATGGTGCATTCATTTAATGCCATGCTGGATAGATTACAAGATGAGTTTATGCGTTTATCAAATTTTTCTACCGATATAGCCCACGAACTGCGTACCCCGCTTACTAATATTATTACTCAAACACAAGTTGGCTTAACAAAACAGCGCGACCTTGTGCAATACCAAGAACTGTTGTTTTCAAACCTTGAAGAACTAGAGCGACTAACAAAAATGGTTAGTGATATGCTGTGGTTGGCAAAAACTCAAAATGGACTGATAAAAGCACAACAACAAGTATTACAAAGTGATGAAGAAATAGACGCGTTACTAGAATATTTTGATGCGGTAGCAGAAGATGCCAATATTACCTTTATTAAACAAGGTAGTAATGTTGAGTTTTATTGTGAACAATTACACTTTAGGCAGTTGCTATCTAATTTATTATCAAATGCGATTAGGTATACCCCAGCAGGCGAATCGATAACTATTAGTAGTGAGCGCACTGGAAATGATCAAGTGTGTATTGCGGTTACCAACCCAGGCGAAAAAATAGCAGCAGAGCATTTACCCTATTTATTTGACCGATTTTATCGAGCCGATAAATCAAGGCAGCGACAAGGCAACGGCGCGGGTTTAGGGCTTGCGATAGTAAAAGCGCTAGTTACAGCAAATGGGGGCAACATAGTGGTAACCTCAAACGCGAACACTCGCTTTAAGGTGTTTTTTAAACACGTTAAAAGTTAAGCTTAATCCTTTTATTAGCACAGTGCCTATAGCGTAAAATGCAGTGTTAATTTGTGGCTTTTGTGCAAACTGTAATGGGGGTTTACAGTTTGCATAAGCAAAAAACGAAAGTAACCTGCGGTTAGTTTTGTTTAACAAGCCACACAGTTGTAAATTAATCAGCCTAGGGAATCTGTTACTTTGTGTTTATTGTTCATTTTCTGTCTTTATTTTTTGCACTAAAAAGTCTACTGCCGCTTTTACTTTAGGTACTAAGTAGCGCTGTTTTTGATACAACAAATACACAGCCATATTAGCATTTTGAGTTATAGCTAACTCATGTTCAAAGTGAAGTTGTTGCAACTTACCTGAGTCAATATAAGGGGCTAACGCCCACCGAGTCGACATTAAAATACCTTCACCGTTGCACGCTTTTTTTGCTAGCCACGATCCGCTATTAGAAATAGCCACAGCAGGGCCAGATACATCATGCCATTGGCCGTCCATATTACATAACCAAGGCGTTGGCCCCGTTGGCGCTTTAAAATAAAGGCCATTATGCTGCTTTAGTTCCATCGCATTGTTAGGTGTTCCGTGTTTTTTTAAATAACAAGGTGATGCCACCGGAATAAAACCATTGTCCATTAACCTTATTGCTAGTACTCGCTCATTGGGTGCGTAACCACCGCGAATAGCAATATCAACATCGTCGCGTCCGAGTGTCGATAGCTGATCAGTTAAACTAACATCCAGCACTATTTCAGGGTATAAGGCGCTAAATTCATCTAACAAAGGTAATAATATTTGCTCACCAAACCCCACCATAGAGCTAATACGTAAACGCCCCATTGGCGTTGTTTGATAACTGCGTACGGTTTCATTACTTTGCTCTAGTTGACTCAAAATTTGCTGTATATCGTTATAATAAATTTGCCCTACTTCTGTTAATTTAACGAGTCGGGTTGAGCGCTTTAACAGCGTAGCGCCTAAGCTTTTTTCTAAATCTGCAACGCGCCTTGATAACGACGACGGCGGCACGTTAAAAGTACTGGCTGCTTTGGTAAAGCTGCCAGTTTCGACTACTTTACTAAAATACCTAATTGCACGTAGTTGATCCAACGAGCTGCTCCATTTGTTGTTTTTAACTCAACTTTAAAATTGCCCTTGGGAATAACAAGGCTTTGAAAAGGACGTTGCTCATAAAAAGCTGAAATAAAATTAATATTTTACTAAACGCAGGAGTAAGGAAAACATTAATCCCTGGTTTTTTAAATGCAAAATTTAAGCAGAAAAACGCCCTCAAATTATCATAAAGCAGGCTCTAAAATTTATGTATTTATGATAGATTAATTTGTTTAAAAGTGACAATTATTCTATCAAAACAATGGGTAGCTTATCTGATTTTCCAGCTGTTTTTACTAAAATGATACTGTTGAAGAGTGTCAATTAAACTCGTTAGTACAGGCCCCGATTGATGGCTTCGAGAAATTAAGCATCCTACAGGCGTTAACCACCCATTGTACTCATGGGTAACAGGCAATGCGACAATATGGCCTTGGTTTATCTGCTCTTTTACTGATAGCTCAGGTACGTTTGCCCACCCCATGCCCGCATGAACTAACTCAACCAGTGTTTGGTGAGTGTTGGCATACCACAACATAGAGCTAATACCGTAACTAAACCATAACTCCTTATGTTCAGCACTGCGATGTACACATTGTCTATAACGTTTTAAATCAGAGCCTTGCACTTTAGCTAGTTTGGCTAATTCGTGGGTCGATGATGCAACGGTTAAAAAGCGTGCTTGCCCTAGCAAGAAAAAATCCATATCCACCTTTAACTCACCGTCGGCATAAACAATACCGGCTTGCGCCCTACCCGAACGAACGAGTTGTTCTACATCAAAGGTTGAGGTGGTGATGATATCAAAGTGAGTTATTGGGTATTTATCGGCAAGCGGCATGAGAATATTTAAAAAGTCTGGGCTCATTACACTCTCATCAACAGCAATAACCATTTCATGCTCATGCTCTTTTGCTAGCGATTCTATTGTTTGATCAAAATACTTTTGTTGATGCAAAATAGACTTTGCAATTGGCAGCAAGGTTTTGCCGTTATCAGTTAATACCGGAGTGTTTTTATCACGATTGAACAGCTCTTGATTAATGGCTATTTCAAGGTTTGCAATTGCTTGACTTACCCCCGATTGAGCACGCTTTAATTTACGAGCAGCAGCTGAAAAAGATCCGGTGTCGCATACAGTGATAAATACTTTCAATTGCTCGAAGCTATACATGGTGTGTCTGAGAGTTACAGGTATTTGGCTCAGATTATCACTATTCGTGATAGCTGTTAACTTTATCTGTTTTGATTGACTGTCATAATCGCCGCTTAATAATTTCGTTATCCTTTTTTATCACCTTAGTGTTAATTGCCTAGTGTTAATCACTTAATTTTAAAGTAATACCTTTATTGGAGAAATATAACAATGAGAGCTGTAGAGCGTGTGTTTCACTCTGTGTCATTTGAAGTAATAGCAGTAACTTTATCGATTGCCGGTTTAGCTGCTTTTACTGAGCACGATATCGCTGCATTATCAGGAACTATGATAGTTATTGCGAGTGTCGCCATGGTTTGGAATTATGCTTTTAATTGGGTTTTTGATCTTTATGTTAAAGGAGATAAAACTAAGCGTACTTTTTCAATGCGGCTATTTCACGTTATCTTATTTGAAGCGGGTTTACTGGTGTTAACTATTCCAATTATGGCTTATTTATTATCGGTGAGCTTATGGAATGCTTTTTTAATGGACTTAGGCGTGACTATTTTTATTACTATTTATGCTTTTTTATTTAACTTGAGTTACGACCATATTAGAGCCGCAGTAATTCAGCGCCGAGCTTGTAATAACCAAGTTTAGCCTGTTGGCATAACTTTGCTGAGCTCGCCTGTTTTACTTAATTTAACGTAAATTATTACCAACAAAAATAACTTCTTTAGCTGGGGTTCCCTATTAAAAAATGTAAATAGGGAGCGCTAGTACCGCCACTACCTCCTTGCCAAATAGTTTTCTATTTTTGTCTTAAAAGCAAAAGTGATTAGCATTTACCCCTATATATAAGCAAATTAAAACCAGTAATAATGTGTTTAGCTTAAATAGTCCAGTCGCAGTGTATTAAGCACTGAGGCATTAATTGCATTTTAGGTAATTAAAAAGTCCCTTCACGTTAATGATGGAAAATTTATTATGATTACTTTGCACGGTTTTGCTGCTAGCAACTATTACAACCTAGTAAAACATGTACTTTTATATAAAGAACTGCCATTTAAAGAGCACCTTATTTACGGCGGTAGTGACGAGTTACTGGCAATGAGTCCTGCGGGTAAAGTGCCAGTTATAACAACATCTCAGGGCGTTAATATTTCAGAGTCGAGTGTTATTTGCGACTATATTGAAGAGTCATACCCAGATATTCCGCTTTATCCAAAAAATAGCACCGAGCGTGCAGCAGTGCGCCAAATAATGAAAATAGCAGAGCTGTACTTTGAACTGCCAAGCAGACGCTTTATACCGTATGCGTTTAGTGGTACAAACGCGCCAGAATCGCTTAAAAATGAGGTACGCCAAGTGTTAACCCGTGGTGTTACCGCCTTGAGTCGCTTGTGTAAGTTTTCACCTTGGATTGCGGGTGAGCAGTTTACTATGGCAGATATTTACGTTTATCACGTAAACACCATAGTTAACGCTTTTGGTGCCAGCCAACTTAATTGGGATGTACTGGGTGATGTACCGGGAATGAAACAGTGGAACGACACCATGCGCCAATCTGCTATTGCGCAAAAAGTAGAGGTAGATCGGCTCGCAAACATGCCCGAGTTTATGCAAAAGGTCACAGCGCAAATTCAAGCAGCTAATGCTTAGCTATAAAACAGCCAATTCATTAACCTTATTGGTTTAACTAATTTAATAATGTGCAGGAGCAAATCCCGATGACAGACAAAAATATCCAACTTACTTCAACAATCAGCGAAGACAACACACTAACGCTTGCCTTACAAAACATCGACATGCCACAACCAAGTGCCGATGAAGTGGTTATTCGCATTGAAGCTGCGCCATTAAACCCATCTGATTTAGCGGTTATGTTCAGCGCCGCTGACATGTCTACAGCAACGCAATCGGGTACTGGGCAAAGCCCAGCTATTACAGCTAATGTGCCAGCTAAGTTTATGCCAGCGCTCAAAACACGTGTTAATAAAGCAACGCCTGTAGGTAATGAAGGTGCCGGTACTGTAGTTGCTGCGGGCTCATCGCCAGCGGCACAAGCATTAATGGGTAAAATGGTTGCTGTAATTGGCGGCGGAACGTACCGTCAATATCACTGCGTTAATGTACAAAGTTGCTTAGAGTTAAAAGAAGGCACTACCGCTAAGCAAGGCGCATCGTCTTTTGTTAACCCGCTTACAGCACTAGCTATGGTAGAAACCATGCGCGCCGAAGGCCATAAAGCTATTATTCATGCGGCGGCGGCATCTAGCCTTGGGCAAATGTTAAACCGTATTTGTATTGCCGACGGTATTGATTTAGTTAATATTGTACGCAAAACAGAGCAAGAAACACTGTTACGTAACATGGGCGCAAAGTATGTGGTTAATTCTAGTAGTGAGTCGTTTGTTGAGGATTTAACCGCAGCAATTATTGCCACTGGTGCCACAATTGCGTTTGATCCAATTGGCGGTGGCCAACTAACCAGCGACATTCTTAACTGTATGGAAGCTGCTATAACTCGCGACGTAGAAGAGTATAGCGTGTATGGCTCAGATACTTTCAAGCAAGTTTATATTTATGGCGCACTTGATCGCGGCCCTATTACGCTAAATCGTAATTTTGGCTTTGCTTGGGGCGTAAATGGGTTTTTATTATTTAATGCGCTTGGTAAATTAGGCACGAATACGGTAGTGGCAATGCGTAAACGTATAGCCGATGAAATTACTACCACATTTGCCAGCAATTACACCCATGAAGTGTCGTTGTCTGAGGCGCTACAATTAGCATCAATAGCGGCTTACTCTAAACAAGCCACAGGCGAAAAATACTTAATTACACCGCAAAGCTAATTAAAACTCAGCAATAACTAATTAGTTTTTTAATACCTGAATTACAAATAGGTCAAAGCCGATACTGATTGCAGTATCGGCTTTTTATTTATGAATAATAAATATTATAAGGTGAGAATAGCAGGCTGCTATAGCCGCTCAGCTTAGTGTTTTACATAAAAACGACCGGAGAAGCCGCATTATTTAAAATAGACACCACACTCCATGCTGCAATAGCATAATCGCCCGATTTAATTGTTAAATCTAAAGCTACGTGTTCACCTTTAACTTCAATTCTGTAGTCATCTCCAGCAAAGTTAGGCACAGCATCAATATTAAATTTAGTTGCTTTTGGCCCCGCACTTGCTAGCGAAGTTGCATAAATAACATTAAAAACATAAGGAAAAATATCAATAATTTCCTTAGCTGTTCCGCTAAAAACTCTTTCTGGCTCAGTTATGTTCATTAAGCCCTCTTTGTTAAAAGGGGTTCGAGCAATAAAACCAGATGATTTTTTAGATGTTATTGTTACATCAATCGGTGTTGAACTCATAAATGAAGCGGTTTGAAGCAGGTTAAAGCCACCTGTTGCACCACCGGCAATGTATATTTTAGTATTATTTTTTATTGCTACAGCTATGGCTCTTTGGTACAAAGCTACATCTGCAAATGCCGCCGTAGATAAAACAATTAAGTGCGAGCCACCGGCTAATATTTTTTCACAATAATCGATTACAGATACCGCCGATGCAGCTTCGGCTACAAACTCAGGCTTTAAAGCCATAAACGCATCAATATCTGTGCATGGTGTACAGTTAAAGTAATCAGCAAATTGTTTGGTTCTAATTGGGTTTCTGCCTAATACCGCAACTAGCTCGTAACCAGCAAGAGAGCCACTTTTTACAGCCTGAGCAATAGTTTGGCTTAAATAACCACACCCTATTAGTGCTAACTTCTTCTTCATTTTTACTATTCCTATTTAATTATTTACCGAAACGTCCTTACTGTGTGTGGTTTTAAGCGTTAATAGCTCAGCCTTAGTACAATTACCCCTATAAAAGCGGTCGTTAGTCCTAACAGCTCTTGGCGAGTAAACGACTCTTTTAAAATAATGCGTGAGTACAAAAGAATTATTAAAATATTCATACCAGAAATAGCAGAAACCAGCCCTGTATTGCCAATTGCAAAAGCCGATATTATTGCAACCATGCCAGCCACATTCGTCAATCCAATAAGTAACCCACAAGAAAACGTTTTTACTGGCGACCAATTAGGCCGAGAGTCATTTGTGTCACAGGCCTGTTTTTTGTTACTTACTAACCAACTAATAGCAAAAAGCAAACTACCAAAACCAAACATAGAGGTGAGCGTAGCGAACGTATCGGCCTCCAGCAAAGTAGACTGCTTACCTAGTAAGTCATTAAACGAAAAGAATAATGCAGCCAGTAACCCCCATTGCGCCCCTTGTAAATTAGTAAACGAAATATCATTAGAGTAGCGAATAATATAAAGCCCACCAAAAATAATAAAAAAGCCAATTAGCTGCAGCGTTGTTAAGGTTTCTTGCCATAATAAAAAGGCAAAAACCAACACAAATAAAGGAGTTAAACCCGACAAAATACTAATAAGCGAAGCCTTTCCAACCGAAAAACCTTTATGCAAAAAAGCATTCGCGGCAAAAGAGCCAAAGCCCAATGCTAAGCCAACAGTAATATCAGCCCAGCCATACCACTTTTGATTTAACAAGGTTACACCCAAAACACTGATTATAAATCCGACAAAAAACACACCGAATAATAATAAGTTTCGATTAATTTTTTTCTGGGATGTCCATTGATACATTATTCCTCGTGCGCCAAAAAAAACCGTGGCGAGTAATGCAAAAATTATCCACATAATTAAATGATTCCTTTATAAATTAGAATGAAGTAGCCGCTCTAAGAAATGTTGCCATTAAATTGCATAGCCAACATGATCCCTTGCACCATTCTTAGCTTAAAATTGATAAGGTAATAAAGGCTTACAAAAACACCATATAAGAAAGTCGCAATATAAATAGTTTTAAGCTGTTAAACAGGCAAGGCAGCCAATTTTTATTTAACGACAGAACATTGCCTGCTATTTAATTAAACGATTAATAAAATACTAGCTTAGTATATTGACCTTAATTGATTTTATAAATAAGCATAAGCTGCATAGTAAATCCCATAAATGGCATTTAAAGGCGGGTATTTGGTTTGTAAGTAGCAAAATAGCACCCATTAGCGGGTAGATTTGTGAAAATATGGATAGCTTACGTTTGCACTGCCAGTTACTTATACGTTCATTTAATACGCAAACAAGCAGTTTTCAATTAAAAATTAGCCCCGCAGTGCCAATTGTAGGTCGGATAAGCGAAGCGCCATCCGACACAGTAAAATATCTTGCCAATTATTATCAACATTTTAAGTTGTCGAGTGGCTGGAAAGTGCCATGAATGGACATTGAAGATTCTTAATGTGTGAAGTCAAGATTTGA
Source organism: Pseudoalteromonas sp. HL-AS2 (assembly GCF_031198805.1). NCBI lineage: Bacteria > Pseudomonadati > Pseudomonadota > Gammaproteobacteria > Alteromonadales > Pseudoalteromonadaceae > Pseudoalteromonas > Pseudoalteromonas sp. HL-AS2. The sequence goes on along the minus strand of NZ_CP133572.1, from coordinate 86,901 downwards.
CCCCATTCGCTTCTTGCCATAATAAAAAGGCAAAAACCAACACAAATAAAGGAGTTAAACCCGACAAAATACTAATAAGCGAAGCCTTTCCAACCGAAAAACCTTTATGCAAAAAAGCATTAGCGGCAAAAGAGCCAAAGCCCAATGCTAAGCCAACAGCAATATCAGCCCAGCCATACCACTTTTGATTTAACAAGGTTACACCCAAAACACTGATTATAAATCCGACAAAAAACACACCGAATAATAATAAGTTTCGATTAATTTTTTTCTGGGATGTCCATTGATACATTATTCCTCGTGCGCCAAAAAAAACCGTGGCGAGTAATGCAAAAATTATCCACATAATTAAATGATTCCTTTATAAATTAGAATGAAGTAGCCGCTCTAAGAAATGTTGCCATTAAATTGCATAGCCAACATGATCCCTTGCACCATTCTTAGCTTAAAATTGATAAGGTAATAAAGGCTTACAAAAACACCATATAAGAAAGTCGCAATATAAATAGTTTTAAGCTGTTAAACAGACAAGGCAGCCAATTTTTATTTAACGACAGAGTATTGCCTGCTATTTAATTAAACGATTAATAAAATACTAGCCTAGTATATTCACCTTAATTGATTTTATAAATAAGCATAAGCTGCATAGTAAATCCCATAAATGGCATATGAAAGGTGGGTATTTGGTTTGTAAGTAGCAAAATTGCACCCATTAGCGGGTAGATTTGTGAAAATATGGATAGCTTACGTTTGCACTGCCAGTTACTTATACGTTCACGTAATACGTAAACAAGTAGTTTTCAATTAAAAATTAGCCCCGCAGTGCCAATTGTAGGTCGGATAAGCGAAGCGCCATCCGACACAGTAAAATCTCTTGCCAATTATTATCAACATTTTAAGTTGTCGAGTGGCTGGAAAGTGCCATGAATGGACATTGAAGATTCTTAATGTGTGAAGTCAAGATTTGACCCCATTCGATTTTTGCAGTCATTCATGATCAACTCGTTTCTGCCCCATTCCGCGCCACAGCGATAAGACAGGTTACTCGTTATCATGAGCTAACTGACCAATTTTTAGTAATGATACAACGTGTCCACTATTGCAGGATCAGATCAAAGTGATACATGCCAACAAGTGTTTGTAATAAATGTATAAAATCGATACCTTAGTAAAAGATATAACGATACTAAATTACAAGGTTAATGTTTGTTATGAACAAGCCAGATAGAGATAGGGTTGTATTTCACTCGGTACACGACATGTCGAGTGGTCATTACTTATCAAAAGCAGAGCGGTTATTGAATAGCGAAATAGCAAACGATTTAGACGATATAAACGATATACTTGAACTGTACAATATATCGCTGTTTTTCGAAAACGGCATATACCTTAAAAGTTGGTCATATACAGATATTGTTGCTTACAAAGAAAAAGTTAATACTTTTAAAATTTTAATTGGGAAATTCATAACTAATATTGATGATAGTAACTTCCTGTCATCTTTTGAAAATATAGTTTACGGTTACTATGATAGTTTCTGGTTATTAATAAATAACTATCAACAATATAAAAAGATATCGCCATCTAAAATAGAAGAAGTTTTGAAGAAAACCCCTCATCAAGTGGGGCACTTGTTGAGCCATAAAAATTTGGTGGATAAATATAAGCTTGTTCTCTGTGAGTTTTTAAAAAGTGACCAGCAAAGTGCAGAGATCCTCCTTTCTATATATGAAGTCGAAAATAGTTTTAATAAAACGAAGTTGTACCTACCTAGTTGTTTAACTATTCAAGATAAAGAAAGCATAATTGCTTCGTACATCGACTCAGAGCATTGCAATAGTAATTACCTGCCAATAATACAAAATGCTAAAAAACATAGTGGCTTCCGAATCTCAGATAAAACTAAATTAGCAGCTAAGAGAAAATACCAACAGTCTGTTAAAGAGTTTTTCGATAGTGGTTCTAGTTCATCATTTAAATACGGGGTAGCTATCAGTTATCCCGAAAATGCTTCTAAAATTAAACATGCTTGGATTGAGCAGGGTACAGTCCATCACGAATTTAGCTTAGATTACATTAAAGAAAATAATCACCCATATATTCTGTACAGAAACTTCGAGACACTTTTTGAGTACGTGGATGAACAGAATATTGTAGCTCTAACCAGTAAAGAAAATCAGCTTGGAATTTTAGAAAGAACTTTAGGTGTTAGATCAAAAACTGAATACGTTTTTGGTGTAGCGTTCACACAATTAGAAATGGCATCTATGGGCCAAATTTACACATATTCCAACGTACTAAAAGGGCTTGGGTATTCATTAGAAGATATTCTAAAAACAGTTTTCACTAATACTCTACCGGAATTATTTGACTTACCTAGTAACGTCAATTTTACAATTCCTACTCAAAATGCTTCTGCTTTAGAGAAAATAAGAACAATCGCACCTGAGTTCGAGTCGATATTGAAGCAATACAAATTATTTGTAGAAAATGGACATATTGATTTTGAACTTCTACAAATGTCATCTGGCCCTACAGCCATCAAAGACATCCCAAGCTTAAACAGCAATAAGTACATATATATCAATAAGGATGACAAAGAAGTTAATTTTCTAACCTTTCTGCTATTTTCGGATCAGACTCTGTTGACTTATGTTGACCCGTTCAAAGACAAGAAATATAAGAACTTTGTTGATTTATTGGTGAATGAAGAAGAAATAAATTTCGGAAATTATGAAGAACATCAGCATGAGCATTTAAATTATTTGATAGATAGCAATTATATATCTGTCGATGAAAATAATTGCGTTCAAGTTACAAATTGGAACAGAATTTTAATATTAAGAGATGTTTTTGAAAATGAGGTCGCCTCGTTACACCATTATTCTGCCGATATTCAAGACGAAGTTTTGCATATGAGTAATGATGGAGTAGTGTTTTTTGGAAGTTCACTTTTCGCAATACCTGAGCAAAATTACTTCAATTACTATTTAAACAAAAGTGAGTTTACAAACGGGCACGACTTAAGAAATAGCTATTTACATGGTACACAGGCAAATCCGACAGAAATTCATCTACATGAAAATTCCTATTTACTTTACTTAAAGCTTTTAATCTTAGTTATTTTTAAAATAGAAGATGATCTGTTTATTTATAAAAAGCTTAAGGCGGACGAAGAATAACAGTTGTAGTGGTCAAATAAAACTGGCCACAGGTATTAGAGCTTTTTCATAGTTTTGGTAATCTGAAATGGTGTCATTAAGGCAAAAGTCCTAACTCGAAAATGTCCAAAAACGAGTTGACCCGACAGTCCGGTTTTCGCTCACAGCAGGCTTCAGGAAAGTGCCAATTGCGGACTGTCGTGACCTTAGACTCTTGTTATAACACTTTCTGCACCTGACTATATTCTGTTGTTGTATAAAATGTTTTTCCTTTAGCTGCAAAGGAAATTTTTACGGTATCACCTGCACAAAAGCCAATCCGTTTATCATGTGAGATATTAACTCTCATACCGTCGTCAATGCACTCAAAGCTAACATGAGATTTACCTGATTTGTTTATAGCTCTACATTTGATAGTTTTTCTTTCTTTATCACTGTAACGTTCTTGTTTTCGATACCTGTCGATTGTTTTTCCTTCTAATTTTATTTCTCTTCCATTTCCATCAAGCGGTTGAAAATAGTATAAATTTTCTGTATTTGAACTAGTTCCAGGAATAGAATTTAAAGCAGGCTTATAGAAAACTATCGCAGCTGATTCCACATCATTTGCAATACTTGCAGTTTCAGCAATACCTATAACATAGTGCTCCCATCGTTTACTTTCACGCAATGATTTCTTAAACTTTTGCCCGTATTCAGGGTGAGATTTTGATTTAGCTATTTGTAGATGCTCATTCCATCGGTTAACCATGCATCCACTTTGCCCGATATATACGTGACCCTTTTCATTTTTATGTGCATAAATAACGTGTTTTGCATTACGAGCCTGATAACCCTTTATGTTGGGAGTTACTAAAACGTACATTTCAAATTCCTCAATAAGATAAGTGGAAGATTATTATAACTAAGGTTTTAACACCAGACTGTGACGAAGTGTTATAACAGCTTTATCAGGGGACACTTTCCCTGTTTTAGCGCGAAAACGTCGTCATACTATGAACTTACATTAATAACAAATAGTGTAAGTTATTATGCCTACTGTAGCTTATTTAACATGTGAAAAAGGGGAAAGTTTCCTCTTAGTATCGCTCCGCCAATACCAATTCCCTGAATGACCGCTTATCGCTCTATGCTGCCACCTAAAAAATTAAGCTTTAAAACGCAGTAAGCGCATATAAAATGCGCTTACTGGGAGTAATTTACTTTAAGCTAACTTTTAAAGTTAGTGCCTAAAGCTTGATACTAACGCGGGTATACCTGGCAGCATGCCTACCATGGCCATTACGCTGGTTAGTAGTACAAACATGACCAGTGGAATGATCCAGCGGCTCATGCGGGTGAGTTCTTTACTTCTTTCTTTACAGCCAATAAAGCCTAAGTTGTCTAGCAATATGGTGAGTGACCAACCAAATGCTGGGTTAACTAAGCTTGAAGCAAATACTACAATAGCAGCTGATTGGGTGGTTTTACCTACGCGGGTCATTTCCATGCCGGCTTCTAGTAGTGGAATAAATACCCCTACTATTAGCGCTACACACAGCACAGGTTGCCAAATTGCAAGGTCCATAGGGTAGCCCCATACGCCGGCAATAATACAAAATAGTGCGGTTAAAATAGCGCCTGCTGGTATTGGGCGTTTAGCAATGGCTGCTGGCACTATGTAAGTGCCCCACGATGACGCAAAGTTAGCGCCGCCCAGTAGCGAGCCAAAGGTTTGCCTAACTGATGCGCTAAGCATGGTGTCGTCTATGTTCATTTGTACTTTTTCGGTACGTTTTGGGTAGCTTATTTTTTGAAATACCTGATGGCCTAAAAAGTCCGGCGACCACATAGCAACAGCAAGCACTGCAAATGGCAGTACTACTACAAAGCTTTCTAGAGTAGGTAGGCCTAACATCCAGCCGGTGTCTTCGCCCCACCAGTACATAGGGTCCATGTTTGGTAGCCCCGGTGCAGTATGAAACTCAAACGGTGCGCCTAATGCAAAGGCTATTGCGCCGCCTAAAATACAGCTAAGTGGTACGGCTAACCAACGCTTTTTAAAATGCTCTAACATGGCATATAAAATTATAGTGGAAAAAATAACAATAAAGGCAATGTGGGTCATATCGATGGCTTCGGCCCATGCAAACAGCTTTTTAACTTGCGAGGTTATGCCTATAAACCCTAGGTAGAGTAAAAGGCCGCCACATACGCCTTTACTGGTTAGTTTAGCCAGTAGGGTTCCGCCTTTACTTATTGCCAAAATTAAACCAAAGGCTGCTATGAGCAAGCCAAATGCCATAGGGTGCCCCCCTGCTGCAACTACAATTGGAATTAACGGAATTAAAGGGCCATGAGTACCGGCTAAGTTAGCGGTAGGTAAAATAAAGCCTGAAAACAAAATAATAAAAAAGGCGACGATAAGTAATTCGTAACGCACGTTTTCTAAAACAAAAGCGTCGCTTAAACCCAGTGGGCTTGCAAACGTTGCGGCAATAGCGGCAACCATAACCACTTTACCTATGGTGGCAGCCATTGCAGGAATAGCGTCTTCAAATTCGAATCTGTAGTCTCTAAAGGGTAAGTTTGGGCGCCAGCGTTTAGGCTGCATAATTTGCAGCTCGTGTTCTAGGTATTCGTCTCGGCTATTAAACTCAGAGCTAGGCTTGTGTAGATTTTTATAGCTATTGGTAGCGGTTTGAGTATCCGCTCCTGGTTTGGCATCAGATGAAATATCATCTTGCGGCGTGGTATTCATGGCTTCTCCTGCAACATAGTTGCTCACTCAAAATAAAAATACAGCTTTGTTTAAAGCAAATAAAAATTGAGGCGGCAGGATAAAGCAGCTAGCAACAGATTACGATTAGTCAAAGGTCTTGTATGAAACTATTTAGTAACATTTATATACCTATAGCTGAATGTAGTATTTGATGTTAAATGTAGTTTTTATTGTTTTTAAACATATGGTTAGCTTATTTTTATAAAGGTTAAAGTGCAATGCGTTGTTTTTTAGCACTTACAGCAATAATAAAAATTAAAATAATTTTATCTGCATTTATATTATGTTGTTTAAGAAAATAGGGCATTTAGCCATGCTTTAGCTGATAATTTAACTAAAGTTTGGTTGTTGATACAAAAATAACGCAGCAAAATAATAACGTGTGGCTTTGCATCTCTCTATAATTAGTGGGCTATTGCATGCGAGCTTAATTGCTTTAACAAGGATAAAAAACAGTTTACTGTTTTTGTTAGCGTTCATCAGATAGAATCCGCCTTATGATTTTTACTTGTTAAGTATTTTCAAAACCGTAACGTTTAAATAGCGAGACCTTCTTATCCTTTTAGAAAATGATACAAAACCAATGAATGATATAACGATAGCAACCCACAACGGTACTTTTCATGCAGATGATGTTTTTAGTGTAGCTGCACTTAAGTATATTTATCCTTCTTTTAAACTTATACGCACCCGCGATATGGAGCTTATAAGCAAAGCCGATGTTGTGATTGATGTAGGTGGCGAGCATAACCCAGAGACAGGCCGTTTTGATCACCACCAACGTGGCGGTGCCGGGGCGCGTGAAAATGGTATTCCTTTTTCTTCATTTGGTTTAATTTGGCAAAAATATGGCCTTGAAATATGCCAAGGCAGCCAAGAAACAGCCAATGCAATTGACTCTGGTTTAGTCTCTACTATTGATGCAATTGACTGCGGCCATGTTGAAGGCGTTGCTAAAGGCATTAGCCTTAGCCAAACTATTTCAATGTTTAACCCAACGTGGCAAGAAGAGAGTAACTTTGATGCCTGTTTTGATGAAGCGGTTGAGTTTGCATCGCGCATTTTAACTCGCTTTATAGCTGCGGCTAACGGTGGCATTAATGCAAAAGCAATTGTTGCTAAAGCGATTGAAAATGCAGCTGATCCACGCGTAATTGTGTTAGAGCAATACACACCGTGGAAAAAAACCGTGCATGCGCTTTCTGATAAAGCATTATATATGGTTTATCCTTCGCACTCTGGCCAGTGGATTGTGCAAACTGTACCGGTTGAGCCAGGATCGTTTGAAGATCGCAAGTCACTCCCAAAACCGTGGGCTGGTTTATCTGATAAAGAATTTCAGGACGAAACTGGGCTTGAAGATGCTGTTTTTTGTCATAACGGTTTATTTATTGCTGGCGCAAAGTCGTTTGCAAGTGCGATGAAAATGGCAGCAATGGCGCTAGAAGCTTAGTAATATAGGGCTTTAAAAGTGCTAGTCGCTAAAATTAATATTTACGCGCATAAAAAAACGCTAGCAAGTTAAGCTAGCGTTTTTAATTATGCCTAAAGCCTAAAGCTTTATTCTTTAACCGCTATGGCTATTTCTACTTCATCAGCACTTTTGTAATATTCGTAGTCGCTGCTGTAGGTACGAGTAAAACGACAGTCGTCTGAGCTAAAGTATTGCCAAATTTCGCCCCACAGGTCGATTACCGCATCGGGCATTTCACCTGTCCCGTTAAATACTAAATAACTCCCTGCCTCGGTAGTTACTTTTACTGACTTTTGATCTCCAATCGATAAGTCGTCGCAACAGGCTATTACATCAAATTCACCGGTTACATCGCTTTCATAGTTAGTGTAAACACCATACGTTTTTGTATTTTTTGTTAGCTGTTGTCCATGCTTTTCACCAAATTTTTGCCAAAGCTCCGTTATTTTTGCAGTGCCAGAGTTCATTTCATCGGCGTTACACGTTCTTACCTTTAAACCAGTTAAAGTTATACTTGGGAGTTGCTTTACTTGCATTATGACCTTCCTTACTTCAATCACTTAGCTTTAACGTAACTATAACGTAACAGAAAAACCATTATGGACTGTAACTATTTATCGTTCCTGATGAAAACCCCCGTCATTTATGTCGAGGGTGTAAGTCTTTAATGCGTAGCATTAACATTACTTAGCTCTATTTTGTTGTTCTATATAGGCTGTTAATACGTCCAATGACGCGCCACCGCAAGATCCAGCAAAGTAGCTAGGCGACCAAAGCGCACCGTTCCATAAGTAGCGGTGTATTTCTGTAAACTCTTTCCTCATTAGTCTTGAGCTAACACCTTTAAGCGAATTAATTAATTTACTTAATTGTACTTTAGGAGGGTATTCAATTAACAAATGAACGTGATCTTGCTCACCGTTAAATTCGACTAAATCAACTTCAAAATCTTTATACACATCTAGGGCGTGTTGATCTTTGTGGTATGAAAAACAAACAGCATGAAGATAAGGTATAATTGAATTCGCCAGAAAACTTTACACCGAACCTACATGCCAAGATTAATGTTAACAGACGGGACATGGAATGTCTTATCAAAAGTAATGTACTTAAGTGGTCGAATTTATAATAAGCCCGACCATAGAAAAACGCTCGAAGGCATACTGTATAAGATGCGCACAGGTATTCCATGGCGAGATTTACCTTCTGATTTTGGCCGTTGGAGTGCTATCTACAGACGGTTTAATTTATGGTCCAAAAAAGGGATTTTGAATGAACTGTTTCGCGCATTATCTCGTGATGCGGACATGGATTGGGTCTTCATTGATGGCAGTATTGTCAGGGCTCATCAACATAGTTGCGGTGCAAGAACTGCTGACAATGAATCAATTGGAAAGAGCCGAGGTGGAAATTCTACGAAAATTCATCTTGCAGTCGATAGCGGAGGGTTGCCTGTTTATTATGAATTATCCTGTGGAAATACGCATGATATCGTCCATGCAGAGTCACTCGTAGCTAATTGCCCAACAAGTAATATGGTTGTCGCAGATAAAGGCTACGACAGTGAAAAACTGAGAGCGTTTGTTCGTGATAATAACGCTACACCCGTTATTCCACGTAAGGGCAACAGTTTAGTAGGCAATGAAGATATTGACTGGTGCATGTACAAATATCGGCACTTGGTTGAGAATGCATTTGGCCGTATTAAGCAATATAGAGGGATAGCCACGCGGTATGAAAAGCTTGAACGAAATTATCATTCAATGCTCGCTTTAGCATTTACTATGATGTGGCTACCAATGTGGGCTGATTGATATATGTACTACAAAGATCAACAGCCCCTAATAGTATCGCCTCTAGCCGATTTAAAATTACATCATTAAACACCTTGCGCCTGTATTTTGTCACGAATATTAAATGTGCATGTAATGCGCTAACACAGTGCCGACCTTTTCTTACTTCTGCCTCATTCTTATGCGTCATAATTATAATGGACCAATAGTTGATTGTCATACTTAGGTATATAATAAGAAAAAGCAAGGAGTAAGACCAAGTGATTTTAATAGCATACAAATACAGAGTTTACCCAAATAATGAACAGGCGCTAATGCTTACTCATACATTTGGCTGTGTTCGTTTCGCTTATAATTCAGCACTTGGTTACTCTAAAGAGCAATACGACTTAGGTAATAAAACCAATTATAACGATTGGAGTAAAAACCTCACTCAGCTTAAAAAGAACCCTGATTTTGCATGGTTGAAAGATGTTTCAAGTGTGCCATTGCAGCAAGCATTAAAGCACCTAGATAAAGGCTTTAAATCATTCTTTAAGTCTGGCTTTGGCTACCCTAAGTTTAAAAATAAACATGGTAATCAATCAGTAAGCTATATGAGTAACGGCTTTAAGTGGGAGGCTGATAAGCAATCGTTAACACTTGCGAAGATGAAGCAGCCATTAAAAATTAAGTGGTCACGCTCATTTACTGGTAAGCCTAGTTCGCTGACTGTATCTAAAACTAAATCAGGTAAGTACTTCATTAGTATCTTAGTTAAAGAAGATATTAAAAAACGGCCAGTAGCGAATAAAACGGTAGGCGTAGACGTTGGCATTAAAGATCTTGCTATCTGTTCGGATGGCACTAAGTTCAATAATCCACGATTAACAAACAAGTACGCTAGCAAGCTAGCCAAAGCACAACGTAAACTAGCCAAGAAGAAAAAAGGCTCCAACAACTTCAACAAGCAAAAACGTGTTGTTGCTCGAATTTACGAAAAGATAGCAAACTCACGCAAAGACTTTACCCAAAAAATGACAACGAAACTTATAAACGAAAACCAAGTGATAGGGATCGAGTCATTGAAAGTCAAAAACATGGTTAAGAACCGTAAGCTATCTAAGCATATCCACGATGCTAATTTTGGTGAAATAGTAAGACAGTTAGAATATAAAGCCGATTGGTATGGCCGTAAAGTGTCAGCTATTAGCCAGTGGTTTCCATCAAGTAAAATGTGTAATGAGTGCGGTTCGCTGTATTCTGGTAAATGGTCATTAGCTATAAGAACGTGGTCTTGTGAATGTGGAGCTATCCATGATAGAGATCATAATGCTGCTATTAATATCCATAATGAGGGATTAAGGCTTATAGCTTAAATAATTTGTGGCGGTAGGTAGTACCGACACATTAAATGCTTGTAAGAGGTTTTAGAAGTCTAAAGTGATCTAGTATTACAATGCTTAAACCGTTGACGACAAGAATCCCCTTGATTTATCTAGGGGTACTTCAAAAGTCCTTTAAATTATTTAATTTGAACTCTGGTTAAGGGATTTATTATTACAGCAATTATAAACTCTCTTTTATTGTGTAAATTACTGTATGCATACGTTTTGCTAATGGCCTGTTGCGATGGTGGCACACGTAAATATTTTCACTTATAGGGTTTGCCAAATAATGAGTTTGTATAAGTTTAGGCTTATTAAACGCACTTATTGCATGCGCAGGTAACACAGTAAAGCCCAGGCCTAAGCTTACCGGCTCCAGTATTAAACTAATTTGATTAGAAAAACCGGTGTGTTTTATTTGCTCTAAATGTTCAAACCGCGGGTAGTTTTCGCTCAACAAAAGTTGCGCGTGGTGTTTAGCGTCGGGGTGAGCAATAAAGCCAAGTTCACATAAAGCTTGCCATGTTGGGGTTTTAATATGTGCAGGGGTAACTAATAGTAACGGCTCTGTACCTATTTTATGGCTGGTTACTTCGCTAAGTGTGGGTGCTTGGGTTAAAAAACCAAGGTCGGCATTATGGTTAGCTACAGCCTGCTCAACACTTATATTTGGCGCAAAGCGGTAGTCAATATTCAGCCCTTGGTGCTTTGTTTGCAAAGCTAATAACTGGCTATAAAACTGCAATCCACAACTACCAGGCGACTGTATTTTTACTTTACCGCTGTAAGGCGAGTCGTCTTTTAATTGCTGCTCTAAAAACTGCCACTCTTTAAGTAATAAACTGCCTTGTTGATATAGATTTTGCCCATGCACAGTAAGCGAAAACTGTTTGCCGTGTCTTTCTAGCAAAGCACAGTTAACGTGCTGCTCTAATTTTTTAATGTGTTGGCTTACACCCGACTGGGTCATGTGGAGGCGAACGGCTGTTTGCGTAAAGTGATTTACCTCAACCAAAGTACAAAACGTATTTAACCATATGGGATTTATCATTACAAAATGTACTCAAAATGATGATTAATGATTATTTTACTTAATTTAACTGGCTTCGTAAACTAAACGCATTAACCAGTAACAAGATAAGCAGGAATATTATTATGAGTCATACCTACCCACGTAGTTTTTCGCATATTGGTATTTCGGTACCAAACGTTGAAAAAGCAGTAGAGTTTTATACCCAAGTTATGGGTTGGTACACTATTATGGAGCCAACCGAAATACTCGAAGACAAAAGCCCAATAGGCGAAATGTGTACTGAAGTGTTTGGTGAAAAATGGGAAAAATTTAAAATAGCGCACTTATCTACAGGCGATCGTATTGGTGTAGAAATTTTTGAATTTAAAAACCAAGAAAACCCAAAAGATAACTTTGAATATTGGAAAACCGGTATTTTTCATTTTTGTGTGCAAGACCCAGATGTTGAAGGCCTAGCAGAGCGTATTGTAGCCGCCGGTGGTAAAAAACGTATGGCCGAGCCACGTTATTACTACCCAGGTGAAAAACCATACCGCATGATCTACATGGAAGACCCGTTTGGTAATATCCTAGAAATATACAGCCACAGCTACGAACTTATTTATAGTGCCGGTGCATACTAAGTTAGTGTGTAGCTAGTATTTAAATATATAAAGGCTGCAGTAAGCTACTGCAGCTTTTTTATTGCCTAAAATTAAGAAAATTAAGTAGACACCCACACTTATTATCCGAATTTAGGGTATTTGAACAAAGCCATTCTTAGTTGAATAGTCACTGGTTTTTAAGATGGGTGTTTAGGTAATTAATTTTTAAAACTAAGTTAATGTATTCAAATATCTTTATTTTTCTTACGAAACTGTTTGGGTGTTATACCTTCATATTTACTAAATGTTTTGTTAAAAGCCCGTTCTGACTCGTAACCCACTGCCAGTGCGATATCGTCAATAAATTGCGTTGTGGTTATTATCATATCTTTGGCTTTTTGGATGCGTAAATTAGACAGATATGTGAAAACTGTTTGACCCACCAAAGTAGTAAATTTCTTGGCGAAAGCAGCACGTGACATTCCCACACTAGAAGCTAAGCTATCAATTGTCCACGGTTTTTCAGGAGAGGTATGGATAAACTCTAGCGATTGCTTTATGCGTTTATCACGTAACGCATGTAAAAATGAATGTTGCTGATGACGCCCAAAATTAATGCGTATTAGCTCAACTAGCACTACTTCCGTCAGTTTGTTGACTATTATTTCACTACCTATATCTTGCGACATAAATTCTGAGCTTAATTGGTCAAAGGTACTTTTTAACCAAGGATGTTTTATCACTTCATCCTCGCGCACAATGGTGACTTGCTCAAACATTTCACTAATAGGTGATAGCTCATCGTTTATAAACGAGCAATCACCACATAATAAAAGAGTTGGATCGGCGCTGATGGGCATTTTTACATCAGTTGGTGCGCTGGTTAATATGTGATCAATGCCGGGGCCTAAAAAAATTAAATCACCAGCAAACAACTGCTCCACCATATCTCCCACTTTTACCCAACATGCTCCTCGTCTCACTAAGTGAAAGCATGCCGTTTCCTTATTTATAAATTCCTTAGTCCAAGGCGGCTCAACATGACTACAGAAGTATACACTGCCACCCACACGCAGTGATTTAAGTATATCGCTCAAAACTTCCATACCAACCCTACCAGAAACCAAATTTGATTCACAATGTAGACGATTAGTGACAAAAGTAAAGACTTTTGAGCATTGTTGGTACTAATGAATGCGTCATAATAGCTACATCAACAATGAGAAAGCCATTTAATAAAATAGGAAATATCCCATGACTAAAATTGAAATATACAGCAAAAGCTACTGCCCTTATTGCAAACGTGCCAAAGCTACACTCACTCGTTTAGGTCTCGATTTTGAAGAATTTGAAATTACTGACTCTGAAAAACTAACTAAAGAAATGCAACAACGTAGCGGTCGAAAAACTGTACCGCAAATATTTATCAACAGCCAACATATTGGTGGCGGCGATGATTTTCATCATGCGCTAAATTCGGGCTCATTAGCTGATTTAATCGGTGATCGTGTTTAATCATCTCAGCTAGCACTATTTTATCAATTACTTTTATTTATAAAGGAAAACACTATGCCAACAACGAACTTTAAAAACGAAGCTACAAACAGTAATTCATTGCAAACAAACGAACAACAAATAGCCCACTCGATTACTTCGCTTGGTGATAATGCGCTACGTTTGTCAATTGCACTTATTTTAATATGGATAGGGGCGATGAAGTTTACTGGTTATGAAGCTGGCGCTATTGAGGGCCTAGTCACGTCAAGCCCTTTAACGTCTTGGTTGTATAGTATATTTAGTGTGCAAGGTGCGTCAAATTTTATTGGTGCAACAGAAATAGCTATCGCTATTGCCATTTTACTCACACCACTTAACCGCGTTTTAGGTATAGTTGGTAGCTTAGGCGCTATTGCAACCTTCGCGGTCACATCGAGTTTATTGTTAACGGCTCCAGTCTGGGAAATGAGCCTAGGTGGGTTCCCTGCTCTTAACGTAGTACCAGGCCAGTTTTTGGTAAAAGATTTGGTATTGTTAGCCGCTTCAGTTGTGTTGTTAGGTAAAGCACTTAGTGTCAAAAAGAGTTAAGTAAGAGTTAAGTAGACACCCACACTTATTGTTAGTATTTGAACAAAACTATTCTTAGTTAAATAATCACTGGTTTTTAAGATGGGTGTCTAGTTAATTGATAAATTATAAAGTGGGTGTCTACTTAATTTTTGGTTTTAAAGTGGGTATTCAGATAGTTAGGTGTCTAGATAATTATTTCAGATAGAGAGTTAAGTAGACACCTACACTTATTATCAATATTTGAGTAAAACTATTCTTGGTTAAATAATCACTGGTTTTTAAAGTGGGTGTCTACTTAATTGATAAATTATAAAGTGGGTCTCTACTTAATTGGGTTTTAGTTGGTTGCCTTAGCTGCTTCATTTGGGGCAGTACTGTAAACGCCCTTTACAGTATAAAAATAAAGCATAGCCAGTTATTGAGCATCACGTTAATATGGACAAAAATAACACGATAAGAATTATAAAATGTTAAACAAAACCAATGCACTTATTTACTTTTTGGCCTTTAGTAGTGGCTTTAGTATTATGGGAATTGAGCTATTAGGTGGGCGTATTTTAGCGCCGTTTTTTGGTAGTAGCGTACATATTTGGGGCAGTATAATTACGGTATTTATGCTGAGCCTATCGTTTGGTTATTTACTTGGCGGTAAATTGTCAATTAAGCGCCCTAGCCTAGCCAAGTACGGGAGTATTTTTTTACTGGCAAGCATTATGGTGTTGCCCATTGCGTTATTTGCTAACCCGATAATGGAATTTATTTTTACTCACATTGAAGACAGCCGCTATGGCTCGTTACTCGCCTCTACGGCATTATTTTTTGTTCCTACTATTATATTGGGCATGATCTCCCCTTACTCGGTTCGGCTTTTAGTTACCGACAGCGAACACAGCGGCCAAGTTGCTGGCGGGTTATATTTTGTAAGTACCTTGGGCAGCGCACTAGGCACTATTATTACCTCATTTTATATGGTGCTCGCGTTTGACGTAAATGCCATAATAATTGGTTTTGCCTTAACTTTAGCGGTATTAGGCTTACTAGCCATACTGGTAAATAAACTATTTTTAGCGGAGCGTCGTTATGCATAAAAGCAATTTTTACATGGTTTTATATGTGCTGATGTTATTAAGCTTGTTGTTTTCACACTTAAGTGTGGCTAAAACAATACATAGCGAGCGCTCGCTTTATCGTAATATATTAGTGGAAGAAACCGGTAATTTACGCTGTTTAAAGTTTGATGAAAAATCTAGCCAAAGTAGTCAAAGTTGCATGTATATTAACGAGCCAAAAAAGTTAGTTTTTAATTACACTAAATTGGTGTTTTCAAGCTTGTTGCTAATAGAAGATCCTAAAAAAGTACTTATTATTGGTTTAGGCGGTGGCACTTTGTCTAACACCATTTCAGAGCTTTACCCTAAGGCAATAATCGAAAATATTGAAATAGATCCTGCGGTAATTAAAGTGGCCCGCGATTACTTTAATTTTAAAGAAAGTACTAAGGTAACGGCAAAAGTACAAGACGGTCGTATTTTTATAAAACGTGCGGCGCTTAAAAAACAGCAGTTTGATTGGATAATTTTAGATGCATTTAATGGCGACTACATTCCCGAGCATTTACTAACTAAAGAGTTTTTTGAAGAGTTAAAAAGTGTGCTTGCGAGTGACGGCGTTATTGCGGCCAATACGTTTTCATCGAGCAAACTGTACGAGCACGAGTCGGCCACTTATAACGCTGTTTTTGGCGACTTTATTAACGTTAGCCGAAAAAACCACAGTAATCGTATTATTTTAGCCGGCAATAAAAGTACCCTTACCCAAGCGCATATAAATAAACGCGTAAGTGAGTTAACCCCTCTGCTATTGCCTTACGGTGTAAATATTAAAGCTATTAGCCAAATGCTGCACTTTACAAAAAATAATCACGATTGGCCTGAAAATACAAAAGTCCTTACCGATCAATACTCCCCTGCTAACCTACTCAACTTTTAGCCTAGGGCGTGTTTGGTATTTATGTGTGGTTACCGCCTTTTTATGGGAGTAACCACACTACACAGGCTCTGCCTTACCTAAAACCAAATATAACGCTGCAAATTAAATCTTAAAAGATCAACAACCCCTAGTGTTTTAGCGGCTAAACCTTTACTAAACCCTAGCTAAATATTTACTTAGCATGCTAACTAATGGTAAAGTGCTTAGCATGCTAAGTAGTTAGAGGTTGAAATGTCTAAACCGGTTCCTTTTCATGAAACACTCGATTTAACCTTGTGTGGCAGTATGGGTCGAGTGCATAGATTATGCCGAGAAGTTGTTACAGTTGCCGTTGAGCCGCTAGGCTTAACTCAATCGCGTTGGATTGCTTTGGTGCATATAAATATGCTTAAAGAAGGGGTAACTCAACAAGCGTTGGCGCATAGTTTAGGCATAGAAATGCCGTCGCTTACGCGTACCCTTAAGCAACTCGAAGAGCTTACTCTTATTACCCGTCAAGTTGATAAGCACGATAAGCGCAGTAAAAAAATTTATTTTACAGAGCAAGGCCGCAATATATTAAAGGCGGTAGAGGCACAGATCACTGATATTAAAAATCAGCTTTATAATGGACTAAACGATGAGCAGTTAGATGCAATGGCTCATGGTTTAATTAAAATGGAAGACAACGCAAAAAATTATATTAAATATCACAGTTCTAATAAGGTTAACAATGACACCTGATCAAAAATTTGCGCGCTATGTGAGGCTTTCACTCGTTGGATTCATTTTAGTGTTTTTATACTATGTTATAGCTGATATTTGGCTGCCAGTAACGCCACAAGCGCGTGTTTACCACCCAGTAGTACAAATCTCACCGCAAATAAGTGGCCGTGTTACTAAGGTGTTAGTTAGCAATAACCAACCGGTAAAGGCTGGCGATATATTGTTTGAGATAGATCAAAGCACTTACTTACTGGCTGTTGAACAAGCTAAACTAACCCTCGATGATGCCAAATTACAAAATAAACGCCTTGATACTAATGTTAAAGCGCTTGAGGCACAAATTAGTGCAGCTAAAGCAAAACAACATGAGCAAAGCTTATTAAAAAGTAGAGGCGAAAAGCTCTATAAGCAAAACTCTATATCGGAACAAGAGCTGGAGAGTATTCGGGCTAATTTTGCTGCAAGTAAATCAAACGTAGCGGCTTTTGAAGCGCAATTAGCCGAAGCTGTTTTAGCGCGTGGCACATCGGGGGAGGATAACTTAGCGCTGCGCCATGGAGCGAATCAGTTAGCGCAAGCTGAGCTTAACTTATCGTACACACAAGTACGTGCTTTAAGCGATGGTGTGGTTGCCAACTTGCAATTACTTGACGGTGCTTATGCTCTTAGTGGCCAACCTTTGTTAGCTATTGTGGCTAAAAAGGCTGATTTAGTAGCCGACTTTCGTGAAAAATCACTGCTTAATATGCACCCAGGTAGTTTAGCAAAAGTGGTTTTTGATAGCCGCCCCGGTGAAGTATACGACGCAAAAATTAGTACCTTTGAAGCGGGTGTAAGCGATGGCCAATTAAGTGCCAATGGCTTGCTAAGCACTACCGAAACCAGTAACCGTTGGGTACGCGACGCACAGCGCCAACGTATTCATTTGCAGTTATTAAAAAACGATCAAGCGCTAATTGCTAATATGCCTAGTGGCGCGCGTGCTACGGTGCAACTACTTCCTGAGTCAAAATTTGGACAATGGTTAGGCGCATCACAAATACGTTTTATTAGCTGGTTACATTACATTTATTAGTGGAGGCAAAATGAGTCAAAAAATTAGCCAGTCTCCACAACTTGACTCTAACGGCCTACGCCAAGCGCTGCGTATTGCCGGCGGGTGCACGTTAGGGTTTGCTATTAGTAAATTAATGAACTGGCCAAATGGGATTTTTTTTACTGTTTACCCCATGCTGCTATTAGGTTTAGTGCCAACGTTAAATAAATCTGTGGTTAGGCAGTTTTTTGCCAGTGCCGCATTTAGCGCGCTTGTTGTGCTTATATTGCAGGGGTTATTTTCGCACTTGCCGGTACTTATGGTACTGATTGTATTTGCCTGCTTTTGTATTTTATTTTACCAAATGAGTAGCGGAAGTGGCTTTTTGTTTGGTGCCTTAGGTGCGGTTAGTTTATCGATTCAATTACACTTTGCCAGCTATGTAACTGGTAGTAGCAGTATTTATCCGCTTATTTTAAGTAACGGTATAGCCATTATTTTAACTGTAGTAATTGCAGCATTAATGCATGGTTTATTTCCCGATGTTACTGCGCGCCCTGGGCGTGCAGTGCCAACAAAAGATAAAGCAAGTATTCGTCACGAAGTGCTGTTGTGCTCGAGCGTGGCTACGTTATCGTTTATTGTTTTTCAGGCACTGGATTTACAAGACTCTATTTCGGCGCAGGCGGCATCTATTTTAATTTTATTTTCGTTATGCTGGAAAGCCGCAGGCATAGCCAGTTGGCAGCGTATAATTGGCACGCTTATAGGCTGTAATGCCGCACTTTTGTCGCAGCTATTTTTATACACCCATACCGACTTTTTACTGTTTCCTGTTATTGTGTTGTGGATTTTATCGTTTATATTTAGTCGTTTTCATATTTTAGGTGGGGGGCCGCCGGGCATTGGTTTTGGTGTTTTAACCACGTTTGGTATTTTATTTGGGCAGTCGTTAGCCCCGGGGCAAGACTTGATTTACAGTGCGCTGTATAGGTTTAGCTCTGTGACAGTGGCTGTTGTTATTAGCTTAAGTGCGGTATATGCGATGCATAGATTATTAAATAAATTTAATACTACACGCCATCATACCTACGATTAGCGTTAACATCGATGCTGATTTTGGGTTACAAGCGCTGAGCTTGCAGCCCACTTCCCTTTCTTCTTTAAAGCGCAGCGCCTCATCCCTTTTTTGTGAATAATTTACTTAATGGGCTATTACACAAAAAACAGACGCATATAAAATAGATATCAGAAAAAGAAGAAGTCTTATATCAGGAGAATATTCGGGCTTCGCCCGCACGTCAGCAAGCTCAACGCCTTACTTTTAAAGCTTAATATTGCCGCGTAACGCTTTGGTTTGGCCGTGTTTGGTTTTTTTATCCATGCGTTTACGCTGCGAATTACGGCTCGGTTTAGTGGCTCTGCGGGCTTTATTTACTTTAGTTGCGCTAATAATTAGATCTTTTAAGCGTTTAAATGCATCTTCGCGATTAAGCTCTTGTGTGCGGTGGCTTTGCGCTTTTATTATTAATACGCCGTCTTTGGTTATGCGGCTGTCGTTTAGTGCAAGTAAACGTTCTTTATAAAAGTCGGGTAATTTAGAGCGGTTAATATCAAAACGAAGATGGATAGCGCTGGCTACTTTATTAACGTTTTGTCCACCGGCACCTTGCGAGCGAACTGCGGTTAATTCGACTTCCCATTCATCAATGGTCACGGTATTTGAAATAGTTAACATTAGACTCAGCTAGTTTTTATAAAAATCTAGTGTACCATTTGTAATTAACTATACCCAAATCAAGGTAAGCAGCTATTAATTGGCGTAAATTTAACCCTTAACGGTTAAGCAGCCCTTTAGGTTGTAACCTAAAGGCGCGGGAGTATATACTCAGTTATCTTGTGTTTATTATAGTGTTTTATGTCTTTATCTACTTTTGCCCCAGTAACCACGATTGATGATCAAAAAAAGCTTTGTGTTTTATTAAGTTTACTTTTAAGTTCTTCATCTTACAGCTACCAAAATTCGCCTCAGCTATTTTCTAAACTGCTATTTAATCATTTTATAAACGGGTATTCGTTTTCACTCGCCGAAGTAAAAAAAATTACCCGCGAGTTAGAAGAACAATCACTGGTTTGGGAGCAACCGTTTAGGCAAAATCATAAACTTTCTATTGATGCCATCGTATATGCAATTGTAAGTTTGTTAGAGTACTGCCCTGGCTTAATTAAAAACTTTTTAACGCAAATAACCACCATATACCGCTTTAACGACAGTGCTTTAATGTTTATGTTTGAACTATTTAATAGCATTGAAAAAAGTGAAGGTTCACCGTTAGCGTCATCTGCAGAGCCTGAAATTGATCATCACTTTATTAATTTACTAGCACAATCAAAATACAGTAAGCAGCTTTGGTTAGCTTTACCCGCGCAGTGGCAACAAATATGTTTAGAGCATTTTATTCGCGGTGAGTTTTTTAATCTAACAGCTGAGCATTCATGGCCATCAATAGTAAAAAGTACTGCAACTGCTATTGAGCCAAGTAAGCGAATTTATTTAAACGAAAGCTTAGCTACGCTGCTGCAACAACCTGACTATAATGAACTACTCATTGATAAGTCGCACAGTAACTTAGCAATATTTAGTCAGGCTAATAGCCTTGCCATTGACGGCACTCATTTAGAATTAGCGCTGCAACAATTTAAAACGGGGTTAACGCTTTATCGTAAAACCTTTGTTAAGGGTAGCTATCCGTGTGAAATGAGCGGTTTACTGTATATGGTGTGTTTATATGCCAGTGGTACAGAAGCTGATTTAAAACAGCTAAAAACACATAAAAATTGGTATAACAAACAACTCGGCGAGCTCAGTAGTACAACGCAAGCCATTGAATTTTTGTTACTAGCACCCGAACAAGTAATAAGTTTTGAGCAGCGCTTACTACACGATACGATTGCAAACCTACAGGCAAACCCAAACGCACTAGCGCCTCTTTTTTGCCTATTACTGGCGTTAATAAAGCACGGTAGCGAAGAGCAAATTAATACCCTTAGAGACAACAGTAAACTGCTGAGCCAATTAATTCATTCAAGCCAACAGCATCAGCACTGGCTAGGTGAGCAATGCACGCATTTAGCAAATTGGCTAACGCACGATACGCCATTGCCAGATACCGGTTTATTACAGCATTTTAAACGCGTGCCACAATGGCAGCGTTGGTTAAATGAAATAAGCAAAATAGACACTCCAGCGCAAAATGAGCGCCTAGTTTGGCAACTCGACCTTACCCATTTAGACCTGCCACTTATTCAAGCTAAAGTGCAAAAACACAACAGCAAAGGCGAATGGACTAAAGGCCGTAAAGTAAATATTTATGATCTTGACGATGATCAATACCGACATTTACTTAGCCCAGCCGATCATAATTTAGTGCAAGTAATTAGTAATCATGCGGGCTTTGGTTACAGTGAAGTACAAGCAACCAGCGCAGTGTTGCAAGCGCTAATTAACTTCAAAGGGCTTGAGGACATTAAAGGTAACTTAGTTACGCTTAACAAAGGTGAGTTTATAATTGAAATTGGGCAAAATATTAACGACTGTTACCAATTAATTATACAGCCTAAAATTACCGACATAGACGGCGACTTTTTACTTACCCACAGCCACGCTAATAGTTACCAAGTATTTGTAGTAGACGACAAACAACACAAACTAAATAGCCTGCTTGCTCAGCAACCTAATAACTTAACAGAAGAAAAACTGCCACAACTTAATGCGGCATTAGAGGCCTTGTCGGAGGATCATTATATTAGCAGTAGCCGCAGCGAGTTTTCTGCGGTTAATAACGTGCGCCAAGGGCTTGTTGATTTAGCCGCAGTAATTAAGTTAACCCCAATGGGTATAGACGTTAACTTCTATACTATGCCATTTGGTGTTGACGGCCCATGGGTTGAGCCCGCAATAGGCGCAATAACCTTAGCCTATAGCGATAACGAGCAAGCCGATAACAGCGTTGTAAAACGTGATTTAAAAGCAGAAAAACGCGCTTTAAAAAATCTACTTAGTAATTTAGCTGGCGTATTTGCCGATCAAGAGCATCCGCAGTATAACAGCGCGCATCAGCAGTTTTATTTACCAGAAGATATTAGCCAAGCCATAATACAATTAGAAGCCGCGCAAAAAGACAACGCACTAGTATTAAGTTGGGATGAAAACGCCCAAGGTATGAAGGTTGCCAATAGTAAGCACCTTTCTCTTAATTTAAATGATGATAACGATTGGCTCAGTGTTAGTGGTAAATTATCGCTCCCCGATGGTCAAATTATTGCTTTGCAAACACTCCTTAAAGCCCCGCGTCGTGGCAGTATTATAGAGTTTGACGAAAATAACTCGTTATTATTAGATCAGCGCCTAACTAACTTATTAAATCGCTTAGAGGGCATGCAAAGTAAAACTAAAAACGCCCCCGACGATCAACTTCGTATTGCTAATGCGCGCGCTCTTCCTTTGTATCACAGTGCTGCAGAACTGAGTGATGTTAGCTTTGGTGCAAACTGGCAACAGCGCTTAGCTAAATTTGAGCGCCCAAGTGAGCCTGTATTGCCCGCGCATTTAGTTAATATATTACGCGACTACCAAGTGGTTGGCGTAAAATGGTTAATGCAACTGGCTAACTGGGGGTTAAATGCCTGTTTAGCCGATGATATGGGCTTAGGTAAAACGCTACAAACACTCAACGTATTACAAATGCGCAGTGCTTTAGGTGCCAGCTTAGTTATAGCGCCAAAATCGGTATGTCATAACTGGCAGGTAGAGGCTGCGCGATTTACCCCTACCCTCAATATTAAAACTATTGATAATGCAGCCGCAACTGATGAGGTGCTAGCCGGTGCTACCGCTAATGACCTAGTAATTGTTAGTTATGGCTTATTACCTTTAATAGGGGATCAATTAGCTGCGTACGAATTTGCCAATATTGTACTAGACGAAGCACAAGCCATTAAAAATCCATTAAGCCTTCGCGCTAAAGCTGCTTTTGCACTTAATGGCCAGTTTAAAGTTGCGCTTTCGGGCACACCTATCGAAAATCATTTAGGTGAACTGTGGAGCCTATTTAACTTTTTAATGCCGGGTTTTTTACATTCATTAGCTGAGTTTAAAAAGCGCTTTGGTAATGCCGATAAAAACCAGCAGCAGGCTGATACGCTAAAAACATTAATTGCGCCGTTTATTTTACGCCGTAATAAAAAAACGGTACTGACCGAGTTACCCGATAAAACCGAAATAAACCTTACTTTTGCGCTCAGCGATAAAGAGCAAGCCCTTTACGAAGCCACTCGCTTAAACGCGCTTGAGCAAGCCAGCCAAGAAGACAGCCAATACATTACTATATTGGCGTCATTAACTAAATTGCGCCGCGCGTGTATTGCTCCGCAGTTATTAATTGAAAACAGTAAGTTACCTTCAAGCAAACTCGACACCGCCGAAGCAATAATTGAAGAATTACTTGAAAATGATCACCAAGCACTTATTTTTAGCCAGTTTGTTGATGTACTTAAATTAGTTGAACAGCGACTAAAAAAACGCGGTATAGCATATTGTTACCTTGATGGCAGCATGAGCAGCAATAAACGCAAGCAACAGGTTGATAAGTTTCAGGCAGGTGAGGCGCCTTTATTTTTAATTAGTTTAAAAGCTGGCGGCACCGGGCTTAATTTAACTGCCGCCGACTATGTGCTGCACTTAGATCCTTGGTGGAACCCCGCGGTTGAGCAGCAAGCCTCCGACAGAGCGCACCGCTTAGGGCAAACACGCCCTGTAACCGTGTATCGTTTAATTGCGCAAAACACCATAGAAGAAAAAATACTGCAACTGCATGAGCACAAACAAGCCCTTGCCGACAAAGTGCTCAGCGGCAGCAGCAACACCGGGCAATTATCAAAAGATCAGTTATTGTCTTTGTTGCAAAATCAGTAAAAATAAAGCGTTTAGTACTAAGTGCGATTTAAAGTCGCACTTACAATAAACTTTAAACACAGCAATAGGTTTTACTCGAAGTCGCTAAGCTTGCTGGCGCAATATTTTCAACGAAAATATAATTATTTAAATGTTTGCATTAGATACGCGTAATATGAGAAGGCAAAAGCAAACGTACTTGGTTTTACTCGTAGGCGCTAAGCTTGCTGGCGCAATATTTTCAACGAAAATATAATTATTTAAATGTTTGTATTAGATACGCGCGGCAACAAGCTACTTGCCTACAATAATACCTCTGCTACGCGTTTTTTTAACTCTGGCAGTACCTCCTGTTCAAACCAAGGATTCTTTTTAAGCCAAATATTATTACGCGGGCTGGGGTGTGGTAGTACTAAATGGCTTGGCCAATAGTCACGCCACGATTTTACTAACTCAGTAAGCGGTAGCTTTTTAGTGTCGGGTAAATGATAAGCCTGAGCATACTTACCTAGCACAATAGTGAGCTGTAAATTAGGCAAGGCGGCTAAAAGCTGCGCGCGCCAAGCTGGGGCACATTCTTTACGTGGTGGTAAATCGCCCGACTTGCCTTTACCCGGATAGCAAAACCCCATAGGTAAAATAGCAATGTTATTGGCATCATAAAACTGATCGTTAGTAAGCCCTAACCACTGCCTTAGGCGTTCACCGCTTTGATCGTTAAACGGTATACCGCTTTGGTGTACTTTTATACCGGGCGCTTGGCCTGCAATTAATATTCGGGCGTTAGGGTTAAATTGTATAATGGGGCGTGCTCCTAACGGTAATTGCGGCTCGCAGATCACGCATTTACTAACTTGAGCTACTAATTCATTCAATTCTATCTTTTTTGACTGTTTTTCACTCAAATTTAGGCCTCTATTCGTTATTTGTGGTATTGAGTTGGTAAAAAATCGGTTTATTTTAGCGTGCCTAACTACTAGTTAGTATAATAGTGATCTATTACTGGTTATGCACTTAACCTGTTATATAACCTAGTGTTTTTCAGCCCATACTGCAAACTCATTACCGCTTGGCTCGGTAAAATGAAACCTACAACCGCCAGGAAATTCAAAAATAGGTTTAATTACTTTACCGCCGTATAAGGTTACTTTTCTTTGTGTTGCATGAATATCGCTGCTGTAAAAAACCAATAGCGCCCCACCCTCTTCAGTACTCGATTTTAACGGCGATTGGTAAAACCCACCATTAAGCTCTTGCCCGCTAAAAGCCGTGTAGTCTGGGCCGTAGTCGGTAAATTGCCAATTAAAAACTTGGCTAAAAAACGCTTTAGTTGCGGTTAAATTAGCGGCTGGAAACTCTACATAGTTTAGCTTTTCGTGATTATTCATCATTATTCTACTTACTATTTTTAAAGGGTAAATTAACCATAAACCTAAGTTAACTACCAAGCAAGGCGCTTAAGCGTATTTGGGATCAATATTATACTAAGTTAAAGTTAATTTACGCATGCAAATAGGAATCACTATCTTTTGCATTCATAAACTATATAATAGCACTTTTATTTTTCGCCATATTTAAGGGATTGACTCATTATGCAGGCTTCATCACTTAGTTTAGGGTCAACTAAGCTGCTTTTATTAAAGCCGCTTTTGATATTTCAGCACATAAGCCGTTTTAGTTATGCTTTTAAAGTGTGTTTACGCTTTTTTATTGCCATTGTCGGTGGCTACTTTTTTACTGCGGTGAACTGCTCGCTACTGAGCGCTATTTTGCCACTAAATAAAGCGGATGCAGTTTTAATGAGCGTGTCGTTAAGTATTTTAATTTATACGCTGGTATTTATTTACGCTTTTTATGTTAAGTCATTAAAAACAGTATGGATCAGTATTTTACTAGCTACTGCAGCACAATTAAGTTTATTAGCACTAATAAAGGGTTGGGTATGAAGGATAGTTTTTTTCGTTCAATGACCTGGTTACATACCTGGGTTGGGCTATTAGTGTGTTGGTTACTTTATTTGATCTTTTTTTCTGGTACGTTGAGCTTTTTTAGAGACGAAATGAGTTTATGGAATCAGCCCGAAATTCATAATATTCAAGCACAAACTGATCGTATAAGTGCCCAAAAACAGCAAATAATTACAGGTTTTGATTACCTAAACGCTCAAGCAAGCAATGCTCCAAATTGGCGTATAACACTTCCTGAACAACGCGTACCTTACTTAACCTACGGCTTTGCAAAACCTAAAGAGCCGGGCCAGCGCAGAAGTAAATTTGAAGACACGCAATTAGATCCAAATACTATGCAGCCGCTTGCACCTTTTAGAGAAACCAAAGGCGGTAACTTTTTTTATCGCCTGCATTTTGATTTACATTACATAGATGTTATTACAGCGCGCTGGATTGTGTGTTTTGCAAGTTTATTTATGCTGATTGCCATTGTGTCGGGGGTGGTGATCCACAAGCGTATTTTTAAAGATATGTTTACCTTTAGGCGCAATAAAGGCAGCCGTACATGGCTCGACGCTCATAATATAAGCTCAGTATTGGCTCTGCCCTTTCATTTAATGATTACCTATACCGGGTTAATTACCTTAATATTTATGCTGTTTCCTTACCCGGCAGAAACTAGTTACGACAAAGGTATGCGAGACTTTTTTAATGATGTTACACCACGCAATAATGTAACTGACAAAGCGCAGGGTGCAGCGCCTATGGTAAAAGTAAATAGCATTTTAGATCAACTTTATACTAAGTGGCCAAATGCCGATATTCGCCGTGTACAGGTAAGTAACCCTAATATGGCAGCATCAACTATTACTGTGCTCGTTAGCCCACAAAAAGCCTTTCGTGATCAAACACCTCGGCTAATATTTAGTGGCGCCACAGGGGAGTTAGTAGCCCAAACCGATGAAGAACTAAGTGCAGGTAAAGCGCTTTATGAATCGTTAAACTCAATGCATACCGGGCGTTTAGCCGAACCCTTACTACGTTGGCTCTACTTTTTAGGAGGTATTGCGGGTTGTGTAATGATTGCCTCTGGCTGCATTATGTGGGCAAAACGCTTACGTGAGCGAATGAAAAAAAATGCTCACCCATCGTTTGGCTTAAAATTAGTAGAAGGATTAAACCTAGCTACTTTAATGGGGCTTCCTTTAGCTACCTGTGCGTTTTTTATTGCTAATAGAGTACTTAGCCTACAAGTTGCCGGGCGTGCTGATAAAGAAGTGCTGGCGTTCTTTTTAACCTGGCTTGTGGTGGCTATTGTAGCGCTTATAAAGCGTGATAGAGTGCAATGGCGAGTTATGGCGGCAATAAATGGTTTAGCCTGTTTAGCAGTGCCTGTAATTAATGCGCTAACAACTAACGGTAATATAGTTAGTTATTTAATAAATAAACAGTGGGCGTTATTCACCTTTGATGCGCTGTTTATACTCTCAGGCATATTGTTTTTTATACAAACCGAAAAATTACGTACTGCCAAGCCAACTACAAAAGCGATAAAAAAAAATACTAGTTCTGACTTAAAAGGACAAAAAGCATGATGGAGTTATTACAATTTAGCCTCTGTTTGCTGGCTTTTAACGCGTTTGCGTTGGCTAAATTTAATCATTTTAAAGATATTTTTAAAAAACGGCCGACTAATTTACAAAGAAAATACCTCCTAGTTACCGCTTGGATCAGTATTTTACTAAGTCTGCTCCTTTGTGTGAATGATCAAGGCGGGTATGGTGCGTTGCTTTTTTGTGGTTATATGTCGCTAAGTGCTTTAATTATAATGGTTTTTTATAATTTTATAACTCAGCTTGTTAAAGTTTTTAGTGTGTTAAATTTGGTTGTAACAGCCTTAACTACTCTACTTTTAGTATTAAACTAGGCTAAGTTAGTAAAATACTGATCTGCTAATGTAGTTTTTAAATAAGTAGTAAAAAACTAAAAAGGTAAGCTTATTGCTTACCATTTTAGTTATTGCGAGTATGAAGTTTAAAGAATTATTACAATTGCTTTAACGGTATTATTTACTGTAAACCCCCTTTACATTTATTTTTGCTTAACCCAAATAATTTGCTCAGTTGCAAAGCCTAAGTCTTTAACTGTTTTTAAAAAGTGCTCTTTTAACTCATCGCCTACCTGTGGCGTACGTGATAAAAACCATAAGTAATCTTTGTTATAACTCGTTATAAATGCATATTGGTAATCAGCTTGCTCAAGTTCAAAAATAACGTAAGCCCCATAAAATGGACCAAAAAACGATACTTTAAAATGTCCTATGTCAGAATCCCCCACACATTTTGCAAGGCCTTGAGCATTCTTCCATTGTTGTTCTTTAGTAATATAGCCCTTATTAATTACCTTTACAGTGCCATCGTCATTAATAGTATAGTTAGCAGTAACCTGCTCCATACCCTCTTCGAACGAATGATTTAGCCGTGCTATTTCGTACCATTTACCTTGATATTTTTGTAAGTCAAAGTTTTTAACCGCAGTGATCCCTTCTGGCGGACTAGTACATGCACTGAGTGAAAATAGTGTAATGGTGAGTAAAAAATATTTTATTTTGTTCATTTAAGCTCCTTTTTGAGTGGTTATTAATATTACGTAATAGCTATAATAAAGTTTGCTAGCCGATTAAAAAAAATTGCTATAGGATCAATTAAATACTAGAGCAATTTAAAGATTTAATCATGAAAATTTGGGTAGATGCAGACGCGTGTCCAGTGGTTATCAAAGAAATACTTTTTAGGGCCGCTGAGCGCACACAAACCGAAACCATATTAGTGGCTAATCATGCCATGCGTATCCCGCCATCAAAATATATTAGCCGCCTACAAGTGTCTTCGGGTTTTGATGTTGCTGATGACGAAATAGTAAAACGTATTGCTAAAGGTGACTTAGTGATCACCGGCGATATTCCACTGGCCAGTGAAGTAATAGACAACGGCGGGCAAGCACTCAACCCGCGTGGCGAGCTTTATACTACTGAGAATATTCGCTCAATACTTAATGTACGCGACTTTATGGATACCATGCGCTCGAGCGGCGTAGAAATGAGTGGCGGGCCGCCGCCGCTTAGCCAAACCGATCGCCAAAACTTTGCTAATAATCTCGATCGTATTTTAGCGCAAAATAAGGCAGGCTAATTTGAGCAAGCAGTTAATTGGTTTAGGTGACGAGCAATTTAACGTGGCGGTGTATGTAGCAAAGGCCCCGCCAATGCCCTACTTCGAAACGCTCAACAGCCTAGAGCCCGTTATTAATGAGCAAATAAATACTATAAACCAACATTGCGGTAATGGTTGGCGTAAAGTATTTAACGTATACGCTAAAGTATTGTTTGCCCTGCCTAGTGAGCATTACTCATTTGCAAAACAAGCACCTACTTGGCAGCAATATCGCGATGAATTTTTATTGCAAAAAAACAGCAAAACCGTCCTACTGTTTAGCGCGCCTAATCTTACTATTACTTCTGCAGATAAAGCTTCTAGCAATAAAAACCAACTGCACATAATTGCCGGGCGCACCCACGCTAAAAATTTACTCCAACACGGTAAATTACAAACGCAGTTTGATTGGCTCGATGACGAGTTTGCAATAGACGCTATTAATAATATTATTGTGTGCCCGTATTTCGACTACAGACAACTAAGCAATATAAAAATAGCGAGGCTTAGCGAGCTAGTCGCGCAGCTAAAAGTCACTAAATAACACATTGTAAGGAACGACCATGGCCGGAATTTTAGAGTTAAACGAATTATTAAAATCAATGCAGCCTGTGCTTAAACAAGGTGAGTACATATTTTGCTGTTTAGCAGGCTCACTTGCCGATTATGTTCATTTAAACCCACTGGCCACTTACGTTGAAGAAGAAGGCCTAACCCTTATTTTGAAAGCTGAAACTGCCGATAAAGCAGGAATTACTTACGAGGGAAAATATAGTTTAATTACTCTTAACGTACATTCCAGCCTTGAGGCTGTAGGCTTAACAGCGGCAGTATCTGCCAAACTGACAGAGCATGGCATTAGCGCTAATGTGGTAGCTGCGTTTTATCACGACCATATTTTTGTACAAGCAGATAAAGCCCACGCAGCGTTAAATGCGCTGAAAGAGATTGGTTAGACTAGCTTGGCTTTAAATGTTAAATGAGAGCTATTTTAAGTTGATATACAATGATCTGAGTGATGGTGGCATTCGTTCTTCGGGTGGCGCTTCGCTTAACCGACCTGCGTTTTGTAACTTTCTTATGTTAAAGCTTTTAAAAGCGACGCTAACAAATTCTTTAAGATGACACCCATCCTAATATTTGCAATATCAGCATGATTAACTAAGCTCTGGCTAGAATTCTTTAAACAGACACCCACCTTAATATTTGTAATATCAGTGTAATTAACTATGCTCTTTTTAGTGCAATAATTAAGCAGGGTGTCACATGGCTATCGCAAGAAAACGTCAGGTAAGTTTGGTCGATACAAAATACTATCACTGTATTTCGCGCTGTGTACGCCGTGCATTTTTATGCGGCGTAGACAACTTTACTAATCAATCGTATGAACATCGCAGAGGGTGGGTTGAAAGCAAATTACTTGCCCTCGCTAACGTATTTTGTATCGATGTGTGTGCGTATGCAGTAATGAGTAATCACACCCACTTAGTACTCTATGTTGATGATAAAAAAGCCAAGCGACTAACCGGTAAAGCCATTATTCAGCGGTGGCACAGGCTTTGTAAAGGCACTGTACTCACTAACAAATACCTGCAAGGCGAAGAGCTAAGCAAAATTGAATGGCTACTGTTAAATGAAACAATCAGTGAATACCGAGAACGCTTAGCTAATATCAGTTGGTTTATGCGCTTATTAAATGAAGACATTGCGCGCAGAGCTAATAAAGAAGATAACTGTACCGGCCGCTTTTGGGAAGGACGCTTTAAATCACAAGCCCTTTTAGATGAAGCGGCATTAATCGCCTGTATGGCATATGTTGATTTAAACCCAATAAGAGCAAAGGCAGCAGCAACACCAGAAACATCAGAGCATACCAGTGTAAAAATACGCATTGAAAGTGCCACTGCGGGTAAGCAACCGAAGCAACTCCTACGCTTTTCAGGTAAACCAAAAAAGCAAATGGCAAAAGGATTACCATTTGCGCTTAAATCTTACCTTGAACTAGTAGAATTAACCGGGCGTTGTATACGCGAAGGTAAAGCAGGCTATATCGAAAGCAGCACTTTACCCCTGTTACAAAGAGTCAACATTACCCCCGAAAACTGGTTAAAACTCACCACGCAATTTAGTCGTGTATTCCATGGTGCAGTAGGTCGCCCAGCGTCGCACGAAGGATACTGCGAACACCTAAACAGAAAGCGGCGCGCCAACGTTAGTAACTGCGAAAAGCTACTGGCTTAAAGCGTTACTTCAAAAAGTTACCCGTTATTTCCCCTTCACTGTGAAAGCACAGTGTTTCGCATGTCTAAAAATGAGTGAAAAGTAGATAAATACAGCGTTATTTGAATAAGCAAAGGGATTTTAAAAATTAAGGATGCTTTTAAGCCTAGCAATGTTTGTTTAGATAAAGACTGAAGGGATTAATAATTAGAGTGGGTGTCATTTTAATTTTTTGGCTTTGAGTGTTAAGTGAGAACTATTTTAAGTTGATATAACAATGATCTGAAGTAATGGTGATATTCGCCCGTCGGGTGGCGCTTCGCTTAACCGACCTACGTTTTAAATATATTTGAGGGCAAGACAATATTAGTAATAAAAAAGCCTAAGCGGTGTTTAAAGTACTGCTTAGGCTTTATTTTTTTATGCGTGTATTACTGTAAGTGTACTAGTAGCTTTTGTGCGCTATCAAACAGCATTAAAGAGCCTAAAATAAATAATATAATGGCAGAAAGTCGACCAAATTTAATCGCAAGTGCCGGGTTATTGCTTAATATTTTTCGGGCGCTAACACCAATAAACCAATATACAAAGCCACAGCCAATTAAATGAATTACGCTTAATACTAACAGCTGCTCGGTGATCGAAAATGAAAAGGTCGGAAATACAAATTGTGGCAATAATGCTAAAAATAGCAGCATTACTTTAGGATTTAACCCGCTAATAATAAAGCCTTTTTTCATCCACTTTAATGGTGTTTCGCCTAATTCACTAGCAGCGCCATTATATACTGCGGGTACTGGCGGGTTTTTATAAAGCGAAACCGCGATCCAAACAACATACAGTGCGCCAAATAAGGTTAAAAATTTCATTAACATCACATGTGAAGCTAAAATAGCACCCAAACCTACCACTACAATCAGCGCGGCAATAAGGTGGCCTAACAAGAGCCCTGAAACTGCCGGAATAATTTTATCTCCCGCAATTCCTGCGCTTATGGTATACGCCCAATCAGCACCAGGGGTAAGTACAAACAATATTGACACCAGCCAAAAAGAAAAAATAACATTAATATCCATCAACAATAACCTAAAATAATTGGGAGCTTATTTTATTGCTTTCTTATGGGGAAAAAATACTATATTTTACCTTATTAAACGCCATTATTAGGAAACAATTGAATATGGATAGCATAGATCGGAAAATTCTTGCTGAGCTGCAAGTTGATGGCCGACTCACTCTTTCAGAACTTGCAGATCGCGTGGGGCTTAGTGTTTCGCCATGTCACCGCCGAGTTAAAGAATTAGAAAAAACCAAAGCAATTGTGGGCTACAGGACGGAGATCTCTCCAGAAAAAGTAGGGCTTAATTTTTCTGCGTTGGTTTTTATTACTATTAAAGAAGGTGATAAAGCATCGTTGGCTAAACTTGAATTAGCAGTTGAAGATATTCCACAAATAACTAATGCGCAGCGTTTGTTTGGTACACCTGATTATTTAATACATGTGGTGACTAGAGATTTAGGCGCGTTTCAAAAATTATACGATGATAAACTATCGGCGCTGCCAGGCGTGCAACGTTTAACCTCAACCATTGTGATGAAAGATATTGTTCGAGCCCGAAACCTGCATTTTTAATTATATACCCCATTAAAAAAGCCCTGCGCTAGGCGGGGCTGTTTAATATTTAAAGCTTAGCTACTAAGTGTTGTAGTTACTAAGTTACTAAGTTAAGCAGTTACTAAATTACATAGCCGCTAAAACCTAGCGCTTTAAAGTACAATTTAGGAATAGTGCTAAATCCACACTCATGCAGTAGCTCGCTAAAACGCATGCGATCTAACGGATAAAATTCATTTTCTAGGCTATGACGAATATGAGTTTGTCCAGCCTCACCTAAGCCTAGTTTTGCACAAGTTAAAAGCTGGGCATCACGCTCAAATAAGGTTTCTGGGCGCATTAAATCAGCAATATACAGCGCAGCATCTTTGTTCAGACTTGCTTTAATGTTTTTAAGAACTTGCTTTTTATCGCCATTATCTTCTACAAACTGTAGAACTAATAAGCATAAGGCTGCATCGGCTTTAGTTTTAAGTTTTTCTAAAGGCCCGCAATGTACAGTTACTCTATCGCTTATTCCTTGCTCAGCAAACTTATCGCTAGCAACACTAAGCATGTCGTTTGAGGTATCTTGTGCGGTAAACTTCCATGTTGGATTAATGCTAGCTAATTCAATTACCTCTTTGCCAGTCCCCGCCCCTACCACTAAAATATGTGCGTTATCTTTTAATGTGGCTTGCAGTTGCGCATTAGTTAGTTGATGCAATAACTCGTAGCCTGGTACTAGTCGCGTAATGCGGCTATCGTATTGTGTTGCTTGATCATCTGTAAATGTTGGCATTATTACTTCCTTTATAGACCCCAAGTTTTTTGGGGATCATAAATACAATGGGTGTTATCAATATAAATTAACCTCACACAATTTCTACGCTAGAATAACCGCCCGGCTTTTTAGCCACATGGACTTGTGTTGCTACGCGCTCACTCATTTCGCTTACATGCGATATAACACCTACTTTTCGCCCTTGTGCTTGTAATGAATCAAGTGCATCCATTGCAACACTGAGCGTTTCGCTGTCTAACGTACCAAACCCTTCGTCAATAAACAAAGAATTGATTTGTACTTTGTTTGACGACAATGAAGCAAGCCCTAAAGCCAGCGCCAAAGAGACTAAAAATGATTCACCACCAGAGAGCGTATTTACAGAGCGTTGCTCATCGGCCATGTCGCGGTCAATAATAGCAATATCTAAAGAGTGCTCAATAGCGGTTAATTCATAGCGTTTATTAAGGGTTTTTAAATGACTATTTGCATAGTGCAGCAGTATTTTTAAAGTTTGCGTTTGCGCTAAATTACGCATGGTTTTACCGGTTGCATCGCCTAATACTTTATTAAGTAAATGCCACTGATCAACTTGCGTTTTAAGCGTAGTTAACTCAGCTTGTTTGCCTTTGAGCGTTTTAGCATTTTGGTTGTGTTGCTCAATAGCGGTATTAGTGGCAAGCAAGCTATTTTGTAGCTCTGTTTGCTGGGTATTTAATACATTTAGCTGCTCAGTTAACTCATCGTGGTTTTTTGAAGGTTTGTCAGTATTTTGATGCTCAGTGTACGATTTTTGTTGCTGTTTAAGCGCCGCATTTGTATCGGTTAGCGTTTGTGATACTTGTTCAAACTGTTTTAAGTGCGCTTTAATTTGCTCGCTACTTAAGGTTAGTAAAATAGTGACCTGTTCGTGTGTTGCATCGCTATGTTGCGCTTTAAAGTCAGTAAACCACTCTAAGTAACGTGCCTCAAGGCTGGTTAGCTCCTGGGCGTGCTCTTGCAAGCGTTGCTCAACATTTTTAAGTGTTATGGCATGCTCGTCACGCTGTTTAATTGCGTTATCGTGCGCTTGTTGGCTGGCATTTAGCTGTGTTTGGCATTGCTCAAGCTGCATGGCTAGTTTGGTTTGATAGTCGCTTGCGCTTATTTGCTCATTATTAAATAAAGCTAATCGCTGGCTTTGCGTAATATTTTGCTGTTGCTGCGCTTTGGCTAAATCGTCATTTAATGCTTTAAGTGCGTGATCACTTTTAGTGATTAATGGCGTTAATTGCTGTAGTTGCTGGTCTGTACTGTTGAGCTGTTTTTGGCTTTGCTCAAGCTGCGTTAGTGTTTGCTGGTATTGCTCAACCTGTTTGTTTAAATCGCTTAGGGTAAGCGATTCACTTTGCAGCTGCTGCCAAAAGTCGCTGTGTTCAAATTGCGCGTTAAGCGCTGCGCTTAGCTCGTTTATTTGTACGCTTAGCTCGTTATGTTTACTGCTTAATTGGTTTAACTGATTAGTTAACTCAACATGCTGGTTTTGTAATTGCTGCTGCGCGTGTTGCTCGGTTTTTAAAGCATTAAGCTGCTGATTTACTTTTTCTTGTAAGGTACGCAGCTGTGTTTGTACTGCAAAATACTGGGCTTTTTGCTCGCTGAGTTGCTTGTAGGTTTCATCAAGCTTCTCGGTTGTTAACGCGTTAAGCTCGGTGCGAGCCTCTTGCATGGTCGTTTTAATTTCTAGCTGCTTAGCCTGTGCAATTTGTATTGCTTGGCTATGTTGCGTTTGCTCGGCCACTAACACAGCATGTTGTGTTTGGTGCTGATGCAGCTGGGTTTGGGCGCTATCGCGTTGCTGTTTTGCATTGTTATAAGCTGTTTCAAAATCGGCTATTAAGTTATTTAATTGCTGGTTTTGAGTGCTTGCATAGGGGTGCTCAGTTGCACCGCACACTAAACATGGCTCGTTAGGAGCAAGTTGTGTACGTAAGTGTTCTACATTTTCACTGGCGCGAAGGCGTGCTTGGCTAAGCGTGTATTCGTTGTGCTTAAGCGTTTGCTCGCACGAAGCCAAATTTTGTAATAATGCGTTTTGCGCTTGCTCACTTTGGATAAGTTTTTCTGCAACGCGTGTTTGCTGTTGTGTGCTGTATTTTAGTTCATGATTAAACTGTTTATAGCGCTCGCGTTGATCTTTTAAGTAATCAATATTTTTAAGTTTTGCATCGCACTGTTCAATATTAAATTGGCGTTGCTGCTCATTTAATTGGTTAAGATTTTTTTGCTCACTAGCAAGTAGCTGTTCTTGTGACTCAACCTTTGCATTTTGCGTGGTTAAAAGCGTCGCTTGCTTAGCCTGCTCAGCCACTAATTTTTGGTTTTGATGTGCCGTTGTTTTAAATTGCTCAGTTGCGTTTAAAAACTGGTTAAAACTGTGCTGATAGTAATTCCAATCATTGGCTAAAGGTTTTAATTGTGTGTGCGTAGTTAACCACTGTTGATGCTGAGCACTTAATTTTGTAGCTTCATCAAGCACAGATTGGCTTTGCTTAAATTGCTGCTGCAAATCGTTTAATTGTAATTGCTCTTTTTCGCTTTGCTGGGTAAGGCTTGCAATGGTTTGTGCTTGAATAGCTAATTGACTGTCGAGCTCGCGCGCTTTAGCAATAATAGGCTCAGCAGTTTGTTTTTGTTCTTTAGCTGTTTGTAATATCTCTTGGTGCTTACTAAGCGTATTAGTATGCGCAGTAATTATTGCAGTGTGATCTATACTTTTTAAGTCACTTACTTTCGTACTTAACTCAATATTTTGAGCTGTTAAACTTTTAAAGCGACTGCGGTTATCTTTAATTTCAAGTGCGCTTTGTGCTTGTTTAGCTTGCTCACTTTGCTGAGCAATAGCATTAAGCTCGTTTTGCGCTTGTTGCTGGTTTTGCTGTGCTTGTTTAAGTGCTTGCTCAAGCGTATTGGCTTGTTTATACCAATTTAAATTTTGCTCTGTAGTTGTTAAGGTTTTTTTAGTGTGTTCAATTTGCAGTTTTAATTCATTAAGCGAAGTTTGTTTAGCGGCTAATTCATCCTCACTTAGTAATGTGTAACTTGCTAAACTCGCTTGGAGTAATTCAAACTTTTCTTTTAGTTCTTTATTACGCTCAAAAATACGTACACCAATACGGCTAAATTTATCGGTACCGGTTAAGCATTCTAAAAGCTGTGCGCGCTCATCGCCGGTGGCTTTTAAAAACGCGGCAAATTCGTGTTGCGCTAATAACACCGCGCGCGAAAACTGATCAAAGGTTAACCCTATTTTGGCTTCTATTTGTTTTACTGTTTTACTTTTATCTGATGAAATTAACGTATCATCAGGTAATAAATGAAGCGTATGCTGTGCTGCTTGTAAATTGCCGTCGCTTTTACCTCGCGAGCGATTAACGCTCCAACACGCTCGGTAACTTTCTTTGTCTTGCCCTACAAAGTCAACTTCAGCATAGCCATTAGACGTTCCTCGTCTAAGTAAGTTACGTGCGTCATTAAGCCTAATGCTGTCGCCTTGAAACTCTACCTTATTGCCTCTATCGCCACCTAACCTTGCGGTTTTAGCATATAAAGCTAAGCAAATAGCATCTAAAATAGTGCTTTTACCTGCGCCGGTATCGCCGGTAATTGCAAATAATCCGGCGTCTTTTAGCGGGGCTGCTAAAAAGTCTATTTCGGCATCAACAATAGAAGCTAAGTTATGAATACGCACTGCGGTTATTTTCATAGTTGCTGTTGCTCCTCTAGTTCGTTAATAACATCGTTTAATAGATTTTTTAGTGCGTCGGGTACGCTTTCACCGTGCATATCTTTGTCGTTTGCAAATGCTTGTTCTAATAAATTAAGTGGGTTGAGCATTTCAACTTCAGTTAAATCTTCAAATACTGCGCCGCCTTCATTGTTAGCTGCTTGTTCGCGCACGCGCTCTATGCCACAAAAACGAATATGTTTACCCTCAAGAGCTTGTTCTATTTGTTCTCTGAAGGTGGTGTCGGTATCGCTAGATTTAAGTTTTACCCGTAAATATGGTGCTATTGTATTGGCTGTGGTGTCGAGGGCTTTAATTTCCTCGCATAGCTCAGCTAATGGTACGCACTCCCCTTTCGGTAAAACTATTACATCGGCTAAACGAGGAATGTAAAGGGGGTTTACAGTTACACTAATTTGCTGTTTTTCATCGCTATTAAATTCAACTACATTTACTTGGTGGCTGTAATTTCGCTCTGAAAACGACATAGGAATTGGCGTACCGCTGTATCTAATGCATTCATTTTTAGCAACTTGCTGCGCTTTATGTAAATGCCCCAGCGCAACGTAGTGTGCTTGTTTACCAAATACGTTGGCAGATATGGCTTCTTCGCCGCCTATTACTAAGTTGCGCTCAGAGTCACTCGATATATCGCCGCCTTTAGCATGAAGGTGCCCCATAACAATTAACGGGGTATTTTCACTTTGTAAAGTAGCTGCATGCTCAAGGGCAAGTTCATATGCCTTTTTAACGCCTTGGGCATAGCTAGGGCCGCTTTTGGTTTGACTGAGTGTAGTTACATCGCTTGCGCGCAAAAATGGCATGGCAACGATTACAGCGCGTTTTTTGTTAGTGTTAATAGTGATTACGCTATCAGCCGCTGCTGTTGCCTCAAAACGCCCTACAACATGGGTATCAAATTGAGCGAGTAACGGTTGCGCGGCTAAAATACGATTTGCAGAGTCGTGGTTCCCGGCAATAATTGCTACATGTAAATTAGGGCACTGCTTTTTGGCATCTTTAATAAATTGATAGAGTTGATTCTCGGCGCTAGCACTGGGGGTTGCAGTATGATAAATATCGCCAGCAACGAGCAGTAAATCTATTTGTTGCTCAACGAGAGTGGCTAACAGCCAAGTGAAAAAAGCAAGGTGTTCATGACGACGGTCATATTCATAAAATTGTTGGCCAAGGTGCCAATCAGAAGTGTGCAGAACTTTCATGTAGCGCTCTTAAAAAATCGTAAGAGCGCCAATATACCCAAGGCAGTTAAAGATGCAACCTTATAGGCTCATCTTGCTAGGGTGAATGGGCTTTAGCTAGCTCCTAAGCTAAACCAACCAACATAAATAAGAGGCAAGGCTAAAAGTGCCATAAATAACGGCAGTTTAATTGCTTTGGCTTTTTTAGCTTGTAACGCTTTCAATGCATTTTTTTCGTTACAAGCGGCCACTTTGTCAATATACAAATAACCTGAGTTTAAATACTGCTTACAGTTTTGCGCGTCTGCTGGAATAGCAATTAGTTTTTGCTGCTTTTTTAGAACATAAAAATCCATACACCACCACACTTTTCAACACTAAAATATTAATAAACATATTTGAAAATAATTATATTAAATTACCCTCAAATGAAAAAAGTGGGCGATTCTAAGTACAAATGGATACAAAGATCAACCTTAAACTTCACTATTGGCGGTTTCTCATACAAAGGGATTAACTTTTTTGCTAAATAATTACATTTGGCTACCTTTGAAGCCAAAATACAGAGGGAGATTTAGTAGCTGTAAGCCGTTATTTTTAGCTGATATTTGGCAATTATTTTTATTTAAAACGACAAACTGTAAAGCCCCTTTACAGTTTTATTATTTTAATTCACGTTTAATTAATTTTATCTAAAAGAATAATGCGCTTTAATTGTAAAAAAATAGTGAAAACTAGCCTGAAAAAGTCGCACTTTATCGTTATTTTATTGAAGAAAAACGATAATTTTGTCAAAGTGCGCACACTAAAATCTAACAGGTTTAATAATGAAAAAAATAATTTATACGCTAAGTGCGGTTATATTGCCAATAGCAATGTCGAGCACTGTTTTAGCGTCTGCTATTGAGCAAACCAAAGGCAGCTATATCGATAAGTTTCGTCAACTAGACGAAGCATTGCCAACACCAAATGTTTATAGAAGTGCTGCCGGAGAACCTGGCGAAAATTATTGGCAGCAACGCGTTAATTACGATATTGACGTACAATTAGACGAAAAAAAGCGCCGTATAAGCGGTAGCCAAAAAATAGAATATAAAAACAATTCACCACACACATTAAAGTACTTATGGTTACAGTTAGATCAAAACGTTTTTAAAAATGATTCAATTGCAGAAACCACTCAAACGTTTAAAAGTACTTTAACAAGTTTACCAGCCGATAAACCCGCCAAGTTAAGTTTAGGCGACCTTCGTCGTCAACAGTTTATGAGTGACAACGAGCTTGGCTATACAATTAGCAATGTAAAAGATGACAATGGCAACGAGTTACGTGTAACCGTGGTTGATACCTTAATGCGCATTGACCTAAATAAGCCGTTAAAGCCAGGTAAAGAAGCCGAATTTAGCATGAACTTTGCGTTTAACTTAGTTGAAGAAGATGCAGTAGGCGCACGCTCGGGCTATGAGCACTTTGAAAAAGATGGTAACGATATATTTTTAGTGGCGCAGTGGTTTCCGCGTTTAGCTGCTTATACTGATTACGAAGCTTGGACTAATAAAACATTTTTAGGTGGCGGCGAATTTACCTTAGAGTTTGGTGATTACGATGTTGAAATTACCGTACCTGCGGACCATATCGTGTCGGCAACGGGTAAGCTTAATAACGCAAGTAGCGTATTAACGAGCACGCAACGCAAACGTTTAAAGCAAGCCGAAAATGCTAAACGCCCTGTGTTTATTGTTAGTGAAGAAGAAGCGCTCGATAACGAAAAATCCAGTACAGATAAAACTAAAACTTGGCACTTTAA
Organism: Pseudoalteromonas sp. HL-AS2; assembly: GCF_031198805.1. Taxonomy (NCBI): domain Bacteria; kingdom Pseudomonadati; phylum Pseudomonadota; class Gammaproteobacteria; order Alteromonadales; family Pseudoalteromonadaceae; genus Pseudoalteromonas; species Pseudoalteromonas sp. HL-AS2. The sequence continues at coordinate 46,444 of NZ_CP133572.1, read as the reverse complement.
AGCTAATAACGTACGCGACTTTGCTTGGGCGTCGTCACGCAAATTTATGTGGGATGCTAAAGGCTATCAGCAAGGCGGTGATGAGCAGCCATTGGTTATGGCTATGTCGTTTTACCCTAAAGAAGGGGGCGATTTATGGAAAAAATATTCAACCGAAGCTGTTATTCACACTATGGAAGTGTATTCAAAGTATTCATTTGATTACCCATACCCAACCGCGCAGTCAGTAAATGGCCCTGTTGGTGGTATGGAATACCCAATGATCACCTTTAATGGCCCGCGCACTAAGCTGCAAGATGATGGAACTCGTACTTACTCTCAAGCAGAAAAACGATTTTTACTCGGTGTAGTGATCCATGAAGTGGGTCATATTTACTTTCCGATGATAGTAAACTCAGATGAGCGCCAATGGACTTGGATGGATGAAGGTTTAAATAGCTTTTTAGACGGTGTTGCAGGGCGAGAGTGGGATCCAAGCATTCCATGGGGTGTTGAGCCGCGCGATATAGTGGCGTATATGAAGTCAGAAATTCAAGTGCCTATAATGACCCAGTCAGACAGCGTATTGCGTTTAGGCCCTAACGCGTACACTAAACCCGCTGCTGCACTTAATATTTTACGTGAAGTTATTTTAGGCCGAGAGCTGTTTGATTTTGCGTTTAAAGAATACGCCCAGCGCTGGAAGTATAAGCGCCCTACCCCAGCTGATTTTTTTCGTACCATGGAAGAAGCTTCGGGTGTTGATTTAGATTGGTTTTGGCGTGGTTGGTTTTTTACCACAGATCACGTAGATATTGCTTTAGATAAGGTATATCAACTGCGTTTAGACACTAAAAACCCTGATATTGATTTTAGTCGCCTACGCGATATTGAAGCAAATAAGCCAACTTCGCTGTTTGTAGAGCGTAACCGCGCACAAGGTAAAAAAACCTGGGTAGAAGAAAATCCCGATGTTACAGACTTTTATGATGAAAACGACCGTTTTACCGTTACTAATAAAGAACGCAACGCGTACAACAAGTTTTTAAAGGGCTTAGAGCCGTGGGAGCGTAAAACGCTTGAGCGTGCAATAAAAGAAGACCAAAACTACTACGTAATGGAGTTTTCTAACGTAGGCGGCTTAGTAATGCCTATTCTATTAGAGCTGACTTTTGAAGATGGCAGCAAAGAAGAGCGTTATATTGCGGCCGAAATTTGGCGTCGTAATTATAAAAATGTGCAAAAACTAATAGTGACAGACAAAAATAAATCGCTGGTGTCGGTTACTATCGATCCGCGCTGGGAAACGGCTGACGTAGATATTGAAAATAATAACTACCCACGTCGTATTATTCCATCACGCATAGAAGTATTTAAAAAAGAAAAGAGCAAAGCAAAAGTAAGCCGCGATATTATGCAAGATATTAAAACCGAGCTTAAAAAAGACGAATCTAAAGGCGACGAAAATAATAATAGTGAGGAGCAACAATAATGCGCATATTGCTAATTATTGTTGGTTTATTAATTGCTGCGCCTAGCATGGCGCATCAATTAAAGTCGTCTGTTACTACTGTGCTTTTTAATAAACGTACTAATAATATTGAGCTAATGCATCGTTTTTATTTGCACGATACTGAGCATGCTGTGGCGCACTTATTTAAAGGTAAGGTTGATATTATTAGCAATAAAATAGATCAACAACGCTTTGCTAAGTATGTAGAGTCGCATGTTGCGCTACAAACGTTAAACGGTGAACCACTGCCGCTTAACTTTGTAGGAGCACAAGTTGATGGCAAGTTTTTTTGGGTTTACCAAGAAGCGCCAATTCCGGTAAAAATTGCAGGAATTAAAATGAGTAACGGTGCACTGCGCGACTTATGGCCTTCGCAAGTTAATATGGTTAACGTTGAAGGACAAGGAAAAATAAAAACCTTAAACTTTACTCAAGACGACACTTGGCTTGAAGCAAGGTTTGAGCAACAATAATCCTACAAACTACGCGCACAGTCACTGTGCGCGTTTTTGTTATTTTCATTCCCGTTTTTCTGATCGACTTAATACTAAATTACGTTAATATACCTTGTATATTAGTGTGCTTTTTAGCAAGCAAGGTAACCTGAACTTTGGATAATAAATCTATCTCAAGCAGCTACTTTCAGCGCTAACTGCGTTGAATTTACTTGCAATAGGCCAGCTATTGACGCGTAAATTCGCCTTGTTTTCACTGAAAATCTCTGGCTAGAGAAAATAAATTTAAATATAACTATGATTTAGTATGTTAGTAAATCTCTTAACCAGAGGTCAGGTTAGGTATATAAATTTTGTTATTCATCAGTGATTTAGTTTTATAAACGATGAAGTTATTTTTATATAGGGTTTAATTCAATGGGTATTAAATACAAGGAAGGATATATAAATGCAGATTGAAGCGATTAAAGGTGTGATTTTTGATTTAGATGGCACTTTAGTGTCATCAGAATTAGATTTTTCATTAATTAAAGCGCAAATAGGGTGCCCGTGTGAGCAAGACTTACTCGATTATATTGCCCAATTGCCTTCAGCATATATGCGCGAAGAAGCAATGAATATTGTACATCAGCATGAGTTACTCGACGCTCAACATGCCAAAATGCTACCCGGTGTGAGTGAGGCTGTAAATGCCCTTAAAGCTAAAAACATTCCAATGGCGATAGTTACACGCAATTTTGACAAAGCGGCCGCTATTAAGTTACAAAATAATCCACTGCCAATAGAAATCGTACTTACCCGAAGTGACGCGCCAGCAAAACCCGATCCGAGTGCATTAAATAATATTGCTACCTTGTGGAATATGAGCCCAAGTAATTTATTGTATGTGGGCGATTTTTTATATGATATTCAGGCAGCGCATAATGCCAATATGCGTGCATGTTTATACGCCCCCGATGTTACTCCTAGTTATGCTAGCCAGGCCGATTATGTATTACATGATTTTACGCAGTTAGTTACTTTAATTGACAATTACGCACAAAAATTTGTGTTATGTTAAATAGCGCTTTGTTTATTTTTTTATGTAATTAGTGTGGTGTTATAAACGTTATATATTAACGTGGTGCTAGCCCAATACGTTTTGAATTGGTAAAATGTCGACAAGTTTAACGTATTCATTAGAGGTACATGATGGGCAGAGCATTTGAAGTTCGTAAAAGTTCGATGGCTAAAACGGCTAACGCAAAAACTAAAGTAAATTCAAAATACGGCAAAGAAATTTACGTTGCAGCTAAAAACGGCGAACCTGACCCAGATGTAAACCAAACTTTGCGCCGCTTAATCGAAAAGGCAAAAAAAGATCAAGTGCCTGCGCATGTTATCGAAAAAGCAATTGAAAAAGCCGCCGGTGGAGCAGGGGAGGATTACTCAACTGCACGTTACGAAGGTTATGGCCCTGGAAATTGTATGGTTATTGTTGACTGTTTAACCGATAACCCAAATCGTACTATTAAAGATGTACGTTTGCCTTTTACTAAAACAGATTCAAAAATTGGTACACCGGGTTGTGTAGCGCATATGTTTGATCATTTTGCTGTGCTTGGTTTTTCAGGCGATGACGACGAAGTTGTGTTAGAAGCACTAATGATGGCTGACGTTGATGTAACCGATGTTGAAGTAGAAGACGGTAAAGTATCGGTGTTTGCCCCACATACAGAATACTTTAAAGCTAAAACAGCCCTTGAAGAGGCGTTTGAAGGCATTAATTTTGAAGTAGACGAAATTACTTTTGTCCCGCAAGTGCATATTGAAATTACAGATGAAGAAGTAATTGCTAACTTTGATAAGTTCATCACTATGCTTGAGGATTGTGATGACGTACAAAATATTTATCACAACGCAATCATCAAAAACTAATTAAAGCTGTATATTAAAGCGGTAATAATTTTAGAAAAAGCGTGTTTTGTGCAAGCAAAACGCGCTTTTTTGTGGTTAAAAACTAATAACGGTTACTAAGATGAATGTTAGCCATTCACCTTAGTTATTAATAATGGCTGGTATTTTTGGCAAATAAATAAAAACCAGCACTTTGGCTGGTTTTTGTATGCTAACTAGGGGGTTTTATTACTTGAAGTTAAGTGTTAAGTACCCTGCTGCGCTTTATATTTTAAGCGGTAGCTGTGCAATAAAGGCTCAGTGTAGCCACTTGGTTGCTTAGCTCCTTCTAACACTAAGGCTAGTGCAGCTTGGTAGGCAATATTATTAGCAAGTGATTGCTCACTAATTGCCATAGGCTTATAAGCACTGTCATGTTCATTTTGGCCATCTACCACTTTTGCCATTTTGGCCATGGTTGATCTAATTTGTTGCTCGCTGCAAATACCATGATGCAGCCAGTTAGCCATATGTTGGCTTGAAATACGCAGTGTTGCTCTGTCTTCCATAAGGCCAATGTGGTTTATGTCGGGCACTTTAGAGCAGCCAATCCCTTGGTCAATCCAGCGTACTACATAACCTAAAATACCTTGGGCGTTGTTTTCAAGCTCGGTTTTAATATCTTCTTTGCTAAGTAGCTCAGGCTCGTCCATTAATGGCGGGGTAAGTAGCTCATCTAGGCTGGCAATAGCACGCTTAGCAATGCTTTGCTGCTCGCTAAATACATCTATATCATGATAATGCATAGCATGCAGAGTTGCTGCAGTGGGGGAGGGCACCCACGCGGTATTAGCACCTGATTTAGGATGAGCTATTTTTTGCTCCATCATTAATGCCATTTTATCGGGCATAGCCCACATACCTTTACCTATTTGTGCTTTATGGCTTAAGCCACAAGCCAAACCAATGTCTACGTTGCGATCTTCGTAGGCGCTGATCCACGGCTCTAATTTAATAGCGGCTTTAGGCAGTACCACACCGGCGTGCATTGAGGTATGAATTTCATCACCTGTTCTATCTAAAAATCCGGTATTAATAAATACAACACGCTCTTTTGCTGCATGAATACAGGCTTTTAGGTTAGCTGAAGTACGGCGCTCTTCATCCATAATGCCCATTTTAATGGTGTTTTTTTCTAAGCCAAGTGCTTCTTCAACCATGTTAAATAGCGTGTTTGTTAATGCCACTTCTTCTGGGCCATGCATTTTAGGTTTTACAATGTTTATACTTTGCGCACTGGAGTTTTTAAGCGCACTGCTAGAATTTAAGTCATGTAGCGCCGCTGTTGCAGTAAACATGGCATCCATAATGCCTTCAAACACATCGTTACCGCTTACGTCGGTAATTGCAGGATTGGTCATTAGGTGGCCTACATTGCGCACAAACATCATGCTGCGGCCCTTTAAGCTTAAGGTTTCACCATTTAGCGCAGTATATTGACGGTCGCTTTGCAGGGTACGTTCGACTATGTTATCGCCTTTTTTAAACGATTCGACTAAGTTGCCTTGCATTAAACCTAACCAGTTTTTATAAACTTGTACTTTATCCTCTGCATCAACTGCAGCTATAGAGTCCTCGCAGTCCATAATAGTGGTAAGCGCAGCTTCAAGTACCACATCTTTTAAGCCTGCTTTATCTGCTTGGCCTATTGGGTGATGGTGATCTATATGCAGTTCAAGGTGTAGGCCATTATTTTTGAGCAAAATAACGCTAGGGTTTTGTGCTTCACCTTGGTAACCCACTAATTGTTCTGGCTTTTTTAGTTTGGTTTGTGAGCTGTCGCGTAGAGTAATTGATAGCGCGCCATCAACAACTGAATAGTTAGTACTCTCTATATGCGAGCCGTTTTCTAGTGGCAAGGCTTTATCTAAAAACTGTCTCGCGTATGCCATTACTTTAAAACCACGAACTGAGTTATACGTGCGGCCTTTTTCGGCACCATCTTCTTCGCTTAGTACATCAGTACCGTATAGGGCATCGTATAACGAACCCCAACGCGCGTTTGCAGCATTAAGTGCAAAGCGTGCATTGCTTACCGGCACTACCAGCTGCGGCCCAGCTGTTTGTGCTATTTCGGGCTCAACATTTTTTGTTTCAATACTAAAATTTTCAGGCTCGTTTACTAGGTAACCTATGTCGGTTAAAAACGCCTGATACTGTGCTTTATCCCAGCTTTTATTGGTCAGATGATACTCATCAATTTGCTGTTGTAGCTGTTCGCGTTTAGCAAGTAGAGCTCTATTTACTGGCGTTAATGTTTGTACAATATGCGCAAAGCGCTGCCAAAATTGCTGCTCATTTAAATGTGTACCAGGTAATAGCTGGTTTTTAACAAAGTCAGCTAGTTGGTTGTCTACGCTGAGTCCTGAGTGAGTGAGAGTATGGGGCATTTCAATAATCCTTAAACGGTCGCGATATTGTAAATTTTAGTGTGCGTAGTGTAACCATAACGTAAAAAAGGGGGGTTGAGTGCAATTTACTCATTCATGATATGTATAGCCGTAATAACAACTATAAATTTACTAAATCTGAAAAATAAGCCTAATGTTTAATTAAGCGCTGCAGAGCAACTAAAGCAGTCACTCTCATAACACTATAATAATTTACCCCGTTCAAAGGATTTTAATTATGACTACATATAAAAGCGAAACAGATACATTAGCAACACTTTGTAAAAAACAAGGTAGTGCATGGAAAACCATTAACCCTGAATATGCAACACGTATGCGTTTACAAAATCGCTTTCGTACTGGGGTAGAAATTGCACAGTTTACTGCTGACATTATGCGTGAAGACATGGCCGCATACGACGCTGATACAAGCCAGTACACTCAGTCTTTAGGTTGTTGGCATGGATTTACTGCGCAACAAATGATGATGGCTATTAAGCGCCATCAAAAAACAACTAAGCGTAGTTATGTATACTTAAGTGGCTGGATGGTTGCGGCACTTCGTTCAGAGTTTGGTCCGCTTCCGGATCAAAGTATGCACGAAAAAACCTCAGTTCCGGCACTAATTGAAGAAATTTACACCTTTTTAAAGCAAGCCGATGCACGTGAACTAGACCATTTATTTAATGACCTAGATGCAGCTAAAGCAAACGGCGGCGACGTACAAGCGGTACTAGATAAAATTGATAACTTTGAAACGCACGTAGTGCCAATTATTGCTGATATTGATGCCGGTTTTGGTAACGAAGAAGCGACTTACCTACTCGCTAAAAAAATGATTGAAGCAGGTGCTTGTGCAATTCAAATCGAAAACCAAGTGTCCGACGCTAAGCAATGTGGCCATCAAGCAGGTAAAGTAACTGTACCGCACGAAGACTTTTTAGCTAAAATTAACGCAGTACGTTACGCATTTTTAGAACTGGGCATTGATAACGGTATTATTGTTGCGCGTACCGATTCACTAGGCGCCAGCCTAACGCAAAAAGTACCGGTTTCACAAACTCCAGGTGACTTAGCTAGCCAGTACAATGCATTTTTAGAAACTACGCCAATTAACGGTGTTGAAGATTTAAATGAAGGCGACACTGCAATGAAGCTTAATGGCCAACTTTGCAAACCAACGCGCCTTGATAATGGTTTATTCCAGTTCCGCGAAGGCACAGAAAAAGACCGCGTAGTACTAGATTGTGTAACTAGCCTACAGTCGGGTGCAGATTTACTGTGGATTGAAACCGAAAAACCACATGTTAAGCAAATTGCTGAGCTGGTTAATCGTGTTAAAGAGCAAGTGCCAGATGCTAAGCTTGTTTATAACAACTCACCGTCGTTTAACTGGACACTTAAGTTTCGTGAGCAAGTGTATCAAGAATGGCAAGAAGCGGGCCGTGACCTTAGCGCTTACCCAAGCTTGGGTGACAATAAAGGCCTTATGGCACCAGAAATGGATGCTACCGAGCTTGCAGTAGCAGCCGATTTACTAGTACAAAACTTCCAACGTGATGGTGCACGTGAAGCCGGTATTTTCCATCACCTAATCACATTGCCAACGTACCATACAGCAGCACTAAGTACGGATATTTTGTCAGAAGGTTACTTTGGTGACTTAGGTATGCTGGCTTATGTACGTGATGTACAGCGTCAAGAGATTCGTCGCGAACAAGCGTCTGTTAAGCACCAAGACCTTGCAGGCTCTAACATTGGCGATACACACAAAGAGTACTTCTCTGGTGATAATGCGCTTAAAGCCGGTGGTGAAGATAACACCATGAACCAATTCTAATTCAACTAGATAGTGTTACGTAAAGGGCCGAAAGGCCCTTTTTTTATGCGTATAATTAAGTAACCTGTCTGTGGGTAATAAAGCTATCTCTAGTCGCTTTTTGACGTTAACTGCATTGAATTTGTTTGCAATAGGCCAGCCATGGGCGCGTAAAGCTGCCTTGTTTCCTCCCCACTCCTCAAATAAACCCCTAATTAAAGAAAATAAAATTATCATTACAGTTTAATACTTTAGTAAACCTTTTAACCAGTTCAGTTAAGTAGCTACCCGCAACAGATCAGTATTTAACTAGCTGGCTATAATTACGGATCAGAGTTTAACCAAGCTTAGTGTAAAGCCCATTATTTAACCTTTTTAGCACTTTTATGGCTTTATAAACTGTAAATAAAGGCCATAAGTGACTGATTTTAGCTTTTTGAGTGAACATTCACCTTATAATAAACCGATTTTTTACTAACTTGAGCCATCGACAAAACACTTTTTTACTAACTGAGGGCCTATAAACACTAGCTCAAACCGGTTTTTTACCAACTCAGTGGGTATTTAATTGTATAAACCGAAATTTTACCAACTCAAATAATAGTTAAGTCCGATACTTAAGCTAGGCATTAAGATAGCTTAAGTATTAGTAAGCATTTAGATGGCTTTATCTCTATATTGCTGATGTTAGCGTGTAGGTGAATATAGTTAAAGTGGACTATATCCCTAAAGGGGGAGTGAGTACTTTTTGGCTATAATTAACCTGAGATCCGGATCTCAAGCAGCTATTTTCAGCGCTAACTGCGTTGAATTTTCTTGCAATAGGCCAGTTATTGACCCGTAAATTCGCCTTGTTTTCACTGAAAACCTCTGGCTAGAGAAAATAAAATTAAATATAAATATGATTCAATACGTTAGTAAATCTCTTAACCAGAGGTCAGGTTAATTAACTTGCCGCGGCGTTTGTAGTTTGCCTAGGCGTTACTATTAAAAATACCTAACCTGAGTTTAGGTTACTTACTGTAAACCCCCTTTACACTTATTGGTAATGTAAAAAAGCCACTTTAAAAAAGTGGCTTTAACTTACATACCAAGCGGTATGTTTAGGTTATTTAGTGTGTTTATCAAACCACCATTGAATATAGGCAACTTTAGCCATTAAATTAGACGGACGAGCGGTTATACCATGTGATGCATCGGGAATACGTACCATAGCGGTTTCAACACCTTGTAGCTTTAATGCTTGATAAAACTGTTCGGTTTCTGAAATCGGTGTACGGAAATCAGATTCACCGGTTAGTAGCATAGTGGGTGTTTTTACATTGCCGACATAACTAATTGGCGAGCGTTTCATATAATGTTCTATATGATCCCACGGCTTACCCGGAAACCAATAGTCAGCAAAGAACGGGTAAAAGTCGGCAGTTAGTACAAAACTGATCCAGTTAATTACAGGTTTAGCAACCACGGCTGCGGCAAAACGGTCGGTATGGCCAACTATCCACGCGGTAAGTACGCCGCCACCAGAGCCACCGGTAACAAACAATTTAGACTCATCAATAAAACCTTTGGCAATTAAAGCATCTACTCCAGTCATTAAGTCGTCATAATCGTTACTTGGGTAATTATGATGAATAGTTTGTGCAAACTCTTTGCCGTAAGAATCACTCCCGCGAGGGTTCATATACAATACAACGTTCCCCTTAGCCGCATATAATTGTACCTCGGCGCTAAAGTGCGGGCCGTAATTGGCTACCGGGCCACCATGAATTTCAAGAATTAATGGGTACTTTTTATTACTGTCAAAACCAGGCGGGTAGGCTACCCAAGCTTGAATTGGCAGTTGATCGTGGCTCGATTTAAGCCATAGCTCTTCTACCTTGGCTAGTTGTTTATGCCCCAGCGAGTTGTCATTTAAACTTGTTAAGCGCTGTGCTTTACCACGTTTAATTGCCGCTACATCGGCAGGGCGCTGCGTGTCGGCTAGGGTAAACACAATTTCGTCATCTTCGCTCACATCAAAGTCGCCACCAGAATAAGGACGACCAAACGAAACGCTGCCAATTTTTTCAGTAATAACTTTACGTGAACCGCTACGAGGTTGGTACGCTAACGTGGTTTGCCCTTGATCAGCGTAACTAAAGTAAATGCCTTTAGAGTTACCGCTCCACTTTATTTTAGCTACGCTGCGGTCTAAGTCGGCAGTTAAATTAGTTGTTTTACCCGAACGTAGGTCGCGAATATACAATTGGGTGTTTTCGTAATTAGTTTGCTTGTCATCGTAACCGGTATACGCAAGGTAGCGGCCATTAGGCGATACTTGAGGTTGGCGATCGGGGCCGTTTCTATCGGTTACAGCGTTTACTTCAAGCGTAATTAAATTAAGTTTATATACTTCGCTGTTAGTTGGTTTTAACAAGTAATTATTATGCCTATTAGCCGAAAAATATAACGCTTTTTTATCTTTACTAAAGCTAACTTCGCCGCCGTTATTAAACTCATCAAAGGTGAGCTGTTTAGCATTGCCGCCATTTGCGTCAATAATAAATAATTGCTCAAAGCCCTTCTTAGAGTAACCAGCACCATCAGCACGATAATACACGTCGTCAATATATTTAGCTGGCTCTGCCCAAGTAGCGCCTTCAGGTTTACCAGGTAAGTTAATGGGTGAGCTTGATGTGGTGGCAACAAACATACTAAATGCGAGTTGCTTAGCATCTGGGCTCCAGCTTAGCGCTTTTGGCGTACTTGTAAGGTTACTTATTTTGCTAACCGCTCCAGTTTTAAGCCATTTCATGTAAATTTGGTTGCTACCGTCACGGTTTGAAATAAACGCTAAACGAGAGCCGTCCGGCGACAACTTGGGCGAATGATCCATATGCACGCCAGAAGTAAGCGGTTGAATTTGTCGTGTTTTATAATCTACTGTCCAAATATTACCTATTTTACGGTCGGTTTTTATATCCATTCTGTTACGTACAAAATAAACTGTTTTACCGTCTTTGGTAATGTCTAGCTGGTTAGCGTATTCAAGCGTAAATACATCTTCTAACTGTAGGGTGCTGCTATTGGCAAAGGCAAGATTACCTGTGCTTATTAATAGACTAAGCGCAAAAAATGTTTTCATTTCAAATCCCTGTGGTTGTTAATAATAATAGTTATATGTTAGAGAGTTTAAAAATAATAGCTAGGGCGATGAAGTAATTGCGTGGGTGACTAAATCTGTAAAACGGTTCAGCTGTAAAGGGGGTTTACAACTGAACATATTAAATAATGCTTTACCGTTTACACAATAACTTTATTTGTTGAATGAGTGCAATACCGGCAGGGTTATCGCCGTGTACGCATAAACTATCGGCATCTAAAATTAACTTTTTACCTGAACGCGTAGTTACGCTGCCATCAGCTAACAGTTGCTTTACTTGCTCAATTAAAGCTTGCTCGTTATGCACACTGCCTGCTAACTGCCTTGACACTAAAAGCCCTTCGTCGGTGTATTGTCTGTCGGCAAAGGCTTCTAATATTAATTTTAACCCTAAAGTGTCGGCCATTTTTTGATGCTTTTTAGCATCAGCAGTAGCTAAAATCATTAATTTTAATGGGCTAGGGTAGTGTGCTACTGCGCTCATTACGCTAGTTAAAAGCTGCTCGTTAAGCATCATGTCGTTATAAAGTGCGCCATGGGGCTTAACATAACTAAGGCTTAAGCCTTGTACTTTGGCCATACCTTCTAATGCAGCAATTTGATAGTGCAGACAATTTGTAAGCTCGCTTGCACTTAGCGCCATAGATCGTCTGCCAAAACCTTGTTGATCTGGGTAGCTAGGATGAGCGCCAATTTGTACCTTATGCTGTTTTGCCAGCTTGAGCGTATTTGCCATTACATCGGCATCACCCGCATGAAAACCACAAGCAATGTTAGCCATATTAATGTGCGGCATAGCTTCTTCATCTAAGCCCATTTTCCAAGCACCAAAGCTTTCACCTAAATCGCAATTTAATAGCATTTAAGTTCTCCTTACTTTTTTATTGTTACAGGCAAAGTGCCATTAGCTGGCAATTTACCTAACAGTACGTGTGCTAAAGCGGTAAATGCGGGGCCTGTTACAATATCGTTTTTATCGTGATCAATATTATAGGCATATGATGCAAGTACAGCATGCGCATAATCGCTAAACTCAGCAATGTCGTAAGGCGCTCTTAGACTAATAAATACCGTGTTTTTATTTTGCTTTTTTGCCACTTTTAATAACGACTCAAGTGCTTTTGGTTGCTGTGCGTTGCTAAGTGCAAATTGAGGAGCGTTTTTTAAATCATCCATACCGCCAATTTCTACCGCACTTTGATTTGGCGTTGCGTTACCCGCTATAACAACATCGGCTTTATTAATGTCTGTGTGCGCTTGTTGCGGATCAAAGCCTTGCAAGCTACTACAAGTATAGTTAAGCGTTTGTTTACTAATGCTTTGCAGGGCTTGTTGTAGTGCCATGCATTTGCGGGTGTCGGGCATTATAATATGAACATGTTGCCCAGTTTTAAGTGTAAGTGGCAGTGTATTATGAGTGTTTTTAACCTGTGTAATAGCCTCTACCGCTAATTGTGCTTCAATATCGCGATGCGCTTTACTCCCAATAACGTGCTTGGCGTTAACTAGCGCATTAATGGCATTAAAACTGGTATTAAGTTTAAACTTACTTTTAAGCGTTGTAATACGCTGCGCCGACTCAGTTATTTCTTGCTGATTAAGTTGCTTTGACTTAACTGCAGCGACTAAATCTTTAATGAGCTGATCAAGTTTGGTTAAGTCATCTATGCTGCGAATTTCTATTGGCATTAAGGCAATATCGACCCCTGCAGCAAAGGTGTTTATAACCGCTTGAGTAGGATTAAAAAAGTGACTAATACCTGCCATATCAAGTGCATCGGTTACTACTACGCCATTATAATTAAGCTCATGGCGTAAAATATCAGTAATTATTTTACGCGACATAGTTGCGGGTTTAATCATGCTTTTACCATCAACACTGGTAAAGGTACTGCTATCAAGCGCAGGGTACTGAATATGTGCGGTCATGATCATGCCAGGGCTTTGCGTGGCAATAATCTGTTTAAAAGGGGCTAGATCTTGTTGGTAAATAACCTCTTTTGCATGGTTTACCCTAGGTAAGCCCGTATGGCTATCTACGTTAGTGTCGCCGTGGCCCGGGAAATGTTTAAGTGAACTAATAATGCCGTTATTTTCAAACCCAGCAACTTGAGCGGCACCTAAAGTTGCAACGCGCTTAGGGTCCTCGCCAAAAGAGCGTACATTAATAACGGGGTTATCTGGATTCATATTTACGTCGATTGAAGGCGCATAATTAACGTTAATACCCAAAGCACTTAGCTCGGTGGCCATTACTTTAGCGCTTTGCGCGGCAAAATAACTGTCGTGCTTTTCAAAAGTAGCACCAATCGACATATTACCGGTAAACGAGGTTGCTACATCGCGCGGTAGGCGTGCAACACGGCCGCCTTCTTGATCAACCGAAATAAACAAAGGTAATGCAGAGCTTGATTTACTTGCAGCATGTTGTAGTTGTTGGTTAAGGGTAATTATTTGTTCAATAGATTGGGTGTTTTCAGAAAATAAAATCACCCCGCCAATATTGTATTTACTAATGGCGTTTGCCAGTTCATCGGGTAATTGAGTCATTGGCGTTCGGCACTGTTTGCTTGCACCTTGGTGACAAAAATAGCGAAAGTCGAGTAATAGCTTTTGGCCAAGTTGTTGTTCAAGCGTAAGCGCAGGTTGAGCTATAGAAGATTGTAATGGCATTAAACACCCGATTAAAAAAGCAATAGACGATACAGCATACTTATTTAGCAAAACACACTCCAAAGCTAAATAAAATAGATAAGTGCATGCAGCTTATCTATTTTTTAGTGCAACTGCAAAGCCGATACGCAATAGCGGTGCGTTTAAGTCTTATTGATTTTTAAAGCTGAATAAACGCTGATATTAGGGCGTTATTTTTAAGTAATTTAGTAACACATTTGAATGTGTGGCATAACCTCGGTGGTGTTATTTTCAAGCCTGGCGCTAATGTTATATACCCGCTTAAGCAGCGCAGGGGTAAGCACTTCTTTTGGTGTACCGCATGCGGCTACTTCGCCATTATTAAGCATGTAAATTCGATCTGCAAAACTGGCAGCAAGCGATAGGTCGTGGATCACGGCAACCACTCCTGCGCCTTGGCTTGCAATACTTTTAGCTTGAGCCATTACATCGTATTGATGAAAAATATCTAAGCTAGAGGTGGGCTCGTCAATTAGTAAGTAAGGTGTTTTATTGGCAACTAGGCTAGGCTGAATTTGGCATAATACCCGCGCAAGTTGTACGCGCTGCTTTTCTCCGCCAGAGAGTTGTGTAAAGGTATGGGCTTTTAAGTGCGTTACACTAAGTGCTTGCATTACTTGCTCTGAAAAATGCATAAGCTGCTGTTTACTATAGTCTGCTTGATGGGCAAAGTGCGCCATATCAACCACTTCAGCTACGCTAAATGGAAAGTCGAGTTCGTAATTTTGCGTAAGCACAGCGCGTAATGTAGCCAAGCTTGCTATTGAGTAGTCGCTAAGTAGGCGATCATTAAGTGTGATATCACCATTATTAATTTTTATATCGCCGCATAAGGCTTTTAGTAACGACGATTTACCTGCTCCATTAGGGCCTATAATTACCACTAACTCGTTAGGTTTTACATAAAAGTTAATATGCTTCAGTAGTTTTTTTTGCCCAATTTGGGCCGACACATTATTAGCGCACAGCATTTATAAGCTCCGTTGCTGATAAGTTTTTAACAACATAATTAAAAAGAAAGGGCCACCAATAGCACTGGTTATTAAGCCAATAGGTAACTCTGCAGGGAGCATCACAGTGCGTGCAAATAAATCAGCAAAGCTTAATAACAACGCCCCGCCTAAAATACTTGCTGGCATTAAGTAACGATGATCGGGCCCTAAAACAAGCCTTACAATATGCGGCACAATAAAACCAACAAAGCCAATAATACCGGTAATGGAGACGGCAGCACCGGTGCACAATGCCGTACAAATAAATACCTGTTTTTTAAGCCGCGTTACATTAATGCCTAAATGTTTAGCTTGCGCTTCGCCTAGTAAATATAAATTAAGAGGTTTTGCTAGGCGTAGTAATAAAACCACACTCAAAACAATAATACATAAAGAGGGCAGCATCATGGCAAAGTGATTACCGGCTAACGACCCCATACTCCAAAATGTTAAATCGCGCAGTTGTTGCTCGTTACTAATTAATGTAAGCCCACCAATGAGCGATCCCACAATGGCGTTAACAGCAATACCTGCTAGTAATAAGCTTATAATTGTAAACTGACCACTGTGAGCGCTTAATCTATAAATAAATACACACACACTAATACAGCCAATAAATGCGCCAACCGGTACTGCATAAACACCCAAGGTGCTGCTAAAGTTAGCAAATAAACTACTGCCTAACACTATAGTGGCTACAGCGCCAAGTGCTGCACCACTCGACACACCAATTAAACCCGGATCGGCTAATGGGTTTCTAAAAATTGCCTGCATAGCACAGCCACAAGCGGCTAGCCCTGCACCTACCACCATGGCTAACACTATGCGCGGTAAGCGTATTTGCCAAATAATAGCGTTTTTTAAGCTATCAGTTTCAAGCTGGTTAATTATTGCCACTATTTCACTTAAGCTTAAATTTACGCCACCTTTACTTAGTGCAATAAAAAACATAAAAACACAGGCTAAAAATAAACAGGGAATGGCCATTTTTCGCTGTTTTTGTTCGGTTAATAGCGTACTTCCTAATGCCAGCATAGTTATTACTCACTTAGCTCAATGTTAGGTTGAGAGGCTTTAGCAAAGCGAAACTTATACGTTGCAGGTAATTTAGCATTAGGGTGTAAAACACTCGCAAGCTCTACTACTGCTTGTGGTGTACGTGGACCCATGCCTAATAAATAACTGCCGTCGAAGCTATAAACTTGCTTATTTTTAACTGCATTAGAGAACTTAAAATGTGCTAGTTTTGATACGTTTTCCAGTGGGGTGTCGCCGTGTCGTCCCATGGTAATAATTGCGTCTGGATTAAGAGCAAGGGCCGCTTCAGTTGAAAGCGGTTTCCAATTTTGTATATGCTCTGCTGCAATATTAATTGCTCCAGCGGCATTTATTAATTCATTTGCAGAGGTATTTGCCCCGGCTACAATAGGTTGCCCGCTGCGTACATTAAGAATAAAAAGTACTCTAGGCTTATAAGTACTTTGTTGTAAAACTGTGTTTAAAGCTGCTCTGTCTATTGCCAAGCTATTTGCAAGTTGCTCTCCCTTTTTAGGTACATTGAGTAAACGTGCAATGTGTTTTATTTTAGCTTCAATACCTAAAAAGTTATCTTCTTGTGTAAGTATGGTCATGTTTATTCCCGTACTTTTTAGCTGCTCTACTACCTTTTGAGGCCCTGTGTCGGCTTCGCCTAAGAGTAAATCTGGGCTGAGCGATAATATCCCCTCTGTACTTATTTTTCGTACGTACCCTATTTGCGGTTTTTTAGTCGCAGCATTTGGAAATACACTGGTGCTGTCTACACCTACAATACGATGCTGCTCATTAAAGGCATAAATAATTTCGGTTATTGAGCCTCCCGAAACAACAATTTTTTGTGCCGAAAATGGAGCTGAATTACTGCTACAAGCAAATGTTAACAGGGTAAGCGTAATTAAATATGTGAATAGGGGTTTCATAACAAATCCAATGTTGATATTATCAATAAACACGAACAATAACAGTTATCATTTATATTTAAAAGCTATGAAGTTTACTATTTTTATATTACTGTCAGCAGTTGCTCATTATATTGGGTTGTTTATGCAACCTGCTCCCCCTAAAGCTATGACATTTTCGCAGGGGCAAAAAGCCGATCGTGTAGCAATTAATATTATTAACTCAACCCAGGTTAACGCCAGTAAAGTAGCTAAAAAAATACCAGCTGAGCCAAAACTAACAGCGCCTGTGGTTAAAAACGATAATGTTAGTACTGAGTTTTCGGGCACCAAGCAGCACCTTAAAATAGTAAAAAAAACACCTAAAAATATAAAAAAAATAATAGATAACTCGCCAAAAAAACCAGCTAAAGCCAAACCGGTTAACATAGCTAAAAGCACTGAACATAAAAAGTCTGTAAAAAATGCCCCTGCAAACAAAAATAAAATAAAGCCTGCTGCGCCCAGTTCTAGTACCACAAAACTAAGTAACCAGCACTCTGCTACTAATCAATTAGTTACCGTAACCGAATTACCATTATTTAAAGCCCCTAAGCCAATATTAACGTATCCGTTACGGGCTAAAAAAAGAGGTTACGAAGGGGTTACGTTATTACAAATTGAGTTGAATAAGCAGGGGCATATAGCAAAATTAACTGTGTTAAAAAGCAGCGGATTTACTGAGCTCGACAAAGCTGCTTTAAATAATGTAGCGCAGTGGCAGTTTCATCCTGTTGTTAAAAATAACCACCCGATAAAAGCACGATTTAGCGTGCCAATTCGGTTTTCGTTAAACGTATAACAAAGAGTAATAACATGCAGTCAACTTTTAATGCGGTAGGTATTATGGCTTGGCCATTACTATTGGTGTCAATTATAGCTTTGGCTATTGTGCTGGAGCGCAGCACTATTTTAATTATTGCTAAGTGGCAATTAAAGCAACATAAACTAGGGACAAGTCAATTTGCAATTACGCTGCAAGCTAAGCAGTTGCTGCACAGTGAGCAACGTTTGCAATGGTGTCAATTGTATTTACAAGACTGCTTAATTGATTGGCGAAAACGGCTAAACATATTGAGTTTATTGGCCTCTTTAAGCCCTTTAATGGGGTTACTTGGTACTGTGTGGGGGTTGGTCGTTATGTTTAAACGTATTGCCGAAACTAACCAAGCGGTTACGCCTGCTTTACTAGCTGATGGCTTGTGGGAAGCTATGTATTCAACTATGGCTGGATTAGTTATTGCTATTCCATGTTTATTAGTTAGCGGCTTATTAAACACCATACTAGAAGGGTTACAAAATGATTTTACAAGAATTATCAATCATTTAAATTATAAGTTTACCTATAGTGACTCACCTTATGCTTAGCTTGCCACCGCGTAATACAGCGGCGCAATTAGTGCCAGACTTAACCGCTTTGCTTGATGTGTTATTTATTTTATTGGTTTTTTTATTACTTACAGCAGCGGTTAAGTTAAATATGCTTGATGTAACGCTTCCCGATACAGGTAAAAACACCAGCACACCGGTACAACAAGCAGATGTACAGGTGCTTAGTATTCGGTTAGAGCATAATAAGCTTCAATACGCCCTCGAAAAAGAATCATTTACTACGTTAAATGAAGCGATTAACGCCTTAAAAAACAGTAAAGAAAGCTTACCTCTGTATTTAGCGGTTGATCAGCAAGTACCTAGCGGCGAATTAGTAAAGCTATTAGCTAAACTTTCTGCTGAAAAGTATCAAGTTGCAAATATTTTAGTTAAAAACGATTGATAACTATTATCATTTGATGTTTATTTTGTTATAGTCAAGTTGCTTTAGGCAGTAGGGGCTAACCCAAAGCGTTATGTAATTTTTTTGCATTCAATATAAGTAGAGCAAAAGAGTAAACAAAATATAATTATTAAATGGAGTAAATAATGCGTATTACCAAACTGGCAGCTTGCCTTGCCACTCTGTCTTCGCCCTTAATGGCAGCTGATCTTGAAAACCCTAACCACACTAATATGCCGGTTACAGCACTTGATGCCGTAACCGTTACGGCAACCCGTACCGCAAAGTCTGCACTAAATTCAGCTCAAGCCGTTAATGTTATTAACGCAGAACAAATAGAGCAAGTACTTGCTAGTAGCGTATTCGACAGCCTTATTAGTATTCCTAACGTTACTGCAACCGGTGGCCCACGTAATATGGGACAAAAGTTTAATGTACGTGGTTTTAGTGACGCAGAAGATGTGTTGATAAGTGTAGATGGTGCAATTCAAACATTTGAAAAGTATCGAATGGGAAGTTTTTTTTCAGATCCTGAACTTTATCGCTCTGTAAATGTTAAACGTGGACCAAGTACTGTTTTGCATGGCGGTGGTGCTTTAGGTGGTGTGGTAGAAATGGAACTTAAAGATGCCAGCGACTTTTTAGCACCGGGTGAGCAAGGTGGCGTTAAAGTTAAGCTAGGTCACCATGGCAATAATAATGAAAATAACGGTACCGTATATGCTTATGCACGCCCTACTGACTCATTAGATATACTTACTTCGTACGTAAAGCGCAGCAGTGACGACTTTAAGTTATCAAATGGTGAAACGCTCGATAATTCGGGTATTGAGGCCGAATCGTTGCTTTTAAAAGCTGAATATTACTTAAACGAAGACTCCTTAATTGGATTGTCGTATACAAAAAGTGAAGACAATCAGCGCACCGAGTTTAATACTACCGATCCTGGCGCATGGGGTACGGTATATAGAGAAATTGAACAATCGGTTACTAATTTAAGCTATGAGCTTAACCCCGCCAATAATCCTTATGTAAATTTAACAGCACGCTTAGGGCGCACCCAAAGTCAGGTTGTTGAAAGTGATGGTTCAGGCACTTTAAAAGATTTTATTGGCTTAGAGTCTAACTACGAATACAACATAACTACACTTGATATTGCGAATACATCTTTAATTAAACAGCATACTTTAACCTATGGCATGCAGTATTCTGAAAAAGATCGAGTGGGAACCAAGTTAAGTTATCCATGCCTTAATTTAGACATGCAAACTTATCAATGTATTGATTATGCAGAGCAAGCAATACAAGACGAAATAACATCTCAGCCCGGAGGTACTCAAAAACGTATAGGCGTTTACCTACAAGACGAATTTACTTGGCAGGCATTAACGCTTACCACAGGGCTACGTTATGAAAAGTATAAAACCACAGCAACCTCTAGCTTTGCCAACTCATTTAATAATTTAGATACCGATGTTGATCACTCTCAAGTGGTGCCTGCATTAACCGCTCACTATCAAATTAATAACCAGCTAGCTGTTTTTTCAAGTTATCAGCAAGGATTTAGAGCCCCATTAATAGATGAGCTTTATGATCAATATGGTGGCCGTGATCCGGCACTCGAACTTAAAGTAGAAAACAGCACCAATAAAGAAATAGGTGCGAGTTACCAAAACCAAAACATATTTACAAACAGAGATGCTTTAACTGCCCGTGTTATTTATTTTAAAGTAAAAATAGATGACGAAATTCAATCAAACACCAATATAGCCACTAATCCCGAACCCGCAGCGCGTTATAACAATAGTGGCGAAAACCAACGAGACGGCATTGAGTTTGAAATTAATTATGCACATACCTTAGGTTATGCCAACTTTTCTTATAGTCGAATATCAGGTGAAAACCAAAACAATGAACCACTTTGGTATTTACCAGCAGATAAATTTGCACTAAGTAGCGGGTTAAACTTTTTTAACGACGTGCTAAAAACAGGCTTTAATATTCAACATGTTAATGATCGCACTGTACTTGTAGCAGGTATTGAGCAGCAACATAAAAGTTATGTTTTAGCCGGTATAAACGCCAGTTGGGATATTAACGACAGCTGGAATGCCCGCTTAGCAATAGATAATTTATTTGATAATGAATACCAAGTTATAGCGGGTACTACAGGCGCCATTGGCGACTATGGTGTTGGCCGTAATATTAAAACGCAAATTAGCTTTAAATTTTAAGTTGCCGTAATGGCCACTTAGGCCATTACCTTTTAGGAGTAAATTATGAATACCTTAGTTAACCAATACCAAACATTAAAAGTAGCGCAGCCCAATATTCGCAGTGTAGATGCCGCCGTACAACTTGGCACCACAGAAGCACAACTTATTGCTTCTCAAGTAGGGCAGCAAGCAATTAAATTAAATATTAATCAAATCGAAAACATTCTCAAAGGGTTAAAAAAGCTAGAACATGTAATGGCACTTACACGCAACGGCGTTGTAGTGAGTGAAATTAAAGGCTGCTACGAAAAACTATATACTTCACAGCGTAATAATAAAAAAATGGGAATAGCAATTAACCCAGGAGGCATAGATTTAAGGTTGTTTTTATCGCAATGGGCCAGTGTATTTGCTGTTAAGTTAAATAACATGGTGAGCATTCAGTGCTTTGATAAACATGGCCGAGCTGTTCATAAAATATTTAATACCGATAAAACTAATTTAACTGCGTATCAGGCGCTAATTAGTAAATATAGCGACCCAGAGCAAAGCACTACATTAGTGGTAGAGCCAATCAAAACCCAAGAGCTTGAGACCACACCGCAAGAAAATATAAATGTAGCAGGCTTTTTAACCGCATGGGAAAACTTGCAAGATGTGCATCATTTTCCGGCATTATTAACCGAGTTTAAAGTAGGCAGAATACAAGCACTTGAACTTGCACAGCCCAATTGGGCACAAGAAATACCAACCGCAAGCTTACCATTAATATTTAGCACGTTAAAAGAGCAGCAAAGCGAGGTAATGATTTTTGTAAATAACAACGCCGCGGTGCAAATATACTCAGGAGCACTCAATAACTTAAAGCAAGTAGGCCCTTGGTATAACGTACTTGATGAAGACTTTAATTTACATATTAAAAGTGAAGATTTAGCGCGTGCTTTTGTCGTTAAAAAGCCAACAGATAACGGTAATACTGTGGTGCACTCAATAGAGTTTTTTGATGAGAGCAGCAACACAGTGATGACCTTATTTGGCCGAAGAGTTGAAGGTAAAGAGCAACCAAAGCAGTGGATAGCACTGTGTAATAAATTAATCGACAGTTATAAAAGTTAACTTGATAAAACACATTTCTAATTATTGTCTACCTATAGGTAGGCAATAATTAACCGGAACTCTGGTTAAGAGATTTACTAGGGGCTGTTGATCTTTGTAGTACATATATCAATCAGCCCACATTGGTAGCCACATCATAGTAAATGCTAAAGCGAGCATTGAATGATAATTTCGTTCAAGCTTTTCATACCGCGTGGCTATCCCTCTATATTGCTTAATACGGCCAAATGCATTCTCAACCAAGTGCCGATATTTGTACATGCACCAGTCAATATCTTCATTGCCTACTAAACTGTTGCCCTTACGTGGAATAACGGGTGTAGCGTTATTATCACGAACAAACGCTCTCAGTTTTTCACTGTCGTAGCCTTTATCTGCGACAACCATATTACTTGTTGGGCAATTAGCTACGAGTGACTCTGCATGGACGATATCATGCGTATTTCCACAGGATAATTCATAATAAACAGGCAACCCTCCGCTATCGACTGCAAGATGAATTTTCGTAGAATTTCCACCTCGGCTCTTTCCAATTGATTCATTGTCAGCAGTTCTTGCACCGCAACTATGTTGATGAGCCCCGACAATACTGCCATCAATGAAGACCCAATCCATGTCCGCATCACGAGATAATGCGCGAAACAGTTCATTCAAAATCCCTTTTTTGGACCATAAATTAAACCGTCTGTAGATAGCACTCCAACGGCCAAAATCAGAAGGTAAATCTCGCCATGGAATACCTGTGCGCATCTTATACAGTATGCCTTCGAGCGTTTTTCTATGGTCGGGCTTATTATAAATTCGACCACTTAAGTACATTACTTTTGATAAGACATTCCATGTCCCGTCTGTTAACATTAATCTTGGCATGTAGGTTCGGTGTAAAGTTTTCTGGCGAATTCAATTATACCTTATCTTCATGCTGTTTGTTTTTCATACCACAAAGATCAACACGCCCTAACGTTTTGAATTATAATTAGATTTAAATTTATTTTCTTTAACCATAAGTTTTCAGTGAAAACAAGGCGAATTTACGCGTCAATAACTGCTTGAGATAGGTTTATTATTCGCAGCTTAGGTTAATTAGTACTGCACATTATTAAAGTTGGTTAGATTCTTGGTTATAAAGCAGGTAGTATAAAATGTATTGAATATATTATGCATGCAAGTTGTACGTGAGGTATAAACAGGGTGTTTCACAAACTATTACCAACATTAAACCTCAGGTTTCTTATACTATTACTTGTTTTGCTTGCCTCTATTGGCACCTTAGTAAGTAGTTTTTATGCTACTTATCAAGTGCAAAAAGAGCAGTTAATCAACTACACGTTACACAGTAATTACGCTTATGCTAATAAGCTTGCTTCAGCAACAGATGGCTTTCTTGAAGCGGCCATGCAACAACTAGCTTATTCAGCAAACAAGTTAGAACAAAACATAACCGATGATGAATTTTTAAAAGAGGAAGCAGCACGTTTAAAGTTACAAACGAATAGCTTTAACTCTGTAGTTATAAATATTCACGGCATAAGCGTTGCAACTTACCCTAATTTACCGCAGGTTATTAATAAACCGCTTGGCTCAGTAGGAGCCTTACAAGCACGAAAACATAAAAAGCCAATTATTAGCATGCCGTATATGTCGGCAGTAGGTAACTTAATTGTTTTTATTTCACATCCTCTGTTTTCTAACAACGGCGACTATTTAGGTTATCTTGGCGGCTCGTTGTATTTAAATGAGCGCAGCATTTTAAATAATTTATTAGAGCAAGATTACTTTAAAGACGAAACGCACATTTATGTTGTTGATAAAAACAAACAGATTTTGTATCACCCACAAGCTGCGCGTATTGGTTCTAAAATAGCTCACAACAAGGTTATAAATAAAGTTATTGAAGGGCAAAGTGGCAGTGCTAACATTGTAAATAGCTTAAACGAAAGCATGCTTGCTGGTTATGCCCCAGTTAAATTAGCTAACTGGGGAGTTGTAGTGCAACGCTCTGTTAAGAGCACATTGAGCCCGCTAGATGGGTTAATTGCACAGGTTATTAAGCGTACTTTACCAACGGTTGTAATCACATTAATTTTAATCGGCTTGTTTGCGCATTTTATTTCTAAGCCACTTAAGCGACTAGCTGATATTGCAAATAGAACTGATGAATTGAACCATGAAAGTGAGCTGAAAAAAGTTAAGTCATGGTATTTTGAAAGTCAGCAATTAAAAGTAGCAATGTTAAAAGGCGAAAGTATTTTACAGCTGCAAATAGGGCAGTTACGCCACGATGCACAAACAGATCCTCTAACGGGGCTTCATAATCGCAGAAGCTTAAAAGTATGGCTTGATAAACTAATCCACGAACAAACGTTATTTACCATTTTAGAAATAGACATCGACTTTTTTAAACGCGTAAATGACACATATGGCCATGACAAAGGCGATGAAACACTCAAAGCATTAACCGTGCTTATTCAAAGTATTGCTCGCAAAGACGATATTGTTGCGCGCATTGGCGGCGAAGAGTTTGTACTTGTAATACCTAATCAAAACAGTGAAGGTGCATTTAAAATAGCTGAAAGGTTGCGCCTTGCAGTTGAGTCGTCACATATAGATACAGTTGGTTACATAACCATATCAATAGGTATTGCTAGTTACCCAGAGCACGGCACTAATATTGAGCAAGTATTTAAAAAAGCCGATAACGCACTTTACTATGCAAAAGAGCATGGTCGTAACCGTAGCGTTATTGCTAATTTAATAGAGTAACTGAAAGACCCTTAACTAATCTAAACAAGGTTTATTATTTTAAAACTATTTAAATAATAAGCTTGACACAAATTAAAACTTCTATATAGTGGGCCGCAGCTAGAAAGAAAGTATGTAATCTATAAATCTCCATTTCGATGTTGTATAAGTAATACTTGTAGTACCGTCCTGAAGTTTTTAAAGTACCATCTCATTTTTTGCTATACCCGCTCATATGAGCATATTTTTATTTTTATATCAGGATATTACAATGTCAAACATCGTATCAGGTACAGTTAAGTGGTTTAACGAGTCTAAAGGTTTTGGTTTCATCGAGCAAGAAAACGGCCCAGACGTTTTCGCACATTTCTCAGCAATCAAAAGCGAAGGTTTCAAAACTTTAGCTGAAGGCCAACGTGTAGAGTTCACTCTTTCACAAGGTCAAAAAGGTCCACAAGCTGATAACATCACAGCTGTATAATTTTACTTTTTAAGTAAAATGAAAAAAAGCGCTTAAGGCGCTTTTTTTGTGCCTAAAATTTGGTATTCCTCGGTAACTCCCCCCACAGTATTGTATTTCAACGTATTAAATTTAACTGCCAAACTCCGTATCGATTTTGTGAATGCAATTTTATATAAAATACAGGTGCCAGGCTCCAAGCTTTAGGCTCTAGGTTTCAGGATTTATATCTCAGGCAAAATTTGCCAAGCTCAATGTGTATAGCTTTGGCCGTAAATGCAAAAGGCAGAGCTCAGGCTTGAGATATCAATCAACTATCAATTAACCAATCAACTATCAGCGA
The DNA here is from genome assembly GCF_031198805.1 of Pseudoalteromonas sp. HL-AS2. Classification (NCBI taxonomy): domain Bacteria; kingdom Pseudomonadati; phylum Pseudomonadota; class Gammaproteobacteria; order Alteromonadales; family Pseudoalteromonadaceae; genus Pseudoalteromonas; species Pseudoalteromonas sp. HL-AS2. The sequence goes on along the minus strand of NZ_CP133572.1, from coordinate 20,895 downwards.
GCAGTTAGAACCCCATCCAAATTAATGGCTGCGAAAGCAGGCGGGAGTTTACCTCGCGTTTTTTACTGTGTTTTCGATGTTGGATATAAACTTACCCTGGGCGAGTAGCTTGTTACCTGCCGCACGCTCGTAGTACGAAAAACGTATTCGTAAAAGGTGATGAGATCACAAAGTAGTGATTTAAACCCTATAGATGAAATGCCAGCATGAGGTAAAAACAGGTTTATATTTCAGGTTTTGGGCGTCAGGTGTTTGATGCAAATTCAATGTTTAGCTTTGGCTGTAAATACGAAAAGGGATAGCACTCAGGCTTGAGTGCATATTCTCTCCAGCTTTGATCACCCAATTGCATTAACTTTGATCGCTTATTCTCATTAAGCTTTGATCACTAAAATCACTTGTAAATGATCACTTTTATGCTCTTAATGATTTTGCCGATCAAAGCTTAATACCACTCGTAACCGAGTTCACGTTTTATCATTTTTGTAGGTGTGTTAAACCGTTATCTGAATCGTTTGATGAGGATAACAACAATGACAACAAGACCTATATCTATGAGTAAATTACATTCCATTTTACGGCTGAAGTACTCAGCACAATTATCCCATCGAGAGATTGCCAGAAGTTTAAATATTTCACCTGGTACTGTGGCTAATTACCTTAAAAAGGCCAATGAGTTAGGCTTAAATCAATGGCCAATACCAGAGGATAAACAGCAAAATACATTTTTCAACACCAAACTCAAGCGCTTCTCAACGCGTAAAAAAAGACACCCAACGCCTGACTGGTTAAATATCAATAAAGACTTAAAACAACATAAACACCTAACATTACAGCTCGTATTTGATGAGTTACTTGAAAAAGTGGGTGAGCCTTATTACAGCTACAGTCACTTCTGCCGAGCTTATAAACAATGGTTAGGTACCCAGCGACTCTCAATGCGTCAGCAGCATAAAGGGGGTGAAAAGCTGTTTGTGGATTATTGTGGCCCCACAATTACCATTACTTGTCCGACGACACAAGAAAAGCGCACTGCTCAGATATTCGTTGCAGTGCTAGGTGCATCAAATTATACCTATGTTGAAGCAACGTATAGTCAGCAACTTGAAGATTGGGTAATGAGTCATGCGCGTTGCTTTGAATTTTTAGGCGGCGTTCCTGACGTTGTTATTCCCGATAATCTCAGAAGTGCTGTCAGTAAAACCTGTCGCTACGAGCCTGATTTAAATCCGACGTACCACCAGTTAGCCGAGTACTTTAACGTTGCTGTCATTCCGGCTAGACCTTATAAACCCAAAGATAAATCGAAGGCTGAAGTCGGCGTACAAATTGTTGAGCGTTGGATCATGGCACGCTTACGTAACCAAATCTTCCACAGCTTAGCGCAACTCAATCATGAAATAGCAAAGCTACTGGATATGATGAACAATAAGGTGATGAAGCAATATCAACAATCACGCAAACAGCTATTTGATATGGTGGATAAAAATGCATTAAAGCCATTGCCTGAAAAGCCCTATCAATATACACAAATCAAAACAGTACGTGTGCATATTGATTACCATGTTGAAATAGAAAAACATTACTACAGCGTGCCTTATCTGTGGGTTAAAAAACAATTACGCGCACACATATCCAATCAACTCGTGCAGCTTTATTATGACGGCACTTTAATAGCACAGCATCCTCGCTCAAACCGTTTAGGCGGACATACGACACAGACACATCATATGCCAAAGGCGCATCAAAAACAGCATGAGCAGTCACCGATAAATTTACGCTCATGGGCATTGAGTATCGGTGATTATACTCATCAAGTCGTTGAATTATTGCTTAATAGCAAACGTCATCCAGAGCAAGCTTATCGCACCTGTTTAGGGGTGTTAAGTTTAGCTAAAACGTATTCAAAGGAACGCCTCGAGCGAGCATGTTACCGAGCAATTTGCATGAATACGACCACACACAGATCTATTAAGCAAATGCTGCAAAAAGGGTTAGACCAACAACCATTACCCACACTCCAAACAGAGCCAGAAAAGCCAATTACACACAGCAACATACGTGGCACAGATTACTACCATTAAGGAATGCAAACATGATAGAAACAATTAATCAGCAACTTCAATTGCTCAAGTTATCGGGTATAAAGCAAGCACTCAAGCAGCAGCTTGAACAGCCAAACCTATATCAAGAACAAAGCTTTATAGAGCGCGTCAGTTTATTGCTAACGCATGAAATTGATACGCGTGACCAAAGAAAAATAGAGCGACTGGTGCGACAAGCAAAATTCCGCGTACCGGGTCAGTTAAATCAACTCATTTACTCGCCGAAGCGTAATCTAGATAAAGCACAAATACGCAGCCTCAGCCAAAACACCTGGCTGAGTTTACATCAGAATATATTAATTACAGGCGCCACAGGCTGTGGCAAAACCTACCTCGCGTGTGCCTTGGGTCACGAGCACTGTTTACAAGGAAAAAGTGTCTTCTATATTCGATTAAAAGAATTACTTGAAAGTCTATTTCTAGCACAGGCCGATGGCAGTTATCGAAAATTATTGGGTAAACTCATTAAATACGACTTACTTATTTTAGACGATTGGGGGCTAGAGCCACTCAGTGCTCAGCAACGAAGCGACTTACTTGAATTAATCGATGCTAGATATGGTTATAAATCACACATCATCATTAGTCAGTTACCACAGGAAAATTGGCACCAAATGATCGGCGAATCAACGCACGCTGATGCTATTTTAGATAGGCTGATTCATGGTGCAATTAAGTTGAATTTAAAAGGAGAATCGATACGAAAACAGTTAAATGAATTGACTGATGATGATCAGTTAAGTTAATTTAAAAATGGCTCTACAAAATGATAAATCAAGCGATCAAAGCTGATGAGAATCGGTGATCAAAGTCATGAGAATACGCACTTGAGCTGTCTGCCAGTCAACTATCAACTATCAACTATCAACTTCTTAATTATTAGCGAGTAGTTATAATCCCACCCAAGTTAATGGTTATGGAAGTAGACGGGAGTTTATCTCGCACGCTTTTTACTGCTTTATATTACGCTTATGACAGGGGACTGTTATCTGATGTTGATCTCTGGTTGCTGGTGAATACCATTTTAGTGTTTAAAGGCGGTGGTTGGCAGGTGGTTCTTTATTTTATTATATGATTCAAAGATTAGCCTTTAAGCTCATTATAAGCCTATTTATAAGCCCAAAACGATAAAAGGGCCTTGCGGCCCTTGATGAAGTATCGTTCAAGTCAGATAGAGCTTTAACCCCTTAAAGCACTATCCTATTGTTTTGCAACAGTGGTTCATCTCATTAAGTTTCTAAGCTAGCGAGAGGAAAAATCCAGCAATTGCGGCGCTCATAAGGTTAGCCATAGATCCTGCTAACACTGCTCTGAGCCCTAAGCGAGCGATATCCTTTCGCCGACTAGGCGCCATACCGCCTAATCCACCTAGTAAAATGGCTATCGATGATAAGTTAGCAAAGCCACACAGTGCAAAAGTAACAATTGCTTGTGTGTGCGCACTTAACGTATCGCGATAATTTATAAAGTCTAAGTAAGCAACAAATTCATTCACTACTAACTTTTGACCAATAAAGCTACCGGCTAGTATTGCTTCATTCCATGGCACACCAAGTAACCATGCAACAGGCGCAAATACATAACCTAAAATTTCTTGCAGCGTTAATGTCGGGTAGTCAAACCAGCCGCCAATACCACCTAATAAACCGTTTAACAATGCAATTAATGCTACAAAAGCAAGTAGCATTGCACCTACGTTTAGTGCCAAGTGCATACCACTTGCAGCACCCGATGCAGCAGCATCAATAACGTTAACGGGCTTTTCATCATCTACATCTAAGTCAGCTAAATTGTCTTTAGGCGTTTCGGTTTCTGGTACAATCATTTTGGCCATTAAAAAGCCACCAGGAGCCGCCATAAAGCTAGCTGCTATTAAATACTTAAGGTCAATACCAATAATTACGTAACCGGCCATAACAGAGCCTGCTACCGTTGCCAAACCACCTACCATTACGGCAAATAATTCCGATTTGGTCATAGTGGCAATAAAGGGTTTAACAATTAACGGTGCTTCTGTTTGACCAACAAAAATATTAGCAGTGGCCGATAGTGATTCAGTACGTGAGGTTTTTAACAGCTTTTGCAAGCCGCCACCTAAAATCTTAATAACCCACGCCATAATGCCTAAATGATATAACACGGCCACTAACGCAGAGAAAAATACAATTACCGGCAGTACTTGAATAGCAAAAATAAATCCTAATGTATCTTGCGATGCTAAAGGTCCAAACAAAAAGCTTATACCGTCGTTAGCAAAACCAATAACCGATGAAACAGCGGAAGATACACTTGCTAATGCATTTTTACCTGCATCAAAAAATAATACAAAACCACCAATAATTACTTGCATCGCAAATGCGATACCTACCGTTCTAAGCTTTATAGCTTTGCGATTAGTTGACGCCGCAAATGCAATAGCTAGCAGCACAAACATGCCAACTACGCTCATAAAAGTTGTCATACAAATGTTTCCCGTTACTATTCTTGAAGAATATGTTTGATTTTACTTTTTATTATATCAATCGCAACGCGATTCATGCCGCCTCGAGTGACAACTAGATCTGCATTATGCTTTGACGGTTCTATAAATTGATAAAACATCGGTCTAACAGTTGCTTGGTATTGTTCAACAACAGATTGTAATGTTCTGCCCCTTTGCTCCATATCGCGTTGCATTCTACGCATTAAGCAAATGTCTAAGGGAGTGTCTATAAACACCTTAATATCAAATTCTTTATTAAGCGCTTTATCGCTAAGTAGTAAAATGCCTTCTACGATTAATATTTTAGCTGCAGTTACATACCGCGTTGTTTCGCTGCGAGTATGTTGTGCGTAATCATAAATAGGTACTTCTACAGCGTGGCCGTTACGAAGTTGTGTTAAATGCTCATGCATTAACTTATATTCAAATGCATCAGGATGGTCGTAGTTAGTTTGCGTACGATGTGCAAACGGTAAATGCGACTGATCCTTATAATAAGCATCTTCTTCGATAATGGCGATAGCGCCTGGTTCAAGTTCATTAACCAATTCATTGTAAATTGTTTGGCTAAAAAGAGATTTACCCGACGCTGATGCGCCAGCAATGGCTATAATAGTTCGTGTCACTAAAGTTCTCACCCACACAGGAAGATATATTGTTGGTAGATCACAATAGCAAAAAAGACACGATTAATCTCTTTTGCTTCGCTTAAGGACGTAAATTTATAATGTTTAGGTTATATGAAACAGGACTTATGTCCTGTGCGTAAAAATCGAAGAGCAGATAAAGTAACCATATTGAATAACGGGAGGTCACAATGGCAAGAGCAATTATCCTAATGGCAGACAGTTTAGGTATTGGTGCAGCACCAGATGCAGATAAATTTGGTGATATTGGCGCAAATACTTTAGCACATCTGCTAAAAGCATATTATGACGAAACAGGCACAGCATTATCGCTACCAAACTTATCAAAGTTAGGGTTAATTGATGCCTGCGAAGCGGCCGGTAAAGAGCCTTGTTTAGTGTCAAACCGTTCAGCATCGCAAGGTGCATGGGGATACGCTAAAGAGCTTTCGAGCGGTAAAGATACGCCATCAGGCCATTGGGAAATGGCGGGAGTACCCGTTTTATTTGATTGGGGTTATTTTCCTAAAACTCAGCCAAGCTTCCCACAAGAATTTATTGACGAGCTTATTGCTCGTACCGGTATTCCTGGCATATTAGGTAACTGCCATGCATCAGGAACCACTATTTTAGAGCAGCTAGGTGAAGAGCACGTTAAAACAGGTAAACCTATCTGTTACACCTCAGCTGACAGCGTGTTTCAAATAGCCGCGCATGAAGAGTCATTCGGCCTAGAAAAGCTTTATCAGGTTTGCGAAACTGCACGGTCGCTACTTGATGAAATGAATATAGGGCGAGTGATTGCGCGGCCATTTTTGGGTTCAAATAATCAAGATTTTGCCCGCACCAGCAATCGCCGTGACTACTCGGTATTACCGCCAGCTCCTACATTGCTAGACGTACTGGCAAAAGACGGTGGCGAAGTAATAAGCATTGGCAAAATTTCAGATATATACGCGCATCAAGGTATTACCCAAAAGCATAAAGCACCAGGGTTAATAAACTTGCTGAAAAAAACTAACGAATTAATGCAAAGTGCGCCCGATCACAGCTTAATATTTACTAACTTGGTCGACTTTGACGAAATGTTTGGCCATCGTCGTAATCCTGTTGGGTATGCAAAAGCGTTAAAAGAGTTTGACGATTACTTGCCAACTATATTAAACGCACTAAAAGCCGATGATTTACTAATTATTACTGCCGATCATGGCTGCGATCCAACCTTTCCAGGTTCTGAGCACACCCGTGAATACGTACCAGTAATTGCTTACCAACCGGCCATGACCGACACCCCACTTGGTGAGCGAAATAGTTTTGCAGACATAGGTCAAACCTTAGCACAATGGTTTAACTTACCTGCGCTTGAATATGGTGATGGCTTTATAGATAAGCTAACTACATCTAAATAAAAAGGAAAGATTAATGAGTACTCCGCATATCAATGCAAACGTAGGTGATTTCGCCGAAACAGTATTAATGCCAGGCGATCCGCTACGCGCAAAATATATTGCTGAAAACTTTTTAGATGACGCAAAACAAGTAACCAGTGTACGTAACATGCTTGGCTTTACGGGCACTTACAAAGGTAAGCCTGTAAGCATTATGGGCTCGGGCATGGGCATTCCATCAATGTCTTTGTATGCGCGTGAGCTAATTGTTACTTTTGGGGTTAAAAACCTGATTCGTATTGGCACGTGTGGCGGTATTGGTAGCGACGTTAAAATACGCGATGTTATTTTTGCACAAGGTGCATGCACCGATTCAAACGTAAATCGTGCCCGTGTGCGCGGTACAGATTTTGCTGCAATTGCTGACTTTGACCTGCTTTTAAACGGCGTAAATGCTGCAAAAGATCTTGGTATTAAAGCAAAAGTGGGCAACGTATTTACTACCGACACATTTTATCAAGCCGATGACACTTTTTATAAAGATTTAGATAAATTAGGTGTGCTTGCCGTTGATATGGAAACAGCCGGTTTATATGGCGTTGCAGCCGAATATGGCGCAAAAGCAATGGCATTATTCACTGTAAGTGATCATGTGATCACTGGCGAAGCAACTCCAGCAGACGAGCGTCAAAGCACATTTAACGAAATGGTTAAAATTGCCTTAGAGTCTATCTAAGTAATTAACTATTGTAGTAAAACAGTTCCTTGGTAACGTATTCACTAAATTTTGGAGACACGCCCAAAGTGAAGTGAGACTAAACCCCAAAGCCGCATTTATGCGGCTTTTTTTATGCTTAAACTTTAGTTTTTAACGTGAGTTAGCTCTGCATCTACAAATTAAGTTTAAGCCAGATATTATTTTGCAGCCAAGCAACTTACTGGCGTAATGCGCTAAAACCTGTTTGTATACTTTCACACCTTCTGCTCTTTATACAAAAACATCTAAGCCCATTTATTCACAAAGAGAGTATGAGACGCTGCGCTTTTAAAAAAATAACAAAGCCAAGAACAATGTGTTTTATGTCTACTCATTTACTCTCATTGTCTTCTCTTTTTGCAAAAACATTTAAGCCCATTTTATTCACAAAGAGGGTATGAGGCGCTGCGCTTTTAGAGGAATAACGTAAGCGCGCATTTAAGCAGTGCGCTTACTTTGAAACAATAAAAAAAGGCCGCTCAGTCGCAGCCCTCTCATTTGAATTTAAAAAAAGTGCCCAATTAAAAATGGACTTGTAAAATCTAAAATTAATATTTTCTACGATTTATAGAAAAAGTAACTTCAGCTTCTCCAGTGTTAAGGTTAAAAGAATCTAATTTACCTGAGCAAATAGCCTTATCTCTATATGATCCACCCTCATTCTCAGCAATTACTTTTTGAGGTAACATTTTACCACTTCGATAATCTTTCATGATAACAAAGCGAAAGTGACAACGAGGAGCTACTGAACTATCACTAAATTTATATTCAAAATCTACTAAGCGAACTACATCAGGGTAATTACTAAATACATAAAATCGGTCAGCTGAATTAGCACTAAGAGTTTCTAATGGCTCTGGTGAATAACGTGGATGTTTGAACGTCTTTACTCGTAAATGTGACATCATAATCTTTAGAGTCATTCTCAACATTAACTTTTATATTTGCTACTGCAGAAGAGCTTATAACTAAAGCTGATGTAAACAATATTTTTTTTAACATAAACTAATCCTTTATATTTTGTTGTGATAATAACTTCCTGATTCGTAAGAAGTCATAAAGGACAGTACACCACTATCATTCTTTTTAACAGCTAAATTAGGTACAGAATTATTCTCTTTATCTATTTCTATTACCTGTCCTATCCGACCTGAATTTAATCCTAATTGCTTTCCTAACTGCTCCATTTCTTGTTGCATTTTAGGAAGGATTTCTGTTTTTAATTGCTCAGCTGCTTGAGCATATCGTTCTCTTTCTTCTGGAGATTCAGCATTTTTAGCTCGTTGCTCAAACTCTGCAATCCCTTCTTTTGCTCCCTTAACATCGCCAACTCTACCGTTATAACCAAAAAATACATCCATAAAATTATTAGATACCTGCATAGCGCTTTCTCCTTGTGTATATAGACTAAAGTTTAGAACAAATAGTGAGCATTTGACAGTGTGAAATAACGTTGCACTTCACGACTGTTTTTTCTTCGATACCCACACAGGAAGCTCTAAATTATTCCCTTCAGCGAGCCACTTTTCGAGGGCCTCTTTTTTGTCTGCTGGCGCTAGTTCGTCTCCCTCTAAATCAGCATAAAATTGACGTGTTTTTTCACTCTCTAAATCCGAATTAATTGCATCGCATAATTGCGTAATATCATCTTTTTTCGGCGTCATTTTTCGCTCCTTTTTGCACCCAATTTAGGGGGTGCACGAACCACAATTTTAGCGTAGCGTTTAAAAGTTATCTAGCGTCAATTAACTTGGCCGGTTGACACCGAATTTCATTTGCTCTTATTGAGCGCTGTTTTGCGCTGGTAACTGTCACCTTCGCAATGAATAATCGTTGCATGATGAACCAAACGATCGATTGCCGCGACAGTCATTGTTGAATCTTCAAATAGTTCATCCCATTGCTCAAATGATTTGTTTGATGTGTAAGCGCGCATTTAAGCAGTGCGCTTACATTCGTTTTGTCGATGGACTCACAGCAAAGTTAGGGTGGCTCGATAGACACCATATCACATTGCTCGATATCAATGGGCTCAGTAGCAGAATAGATGCAGAACTTACAGATAACGCGCTTGTTTTCATAGGTCAAAGTGCCAAACATTTCCCCGATGTCTTTTGCTTTAATCTCAATAAGCAAAAAATGATCAATGCTTCGGGTAATCATACGCAACTCACAGGCCTTGATTTTGGCCTAGCTAAAAGATTCAATTGGTTCTCTGAAGACGGCTTATCGTTGCAAGGCGTACTGCGTTTCAGCAAAAACCAGTCAAACCTGTCCCAAGCTCCTGTAGCAGTGATCATTCATGGGGGCCCGAAAGACTTTTCTGAATTGCAATTATTCAGCGATCACCACTGGCATGCCCCCTATTTGTAAGCGCTCAATTCTGCGCGTATATTGACAATTATGCTAATTGATCGCTGTTGCTGAAATGCCAATTTCAGTCATGGATATTGAAGAGTGTGTTATTAGTGATGAGCATATTGAAGCGTGGCAAAATGATTACGATGAAGATGATTTTGGTGATGTCGATCAAGTCAGCTTTATTAAAATAGCGAAAAGTAATACATAGAAAAAAGGCTTGCGGTTTGCATAAACCAAGAGCCTTTGCCTTTAGGAACTAGTGATATGTGGTGTAGGCTTATAATCGTTGGTGCTTTTGCATGCTCATATCCAAACTTATTGCATTCCGTAGTATTCACCTTACTTCACATTGTGATAAAAATAAAATTATTAATGTGCCTCGCTTACAAGCTGTCGCTTCCTACTTCATTTATTTCTAAACAACATGCAAAAATATAGCAGTTAAAGACTGTTTGCTTTTTAATCGGAAGTCGTTATTGTTGAATTGAAATTACATCTAATATAAGGATATATAATATGAGCAAAGTTTCTCTCACTTTAATTTTACTCTGCGGGATTAGCTTCCAGGCGAAGGCTCAAAATTCTGATCTTCACGTTAATAAATACTCTCAAAGCAAGCGTGTGGAATCGTTTGAATTAAACAACCTCCAAAAAAGTACACTACAAGCTATTATCCAAAATGCTGAGTCAGATAAAGAAATAGATGCTGAATATGAAACCGGGGTTATAGATACATTTGGGGATTTGAGCCGGAAAATCCCTTACACGGGCGTAGAAGTTATAAACATAAATCTAAAGGGCAGTAAGAGCAGCTTAGCAAACTACACTCTAAAACCAGTTTATATCGCTTATGGCGATGATTTAAAGTTAAGAAGAGTAGAGTTCGAATCAAAAAACAAAAAAATTAATGCTAGGCTGTATTCATTTATGGAAAGTGACGAAAGTGCTTCGTCTTCTAAACGTTATTATGAATTCATTATTAATATGAATGAAAAAGAAATGTTTATAAAACTCTCAAAAGATTGGCTGGTTATTAAGTAAGCGCGAATTTAAGCAGTGCGCTTAGCTATAATCGAAGTCTAGCTGCACATTCCACGGCATTAGGTCGGTAAAATCATCATCACCCTCATCTCGATTCGGCAACGTTTTAAATAAATGCACAAAGTAGTAATAAGGATTGATGTCATTGGCACGACACGTCATCACAATACTATAGAGTGTGGCGCTTGCTTGGGCACCATTAATTGACTTTGAGAATAGCCAGTTTTTCCTACCAGTGGTAAACGGCCGAATATCTCGCTCAGTAATATTATTATCAATCCCTAGTTCGCCATCTTCACTATATCGCATTAATTTCGGCCATTGATTAAGCGTGTATTTTATCGCTTTGCCAATATAACTCCCCGCCGTTACTTTACCTTCGGCTTCATCAAGCCACGCTTTAAAGTGCATTAATATGGGTAAGGCTTTTTCTTGTCGTAACTGATACCGCGCTTGAGGGGATAACTGTTTGTTTTTAGCCTGGGTTTCCAGTTTATATAATTGGCTGATAAAGCTGATGGCTTTATGCGCTCGACCTTTGTTTTTCGACTCTGCTTTTAAGGCATCGTTATATTTGCGTCTAGCGTGTGCCCAACAACCAACAGGGGTAATGCCTTCAATACCGTCATAAACACGGTAACCGTCGCACTGTAAATAGCCTTGATAACCGGCAAGAAATTCTTTTGCGCAAGCGCGACTTCGACCTGCTTGGTAATCGTAAATCACGACAGGCTCATGGCTAACCTCATTGCTGCGATAAACCCACATGTAGGAATTGCTGCTAGGATTGTCACCTTCATCTAAGACTTGTGTACGGGTTTCATCGGCACATAAACTGTGCTCATTAAGCAAGTGACGTTGCATGGCTGCCACTAAGGGGCTGATTAGCAGGCCCGCTTTAATACACCAATTAGCTAATGTTCCGCGCGATAGTTCAAGGCCGCCACGGCCCAGTATTTCAACGAAACGATAAAGCGGTAAGGCGGTAAGGCATCGCAGTATTTGCCTGTCACAACCGCCGCTAATGCCTCGGGACTGGCAATACTCCCCGGTATCGGTTGTTTAGGTTTAGGCGCGGTGATGATTTTACTGGTCAATTGTTCATGCTCGCAATGTCTGCAAGCATATTTAAATTGTTTGTGCTTAATGACGCTGACTTTCGCCGGAATAATTTTAACTTGTTCGCTGTCTTCACTACCACATTGATGTAGTTGCTCACCGCAACACTGACACGTTAACTCGGTTAAGGTGTGCTCAACCTCTTCTCGTTCAAAGTGCTCAGCCAGCGTTTATTTGCCTTTCTTATGGTGTTTAGGCGGCTCAGTCGTTTTATGCTGCTCCGCTTCATTGAAGGTGCCCCGTGGGGCTTTTTCACTTTTTTTACCGTATTTTTGGGATTTACTTAACTTAAGCTCAGCAAGCAAGTGGTCAATCCGCGATTGCATTTCAACCTTATCTTCTTGTAAAGCATCAAGCTTAGCCTGCATAAGTGCAAGCTGATTTTGTAGTTCGGTGATGAGAATAGTGTCTGGCATTTTAATAGCATGACACATGGGAAAGATCGTTCAAGTAAAAAAAACGATCTGATTAATTTACATCACCGATAACCCCGATAAAGTCGGGTGCCGCGCGCACGCAGTGCGAATCATTAAATATATTATATTTTAAAAAATATCAGATCTAAAAGTAAAAAAGCCAATCTAACGCAAAATAAACACAGACATTAACTACATATACTCTCTTTATTTTGACTGGTTGATCCTGATTGTTTTACCTGCAATTACACAGTGTTTTAGCTATAAGTATTTATTACTTAATGTTAAGGTTTAAGCTCTAAAACGCACATTTAAAGTAAATCAGTAACCTTAATACTTTATAGCCGATAATATAGGAGCTAACTATGTCTAATTGGGTTGATGCAACAGTAAAAAAAATTACTTGGTGGACAGACTCGTTATTTAGCATAACGGTAAATGCCGACGTTGAGCCATTTAAAGCGGGGCAGTTTACTAAGCTATCTATAATGGATGGCGATAAACGTATTGCACGGGCTTACTCCTATGTTAATGCCTCCGATGACCCCAATTTAGAGTTTTACCTAATAAACGTAGTTGACGGTTTACTCTCATCGCATTTAGCCAAGCTACAACCAGGTGATAATGTACTAATAGAGCGCCGCGCTACAGGCTTTTTTACCCTTGACGAAATACCCGCCAGCGAGCAGTTATGGATGCTAAGCACAGGTACCGCTTTAGGGCCGTTTTTATCCATGCTGCAACAGAGCGAAGTATGGCAAAAGTATCAGCATATAAACCTAGTACATGGTGTACGTTTAAATGACGATTTAAGCTATCAGGAGCTTATAAACACACTACTTGAAGCTCATCCTAAGCAGTTAAATTACATTCCTGTAGTGAGTCGTGAGCAAGCTGATGTAGGGTTGCACGGACGAATAACGGATGCGATAGCTAATAAGCAATTGTTTTCGCACGTTGGGCTAGATGCCACGCCCGAAAATGCACAGTTTATGATCTGTGGTAATCCGCAAATGGTAAAAGACACCACCGAATTACTAATAAGCCAAAATTACCAACGCAATCGCCGTAGAACCCCCGGCCACATAACAGTTGAGCAATATTGGTAGTTAGGCGTGTGTATTTTGCCCGCTTGAACGTGTAGCAATATGTTTGGTTTTTAGGTAAATAAGTACCTATTTAGTGTGGTTATTCCTTTAAATGGGCAATAACCATGCTAAATACCAAACATGCTCTAGTACTAAACAGATAATCACTACCCCAAAACCGTAAAATTTGCTATGTTGCGCCCTAACAGTATTTCGTGCTCATTTTAGGAAAACTATGAAATCTTTACCTATCGTTTTTGCTTTTATATTTATTGGTGCCGCGGCACTTGTTTACGCAACAGAGCAAGAAACCAACACAACGGCGCAAAGCAGTGCAGAGCAAGCTAAGCCTGTAATTGAAAAACAGCAGCAAGCTGCCGACGAGTCAAAGCAACAAGCTACAGATAGGCTCAATACCCTAGAACATAAAGAAGCAGTATTAACAAAACCAGTTGTTGATCCTAACAAAGTAGACGACTCAAAAGTACTTGGCACCGAAACTCCTAAGCCAGTTGAAAAAATTAAAAATAAAGAAGAAAAAGCCGCCGCTATAGCCAAAGCTGAGCAAGTAGTAACGCAAGCTAAAGAAGCCTTAACGCAAAAACAGCAAACAAAAGCCAAACAATCGCGCGAATCATTAGCTGTAATTGAACAATTAGTTAAAGCCTATAACGCCCGTAATATTGAAGAGTTTATTCGGGTTTATGCCGAAGACGTTGAATTTTATATTTTTCCTAACGAGCTGCTATTTAAAGGCAAAGAAAAACTAATAGCCCGTTATGGCTTAATGTTTAAAAAACTAAAATGCATTCATTCATCACCAATTAAACGCATAGTACATGGCGACATAGTAATTGATCATGAATTATCAGAAACCTGCTCAGTAGATAAAAACGTAATAGATAAACGCTCAGAGCTTATTTCAAGCTATCAAGTTAAAGATGGTAAAATAATTCGTGTGTTATTTTTTCGATAACTCATAACTAGGTAAGTAAGTATCAAAATGCAGTTAAACGACGAGAAAAAAATTCGCCTAGAGTATCGGGTAGAGCCAGGCTGTTTAGGCCCACAAGGGCTAAGCCACATAGAAGATTTTTGTCGCTATGCTAATAAGCATATTAAATCACCATATTATGCGCAATTTTTATTTACCCCTCGTTACGACAAGCAAAAAAGTGAACGTCAATACAGCGTAAATAGCCGCAACTTATCGCAAGTTCAGGCCAAGCTGTACTTTGATCACTTTCAAATAAATATAGTAGAGTTTGAAGAGCAGCTCGACGAGCTGCTCAGTAAAGCAATAGATCTGTACTTTAAACGCTAGTCGCACTCAAAATATCGTTAAAGCTTTCGTTGTCGTGAAGGCTAGCAAACGCACTCTCGTGCAGTAGTTCATTGCGTAAGTTAGGCGAGTAATCTAGCGCCATTTTTATATCGGCTAACGCATCGGCATGTTCATGAATTAACGCATAAGCACACGCACGTTGCCAATAAGCATAGCCATAATCGCTGTCTATCTCTATTGCTTGGTTACATAGCTCAATAGCTTGTGCTGTGTCGTTAATTTCTAGCAGTGCATCGGCTTTATAAGCAATAGCTTCTACGTCTTCGGGTTTACGTTTTAAAATTTCGTCAAAAATTTCAATTTTGTTAGCAAAATCACTTTCTAAATTAGCCCGCATCCACAGTGAGTGAACTTCATTAGTGACCGAAATCCGTTCTTGGTTACTGAGTATTTCTTCAGAGCGAACGCGCAGTTTTTCTTCAAGAATTTTTAAGCGATCTTCATACTCATCGGTAATAACGCTTACTCGGGTATTTACTATGTCTTCTACTTTATTTTTAACATCGCGCAGTGAGTTCCAACCCACTAATACTAAAATTGATGCGGTAGCCGTAATAATAAAAAATACATTATTAATGGTATCAGTAGTGTAGGTAATTGCACGGTCGGCGGTATCTAGCTGGGCATGAGTAACTTGTTTTGTTACATCCTCACGTAGTTTTTGCTGATCTTGACGCACAGCTCTAAGCTCATCAAGAATATAACGCTCCATTAGCGGTTTATACATAGGAGCAGCTAGCCCATCAACAGCTTGGTTTTGTTGCTGCTCGGTGGGAGCCGAAAAAGGGTCATCTTCAGCAGCAATGATTGCTGTAGAATTAAAAGTTACGCAAATAAACAATAGTAATAAAAAGTAACGCATAGTACGCCTAATAAATAAAATCAATAAATCGCTAAGGCAACTTTAACATGCACAGATTCAGGGTACTAGAGGAGGTTGCTGTTTCGTTAAACACTTTATAGCGCTGGTTAGGTAATTAACGTTAGTTTGCAGCAATTAGACATTTTTAGACGCTATTGATAAAAATTAGGCAAAAAAAACCAGCTCAAGGTGAGCTGGCAAAAACTACTTAAAACAACATAATGTCAAAGGGAAAAACAATAAGTTAGATTGCATAATAACGCGACTAAGCTGAACAATTACTTAACTCAATTCAATACTTTAAATTAAATAAATAAGGTGTATAAATCATCAAAAAATACACCTTTTTTAACTTACATGGCGAAGGGGGATATACACAGTGACCTTGGTTACCCGACAGCCAACTTTTTAAGCCCTTCACATTACATTACGTCGCTTATTTTAAAAGCGATCATTTTATTATTTAAAATGCGCGGCATAAAGCCCCGCCTACAAAAATTGCACAAAGAGTAGGTAATGAGAGTGAATGAGTAGAGCAGTTCCATTTTATCCGCAGTTCGAAACTTACAGCTCTTTTCACCCTCTAAAGCGCAGCGCCACATACCTTTTTGTGAATAGGCTTTTAAATTTAAAATGCGCGGCATAAAGCCCGGCCAACAAAAATTGCACAAAGAGTAGATAATGAGAGTAAATGAGTAGAGCAGTTCCATTTTATCCGCAGTTCGAAACTTGCAGCTCTTTTCACCCTCTAAAGCGCAGCGCCTCATAGCCTCTTTGTGAATAGGCTTTTAAATTTAAAATGCGCGGCATAAAGCCCCGCCTACAAAAATTGCACAAAGAGTAGGTAATGAGAGTAAATTAGTAGAGCTATATTTATTTTTCACCCTCTAAAAGCGCAGCGCCTCATAGCCTTTTTGTGAGTTAATTACTTAAAAAACAATTGCTCACAGGCCAAAGCCCAAGCTCGAAACGCAAATAACAAGCACAAAAAAACGGCGCTAAAGCTAGCACCGTTTTTACTTAATACTTAAATAGAGTATTTAAAAGCTGTTATTACGCTACTTTTTTCTCTTCACAACTGGCTAGGTATTCGTCAAACGAGCCTTGAAAGTCGATTACTTGTTTATCTTTAATATCAATAATACGCGTAGCAAGTGACGATACAAACTCACGGTCATGGCTTACAAAAATAAGCGTACCTTGAAAGTCTTTTAACGCATTGTTAAGTGCTTCAATGGCTTCCATATCCATGTGGTTTGTAGGCTCGTCCATTACTAGTACGTTAACGTCTTGCATCATTAACTTACCAAATAACAAACGGTTTTTTTCACCACCTGAACAGTTACGCGCTTTCTTGTTTGAATCGTCTGCTGTAAACAACAAACGGCCTAACATGCCACGTACCATTAAATCGTTGTGCTTAGCGGTGCGCCACTGCGACATCCAATCAAACAAGGTTAAGTCGTTATCAAAATCTTTAGTGCTGTCTTGCGGGCAATAACCAAAAGTAGCATTTTCAGACCACTTAACTTCGCCCTCTAAGCTTTTAAGCTCGTCTACTAAACAGCGTAAAAAGGTCGTTTTACCCACACCATTTTCGCCAATTACCGCAAGCTTAGCGCCGGCTTCAAGTAATAAGTCGCCGCCAGAGAACAACATTTCGCCATCAAAGCCATGGCCAATTTTGTTAACTTCAAGCGCTTGGCGATACATTTTTTTACCTTCGTCAAAGCTTAGCGAAGGGCTCATACGGCTTGACGATTTAACTTCATCAAGCTTAATTTTATCCATTTTTTTAGCACGCGAACTTGCTTGTTTCGCTTTAGATGCGTTAGCACCAAAACGGTTAACAAAGTCTTGTAGTTCGTCAATTTCAGCGCTCTTTTTCGCGTTTTCAGCAAGTAATTGCTCGCGTTGTAGGCCAGCAGCTTCTAAAAACTTCTCGTAGTTACCAGGGTAAATACGCAGCTCACCGTAATCAATATCGGCCATGTGTGTACATACCGAGTTTAAAAAGTGACGGTCATGCGAAATAATAATCATGGTACATTTACGCTTGTTAAGCTCGTTAGCAAGCCAGGTAATTGTATGAATATCCAAGTTATTTGTAGGTTCATCGAGTAGCAAAATATCAGGGTTTGCAAATAACGCCTGTGCTAAAAGCACACGTAGTTTCCAGCCTGGCGCTACGTTTGCCATTAAGCCATAATGAAATTCTTTATCGATACCCGCTTCTAGCAAAATTTCTTCAGCGCGGCTTTCTGCCGTGTAACCGTCCATTTCTGCAAATACGCTTTCTAGCTCAGCTACTTTCATGCCATCGTCTTCGCTCATTTCTGGCAAAGAGTAAATACGTTCGCGCTCTTGCTTTACTTTCCAAAGCTCCACGTCGCCCATAATTACAGCGTCAACTACGCTAAATTCTTCAAACGCAAACTGGTCTTGGCTTAGGTTACCTACTTTTAACCCAGGAGTAATAGATACATTACCGGCACTTGGCACAAGTGCCCCGCTTAAAATTTTCATGAAAGTCGACTTGCCGCAGCCGTTAGCGCCAATTAAACCGTAACGGTTACCGTTACCAAATTTAGCTGAAATGTTTTCAAACAACGGCTCTGCGCCAAACTGCATCGTGATATTTGCGGTGGAGATCAAAAAAATGTAATCCTAGAAAAAGTACTGACAGGGATAGGCTGCAGCAAAACGCCACAAACAAGAACCAGACAATAGGGTAAATTAGCTGGCGAATTATACAGATCCAAAGCCAAAGATGAAAGGTAAAAGAAACTTAAAAAATAGCCGGTATGGCAAGAGCAGGTTTTAGATGTCAGGCTTGAGGCTTTAGGTAAAAATTAACCAAGGTTAATGTACAAGAGTAGCGGGAGTTTACTTCGCGCTTATGGGCTGTAGGCGTTGAGCTTGCTGACGCGAAAAGCGCAGCTTTTAATGTGTAGGCACGATTATACCTTCGGATTAATTTAAACGTGTTGTGTGGTTTTTTAAATTTAGTAATAACAAAAGCTTGTACTTAATTGTTTAAAAGTTAAGGCTAAATTTACATAATTGTAAAAGCAGGCGCGTATTAATGATAACGGCGTAGTTTTTATTGGTTATATAACTAATAAGCCTATATTTATTTTTACCAATCAGGTAAATTGTTTTAAATGAATACTAACTTAATAATACGTTAGTTATTAACAGATAAGCCAAGGAGCGGTGTGTCTCGTGTCAAACTCCACACTTAGTTACTACAATCAAAACGCACAAAGCTTTAGTGATTCAACCTTAAATGTTGATATGTCAGTGCTGTATGCTGAGTTTTTGCCACACGTTACCGAACACGGCCATATTTTAGATGCCGGGTGCGGCAGTGCCCGCGATGCTGCTTACTTTAAACAACAGGGTTTTACTGTTAGCGCGTTTGATGCAAGCCCAGAACTTGCCGCAATAGCAAGCAGTTACTTACAGCAACCCGTCGACGTTAAAACCTTCCAGCAGCTAGATTTTGTTAATAAATACGATGCCATTTGGTGCTGCGCCAGTTTATTACACGTGCCAAAAGCTGAATTACCACAGGTATTTTTAAACCTACAAAATGCACTAAAACCAAATGGTGTTTTGTATGTATCGTTTAAATATGGCGATACAGAGCGTGTGCATAATGGTCGTGAATTTACCGATTTAACCGAAAATGCTTTAACGCATTTACTTAATTACACACAGTTAAAAGTGATTAAACAATGGCAAAGTGTTGATCAGCGCCCAGAGCGCGAAAGTGAAGTGTGGCTAAATGCGTTGATTAAAGTAGTGCACGTTTTATGATTGGAGCAATGCAGCAACAGCTCGACTTTATTGCGTATATTCAACGAATGTTAGTTGAAGGGGACTTTAGCGCAACTTATAAGTTTGCCCTGCTGCATGCTATTGCCGATGTATGTGTAGAACAGCCGTTATTGTCAGATCAAAGTGAGTTAGTAATAGAGTTACCTACACTTGCCGATAAATTAATTACCTTATATTGGCATCATGCAATGCCGTTTCCGTCAGAACATACCGGTGAAAGCGCTCTGCTTTTGCAAAACACAGGCGCGCAATCAAAAGTAATTAGCGTATTGTTTGAATGCCAACAAAACAATATTCGTAATTTACGCCAGCTAAAGCAAAGTTCATTTTACAAACCAACATTTAACGCTGCTATGGCAACATTGAAAAGTGGTCCGCTTTGGCGATTACAAATACTTGCCAAACAAGAAGAATGCTTTTTATACCCACACACTAAAAACACTAAATTCATTACCTTAAACGCAGGTATCGCCAGTTGCTTTAGACGTTTTTATGATTTAGTCGTGTACTTAGCTAAAAATGCGTGGCTGCAAAAAATTCAAAGTATAAAGTACAACCAAACACTTATTGGCCCGCAAAGCCAACTGCATGATTT
Source organism: Pseudoalteromonas sp. HL-AS2 (assembly GCF_031198805.1). Classification (NCBI taxonomy): domain Bacteria; kingdom Pseudomonadati; phylum Pseudomonadota; class Gammaproteobacteria; order Alteromonadales; family Pseudoalteromonadaceae; genus Pseudoalteromonas; species Pseudoalteromonas sp. HL-AS2. The sequence goes on along the minus strand of NZ_CP133572.1, from coordinate 867 downwards.
TTTATTTGGCTTTGACCGTAACGCACTCACAAAAGCAAAACCTGTGTTAGTAGAGCTGCAATCAAACTCATGCTTTTATTGCCAAAAGCCAATGAAAAACGATATTGAGGTCGACCACTTTATACCGTTTGCCCGTTACGCAAACGACCTAGGCCATAACTTTGTAGCAGCGCATCGCACATGTAATAACAATAAGCGCGACTTTTTAGCTGCGCAACAGCATCGCGAGCGCTGGCAAAATCAAAACTTAGTGACTCACAGCCAGCATTTAACAAATGAACTTAGTGATTACTTTAATTGCGATTCAGATAAGTCGCTTTCGGTTAGTGATTGGGCATATCAGGTTGCGCAGGCCAACAGTGCAAAGTTATGGATAGCGAAAGGTAGTTTTGAAGAAGCGGCTGGTTTTAAATATCAGCAACCAAGTGCTGGGCTTGATTTAGTGGCGGAAGAAAAGCCAAGGTATGACGTGTAATACAGAATTTGTAGTTTGTGCTGTAGGCGGGAGTTTACCTCGCGCTTGTTTAAATTGAAGGTTAAATGTTCGCTCGTAGGCGTTGAGCTTGCTGACGCAAAAAGCAAAGCTTTGAATGTGTAGGTGCGATTTTATATCACACTCATAAGTAGTTTTGAGGCGTATGAATTTAGGGATTTAAAAACCTCTATTCGAGGTTATATCGCGTTGGCGATGGCAACCAAAGAGCGGCTGCCGCCGACCGCCCTTTGGAATCCCACGGCGCACCCGAGGATCACACTGTAGCTTCAACTTACGTGAATGATGTGAACGTAATCAGCGTAGATAGGCCATCCGTGGCCAAGCTACGCTTTGTACAGCATCCATGCTGTAAATTACTCATCATTAACTAA